>JAHBNG010000013.1 GCA_019217005.1 Chloroflexi bacterium TSY
AAATGTGGTAGACCCGCTTTGATTTCGATACGCCTTCGGCTACTCAACCGGCGCTGACCGGCCTTTGTCAACCACATGAGATCGCAAAGCGCCATAAATGTTTGGTCAATAATTGAGCGTGAATAGAGAACAACTAATTTTAACGGAGTATCGCAGGCGGCTCTGTTCAAAGGAGAAAGTAAAGACTATGGTTCGACGATCAGCATATAGAACCCGACGTCACGTGGGTCGCAGGCGACGATGGGCTTGGGGCGTGGACGAGGACGGTCGTCTGCCAAAATGCGTCTGCTCATTGCGGTGGGCATGGCGTGCCTTTGCCCTCATTTCGTTTTGCTTCACGTCAATATAACGAAGTAACAGGTGAAACACAGTATGTCAGCATTACGCCAGATCAGGAAATCGCGATGGGGTTACAAGCGACGCCCCAACTGCTTAAGCAATATGGTGGTCTCTATGCGACCAAAGATTACAAGATTATGTGGATCAAGTGGGTTTTCATGTTGCTCGTAACAGTGATGCAGACTTGGGCTGGCAGTATGAATTCCATCTGCTCAATGATCCCAACACGATCAATGCCTTTGCGCTTCCCGGTGGTCAGATCTTTATTACGACTGCTCTTTGGACGTCTTGAAACGGAAGATCAGCTTGCTGGGGTGTTGGGACATGAGATTGGTCGTTGTGGCACGACACGGGACAGCGCATCGCCATAAAAGCGGGTTGACGGAGGGACTCATCAATGCGGTCGCCATTGGTTCTGGAAGCGAAGGAACGGCTCAGATGGCGGCCATGATCGGCCAAATGATCAACATGAAATATGGTCGCGATGACGAACTTCAATCCGATGAACTCGGCGTGCGATTTATGTGTCAAGCTGGATATGATCCACAAGGGATGATCGAAGTGATGCAGATTCTCAAAGAGGCGGCTGGTGGACAAAGACAACCAGAATTTGCGCATCCCGATCCAGAGAATCGGGGTGAGAAGATCAAGGCTGCGATCCCGATCGAGTGTTAGGAGAAAGTAATGGAAAATCAGAGCGTTGAACAGCATGTCAATACAAATTTAAACCATCGGACTTGCGCATAACGGATCTGCGGGTGGCCAACCTTGCGGGTATTCCGATGCGCTGTACAATCATTCGGCTGGATACAAATCAGGGCATCTCGGGCTATGGGGAAGTGCGAGACGGCGCGAGTAAGACCTATGCGTTAATGTTCAAAAACAGACTCGTTGGCGAGAATCCTTGTAATGTGGATAAAATTTTTCGCAAGATAAAGCAGTTTGGTCATCACGCGCGACAGGCAGGGGGAGTTTGCGGTGTTGAAATGGCGCTAATGGATCTGGCAGGCAAAGCCTATGGCGTTCCAACGTATCAACTCGCTGGGGGAAAGTTTCGCGATCAAGTACTTTGCTATTGCGATACGCCGTCTGTACGCGACGGTGCCGAGATGGGCAAACGGCTCAAGGCGCGCATGGAGATGGGATTCAAGTTTCTCAAAATGGATATTGGGATTGGGCTGCTGAAGGGCATTCCCGACACATTGATTGCACCTCCAGGCATGTTGGAAAGCAACCTGATCATGCATCAGTTCACAGGGATTCAGATCACGGATAAGGGAATTGCACTCCTATGTGACTATGTGGAGGCTGTGCGCCGAGATTGGCTATGAGGTTCCATTGGCGGTTGATCACTTCGGTCATATCGGACTAAAATCATGTATCCGTCTTGGTAAAGCATTGGACAAATATACGCTGGCCTGGTATGAAGATATGATTCCGTGGCAGTTCGCTGATCAGTGGGCACAATTGACGCAGGCTGTCGATACGCCCACCTGTACGGGCGAGGATATTTACTTGAAGGAAGGCTTTGTTCCATTGTTTGAAAAGCAGGCCGTCGACGTGATCCATCCCGATCTTGCTTCGTCTGGCGGTATTCTGGAGACGAAGAAGATTGGCGATATGGCCCAAGATTATGGGATTGCCATGGCCATGCACATGGCCGGTTCTCCGTTAGTTTTCTGGCCAATGTACATTGCGCGGCGACCGAGAATTTCCTCGTGCTCGAAAATCACCGTCGATCACCCGAATGGAGCCAGCTTGTCAATGGTTTACCCCAGCCGCTGATCCAGGATGGACATATGCAAGTGCCAGAAGCACCCGGTCTTGGGATCGATGACATTAATGAAGAGATGTTCCGTCAGTATCTCGATCCCGCTGATCCAGTTTTCTTTGATCAATCGACGGAGGATTGGGACCAAGAGCGGTCTTGGGATCGGTTGTGGTAGGGCAATCGCGTACCTTAAAAAAATAAGCCAGAAAGGACTGTCAAGAGATAGTGGTGGTCCCAGCCAGCGGGAAGGCGCTTGTTTTTGATGCCAACGTTGAGAGAAGTCTCCTTCTTGAGCAGATTGAGAGCAATATGACGAAGGGCAGCGAAATTCTGAGCTGAGTGGCCTTTGCGCAAACGGGATTCATCCTCTCGGAAGGCAATATCGAGGGTCCAGTGTAGGCGATTTTCAACATGCCAATGAGTGCGAGAGGCATTGAGTAAAGAGCGAGCATCGGACTCGGAACTCGAGAGGTAATAGCGCCTGTCGGGATTGTCTTTTTTGCTGAGAATCACCACAAATCAAGGTGCGTTGGGCTTGAACCATCATGACGGTAGAGAGTTCAGGCCATTGCTCAGAATTGCGCAGATTCTGGATGATGTCGGGGGCAGAAATGGTCCAGGCTTCTCGGGTTTCAAGCCGACCGTGTCCCTTATCGGTCGTTTTGGCATAATCGTGGTCAAAGGCAGTAAAGTCACTTTCCTCGAGATCCTCAAAGAGCAAGGCGACATCTGCATGTAAGTTTCCTTGATTGCCCTTGAGAGAGAGGAGATAATCAGCCTCATTGTCAATGATGAGCTGTGCAATTTCAGTCTGAGCACCCATAGCATCGATGGTCACGAGTGCCCCTTTGATCTCCAACAAGCGCAGTAACTCTGGAATAGCTGTGATTTCATTCGACTTTTCATCCACTTTCCACTGACCAAGGACTACTTTGTTCAGAGAAGCCCAAGCACTCACCATGTATATGGCTCCTTTGCCCACTGTTTTATCATGGGAACGTCTCAACTGCTTGCCGTCTATTGCCACCACTTCTCCATTCGTCACCTGGCAGACTGCGCTCATCCATTTGCTGAAACATTCGGCAAAGACCTCTCCATCTAGCAATCCAAATACGCGCCAGAATGTATCGTGCGATGGGATTCCATTTGGCAACTCCAGTATGCTTTCTAGCCACTCCTTTTTGGCTTTGCCGAATTTTTCGCCCCCTTCCCAATCGTCTGCTCCGCATATGACTGCACAGATTGCTATCACGATTATATCGATTAGATTGTGGCGTCGATTTATCGGGCTTCTTGGCTCTTCTATGCTTCCAAAGTGCTTTTCTATGCTTGCTATTTCGGGCTTTTCCATTTTGGTTTCTCCTTTTTGGGTTCCAAAATAGATTATCCCTTCTTTTCTTTCTTGTACAAGTACGCGATTGCCCTATCGGTTGTGGAGTTAGAACTTGGTTAATTGTCAATTGGACTGTATAATGATTAGTTTTCCCCGTAATATATCGCACTCGTTCACAGATGAGAATAAATTCGTTTATTCTACTCGACTGAAAGTAGTCAAATTTATTCTCATCTGTGGCAGTGCTCAGCATATACAATCATTAAGTTCTGTTGGCATTCAGCTGCTCTTCGCATGTAAACAGGTTTATACTTTGTCTGGTCGGGTTGTTGGAAACCCCTAATTGCAACACAATTGCTGTATAGAGTACACCCTTTGCGGGTTGGGCGCATAGCAATGTCAACGGTTCCTATTGTAACCATTTGTAACCGTGAAGGAATTATCGTATGTCTAAAACACTTAAAGTCGGTGTGATTGGGGTTGGTGGTATTGCCAAAACGCACATGCCAGGCTGGGCCGCATCCGATCTAGCCGAAGTCGTTGCTGGTAGTGACGTAATTGAGCCGGTTCTGCAAGCTTGGGGCGAAACACATGGTGTGACCAAGCTTTCGACCAATCCAGCAGACCTATTCGGCGATCCGGATATTGACATCATCGATGTTTGCACACCCAATATGTATCATACGGAGCTAGTTGTCGCTGCGCTCAACGCGGGCAAGCACGTGATCTGTGAAAAACCGCTGGCACCAACGCCCGCCGATATTCAAAAGATGATCGAAGCGCGCGATGCGTCCGGCAAGACGCTGATGACGGCTCAGCATTTCCGCTTCAAGGGTGTTTCGCAGGCCATGAAAAAGGAAATCGATAACGGTGCATTGGGCGACGTTTACCACGCCCGCAGTTGGATGTTGCGGCGCGGTTGGCTACCGGTACGCCCCGGATTCATCTACAAGAAAAACAGTGGCGGTGGCCCTTGCATCGATATCGGTGTTCACATATTGGATCTGACGCTCTGGTTCATGGGAAATCCCAAGCCAGTTGCAGTGAGCGGCGTTGCCCGTGCACCGCTCGCCAAACACGAAGGTGCTTTTAGCGCCTGGCGTTTGGATATGGTCCCCTCCGATATGGACGTTGAGGATTCGGCAATGGCCTTTGTACGCTTTGACAATGGGGCAACCTTGATCATTGAAGTAAGCTGGCTGCTGCATCACGATACACAAGGCGAAGATATGCAGATGTGGCTCTACGGCACGGAAGGTGGCAGCCTATGGCCCGCTGGCAAGTTTATGAGCACCAACTACAAGACGAAGCAATTTACGAACACAGATCTGCAGCTAACAGCCGATCCAATGGAACCACATGCCTTGGAATGTGTTGAGTTTGCGCGCGTCATATCAGAAGGCGCACCATCACCCGTACCCGCCGAACAATCCATGCAAGTCATGGCGATTCTAGATGGGATCTATCGCAGCCAAGAGGAAGGGCGCGAAGTGTGGCTAGAGTAGCCGGATCTTCTGCGTTCAACATCGGTCTAGAGTTTTAGAGGATCTGGGGCAGGGATAGGCGGTCTATGTGTCAACCTAAGAACCTATCCGAAAAGTGGTTGTGAGTTCGACCAAGTCCTCGAGTGAGAAGAGACTGTCACAGAACTTTTCGGATAAGCACTAAGCCAAAGCCATTCCAAGCAAGCGAGTTGGTCTTTATGGATAACTATTCTTCTGGAATGACCCAAAATGTGGTCTCGGGACGTGGAATTCTTTGCCCCTGCCGCTCGAGATGGGCTAGAATTGCCCAATTTTTGGCCCCAAAGCGTACGACATGGGCCGGGGAACTTAATAACCAGCACAGATTGCGAGAGATTTGAGATTGACGGATTCACTCGTGCATTCTCGAATCTCTCAAGACCAAAGTTATTTACGACCCACTTCTTAACCTCCAGCGACCGGTACATACTCATTTAGTGGCACGTAGCTAGGGGGCGGCAAAAACTCTGGCGGGGGATCAGCTTTCCGCCCCGTTTCTTCAGCCAGATGCGCAAAGAAATTCCACGTAATCCGACTGACATCCTTCATTGTATCATTGCTAGTCCCCCAATCCATCCACCCAGCTCGGTAGAGAAAGACGCTTAGAACATAAGGTCCCGTTGGTCCCCAGATCAGCGCCACATCGCTGTGTGATTCAAAGGCAAAGCCATGCTTGTGCAGTATCCAGGCATCATTGGGACGAGGCAATCCGGCCCAAGCCAGTTCTTGGAACTGGTCGTGACCCAGGTAGAAGAGAATATGTTGACATTCCTCTGGTGTAAAGTTTTGTGGGAACCGTTGGAGCAAGAGTCCTTCACCTTGCGTACAGCGATAAATTGCCGCCAGGATACGGCCCATTTCCGTCGGCGTGGATTGAAGATTCGAATCTGGGTTGGTATTCCAATCTTCTCTTTGATTGCCTGGGGTTGGAATTTGAGCAAGCTGCGTTTGAGCATCATACCCTGATTGCATATAGGTACTGACGAAGTCGAGTTCGCGCATCAGGTCCGTAAAATGTCGCGCTCCATTTGTTATATCTCCATTGCCCAACCAACGTACCAACAGATTCGCCGCATAGTTGTTGCTTTCACCCAACGCAAAGTCCATCCATTGCCCAATTTCGTAGCTTGTCTGGTCATCGGCTTTCAGACCATCTAGACGATGCATAACAGCTGTGACAATTGCGATCTTAAGCGTCGACATACCAGAAAACGCAACGTCGGCGTCCACAAACGCTTCCTCGCCCGTCGTCAGATCCTGAACATAGATTGCAGCAAAGCCAGGGAAATTTGAGGTGGCCTGGTCAAGTGCTTTGGCCAGAGCGGTCAGTGTCGGAGAAGGAGGTGGTGTTTCGATGAAACTCAGTTGAACTGTGCGCTCGCTTTGGCTCTCGATGGTGGTTAGGGCTTCGGCCAGGAGAGGAATACTGGCCTCTACGGCGACCTGGTATCCTGGTGAACCACTGTTCCATCGCCAATTTCGTGCGAACGAGCCAACATACCCAACGGGCGCCCCCTGCTCTGTATCTGTTCCATTGCTCCAGCGGTCGATAGGCAGGATGATGCGTGCCGGTTGTGGTTCACTATCATGCTGTGCAGCAAGGGCCGTCAGCCAAGTTCTCAGCTTGTCTGTGTTGATCGTAAAACGGGGCTGCACATCGCGTCGTCGTTGCGGAATGCCTAATGCTTCTCGAGCGGCAATTTCAATAAAGTCAGTTCCCTCTAGATACTGGCTCGCCTCCCAAACCATCTGCTCCACGTCAAGCTGAAAGTCGACTTCGGCTGGTTCTAGCCAAAGACGTTCACCTGCATAATTGATTGCAATCGGAGCCTCATAAGCACTTTCCAAATGTTGACGAATCTCATCTTGATCCTTGAGCATGCTCAGATCCAGCCCAGCTAGATGAACGCCCGGCGGGATCGGTGCAGCAATCGCTTTGTATTGAGTGTAGAAGCGAAAGAGAAGCAGAATAGGAATGAGTGTAAGAAAGAAGATTGTTAATCGTCTCATATATTATTTAGCTATCTACTCCCACTCAATTGTCGCTGGTGGTTTGCTACTAATATCATACACCACCCGATTCACATCGTCCACCTCGTTGACAATCCGGTTGCTGACCGTTGCAAGCAGTTCATGGGGCAGACGTGCCCAATCTGCAGTCATGAAGTCATCGGTTGTGACGGCACGTAGAGCGATTGTATTGGCATAGGTACGGCCATCGCCCATTACCCCAACACTACGGGTGGGCAACAAAACAGCGAAGACTTGACTCGTATCCCGGTAAAGTCCAGATTTTCGCAATTCCTCAAGGAAAATAGAATCAGCTTTGCGCAATGTTTCCAGCCGTTCCCAAGTGATTTCCCCTAAAACGCGCACCGCCAATCCAGGGCCAGGGAAAGGGTGACGCCAAACGATCTCTTCCGGTAGTCCCAATAATTCCCCAACCGACCGCACTTCGTCCTTAAACAATGTGCGCAGCGGTTCAATGAGTTGAAATTCCATGTCATCAGGCAGACCGCCCACGTTATGATGCGTCTTAATGGTACGCGCGTGGCGCGTTGCGGATTCGCTGGCCGATTCGATGACGTCAGGATAGAGGGTGCCCTGAGCTAGAAAGAGAGACATATCACTTTCTGACTCATCGGTCCATTCATTCGCCAAGCGAGCTGCTTCGGCTTCAAAGACGCGGATAAAGCGGGTACCAATGCGCTTTCGTTTCTCTTCAGGGTCGGTGATACCTTCTAGATCATTCAAAAACTCTTCACTGGCATCGACCGTGATCAAAGGTATTCCTTGATGTTGGCGAAATGTCCCAATGACTTGCTCGGCTTCGCCCAGCCGCAGCATGCCATGATCGACAAAAATGCAAGTCAAACGCTCGCCAATGGCTTGGTGGATCAGGGTTGCTGCCACGGCACTATCGACACCGCCACTCAAGCCACAAATGACGCGCCCGCCTTCCCCAACTTGCTGCCGAATAGACGAGATCATCTCATCGATCAATTCTCCCGATCTCCAATCGCCGCGACAACCACAGATACGCTTGACAAAGTTTTCCAGAAGCGCTGCACCATGAAAAGTATGAGCAACCTCGGGATGGAATTGGATGCCGTAACAAAGACCCTCTTCATCTGCAATCGCCGTCAAGGGGGAGTTTTCGCTTGCGGCAATGCTCTTGAAATGAGCGGGCAATCGCTCTACCCGGTCCGCGTGACTCATCCAGACGGGTTGTTCGGTCGGCAACCCAAAAAAGAGCGGACTGGACTCGGCAACATGAATCACCGCCGAACCATATTCGCGTTCATTGCTGGGAGATACATGTCCACCTAAATTGTGGGCCAGCAATTGAAGACCATAGCAGATACCCAGCACGGGAACATCGAACTCAAATATGTTTGGCGATAAGGTTGGCGCATCAGGTTCATAGACACTAGCTGGTCCACCAGAGAGAATGATACCAGCTAAATTGCCTGATTGGGCTAATACTGTGAGCCTTGTTTCTGCCTGCTCCCAAGAAACAAGCTCAGCGTAAACGTTCACTTCACGAACGCGACGACAAATTAGTTGTGTGTATTGGCTGCCATAATCGATAATGGCAATCGTTTGGTGGTTCATAAAAGCACTTCTATTTTGAGGTTGTATACCACGAATTGTGTAAAAACGAATTGGTTTCTCTGAAAAAAAACAGTAGCAGCAAAAGTTGGGTACAAATTTTTCATGCAAACAGAGGGCTGCTCTAGGATTTCACCCCTTATGGTCATTTTTTGTACCCGACTTTTGCCGTAGCTGAAAAAAAGAGAATTCACACACGGTTTGGGATATCACCCCCGTCATTTTTGATCACATTGCTAAAACTCTGGGCGGTGATTTTTCCATCTACCGCCGATATTCTACCACCGCCATGTCGAAATGAAGAATAGGAAGTGAAGAGTAGCTCAATCGCCTCCTACTTCCCATCCTACTCAATGCAAAGTACCTGTCACACACGTATGTTGCCAGAGGCGCTATACTACAACTGCGTTCGACGGGGGAGAACGCAAACGCTATCGGTACGAGAGGGTCAGGTGCACAGCCTGACCCTCTTCCGTTTCTAAGGCCATTTGCCTCGTATTTTTCCATCTTCTTTCTTCTTTGCTCGATTGTCGTTTGGCCGACAGACTCAATTATCCGTTTTATGTACAATCAAATCAATTGTGCAATTTTTCTCAAACGAGTATTATGCCTTGATACAAAGCGAGTATTCAACAATATATTTGGAGGATAAACTGTAGACAGTGGGAAGAAATCATAAGCGTGGGTTGATCCACTTAAATGAGCTGAGCAAAACCTACATAGAAGCAGGAGCCAAACGCGTTGTGCTTGACGCACTGAATGCTGAGTTTTTTGAGGGTGAGTTTGTTTGCCTGCTTGGGAAGTCAGGCAGTGGGAAAAGCACGCTCCTCAATCTCATCTCAGGAATCGATGCTCCAAGCCATGGGGACGTATTGATTCATAGTGCACAAGGTCAGATATCTATCACGGCCATGAATGAACGCGAACGGACACTCTTTCGGCGTGCTCACATTGGTATTGTCTTCCAGTTTTTTAACTTGATTCCAACATTGACTGTTTTAGAAAATGTAACACTTCCTCTGGAATTAGCCGGCGCAAACCGATCTGATTTAGAACGCGCTGTCTCCCTTTTAGAGAGAGTTGAGCTCGGCAATCGCCTGAAAACATTTCCCGACAAGCTGAGCGGCGGTGAACAACAGCGGGTTGCAATTGCCCGCGCCTTATCTCACGATCCGCTACTTATATTGGCTGATGAACCAACAGGGAATCTGGATACAGACACAGGTGACACCGTACTGACTCTTCTCCTCGAACTGACCCGCAACGCAGGCAAAACCTTGATCATGGCAACCCATGCTGCAGACGTGGCACAGCAAGCAGATCGAATGCTGCATTTGGTGCAGGGAAAGCTTGTTTCTTCCCAGCAATCATCCACCAACAACCAACAACCATCCATATGAAACCACTTTTCCTACTCCTTCGCCTCGCTTGGCGTCACGCTTGGCGTAGGCCATTGCAGAACCTCTTTCTCATCTTAGGTGTTGCCATTGGCGTTGCCATGATCGTGGCCATTGATCTGGCAAACGTTTCTGCACGACGAGCATTTCAGCTGGGAACAGAGAGCGTCGCTGGACGCTCAACTCATCAAATTGTAGGCGGGCCAAAGGGGTTGTCTGAACAGCTCTATATAGATTTACGTCGTCAGCTCGACTATCAATTGAGTGCACCGATTGTAGAAGAATATGTTGTCGCCACTGAACTGGATGCCCAACCAGTGCGTCTACTGGGGGTGGATCCTTTTTCAGAGGCACCATTTCGCTCCTATCTGGGCGCAGGGAATGGGTTTTCGGGAGGTGGTGTGAACTATCTGCCACAATTGATGGCGCGCCCAAATACAGTTCTAATGAGTAGTGCCGTTGCTCGGACTTATGGGTTAAGCGTTGGGGATGAACTGAACGTGCGTGTTGGAGGTACTACCCAAACATTGGGAGTTGTCGGACTGTTGGAACCTTCAGATGAGTTGAGCCGCCGCGCATTGGATGGGCTGCTAATCGCCGATATCGCAACGGCTCAAGAGCTTTTCGGGCGCGTCGGAACACTGGATAAAATCGATCTGATTATCCCCGAGGGTCCAGATGGAGATAAGCTACTGGCAACCATTCAGGCGTTGCTCCCCCCTAACGCCCAGCTTGAACGGGCTTCTGCAAGAGCTGGCACAGTCGATGAGATGACGAAAGCCTTTCGGCTAAACCTGACAGCCTTGAGTCTTCTGGCGCTGGTTGTGGGTCTTTTTCTCATCTATAACACTGTGACATTTAGCGTGATCCAGCGACGCCAGACGTTGGGCAGCTTGCGTTCACTGGGCATGACACAAGAAGATATTTTTGGTTTGATTTTGGCAGAAGCAGGTTTGTTGGGGATCCTTGGCACGGTGTTGGGGTTAGTCGTGGGGGTGATCCTAGGGATTGGGGCCGTGCGTCTCGTTACGCAGACAATGAACGATCTCTTTTTTGTTGTTGCCGTTCGCGAGATCGACATACCATTTTGGACAATGGTGAAAGGCACAACGATTGGAATTGGGGCCGCGTTGATCGGCGCAGCGATCCCCGCTTATGAAGCGACCAATGCACCGCCAGTTGGCTCCATGCAACGAAGCCAGATCGAAGAAAAGGTATGGCGCGTGCTACCCTGGCTCTCTCTGGCTGGCATTGGATTTCTACTCCTCGGCGCGGCGCTTCTCATTCCAGAGTGGCATTTGATCGTTGCATTTGTTGGTCTGTTTGCCGTTATTCTGGGCTGTGCTCTGTTAACACCTCTCTTGACGCTTGGGCTCATGATCTGCATCCATTGGTTTGGAGATCGCTTTATGGGGATTGTCGAGCGGATGGCCCCGCGCTATGTCATTCGTTCTATCAGCCGTACCTCGGTTGCTGTTGCTGCCCTGATGGTAGCGGTGAGTGTAATCATCGGAGTTGGTGTGATGATTGGTAGCTTTCGAACAACGGTGGAACAATGGCTCAACGACGTTTTACAGGCGGATATTTACGTGATGGCACCTGGCCTGAGTACGAATCAGGGCAGCAATACAATGGGTCCGAGCTTGGTGGAGCATTTGGCACAACAGCCCGGTGTCAAACAGACGGCGACTACACGCGGGGTTAACGGATCTGCATATTTGACCCAATCCGATGCAACGCAAGGCAACCGTACTCAAATTCGTCTCGTCGCATTAAATCGTGATTTGGCTGGCGAAAACCGACGATACCGCGCCGCGATTGGCAATCACATTGAAACTTGGCGAGCGGTTCAAGATGGAGGGATTCTGATCAATGAGCCAATGTCCAACCGCACCGGTCTTCGTGTCGGTGATGAGATCATTTTGCAAACCGATCAGGGGCAAAAGTCTTTTACAATCGTCGGTGTCGCAATTGATTTTGACGTCAATTTTGTTGTCCTAATGTATGATAAAGTGTATCGTCAATTCTGGGATGACGATCAGATTTCGGGGGTGGCACTTTATTATTGATCCCATGCTCGAACTGGATAGTGCTGTGACTCAGATTCGCGCATCTCTTGCCGGAGAACGCGAACTGATTGTACGGTCCAATCGCAGCATGCGCCAAAATGCATTGGATGTCTTTGACCGTACTTTTGCGATTACGGTCGCGCTTCAGCTGCTAGCAACGCTGGTGGCCTTTATTGGAATATTAAGTACGTTGATGAGTCTACAGCTGGAGCGCACCCGGGAGATCGGTATCTTGCGCGCAAATGGTATGACGCGCGGGCAGCTTTGGCGCATGTCCCTGCTAGAAACGGGGCTGATCGGGTCGAGTGCGGGGCTGCTTGCGATCCCGACCGGATTTTTGCTGGCTGTCATCCTGATCTACATTATCAATTTGCGCTCGTTTGGCTGGACACTGGATCTACTGCTTCAACCCGAACAATTTGTGCGCGCCTTTGGTGTTGCCGTCATTGCTGCCCTGCTGGCTGGCCTTTATCCAGCATGGCGACTTGGCAAGATGGAGCCGGCAGATGCCGTGCGTGGAGAGTAAATTGCTACTTATTCAGATTCTTCGGTTTGTAGACTCAGTAGATCCAAATTTCAGGTTTTGAGAGAGAATTCTGGCTAAACAGTTGACATAAATACAAATTTGCCGGTCGATATCTAGTTTTTGCGTTAGATTTGGGCGATTTTCAGATATGAAATAGGTTGTTTTCTGTAACCGAAATCTGAATAAATGACTCCAAAATCCCTGCAATCTCGACTGAAAATCGCCAAAAACGCCAAATTTGGATCTACTGAGACTAGCTAACTGCTTCTTGAGTTTAGCAAACTTCTCTTCATCAATACCAACAGCCTGGACAATAATGGGCCAGCCAACACCTATGCGTAGTAAGCTCTCAATGACTTCAATTTTTCCTTTAATTTTTCCTTTAATTTCTCCTTCAATCTTTCCTTCAATCTTTCCTTTTACGAATCCTTCTTGTAGTAGTTCTTGTGCGTAGGTCACAATCTTTTCTCCTGTATCACTCGTTTGTGCTTGGAGCATCTGCACAAAATCGCTTACAGTTTCACTTTCTTGGGTTGCAATGATGTAACGTATAAATACGCGAACATAGTTAATGCCACCTGTTTGGGGCAACCGTTCCAATAACCGAGCAATCATCGATAGTACCTCTCGGACGGGTTCATGATAGGCTGCGAACATGAGCAATTGGGCAATTTGTCCACGGATTTCGCCCTTCACCTCATCCGGTCTAATGCCTGATTGGTCAACGAGCAAGTAGGTCAGGTGTGGAATGAATGACCAATCGCTGGTCTCTTTTGGCAAGAGGTCGGCAAACTCTGTTGAATAGGTCCATCCTCGTTCGCCATGATAGAAAACTAAGGCCAATCCAAAAAATAAAATATACGCGAGAAGGTGTTAAACTAGCTCTCCAAAAGGAGCAAAAATGACAATCTCGCCAGAAATGGTTGAAGTCTTGAAAGAGACGAAGGCCATGTTAAGTGGATACGAAAGAAGGCACTTCATGGCCCAAACGGTCAAAACGATATGCGAAGGGAGTCCGACGAAAGCAGAACGAGAGTTGGGCTGGAATCGGGCGACGATAGCCAAAGCCCTGGAAGAACTAGAAGGCGGCTTCTGTTATGTCGACCAAAGCCACCGACGTGGTCGCAAAAGCCGAAGACCATATCCCCACTTTACTGGCCGATATGGTTGAAATCGCCGATCAATTCAGCCAGACCGATCCCACCTTTCGACCCCCCCAATTGTACACTCGACTAACCGCCGCCGAAATGCGTACCCAGCTCATCGAGCAGAAAGGATACACAGATGAGGAATTGCCTGGCGAAGAGGCCATCCGCTTGAAGCTCAATGAGTTAGGCTATGGCTCAAACCGGGTCAAAAAAAGTCAACCAGTGAAAAAGATCCCAGAGACCGATGCGATCTTTGATAGAATTCATCAGATCAATCAAGAAGCGGATGCAGACGAGACGGTTCTGCGCCTCTCTTGGGATGCCAAAGCGACGATTTTACTTGACCGTTTCTCGAGAGAAGGGATAAGTCGAGTGGTTGTCAAAGCGCTCGATCATGACTTTCAAGATAAGAAGACCGAGAAAGTCACTCCTTTTGGCATTTACCTCCCTTCAACCAAGGAACTCTTTCTTTACTTGACTCAGTCGAAAGTGACGAGTGACTGTATTGTCGACTGCCTGATTGATTTTTGGGAAAGCGTACGTGAACACTTTCCTCACGTCAAGACCCTCGTGATCAATCAGGACAATGGTCCCGAAAATCATACCCGTCGGACTCAGTTTATGTATCGTCTCACTCAGTTTGTTGAGCACTATCGTCTCTCTATTCAGCTCGCCTGCTACCCTCCTTATCACAGTAAATACAACCCCATCGAACGGGTTTGGGGCCATCTTGAAAAACACTGGAACGGTTCTCTTCTCGATTCTCTTGAGACCGTTCTCAATTTTGCCCGTTCTTTTCGCTTTAACCAACTACAACCCTTCGTTCACCTGAATTCCACTCTTTATGAGACCGGCGTCAAACTCACTCAGAAAGAGATGGACCGTTTGGCACAACGCTTCCAACGTTTACCTGGTTTAGAAAAATGGTTTGTCCTTATTCCCCCTCTCCATTCTCTCGTTCGCGTATAATTATTTTTTTGGTTTAGCCTAAAGGCAATATCGGTCTGAGCATCTGCGGCTTAGGTTCTTCCTTAAAGCTCTCGTCCCAAATACGACATCGGTATTTAAGTAACCGAAACGCCATCCATTTATCTGGCGATGATTGATGGTCAAAGAGCAAGTAGAGGAAGACTTTTTCTTGTAACCCTTCAACTTTACTTTCTGGTAAAAGAAAAGAGATGAGGTGAGAAATGTGACAAAAAGCGGTTAGCAGTTCATCCTAAAGGTAGAGAACCCAAAAAGGAGGAAGGAATGCTAACCGCGCCAGAAATAACTATAGCAGTACTGATGAATGTATTGCAAGTAACGCCGATGGGAACAAACGTAAATGTAATGCGTCTGATGTGGGCAATGCTGAATGGGTCGTTTCTGAAAAGTCGAGGAGCAATCCATAGCGCATTGAAAGAAAGCGGGTTTGAAGATGAGGAGCTCCGGCGAAGCTGGTGGAGCTGATATGGATCATGGGATATCACAAGTCTGCTGGGGTCGTGGCAAGAAGAAGTGGAGTGGAAAGGGAATGGGAGGCAAAAAAGTTAGAAGGGTACCGAGTGAAAAGCATAGATATCACAGGGTTCTGGCGACCGAAGCTGCAAGGGAAAGTGAACCGACTCTATAACTCAACGGCTCGTCGGCATTGCCCGCGCTCATCTTTGGAGTGATGATAAGCTCGGGGAGATAGGCGGGAAGCGAGTGCCACTGCTCAAGGCAATCATGAGATGCACGGTTGGAACAAAGGAAAGTGAGTTTCGGAAAAGCTGCTGACAGAGACGAAGAAATCACTGGAGTCAGACGAAGTGGCGGTGGTCGATGCCGGGTTTACAATCAGAGAAATGCTAGAAAGCGGCATCGACCGATTTGTCCTGCGGGAAGCCATTAACTGCACAGTGCGCCGCAATGAGTTCCCAAACGCAAAGAAAAGGCAGACCACCTGAATATGGTGATATTGTGCGTCCGCTCTCGCAGCTATAAGGGAAAGCGACTCGAGGCTACAACTCCGGACTCGTCTGGTCGCTTTCTCTATAGTGGTCGCCTGATTTGCTATCAAGCATGGCACAATCTCGTCCCCAGAACAACCAAGGTGGATACAGCCAACCGTACCTACTCGATTTACGTCATTCAGGATCCGGCCTACAACACACCTTTGGTTTTGGCGACCGTTATGACTTTGCAGCCTGAAACCATTTATCTTGTCTACCTGGAACGCTGGCCTGTTGAACCTCCCCCCCCTTGGCTTCCAAGCAGATGATTGGCTTACATCGTCAATTTGTTCATGCCGATGAGGCTTGTTTCCGCTTACCTGAACTGGGGCTGCTTGCTGGCAATCTTCTTTCCCATTTAGCCGCTTCTCTTCCTCCCATACCGACTGGCTACTGGGATCGAGAGCCTCAATCCACTCCTGGCAGGCTGCGCCGTGTTCTCTCGAGTGCTCTTTTTCCAACTCCTGACCAACTCGACCCTGACTTTCGGAAAAAGGCCTCGGTTTCACACCATTTACCTAAAGGCGTTCTCGCTCATCGCCGCCTCAATGCCGCTGCTTAAACTAGCCGAGCACTATTTTTACATTTTATCCCGTTTTTTCAGGGTGGATTCTTTTTTCCGCCCCTTTCGGTTTGCCCTTTGTCACTCAAGCCTTTACCAGAAAGTAAAGTTCAAAGGTTACCGTGAAAAGAAGATCGGATTCACTTTGTTGCAGCTCTTCGTCAACATAGCTACCTTCTTCTAGATGCAAGGTTGACCAATCAAACTGAGCGCTCAATTCTGTTGGTAGATATGCCCGCAAAAAAGCTGCTGTTTCCGTTGGATTCGAGAAGACTGCCTTGAAGAGCATATCGTGGGGATGATGAACGGAATCAGCCTTCTTTGATGGCTCCTGTTGTTGCATCAATATCTATCCTGATAGCCGCTATCACATAAACTTCGGACAATTGTCCCCCGAGAGAAAATGATTCGATTGTCCGAAATTTAAGTGGCGTCTCTATTATGTCAGGTCTTTTACGCCACCAACATCTGTTCAATTTTGTCTGCCACCTGGTCATAAATAGGTGATTCAGTGCGATTGAGTCGAATTTGATTGGCGACACGTCGTAGCAACCCTGGGTTTACTTCGGCTAGACTTTGCGTCATGTCAAACCAGAGACGATTTAATTCCTGATTTTCGTATGTAGATGCGTGGACGGCAATCTCGGCGGGAGACGTGTTAGATTGCCCCTGAGTACCCATGTTGAGTCCCAATTCGCGCCATGCATTGACCCAATAATAGGAGAGCATGGGATTGATGAGACCGCGCATACGGGTCCAAAGAGGATCATCTTCTTGGACTAATTTAAAGAACGCAATGTAATAGGGTCGAGAACGAGCATAATCGCGATGAATTTGTGATAACTCTCCTGCTTTGACGGATGCGTATGAGGCCATATACCAGCGCAAATCTTCTAGCGTGGCCATTGGTTCTCCAGCCTCTACAGAATCCCATTGGACACGACAGGCATACAAATAGCTGCGAGCCGATGCTGCAAAATCCTGCGAACGTTGAAGCATCGCTGTGCGAGCTAAGTAACGTGCTTTGTCCGGCGTACGTGGCAACGTTTCTGGTACCTGTGCTTGTTGAATGTCCAGGCAGACCAAGTGCAAAATCGATACATTCGCAAAAGGTATAATACTTTGACCCGGTAGAACATAGCGCTCTTCGTTGAATATGATCAATTCACGGGCTTGCAGATCATCAAGCAGGCTCTGAATATAGTCTACCTGATCTCGTTCATGTAGGAGGATTGATGCAAGCTCCTCTTCATCGATCGTGAGCCCAGCATTGATAACGGCATAGACGAACCCTGACTCGGCGCGATGAACAAACTGTGCCTCGCTTTCAATATCTTCTGCCAACCATACAGGAACATGAACTGAAGCAACCTCGCCTTGGTAATCAAATGCTCGTTGTCGAAAGCCCATTTGCCAAATTTGACGCAAGGTAGTTTTGCTGCGGATCAATCCTTGTAATTCATAACGATTGCATAGCTCTTCCAATAAATCATCCGTCGTACGTTCGCCAGGGTGCTCTTTGAGTTCTCGATAAATGTCGCGCAAGACATCACGTCGCGTTTCCAGGTCAACAGCCGTCATTTTCAGTCGATTAAAGATCTGTTGATATTGAGCACGCAATGAGGGCACTGACGTTGTTGGTTCACCCAATGGAACGACTAGTTCCGTCGATGCAACTTGGCTCAGTATGTTTTGTCCATTTGTAGCTGTTGATTCCCAAAGGGGCAATTCCTGGTCGGATGGAGTTGTAAATTCTTTGGGTGCAGCGTACAAGTGTGAATCTTTCACAAAGAGGTTGACCAGATCATTATTGTTTTCCAACCAATTTCGAAACTGAGAATAGCCGAAGTTTGCCTCGTTAAAGGCCGAATCCATCATCAACATGGTCTGTTTCAACTCGGCTGCGACAATTGGTAATTCGCCTCGCTGCGCATGAACACGAAGCGCTTTATTTAATAACTGACGAGCGCTTTCATTGTCCGGACCAGGGTGATCTGCGATGGAATTAACTGGTGAGATATCACCTAGGACTGCCTCCAGATAGACAAATTCATCACAAGCTTTGACGAGCAACGGATGTGTCACTTCACGCGGTCCAATACCAAGCGTATAACGGCTATATTCGCGGAGCTTTGAGACAAGTGGGCCAAAGTCACTATCACCTGACACGATCACAAAGGTTTGAATTTGTTCACGCGTAATGGCTGTTTCCATGGCATCGAGCGCCATACGAATGTCGGCCCGATTTTTTCCCGCACGGACGCTATAGATCTGCACGAGATCGATGGAATTATTCATCAATTCTTCACGATAACGAGAAAAGCGGCCCCAATCGCCATAAGCACGTTTGATTACGACAGGGCCTCGACTACGTAAGTAGTCGATCAGTGGAGTTAATTCAAAATCGAGAAATTCCTGTTCAGCCCATAAGGCAACGTTTTCAAAGTCGATAAAAACGGCTTGATGTTCACTCATAAGAGTCTCCAAATAGATTATTTATTTTGGCCCATCCACCCAAACAGTACGCAATGTAAATCTTGTTAAAGAAAAACTCACTCCTTTTAATACTGTATGAAGATGAGCATTGATTTTAGTTAATCATATCACAAGTCGTAGCGGAGTGGTAAGTGATGGATTACATTCGAACAAAAGATCCCACTTTAGATCAGACAAAAATGTGCCGGTTATTCAGTCGTCATCAAAGAATAATTTCAACATAGATTCTTCGTTTCACTCGAGAATGGCATTTCGAAATTGTTCCTTGACAAGCCCAAAAAGGGAAAATTCAAACGTTTTGCTAACGTTTTGCATATTTTTTTCTGACATAATTGATGTACAATAGAGTCAGTTAAAGAAAAATCAGGTTTCGCAAGGCATTGGTATATAGTTATCATCATGGGTTAACCATCGTACGTTAACGTATGATAGTTTAGACCTTACGAATTGAATTCACAATTTATTAAACGAAATTGAACAAACGCTCAATTTGGCCTCTAGCGAAATAGATGTTTACATGATCTGTTTGATCAGACACGCAGATTATGTTGTACGAAATAAATTTATCTGGGAGGAATTCTTAACAAATGGCTAAGATTATTGGTATTGACTTAGGAACAACAAACAGTGTAGTTGCCGTCATGGAAGGTGGAGATCCAACAGTGATCACCAATGCTGAGGGCAACCGGACAACCCCTTCAGTGGTTGCCTTTTCCAAGGATGGCAATCGACTAGTGGGGATCACCGCAAAGCGCCAGGCTGTTGTGAACCCAGAAAACACGGTCTATTCCGTCAAGCGTTTGATGGGGCGTCGCTTTGATGATGCCGAGACTTCGCGAACGGAGGGGATGGTTCCCTATGCGGTTGTTGAAGGCCCTAATAAGGACGCACGCGTGAGTGTTCCTGTTAAGAATAAAACATACACGCCACAAGAAATCAGCGCAATGGTGCTGAGCAAACTGAAACGTGATGCAGAATCATATTTAGGAGAGGATGTCAAACAGGCTGTCATCACTGTTCCAGCTTATTTTAATGACAGCCAGAGACAGGCAACCAAAGACGCTGGACAGATTGCGGGGTTGGAGGTTTTGCGGATCATCAATGAGCCAACAGCTGCCGCCGTAGCTTACGGTCTGGATAAGAAGAATGATGAGACCATTCTCGTATTTGATTTGGGTGGTGGCACCTTTGATGTCTCTGTGCTTGAAGTTGGTGATGGCGTCATTGAAGTAAAATCAACGAATGGTGACACCCATCTTGGTGGTGATGACTGGGATGAGAGAATTGTTGAATGGTTGGTTGAAGAGTTCCAGAAGGAACAGGGCATCGATTTGAGCCAGGATCGTCAAGCTTTGCAGCGGCTGCGCGAGGCGGCTGAGAAGGCCAAGATTGAACTCTCATCAACAACTCAAGCAGAGGTCAATCTACCTTTTATTACAGCTGATAGCTCTGGGCCCAAGCATTTAACAACATCGTTATCACGCAGTAAATTTGAACAACTAACGACAGATCTGATTACACGCTGTAAGCAGCCGTTCCACAATGCATTGAAAGATGCTGATTTATCAGCCAACGATTTAGATGAGGTTGTGTTGGTTGGTGGCTCGACCCGCATGCCAATGGTGCAAGATCTGGTTCGAGAACTAACGGGCAAAGACGCCAATCGGGGCGTGAATCCAGATGAAGTTGTGGCAATTGGTGCCGCCGTTCAGGCTGGTGTGCTTGGTGGTGAAGTGAACGATCTGTTGCTGCTGGATGTGACGCCGTTGAGCTTGGGTCTGGAAACATTGGGTGGTGTCATGACCGTGCAGATTCCACGGAACACGACGATTCCGACCAAGAAGACAGATATCTTCAGCACTGCTGCGGATAATCAGACAGCCGTTGATATTCACATCTTGCAGGGCGAGCGGCCAATGGCAAAGGATAACAAGACATTGGGCAACTTCCGTCTGGACGGCATCCCACCCGCACCGCGTGGCGTGCCTCAAGTAGAGGTAACTTTTGACATCGATGCCAACGGTATCTTGAACGTTGCAGCCAAAGATAAAGCCACAGGCAAAGAACAAAATGTACAGATTACGGCCTCCACGAACCTCTCCTCGGAGGAAGTTGAGCGCCTTGTGCAAGAGGCCAAATCGAATGAGTCTGCCGATCAGCGCTTACGCGAGCTAGTTGATGCTCGTAATGCTGCAGACCAGATGATCTACAGTACAGATAAGGCATTGGAAGAACTGGGTGACAAGGTGCCGGAAGCAGATCGTAGTCAGATTGAGCGGATTAAAGAAGATCTGAACACGGTGAAGGATACTGACGATCTGGATCGCATCAAGGAACTTGTCGAACAACTACAACAAGCAAGCCATGTCTTGACTCAGCAGATGTATCAGCAAGCAGAGGGAGCCAATGGAATGCCTCCAGGTGCGGAGGGAATGCCGGGCGCCAATGGCACAGCAGATCCTGATGCCAGCGCTGCTGATGAAGATGACGTGGTGGAAGGCGAGTACCGACAGGTCTAACAGCCACATTCTTTAGACTTTGGACACTTATCTCTGGACAGAAAACATTCCCATTGTTCGAAGTTTGACAGTGTGTAAATGGAGACCGCCTAGTCTGAAAACCTGCTCCATTTACACACTTTGTGGTATACACTCGAAGTTTTTAGTGGCGTCTCTATCAGCAACCAAACATTGCAAAAACCATAATTAAGCAACTGAATAGGACGGGCGGAGCGACTGCTCCGCCCGTTTTCATAAAGCAATTAGCTCGTCTACAGTACAATGTGCATCGAGAGTAAATTCTTTCAAAGAAAAAAATACTACGCACACATTTGCGAGATGAGCGGAACAGTTTCAAATTACGGGGCTTATCTACCAAAAATGTGCACTCTGTAGAGCAGGATAAATCAGATAATTGGGGGTAATTGGAGCACATTTGAGGTATGAATAGAGTTTCGAAGGTAGGTGAGACATATGGGAGGTCGCCGACGGAATGTCCCGACGTTAGAAGATTATCAATCACTTGTACGAGCTTATAAACAGTTGCAGGTACAGGTGAAAGGATACACAGCTAAATTGCACGAACAAGCACAACAGCTTGAGATAAAAGATGAAGCATTGAAACGTCAGACCGAGGACATTAAGAAATTAGATGCAGAACTTGTTTGGACCAAAGCTGCATTGGAACAGTCGAATAAAGAATTGAGCAAACAAGAGAACTCGGCTGATGAGCAAAGTTGGCAGGAACGATATGCACGCTTACAAGCTGAGATGGAGAATGTTCGGAGACGATGGGAGCAACGCTCAAATACGCAAGTGCATGAAGAGAGAAACCGAATTCTGGAAGATATGCTCCCCTTAGCCGATCATCTTGAACTGGCACTGCAACATGCAAAGACTCATGAAGAGGCAGATGATGAGAATACCAGAGATGGTTCTGGGAATCACAGCAATGAACTAGACGATGTAGAAAATCCTAAAGATAGTAAGAAAAACATTGTGCAGGGCGTTGAAGAACAATTTATTGAGAATATTCAGGCGACATTGAACGCCTTTCTAAATACCTTGCAGCGTTATAATATTACAAAAATTGATGCTGTTGGGGAGCCATTCGATCCCAATCTGCATGAAGCGGTCGGGCGTGTCGAACGAGATGATATTCCCTCAGACCAAGTAGCTGAGGTTCTTCAAACTGGCTACATGGATGGAGAAAGACTGTTAAGACCAGCACGTGTGTTGGTTAGTGGAGGGTGATGCGTATGGATTATAAGGACTATTATCAGATATTAGGGGTTTCTCGAAATGCAAATGAGAATGAAATCAAGCGAGCATTTCGAAAACTAGCACAACAATATCATCCTGACAAAAATCCTGGTGACAACGAAACGGAGCGCCGCTTTAAAGAAGTAAATGAGGCGTATACTGTATTGTCTGATTCGGACAAACGTAGCAAATATGATCGATTCGGTTCACAATGGGAACAATATGAGCGAGCCGGAAACACAGGAAACTTTGACTGGTCTCAGTGGGCTAGTGGCGGAGGTGGACGTTCCAGAACTGTAACACCCGAGGAGTTTGAGCAGATCTTCGGCGGTGGCGGGATGGGCGGAAGTGGATTTTCTAGTTTTTTTGATGCGCTTTTTGGCTCCGATATGGCAAGCGGAGCCAGTGGACGTGGGTTTAATCCAAATGCTGGCCGACGAACATCTAGTCGACGTTCCGCTGATTCCGAGGTGCCCGTGACAGTTTCACTGGAAGAGGCATATCGCGGCACTCAACGCATGTTACAGGGTGATGATGGTGCGCGTTTTGAGGTGACGATTCCACCAGGGGTAAAAACGGGTTCTAAAGTACGCGTGCCAAGCCCAGATGGATTTGGCAACATTCTTTTGAAGGTAGAGGTCGCGCCCCACAAACAGTTTCGGCGTGAGGGGGATAATTTACGTGTGACAGTACCTGTCGATCTTTATACTGCTATTTTGGGGGGCGAAGCCGAGATTCCGACTTTTGATCGATCTGTTTTGCTCACTATTCCCGCAGGAACAGAGAATGGCAAAATTTTTCGACTGCGCAACCTCGGGATGCCAAAGCTCAAGCAGCCTGACGAACGTGGCGATTTATTGGCAGAAGTAGGAGTCATGCTTCCCAGCGAACTAAGCGATACAGAAAAGAGACTATTTCAACAGCTACGAGATTTGCGAACATCATGAGACATTTTTCCGGCCAGATGACGCAATCTACTCATGCGCGATGCTGAGCAAACAAACCGTTTACTCTACGACCAGCCGCAATGATAACAGAGCCCACAGAAGCATGCCTATCATTTTTCATAGGCATGCTTTTCTGTTTGGGGGTGTGTCCCGAAAATGTGTTAATGGAGCAGACTCTCTGAGTGCGCAGTTTTCATTTACACACTATCTTGTTTGGCGGACCTGGGCGTGGCAAACATGTGTCGTCATTGATGATGTGTGCGTGATGGATGATATGGTTCAGTTCATATTCCAGATGGTAATCTCGTTTCTCGCTGTTTGGTTTGAAATCGCAGGCTCCATGCCATGAATTGACGTCCCAATTGGTTCGCAACGATTCGCAACCGCTCTACAACGTGATCCTGCTCTTTCTTTCCCTGCTGATATTCAATTCTCATTTTGGCACGATACTCGGCGTACCATTCACTCTTAGAATAATCAAAAGACATGACTACTTTACTTTCTGGTAAAGGCTTGAGTGACAAAGGGCAAACCGAAAGGGGCGGAAAAAAGAATCCACCCTGAAAAAACGGGATAAAATGTAAAAATAGTGCTCGGCTAGTTTAAGCAGCGGCATTGAGGCGGCGATGAGCGAGAACGCCTTTAGGGAAATGGTGTGAAACCGAGGCCTTTTTCCGAAAGTCAGGGTCGAGTTGGTCAGGAGTTGGAAAAAGAGCACTCGAGAGAACACGGCGCAGCCTGCCGGGAGTGGCTTGAGGCTCTCGATCCCAGTAGCCAGTCGGTATGGGAGGAAGAGAAGCGGCTAAATGGGAAAGAAGATTGCCAGCAAGCAGCCCCAGTTCAGGTAAGCGGAAACAAGCCTCATCGGCATGAACAAATTGACGATGTAAGCCAATCATCTGCTTGGAAGCCAAGGGGGGGAGGTTCAACAGGCCAGCGTTCCAGGTAGACAAGATAAATGGTTTCAGGCTGCAAAGTCATAACGGTCGCCAAAACCAAAGGTGTGTTGTAGGCCGGATCCTGAATGACGTAAATCGAGTAGGTACGGTTGGCTGTATCCACCTTGGTTGTTCTGGGGACGAGATTGTGCCATGCTTGATAGCAAATCAGGCGACCACTATAGAGAAAGCGACCAGACGAGTCCGGAGTTGTAGCCTCGAGTCGCTTTCCCTTATAGCTGCGAGAGAGCGGACGCACAATATCACCATATTCAGGTGGTCTGCCTTTTTCTTTGCGTTTGGGGAACTCATTGCGGCGCACTGTGCAGTTAATCGCTTCCCGCAGGACAAATCGGTCTATGCCGCTTTCTAGCATTTCTCTGATTGTAAACCCGGCATCGACCACCGCCACTTCGTCTGACTCCAGTGATTTCTTCGTCTCTGTCAGCAGCTTTTTCCGAAACTCACTTTCCTTTGTTCCAACCGTGCATCTCATGATTGCCTTGAGCAGTGGCACTCGCTTCCCGCCTATCTCCCCCGAGCTTATCATCACTCCAAAGATGAGCCCGACGAGCCGTTGAGTTATAGAGTCGGTTCACTTTCCCTTGCAGCTTCGGTCGCCAGAACCCTGTGATATCTATGCTTTTCACTCGGTACCCTTCTAACTTTTTTGCCTCCCATTCCCTTTCCACTTCTTCTTGCCACGACCCCAGCAGACTTGTGATATCCCATGATCCATATCGAAAGCTCCACCAGCTTCGCCGGAGCTCCTCATCTTCAAACCCGCTTTCTTTCAATGCGCTATGGATTGCTCCTCGACTTTTCAGAAACGACCCATTCAGCATTGCCCACATCAGACGCATTACATTTACGTTTGTTCCCATCGGCGTTACTTGCAATACATTCATCAGTACTGCTATAGTTATTTCTGGCGCGGTTAGCATTCCTTCCTCCTTTTTGGGTTCTCTACCTTTAGGATGAACTGCTAACCGCTTTTTGTCACATTTCTCATCTCTTTTCTTTTACCAGAAAGTAAAGAACTAATTCCTTTATAAAAAATATGTTCCAATATGATCAGTAAACCCGTTTTCGATAAAGTCTCTCCTGTTTTCACTTAACGCCTCATCATAACGGTCGCGTCATCAGCAGAGGCTGTACGACCACAGCCCCCACCTGATATGGTTGTGAATCCTGACCAGCTTCTTCGAAGCCCCAACGTTGATAGAAGCGAATTGCGCGTTCATTCTTGGGGTGTACGCGCAGCCAGATTGATTTGTGTCCAGCCTCGGCTGCCGTATTTAAGCCTGTCTGCATAAGCGCGCTGCCAATACCCTGACCGATCCATTCTGAATCCGCATAGAGCCTCACGAACTCAATTGGTTCGTCGCCTTGGATCGTCTTTGGTACCTGCGTACATTGAAGTTTGGCGTATCCACATGGCTTTTCGTCGTCCGTTGCCAACAGAAACCGTGCTTCTGGATGGGATAACTCTTGTGCTTGACGATCCTGACTAAATGCTCGCTCCGCATAATCTTTCAAGTCCTTTAGTGGAATGTCATTTTGATAGGTAGAGACGAACGTACGCGCACCCAACTTCGCTAATGTGTCAGCATCATGTACGTTTGCCTGACGGATATTAACATTATTCTTATGCTGATTGATTGCTGTTTGTGCGTGCATACAAATCTCCGTATGTGCTGGTAACATTTGTCGGTAGTGGTCTAACATTCCTCAATTGTTTCATATCTAGTTGCTCATGCAATACATTGTAATGGGTAACCGTCCTCAAAACGTCTCTCAAAGCGTCCTCTTTTGCGTCTGTTGTAGATTTGGGCATCGAATTGGGTATTTTATTTTCTGGAAAAGCCTTGATTCATTTTTGTGTCCTTCGTGAATCGCTCATTATTTGGGTAGATCCCAATATAAGAATCTATTTCCAATGATAATGAATAAAAGATCCCGAAACGCGCCACAATGCGATCCCTGGTTCAATAGATTATCAAGTAGACCACGCACATTCTTGATAATTGCTCATCGAAACCGGGTGAATAGCATGACAATCGTATAAACATACAACGTCTTGATTTAAAAACAAGGCTTAGATTAAACGCTCATCAGAGGAAATTGTACGAACATACGATTTGCACCGATCAGACAGAGAGGGGGGACACAATTTAGCGTCAGTCATCGTTTCGGTCAGATGGTGAAGTTTATTCGTTTGCGATGCCGAACAGACAAGCTACTTGTTCTACAATTGGCCAAAACGATGACCAAGGCCCACAATTTCTTAAATGAGCTAAATCGTTATTGAGGTGGTATGCTAAATTGTGTGTAAATTCGATTTCTCTCTGACTGAGATCGGCAATTTGCACAATTTGTGCTATACTACCGTTTTTGGAGTAAAAAAACGAGGAGATGTATAGCTTAAATAGCAGACTCAGTAGATCCAAATTTCAGGTTTTGAGAGAGAATTCTGGCTAAACAGTTGACATAAATACAAATTTGCCGGTCGATATCTAGTTTTTGCGTTAGATTTGGGCGATTTTCAGATATGAAATAGGTTGTTTTCTGTAACCGAAATCTGAATAAATGACTCCAAAATCCCTGCAATCTCGACTGAAAATCGCCAAAAACGCCAAATTTGGATCTACTGAGACTCACTCAACCGCATATCCTGCACATTGAGCTGAAGCCGCTGACGCCCTTGCCATTCATTGGCTTCAACATAACAGGCGATATCAATATGGCTTCCTTCCTGTAATGATTTGGACCAGTCACTTTGACGGAAGGCAATCGCATCAAAAACATGGGAGGAGGGACCGTTGTCTAAGATGAGGCGAAGATGCTTGCGATCACCGACCAAGCGCATTTCGCGCACGCGACACTGCTTACAAAGAAGCAGGGGCTGGGAGTTTTCCTGCCCTGTTGGTTCGAGCCGAGCAAACTGTTTTTGTAGTCCCCAGTTGATCGCATCGAGACTAATCTCTGCATCAATCTCCAAGGTTGGTCGCAAATTCTGGTGCGAACTCAATTCACGATCGGCAACGGACTCCAAGGCATCAATAAAGGCAGGCATCTGTTCTGTCCGCACAGTAAATCCAGCCGCCGCCGCGTGCCCCCCATGACGCACAAGATGCCCACTAACTTCGTCCAAAGCATCGCTAATATTGAATTCGTCAATGCTGCGTGCGCTTCCCTTGCTTTCTTCTTCGCCTTGTTCAATCACCACGAATGGTCGGTAGAATTGGTCGGTGAGCCGGCCCGCAACTAGTCCAACGATGCCCGACTGAAAACGGGGACTGCTGACAACATAGATACTTCGCTCATTATCCGCTTGCTCTGCAATGATCTGTTCGGCTTCTGTTTGCGCGGCAGCCGTCAAGTCACGCCGTTGTTGGTTGAGTCCTTCCAGCTGGATTGTCAAGTTATACGCTTCGGTTGGCTCGTTGGTACGTAACAAACGATACGCCAACTGGGTTTGAGAAAGTCGACCGGCTGCATTGAGCCGTGGAGCCAAACGGAACGAAATGGCTGCTGCATCGACCGTACCGGGACGCATATCAGCATGGGACATCAATGTCTGTAGGCCGGGTCTTTGCGTTCTGTTCAACTGAGCCAAACCACGCTGGACGAGTGAACGGTTTTCCCCCAAGAGAGGCATCATATCCGCTACGGTCCCAATCGCAACAAAATCAAGCAGTTCTGTTTCTAATTCACGTACACGTTCCTCGTCTATTTTAGACCAGGGCTGCTGTGCCACGGCGCGCAAAACAGCCTGACTTAAACGATAGGCAACACCAACACCGGCCAAACGTTCAAAGTTGCTTGTACAATCGGCGCGTCTTGGATTGATGACAGCCACTGCTTCTGGCAACTCTGGACCAACCGAGTGGTGATCGGTCACAATCACATCCATACCGAATTGAACTGCATGAGCCACCTCGGCCACGCTGCGAATACCACAATCTACTGTAACCATTAACAGTGCCTTGGCCGCAATCCGTTCAACAGCGTCAAGGTTGAGCCCGTAGCCTTCGTCGACGCGGTCGGGAATGTACGGACCAACTCGTCCGCCAGCAGCCTGTAGAGCAGAAGTTAAAAGTGCGGTAGCGGTCACGCCGTCGGCATCAAAATCCCCGTAGACACAGATGGTTTCTTTTTGTTCAATTGCCTTCAAAATCCGCGCAACAGCAGGTGCCATATCGCGCAGCCGATAGGGGTTTTCGCGTACGGCGTCATTACTGACTAAGAAAGTCTTGACTTCATCCGCCGAACGCATCCCACGATTATAAAGTACCTGGACAAGCACAGGATGTTCCGGAATTGCATCTAGAAATTCTTGTGGGGCGGCAGGGTAAATTGACCAATTTTTTGCTTGCACAACAGGATCCTTAGATTGGAATTGACAATTTGAGGATAGTGGTTGTCCGGTAGTGATTATCCGTCCATCAATCAGATCACGGTGTATATGAGACGACCCTACTCTCTTGCATAGATTTGACGAATAGATTACAGTATCAGTAGATCCAAATTTGGCGTTTTTGGCGATTTTCAGTCGAGATTGCAGGGATTTTGGAGTCATTTATTCAGATTTCGGTTACAGAAAACAACCTATTTCATATCTGAAAATCGCCCAAATCTAACGCAAAAACTAGATATCGACCGGCAAATTTGTATTTATGTCAACTGTTTAGCCAGAATTCTCTCTCAAAACCTGAAATTTGGATCTACTGAGTATAGATGATATGCGCCAAATTGACACACTCTCCAAGGTACAACAAACGATTACAAAGTTGCAAAGTTACAACTGGTGCCCATGCGGTTCCATGGGAGCGGTTGTCTCTCTGTTTTTGACACTCATGCTCTTTAACGGCGGTTGTGGTCGTACAGCCACTCTTCTCTTTGGCCCGGAGATCCAGCCACTCCGTTTTGAACCTGTGCCCTGGCAAGATGGTGAGCGTAGTGAATATCATGTCATTGACCGCAACGAAGAATTTGCAGGAACCGCGCGTTTTGAGCTCATCGGTGGCCGTGATGGGGCGGGCAGTGAACTATGGAATTTACGGCGCGATATTACGGCTCAGGGCGATCAAGAAATAGTAGATGTTCTCTTAAACGCGCAGACGCTACGCCCACAATCATCGATTCTTGTCCGCAAAGACCGACAGGGACAACAAAGTGTGACCACAACCTATCAATCTGGCCAAGCAGATATCGAATTAACGACACGACGCGACATTACAACTTATGAGCGAATGAATGTGCCATCAGATGTGCGCGACCGACGAACGTTGGTGATGCTGGCGCGAGCCTTGCCGTTGGAGCAGGGGTATGCAAGTCGTCTCAATAGTTTCCTACCTGTAGCGGGTTTGCTGGATCGAGTTGAACTACAAGTAATGAATCAGGAAAACGTTGTGGTCGACGCTGGTTCGTTCGAAGCCTGGCGCATTCGACTCAATTCACAAAATAGCCAGATTATTGCCTGGGTGGCAGTCGAGCCACCACATCAGCTCCTCAAGTTCACCGATAGTCGCAATGAGGCAACATTTGAATTGGTGAGTTATCAATCAGAATCAGTAGACCACAATCGCTAGATTCTTCACGTAGTGGGTGCAGAGCACCCACTACGTGAAGAATCTAGCGATTGTGGTCTGCCCTGAAAAAAAGGGCAGCAAGAGAAGAGAGAGGGGTTAAAGGCCGCGTTGAATAAGAAGCGGGTCCAAGTTGACCCGCCAGAGTGGGTGGCGTCGTTGCCTGTGCCCAACGCAAATCAGTTGTAGTGAGCACCGTACTTAGGCGGTCGGTGCCAAGAAAACCTTGAAGCCGAGGGACTCGAGGGTTTTGAGTGCGCCGGCTTGTGCATGCTCCTTGCGTCGTTTGAGAAAGAAGTCGCCGCCGAGTTCTTCAAAGACGGCATCGGGCTTGTCGATGAGATGATAGACGATGGTCAAGATGGAATGGGCCACGGCAATAGCTGCCCGCTTGGCTCCGCGTCGTGCCTTGAGACGGTGGAACTGTGCGGCGAGATAGGTGTCCTTGGTGCGAGAGGCGGCCCAAGCCGCTTCAACGAGGGCGGTGACTAACCATTTCTGGCCCTTTCGTCGGCGACCACTCTTGCGTTTGCCCGCCGATTCGTTGTTGCCAGGACAGACACAAGCCCAGGAGGCCAGTTTCTTAGCTGAGGGCCAGCTTTCGACCGAGGGACCGATCTCCGCCAGAATTATCTCGGCGACGACTCGCCCCACACCGGGAATGGCATCTAGGCGTGCGATGAGGTCAGCATGCGGAGCCATGAGGACCCCAATCTGTTGATTGAGGGCATCAATGCGTACATTCAGGTGATCGAGATGATGCAGAACTTCTTGCAGCATAAAACGATGATGAGGACGGACCAGTCCCGTCAACGCATCAACCAACTGGGGAATCTTGGCCCGCAGCCGCTTTTGTGCCAAGTCAGCCATGGCTTCTGGGTCCATCTCATCTGCAATCAGGGCCTCGATCATCTGGCGTGCCGATACACCTTGGATGCTCGTGACCACCGATCCCAACTTGACGTTGGCATCTTCCAACACCTTATGCAGGCGATTGACTGCCGCACTCTTCTCTTGCAAGAGACGCGTCCGATAGCGCGTCAGGTCTCGCAAGTCCCTTTGCTCCACATCTGGAATGAAACTGCGCTCCAGCAGTCCATAACTCATCAGTTTCGTGATCCAGGCCGCATCGCTCTCATCCGTCTTGCGACCAGGCACCTGTGCCAGATGGCGGGCATTCACAATCCAGACCTCAAAATGCTCATGCAACACATTGTAGATCGGTTTCCAATACACTCCCGTACTCTCCATCGCCACATGCGTGATCCCATACGACGACAGCCACGACCTCAACCCCTCCAACTCGACCGTCGTTGTCCCAAATCGCTTGCGCACCTGCTCCATCCTCCTGATTCATCTACCACACGCCACTACCATCCGCTTGTGAACATCCAGGCCGCTGCACTTCGGAAACATCACTTCCATCTTCCTTTCCTTTCGCAGCCGCTTATGTGTACCCGATTGTGAGCACAGTCTGCCCTGCGTGTTTCGTCCCGAGGAACGTCCACATCCCGTGGTGCGTCGGTGTACACCAATCTAGCTACTGAGCGTTCTTTACTTGACCACGGACCTTTCCCGATTTCTGTTCGGCGGCTGCCACCACACTTTAACACATTTTTCATCCCCTGTTGTGTTGGCTCACCGCATGTTTATCTACTGAGTATAGTTGACTCAATCAATAAGGAGAATAGACCATATGTCAACCGGTCAACCCGTTACCCATCAAGAAGTCTTGAAACATGCCCACCAAATCCACGAAAAGATCCGCCGTTGGCGGCGTACAATTCACGCTATGCCCGAATTGAGCTTTACTGAACATCACACAGCGAGTCTTGTCAACACAACGTTGCTTGACTTGGGCATTGAAACCGAAACCGAAGTCGCCAAGACCGGCGTCATTGGCCGAATTCAGGGTAGCGCTGGTCCACTGGTTGGGCTGCGTGCTGACATGGATGCTCTCCCAATCAGCGAGGAAAATGAAACATCGTTTAATAGCTCCCAGCCAGGTATTATGCACGCATGTGGTCACGATGCCCACACAGCTATGTTAATGGGCGCAGCCACAATTTTGAAGGACTTAGCCGATCGGAACCGCTTGCCTGGGTCAGTGCGCTTGCTTTTTCAACCGAGCGAAGAAGCGCAAGACGAGGAAGGAAAGTCTGGCGGCATGCGCATGGTGGAGGAAGGCGCACTCGATGGCGTAGATGCGGTCTTTGGTATTCATGTCAATACGAAGCTTCCAACTGGTCATCTGGGAACCAGACATGGTCCGATACTTGCTGCCACAGATCGCTTTGAGGCAATCATTCGCGGTGCAGGCGGCCATGCGGCCAGGCCCGATTTGACATTGGATCCCATTGCACTTTCGGCACACGTCATCAATGCGATTCATCAGATTATCAGTCGTCGCCTGGATCCATTGGACTCCGGTGTCATTACAATTGGGGCAATCGAAGGGGGGCAAGCGTTCAATGTGATTCCCGATACAGTGACATTGCGCGGCACAATTCGTAGCTATTCTCCAGAAGCGCGTACCTTGTTAGAAGAACAGTTTTACCGTGCTTGTCGAGTGGTTGAACCGTTGGGGGGCCGTGTGGAAATAGAATTTCTGCGTGGCTATCCAACCACGGTTAACGCACCAGAGACGACAGATGTGGTTTTCCGCGCGCTCAATGAACTGGTTGGTGAAGAACAGGTACACGAAGTTCCTCCTGTCATGGCCGGCGAGGATTTCAGTTTTATGGCCCAACAGGTGCCCGGCTGTTTTATGAATTTGGGTGTTCGAAACCCAGAGTGGGATCGTGAATATCCGGTTCATACGTCGACATTTCGTTTGGATGAAGACGCCCTTCCAATTGGCACAGCGGCACTGGTCACTGCTGCTCTCCAATGGATGGATGAGCAGAAGAATTAAGAAATCACTCTAACAGTCTCCCCATAGCCACATCTATTAAAATTCGGATGTCCCTGGACAGAAAACAATCTGGTAGTGGTTCACCGTTGACTGATGATTATGAATAGAGATGAGATTCACAGGTTACGACCAGACGTCAATCCGATCCGATCAGTTACCCTGTAACCACTATCAACAATCCTATTGTCCGACGTTTAAGTGGTATCTCTATAAGACAAGCAGTGATAGATTTTTTGATCATCTATCATCTGTTCTATAATGTCAGCCGTTTTGTATCGGCAAATCCCGTAAGAAATCGCCAAACAGCCCTGTTCCTTCCAGAACTTGGGATAGGCTCTTATATACGCCCAACTATTTCCAGGACGTACTAAACTCTTCTTAATAACTCGATAGTTGTGAAATGAATATTTTCCAAATTTGACAAAAGAGACAAAAGTCATCTCAATAGATTGCATCAAGAAAAAAGTGCGAAAAAGGAGCCATCAAGATGCAATTGCCGATAGTGAATGTAGCGCCACTGGTCAGGGAGCATAGCGAAACCTTTCGTTCAGTATTTGCCAATCGTAAACAGTTTCGCCACTTTGAAAACTATCTGACGGGTCTGATGGTCTTGGACAACAAAAGCATGGCAAATATTGCCCGCTGCATTCTAGATAGTGCAGATAAGACGAATATATCACGGTATTTGAGTGAAGCTCCTTGGCGAGCCGAAAAAACTCAATGATGAGCGTATAGGTTACATGAAGTCAGAGACAGCACAATACCAACGTTCAGAGTCAGAATCGGTATTAGCGATTGACGATACACTATGTGAACACGTGGGAAGTCTGTTCGAGTATATCGATACACACTACAATCATAGCAATGGTCAGCATCCACTGGCTCATAACTTAGTCACAAGTCACTATGTCAGTGGCGCTGTTCGTTTTCCGGTCGATGCAAGTATCTACCGACGGTACGAAGAGTTTACCGACTGGGAAGCATTTGTGGAAAACCATTTCCCAGTGACTGAGATTCCCAAGAAAAAGAAAGAACGAACCGCTTTTCATAAACGAGTGGATAGCCACCTATTAACTGACCCCGCCTTTCGAGGGCTAGACGAAGCGTTTAAGACCAAGATAACCATTGCCAGTGAACTGGTTGAAAAGCTGTTGAACGAACCCTTATCTTTGGTTGGGCTCTCTTCGATGGTTGGTATCTCGCTCCAGATCTTCTAGCTGTACTCGATCGTCTGAATAAAGATTGGATCAGCATCTTGAAGTGCAATCGCAATCTGGAGACAAATAGCTTTCGTTTGCGAGATGAAGACGGTCAGCCGATAACTTTCGAGGGCCACATATTAAAGTCAAAGAGTTGGTCCCCTACATCCCCCAGAATGCCTACAAACCTGTCACCATTGATGGTCGTACTTACTATACCTTTACCATGACTGTGCGTATCCCTTCTATCGGCAAGGTACGCATCGTGATTAGTTTTGATAATCCTGAATTGCAAGGCAATTAGGCCGTTTTAGTGACCAATCGCACTGATTGTAATGCCAAACGCATTCTCTCGATTTACCTGCTTCGTTGGCCTATCGAGACGGTTTATCAGGATGGTAAACAACTGCTTGGCCTTGATGAATATTGCATGCGAACTGCCCACGCCTTTCAAAAACATTGGTCTCTGGTCTTCGTGGCTTATTCTCTCTTGCACCTTGATTGTTTGGGACCATCATTGGCTAAAACTCAATTCTCGCCCAGCAAATCCCTTGGTGAGGCTACTCGGCAGCAAGCTCAGTCACTAATTCAAGATCTCATCTTGACTGCACATCATGCCTTGAATGACGGACAGGAGATTGCAGAGGTCTTCGCTACCCTTTTCGCCAAACAGCAGGCCTGCTCTGCTTAATTTTGACTTTGTCAAATCCGGCACCTGCTCAAAATACAACTATCGAGTTATTAAATTCCCATTCCTTATTCCACTTCAATTACCCCAACCAGCCCGTGATCATTATCAGTAAACCAGATGCGACCTGCCAAATCAACAGCGATGCCGACCGGTTTCAATCGTTCACCGTTCGGACCAACCAACGGCCATTCGCCAATCCGCTCACCATCTGGCGATAACTTTGCGATCCGTGATTCTTCTGGCTCGGATAAATAGATGAACTCATCAGCATCTAGAGCCAAATGAGCACCGTTGAGGCTGTTTGCAACAGGAATATCCCAAGCCAACCGGCGTTGACCATCTGGAGCAAAGAGCATCAGCTTGTGAATACCAGAATCGGTCACAAAAATGTTGCCATTGTTGCTCACCATCACATCAACCGGTTGTGAATCTTCGCCTGGCCAGATCGGGATCTCCTGAATCAATTCACCGTTTTGATTCAACGCAATGACGCGACCTGTCGTCGTGCTCGCAACCCAGATGTTTCCGTGTTGGTCAACATCCAAACCGCGTGCCCGCTCCAGAAATATCGGATCAGCTGCTACTCGAGATACATGACTTCCCGCCTCATCAAAGATATGCAACTGTCCCGTTGATGCGTCGAGCAAGTAGATTTGACCTGCTTGATCGAGTGCAATATCAAATGGTTCAACTAAAGTTTCATTCGCCAGATTATCACTGTTAGACTCGATCTTCTTGCGAACCGTCCCATCTGTTTCCAAGAGGAGCAGTTGCTGATTGCCTGTATCAGCGGCAACGATGAATCCCTTCTCCTCATTCTCAGTTTCTACTACCACAAGCCCTTTGGGTTGTGCCAAATCATTGGATATAAATGAGACTTGCCCTCCCAAAACTTCCGTCTCAACAATCGGTGTCCCTGGTTGTTTTGGATCAAAAACAAGCTGTTGTAATTGGGGCAATTCAATCCGCTCATAACTACCTTGGGGTGGAAAGAGTACTTCGGGTGGCACAATCTGCCGCGGCTGACCAGGAGGACTCCAGTAGAAATTGATATGTGTATGGTCAGTCCGATCCGAAAAACGCAGACGGATATCGTGTAAGCCTTCGGTCAAATTGATGCTAGTTTCGCGATAAACGTTACGTTCCTGTGCCGTTAGCACTTCATCTTCATCAATCCAGAGCGTCGATTCATCGATTGACTCTAAACCAAAGAGATAAGTTCCAGAAACTGGAATTGCAATCTTTCCCCGCCATTCCACCGTATAGGGGCGGGATAAAGGCGTCACATGAAAGTACATATTGAACTGAGGATCAATCTTGCTCAGGGCAGGCGGATGTGTCCAACTATCATTCGCGAAATATTCCCCCAGCAAGCCGTTGCTCGACACGGGTGGCAGGTACAATGAGTAGGGTGGGATAATCTCTGCACTTCGATCAGGTGGTCGCCACGAGAGGCTAAACGGCCCCGGTGTTCCAACCGCCCGAACCCGGATATTGTGATTCCCTTCTGCCAACATCAATGCCGTTGCGGGATCACCTTCATTATCAAGCACCAGATCTTCTCCAATATAGACTTCAGCTTGAGCCGGTGCTTGCAAGAAGAATTGATGCGTACCAGAATCTTTCACATTCAGCACGCCCTCCCATTCCACACTAAAGGTCGTATCACTAGCAACAGGGGCGGCATCTTCCCAATCAAACGCCAAATGCCGATCGGATCGCGTCACAATTGGATCACCTGACCAGGTTTCATTGTCATAATAGCGCCCCGTTAGCCCCTGAATTGCCGCAATATCCTCTTGGGATAATGTGACCTTGTAGACAACAGTCGGCCCTCCAAAGGGGGGGCCAATCTCTTCATATTCAGCTGCAGGATAAAATCGGCGGGCTTCATCAAAGAGCGATGCACTTTCAGCATTCACGAGTAGAACAACATCCTTACCCTCTGGCCAAGCCATTGGTAATCGATCCGTGGTCTCCAACCGCTGAAATGAACGTTCTCCTTGTGTAAGAAAGTTGATCGTTGGGTGCCCATGAAAGAAAGAGATAACATAAGGGGCAGTTTCTTCATCGAGCGCTGTTAAAATATTGGCCGTGATCGTCTCGGGCGTGGAGAAAGCATTCCATGAAGCGAAGTCTTTTGCCTGCTGTCCAAAGTAGATATCTGCATTTGTCATCCCGATCGGTATCAATAACAGCAGCACTGGCCACATGGCGCTAAAGCGAAAATAGCGGGACACGCTACTCTGCCATTCTCGGATAAAAAAGGCCAAGGGAATCAGCGCCAATAAATAGGCTGCGGGCTGCGACCCAATGGCGCGCAATGATTGTGGTGCCTCGAAATCGAGTGACAGAATGCCGCCTAATAAGGTAATAGCCAACCAGATCGGCAAAAGCAGCGCGCGCGGCTGCCACACCCAACGCAAAGTCAGGGCTAGCCCCAAGATCGCCAGAGCACCCAGTATTGGATCAAGCATCGGTAATCCGGGTAAATTATGACGACCATTTGGATCGCCCCGTATGTGGAACATCAATAGATGCTTGCGTGCATTCTCCATGAGAGCGGGTAAACGTTCTTCGGGTGCTTTTCCTGCAAAGAGCGAGGTATCCTGTGTGCGAGAAAAGTAGAGTTCAGGTTTTTTGTAGGCAAAAAGTGCGAGTGGGGCAAAGACATCAGCGGCGATCAGAACCATCAGAAATAGACCCGCCCATTGTTTACGCAACAACTGCCATTGAGCAAGAACCAAGTAGATCAGGAAAAGGCCCCAAAGCGACCACAAAAAGCTGATAGGCCGGATAAAAACAAAGTCCAAGTCCAACGGATAGACCGGCCAATCCGTAGTCAACATATCGTCCGCGACGCAATGCACGAAAAAGAAACCCAATCGCCAACAGGGCAAAGAACGGCGTCGCAATGTTATACATTCCGATTCGACTAAAGTTGACGTTCCAGCGCGCCACAGCCACAATAAAAGCCAAAACGAGACCAGCCGTTTGAGCAGATCGTTCAGCTTTGCGAAATGTGGCAGCAAAAAATTCACGCCCCGCTAGATAGGCTGCGAGCACGGAGCCTATCCCCATGATGACACTTATCGATCGCACGGCGTAGGTTGTACGGCCTAACAATTCCATGGCCCAAGCAATCAATATCGTATAATGAAACGTAATATTAATCGAGCCAGGAAAGACTGGACGCCAGGCAGCATCATCCATTATCCGCTGAGCGAGTAGACCAGCCGCAGCTTCATCATACCAAGTGCCAAAGGGTAGCTCATCAAAACGGTAGAGACGCATCAAGGCACCCAACAACACAATCAGCACCAATACGAACCAGTGACTAAAACCGGCCGACCTTGATTCGTTGTCGAAACGATTACGCGCGTCAAGCTCCTTGTCATCGACAGGCTCTTGCTCCTCTCTCTCGGATTTGGAGAGGGGCTGGGGATGAGGCAGACTCAAATCATTTTCTGTTGCGTCATCACCCGCAGACAAAGATTCATCAAGCAACAAAGCCGTGAGTGACAACAACAAGATGCTGGCCAAATAGAGCCACCAAGCATACCAGATGGGCCGCTCCAACTCTTGATTGAATTGCCAAAGTGCCCAACCAATTGCCCCCAACCCAACAAAACCTGGAATCAATCTCCACCAAAGCGAGTGATATCCCACTAAGCGCAATGAATGTGATGGAAGTGTGGGATAGAAGAGAGGACCATCGTCCCCATATCGATGGAAAGAATGTCGACGAAATGCATAAAGGATCAGAATAATTGCCAACGTATAGAGCCCAATCGCGTCGATGACATATTGGTCCAACAGACGCTGTTGGGCCATAATCGCGGCCCCGATAGCCAATACAGCGATCAGTAGATTGTAGATAGTGGGTAAACGCATTTTGCGTAGTTCGCGGAGTTTAAGGTACCAACGGGAATCCCATCACCCGATTATTATCTGGATCGGCAATCAGCACCATCTCATCCTCATGATCGATATCAATACCCGTGGGGAGGGCAAAACGATTGTATTCGGCACCATAATTGCCAAAGGAAAGTCTCGCTTTACCAGCGTTATTGTTGCTAAAGACAAAGGTACGGTAGAATTCAGGATCGGTCGCATAGACATCGCCGTTCGAAGCGACAGCGACGTATGGTTTGTGATAAATCAGTTGACTCTCCCAACCGCGTACAGGCCATTCCGCGATTGACTCCAAACTGGGCGTCAGTTTTTGAATGCGACGATTCCAGGCATCTGCCACATAGATGGAGCTATCATTTGGGTCGACCGCCACATCAACAGGTTCTTCAAAGCGTCCCAAAATCACGCCTCCTCCTCCAACCTGGTTGATGAATTCGCCTTCTTCCGTAAAGTGAAGTATACGCTTGTTGCCTGTATCTGCAACCAGCAAATTGCCACTCAAGTCAACATCAATCCCACGTGGACCGAACATCGTATAGGCGTCACCCAATTCCCCATTTGTGCTGTTAAACTGTCCCCACTTGTGACGGAAGGAGCCATTGGCATTCAAAACCTGAATGCGACCATTCCATGTATCGGCCACAAAGATCGTCCCATCTTCTCCCACAGCCACGCCCCAAGGTTCATAGAATTGCCCGTCCCCCAAAGCTAATGGACCATCACCATCTGGATCCACACATTCGCTCGCGCCAGGATCAGCCAAATTGCAAAAGCCACCAATGGTGCGGATTAAGTTACCCTCTCGGTCCACCAACACCAGTCGATGGTTGCCTGAATCAGCAATGACACGTAAGCCACCAGGGCCGGCCGCAATTGCGCGCGGTGTGACTAAACCCACCCCGTCATAGATGCCATCGTAAACAATTAACGCCATATGATCAATTTCGTCAATTGGATCTGGCAAGGTGACCTCGGCACCACCACCACTACTTTCAGCCAGCACATCACGACGAATATACATCTCAAACTCATGGCGGTTCGGCCACTGGGTCAAATCACGCCATTTGCTCAGATCATTGTCATCGCGATGGCGCCGATAGAAAGCCACCTGAAAGATCCGTTCTAACGTCTCCGGATTGGTCAACCCATTCCAAAAGCGCTCCCAAGTTAGATTAAAATAGCCTTGATCTGGCCACCAGACCAATCGGTAGGTACGCTTTACGTAGTCCCGGACCACATAGGGGCGCACTTTCTCATAGTTTTTAGAGCCAACAATAACAATTGGTGCCTTCATGTTGCCGCTATTGGGATTGGCGCCATAGAAGACACTATTGGGATAAGAACGCATGTACCAACTCAGCGGCCACGAACTATCATCGTCATAGGCGACCTGAATATTGCGACCACCGACCGTGCGCTCGCTAATCTGGTCGATCTCGTTCAGCGCTCGTTTCACATCTGGCCCAGCGTGGGCATAGACCAAATATTCGGTGGCCATGTCATAATTGATATAGGTGAGCATGAAGCTGAAGCGCACCGTCAACAAAAATAGCAGAGCCACAAACCCTATGGCCAAAAGGCGAGCGGCTGTTATCCAGCCAGCAGCCGTGCCCCATCGACCGATCAAGTAAATTAATCCAGCCGCAATCAGGAGGGCAACAATCCATTGCAGGGTACTATTCAGGTTCCCCACTTCTCGCCCGAACGTTGGTGGCTCGGTGATCAGAACAAAGATTGTGTAAAGCAAGGCTGGGGTAACACCAACGAGCCAGATCGCTTGTGATCGGATAGCCATCTTCCAATCAATTCGCTTCAATAGGTACCCCAAATACCACCCGCCAAAGATTGCCATGGGCAAGGCCATATGGGTCATTAACCAGGGCATCTTTTCACCCGCAATTGTGTAACCCAACCAACTGGCAATCACCCACCAGATCGCAAACAAGAGAAACGAGACGCGGTTATTGCGCAACAATGTTGCGTATTGCTGCTGCGCCAACGCAGGATCATCCGTCTTTTGTTGTTTTTTCTTTCCGGTATTTTTTGTAGCAACTTGGACCGCTTTTTTCGACGCCTTCGTTTTGTCCGTGGATCGTTCCGGCACTGGTAGCTCAGGCGGTAAATCACCCTCTGGGACAGGGTCCCATCTTGGTCGGGATATGACGCTGTAAAACAGCACGACCATTCCTACGCCGCTGAGAATAATCGGTAAGAACTCATATAGCGCACCCAACATGGGATAGTAATACCAAGGTTGGCTGCCGCGAGCCACATCCTGTTGTGTCAGCCAATAGCCCAGACTGCCCACAATGCCCGTCGCCAAACCATTGCGCGTATTGGTCAAAAATGTTGTGAAGAAGAGAATTTCAGTCAGCCAAAAAACACCCGCAATCAGTGCCCAATTGCCAAATGAAGGAACCAGACGCTGGGCCGATAAAGATGGTGGCGTATCTTGTTCTTCTCCTTCCGATTCTTTTGAATAGAGTCCAAACCAGAAAAACGCCAGGGCAATGCTTGCCGCAAATAAGATCAGCACGAGAATGGTATAGCGCAAAATAATGTCATTTGAGATCGATGCTGGGGCCTGCCAATCTACTTCCTCCGCGCCAAAGAGATAAAATGGGACTGGTGCGGCAAAGGGCAGTACGAGCGTCATCATAATGATGGCAATCGTACCAGCTGCACTCTCATGCAACCCAGTCCATCCGTTATCCAGAAGATCGCGCAGAGCAAGCATCGCAAAATAGGCTCCGATGATCGCACCAGTGATGAAATGATTTTCCTTTGAAACAAAGCCAAAAGCCATACCCAACGTCATGATCATCAGATAGCGGAACCGGCGTGTATCCATATAACGAAACGCGCCATAAATCCAAAGCATGGTAAATAGAGCAATGTAGATATCGTTGCGAATATAGCGGCTATGAAAAAGAAGGCTTGGGCTGATCACGATGAGGATGCCGGCCATCAATGCGCCGAATCGACCAATATAGTTGCGAAAACCATAGGTCACGAAAATTGTGGCTATGCCTGCCAAAACTGGACCAATCCGTGCTGTTACATCCGTTACACCAAAGAGAAAGTAGAGCACGGAGTTTACATGGAATAGGAAAGGGCCATGCATCATGGGGTTATGTGAGTAATCGCCCCGATCGTATAAATAATATGAATAAAGCGCATGAAGACTTTCATCATGGCTCATGGCTCGTGTTCCCACATCATAGAAACGGGTGACAATCGCAACAACAATCAACAGGATCCATGCCACCGTTTCCCAGTCCAGTCGGATCATCGACGTCAATGGTCGATCTAACAAACCAGAATCGTCATCAGACGTTTTACCTTGAACCAATACATCTTGTGCCATTAAATAATTCCCCTATAAAAAATCACTACGAGGATCTCTAATATCCTGGTATCCACAATGTAACGCTCTGTTCTTGTGGCATTGCATCAATCTTCCGGTAGAGCATCCAGCGGAGCAACGGTTGCCACTGTTGAGACCAGCGCAAAGATAACGAATCACTCGTTGAAAACGCATTGTCTCCCCCCGCTTGATCTGCTGTTGCTTGGTAGCGCGGCAAGTTCGCAGGCATCCAACTTAGATGAATACGGTAATCACTGCCAAAATATCCCTCTGGTCCATCAGATTCTACAAATAGCTTTGGCATTGTAATGAGGAGATTTGCGGCACGTTCGTCTGGTGCTGGTGCCGGAACCCATGTTAGTCGACGCATTGAGTGTAAGTACCAACCCAAAACTGGATCCGGACCAGCACCACTCTGAACTTGGAGCGGCATCTCGCCTGGATCGCCCGCCCGCTGTGCGCTGATTGTGGCAATGTTGGTTGCCAGTTGTCGCACATCCGGATCGGATACTTCTGCGAAGAGACCATCGGGTGCTTTCAAGTCAAAGCTATGAGACAATTGCCACATGCTGCTCGACGTAACGAGAAGAAGCAGGCTTGCGGCAAAGAGGCCGGTCAGTAAGAGGGAAAGACGCCAGTTCGCCCATAAACCAAAGAGTACAACTGAAATGAACAGGACCAGAACAATCACAAAGGTGGCTATCCCGATCGAGCGATCAAATTGATTGCGCGAAACCAATGCAATCCAGAAAAAGAGTCCGGCGATGAATAGGATCGTCGCGGTGAAGACGAAGGCTGCGCTGTCCCAACCAAGCTGCTGTTGCTTCAGCTGTTGAAGTATATAATCACCCACATGAGCAGTCAGAAATATAAGCGGAATCCCCAATATAAGAAAGCTAAAGGGACTGCGCCCGGGGGCTGCAACGAGAAACAGCCCCCACAAGGTCCACAGCATCAGAAAAGATTTCCAACGTCCAGTCTCGCTTTCGAAATTGCCCAGGGTGGCCCAAAACAAGAGAACCCCAACAGAACCAAAGACGAGCAGGAGCGGTTGATCCACAATCAATCTCAGCAAAACCCACGATAACGGATAAGCAATCGCTTCACCACCGAATAGTTGAGAAATCCAGCGAGAAAGGCTACTGCTTATATACCCAAGTCCAGCCGGTTCAGTCAGCCAACTTGTTGCTCCCAACACTGCAATCGCAATCAACAACAGAATCGGAGTAAACAGCCCTTGTTCACGATTCTGTTCATCACTGACCAACCCATCATCTATTCTTTTACGTGTCTCTCGGCCATCGCTTCTCGGCGTGTGATCTTCTGGACCATCTATCTGTTCTTTTTCTGTATGATCAAACGCTGTGTCGTCAAACTTTGAGTCATCCCCTTCAGCATCAAACGTCATGCGGAACTCAGAGAGATCAGCTTCGGCAAAGAGCTTAGCAATTGCTTCCTCCCTGCCTTCTTCATTCGCTTCGATACTACTTGCTTTATTCTCCATTTCGTTGTCGATGCCATTGTCAGTGTTCAGTTGTTCAAGGACAGTATCTCGACTCAAAATGCTAGCCGACTGTTTGGAATCGACGTCCCGCTCACGCCCAAGCAAAAAGAAAAGAGCAAACAGAAACAGCACGGGCAAAAAGCTCCACGCTTGGGTACCACTCACAAGCAGCAACCCCCCACATAAAGAGGCTATGGTCCACCAACGTTTCGACACACCAATCGTCTTGGCCTGACTCACACAAAGAAGCGACGCCAATGACAACAGTCCAAGAGCGACGCTAAATATCGCGCCATCAGCTAGGCGACTAAAGGTCACCAGCCAGGGATCGAGCGTGAAAAGCAATGCCAAGATCAACGCAACCCACCGGCCCAGGAAGTCTCGTAGAAGCCAAGGAATCAGAACAAGAGCAGTGCCTACAAGCGCCGGGATGGCGCGAACGACTACATCTCCATCGCCAGAGAGCCAAAAGCTCAGCCGCAATAATGTATGAAGGAGTGGGCTTGAAGGAGTTAATGAACTCGACACACTTTCATGAAGTTCAGGTGTACTGAAAACGGAAAGCCAGGCCAACCAAGCATTTGTCGCTTCGAGCAACGAGAGAGGCTGACCGAAGAGCCCCCCAAATCGCAATAAGCCAGCCGTAACAAAAAACAGACAGTACAACGCGCGCTCAACCGTAAGCCACTCTGCCAAAGCGGGATCTGCAACCTGATTCGGCGAAATCTGCTCGTCAATCGTCACATCCAATCCATGTTCCGAATCATTATCATCTGGTTCTTCTACCGTGGTAGTTGTCTGATCAACAGATTCTTCAATTGTCTCATCAGCGGTCAATGATTGGTCCATTGGTTTATCTATGCTTGCGTATTACGTATTTCCGTAGAACAAACAGCTTGTAGAAAGTCGTAGTACTTTACCCCCTTTTGGTCACAAAGTCTTACCCCCCTTTCAGAGTAAGGTTGTGAGCAACTAGGATTCGTACCATAAATTGCTCGACTAAATACGGGCTTGTTCAGGTCAGTTCTCGTCGCACCGACTTGAAGCTCTCGAGCAGGTGGGGTAAGACTTCGTGACTAGAGCGGGGTAAAGTCCTACGACCATTTACAAGCTGTTTGTTCTACAATATATATTATCAACTTACTGGCTTCTTCGTGCATAAATCCGCACAGTACCACTTTCAAACGCTAAATCCATTGTTCGGCGCAGCCGCTCCTCGGCACCGGGATCGATTTGATAATCGGCTCGTTCGGTTGGTCCTAGATATACGTAATCAATCTCCCACTCATTCAGTACGCGTTCAATGTCTTGAGTCGTTCCACTCCGATAGATCATCTCCAACATCTCGGGGCGAGCTTGAGCCATCTCGCCATAGGCACGCCCACGCCACTGAGACTCATGACCATCCCACCCCAGCAAGGTTGGACGCCCTGTCGACGTGCTGATCCGGTTGTAGTTTGATCGATAGCTCGCCCCCTTGGCTTCCAGTACGAGGGCATCTGGCATGGTATTGTTGCGCACCCAGGCAATTGCAGCCCGTTCATCTGGACTGTGTAGGCCTATATGTGCAATGGCGTCGAAGGTTGGCTCCGGATGACCAAATCCTGCCGTTTTGCTATAGGTCCCTGCAATTGGGTAAAGCAACCCGCCAGCCATCAGAATCAACGAGAGAATGCTCAGCAAGATTGTCGCTAGATGCGTATGAACCGGCAGACTCTTTCCACGATTAGCAGTCGCTACATCAGATGGCAAAGTGCCATCAATCATCAAGTTGCGGAGCAGGCGTAGTGCCATGACAATGGCATAGGCAGCGCTTACGCCCAACAACAGCCACGCCTGATAATAGAATTTAAAGACAGTGTTCATCCGCGTGCCAAAATTATCGCGCAAATAGACGAACTCAGGGGCATAAACGAGCAGCAGACCAATTGCAGCCAACGTGAGCGCAAACAACATGCTACGCTCGGCACGAGTCTGCTCGGTGACCGCAATGGTTGCCACCCGATGCCAAAGCAGAGCGACGATGAATGAAAGCAGCACACCAACTGTAATAAAGGTCAGTGATTGACTTGTCCACCGTTGCGCCATCATGGCCCCATAGCTTGAAACATCGGGCGGCAATGGTGCTCGCTGCAGCAAAACTTGTGCAAAGTCCGAACGGAAAACAAGCGAAGCGCTACCCAGCAACCACGCGATGGGGAATCCCAAAACAACCACTAAGCTTATCAACAGTCGTGGTAGCAAATTTGGATGCCAGGCCAAACCAATGAGGGCACAGAGGGCAGGCAAGAAACTGCCAAACATCAAAAGGAACTGAGGAAACCTCGTTGGATAAAAGAGATTCGGCAAAAAACCACCTGCTTGGCTTTGCGCCGTCAAAAAATAGGGCAAATAGAGAAGCACCATTCCCACGATCAGGGCTGCACCAAATGTAGAGGCCCTGATCAGTGCAGACCAGAATGCCGCATTTGACCTTAGGGAAGATTCGTCCACCTGATTAGAACGTTTGGAGCTGTCAAATCGTTGATTTTGTGCCTGCTTGTTTTCCCAATAAGCCACAACGAACAAGCAGAAGACGAGGAGCAACCAATAGGGCGGGAAATCCCACGTATTGAGAAAGATCAAGCCACCAACGCCTGCAATGAGTACCAAGAGTCCTCCGACACCCAAAGGGATGAGCGTTAGATTGAGCCGATATGGATACCAATCGCCAGAAGCACTTTCTCGATCTATATCCCCCTTGCGTCGCTCTGTTGATTCTGGTCGCCAATGCAAAAACAGGTTATAAGCCAGGGCGATCACCATCATCACAATAGGCATGGCTAGCACATGTGGATGATTATCGCCCAATACATAACTGAACATTGGAAACTCATCAATCACCTCAATGTGGTTTCCAGCAAAATCGAGATCCTCGATGACACGACTACTGCGCCACCACCACCAACCAAGATCAATGTACCACTTATTGGTGACGTTGGCACCCTCTGGAAAGTTATGCACTTGAAACCAATTTGCCAGTCCAGCAATATTATAACCATTGGCATGCAACCATTCGAAAACAACTTGTAGATTGCCAATGACACCGACAGCAATAGCTGTTAGGTAGCCACCCACAAGGGCGGAGACAGACAAACGGCTCTTGTCTGTTTCTGCTTGGCTCGCCGCTGCAAGTAGGTTATATCCGAGACCGAACGCCCCTAGCAAAAGAAATCCAAACCACGATGCCTGCCCCAAATTGTAAGCGATCTCTGGAGGTTGCCCAGCCAAATGTGCCAATGTAATGAGCAACCAGTAGCCAAAATAGTAGTAGCTAATTGCATATCCAGCCAACCACGGATCCTGTGGAGGATAGGTTGGACTGGTCCAAATGCCATTCATAAACATCAAATCCATTGGCTGCTCAGTATGATCGGCCGCGGGATCGTGAGCACGTACGAGAGCCAACAGCAAGAACGCAATCAGAAAGAATAGCTCCACACCGACAACGTAGCGCCAGCTCACGGGCCAATACGAATGTCCCTCCGACGCTGTCAGCTGAGATTCATCTTTTGACGCTCTTCTCCCTGTCAGTTGAACAGATAGCAGGCTTGTCAATTTCTGAGCACTGACAAAAACGCTTATCATTGCAACGAGGAACAACGACAACCAAGCCCCTCCCCGTTCATTGCGCAACAGACCGTAGCTCGTGCCCAACCAGAGTATCAGACCAACCAGAAAGACGCCTAGAATTTTGGCAAAAGTATAGCCTCGATCGGGAAGATTCCGAAAAAGCATGAACGTCAATGGCAACGCCGACAGCGCAATCAGTTGAATAATCAGATACCAAGAAATAAATTGACCTGCCATTATTGCATGGCCCCAGCAAGTTTCTGCGCAACGACATAGATCGTCACACGCTCATTTTCATAGACCGGCAGCAACAGACCATCTGTCGCCATCCCCTCTATCTTCTGCACCCCATCTGGATGTTGATAGCGTTCTAGTTGTCCAACATAGATCAGCGAAATGTTGAGTTCGTCGATGATCTCACGTGTTCGATCCCAGCTTGGTGTGTCCCAAAACTCCCGGTGCAGACCATCGCGTCTGCCAACTTGATCTCCATAACGCTGTTCCGATTCATGCATGCCACGCAAGCCACTCAATCCAGTCATGCTGGCTGCACGCGTTCCACCAGCCCGATAATAGCCCACATGAGCGCTTTCAACAATCACAGCATTGCCATGTACATTTTCCAGAAGCCACCGGATCGCCGCCCAATCATGAGCCAGTTCAATCGGATGACTTGCATCCGGCCAAGTATAGACGCCTTGTCGCATATACTCTAACCCGTTGAGTGTGCCAAATTCGGGTCGCCACCCCTGAAAACGCATATCAATGCGATCGGCTGTGCCAAAAATCAAGAAGGCAAAACTTGGCACGAGTACCAAAATCAGAGCAGTTGCCCAGACAGTGCGCAGCACACGTGAACTTCTACTCGTAGGAACAGCATATGGTTGTACCCGACGTCTCTGTCCCATCAAGTCACTCCAGATCCGCGGCAGGGCAATGCCAGCTGCGATTCCCCAGAGTACCCACACTTGGCTAAAGAATTTGAAAAGCGTATTCATCCTATACGCGTCACCACCCTGTAGATGATCCTTCAAATAAAAAATCTGAATTCCTGCAAGAATTGCAAAGCCGGTGGCAGTGAACAGCGCAACCAGTAGATTCCCAGGATCAGCAGCACGACCACGCCGCCACAAGAGCAAAAATGCCATGCCCAACGGCAGGATACAGAGCGCAAGCACCTGATACTCCAGCCACCAGAGCAGTACTGAGAATCCAATGGTAATTGGAATTAGAGCTTGTCCCAGCAAGTAACCAAATGATGGCTGGTCAACCAAAAGCCTGTGCAGATAGAAAACACGTGGCAAGCGACCAAATTTACGGATCGCCAGACTAAGCCAACGTTCAAGACCGGTCGCATCTCTAGGGCTGCCACCCGACCATCGAACGGGATGAGTCGGCTGCCCTGCCGACCAGGCAATCCAACTGAACATGACAAAGTAGAAAAAGCCCCAGACCAACATCCAACTTGAAACCGAATCTGGTTTTCTGACAAGACCAATCCCACCGACAACGGGACTAACATAGCTTGCGAAGAAGGGCAGGTAGGTGAAATAAGCTACGGCCAAAAAGAGAATGCTGAGCAGAATCGTCAGCAGCCAGTGTACGCGTCCATATGCTCGATATTGGCTGATAAGCAGAGCCAAGACTCCTAATCCGAAATAGGTGGGCAGTTCCCAAAGGTTGACGCTGGCCAACGTCCCCAATAAGAGGCCAAAGATTAACAAAAGCACGAACCCACGTCTGAGAGAGCGCCCCCAGTTACGCGAATAATCGCTAAGAAGGGTCAAGACAAGCGCTAAAAAGAGTGCCGCAAATGGAATGCCAATCAAATGGGGATGAAGGTCTGCAAAGAGAAAACTCCAGTAGGGAAATTCATTGATTGTGTCGGGGATCACCCGACTGGGTGCCCAGAAATCATAACGAGGCAGATTTAGGTCTTGCGTCACTATCTGTTGCAGTCCGCTTGCCGCATGAACCGTAGATTGGACCAAAGGTAAGCTACTTTCAAATTGAAGCACACTCATAGTGGCCAACTTGCGCATGAGTTCAGCAAAGCCGTCCAGGTTTCCGATGAGTACAACAAAGATGGGGGCCAATAGTGCCGGGACAAAGCCGCGCCGCCAATGGAGAACTGGAAGACGAATAGTCGGAGAGGAGTCACTGTCTTCAGTGAAATCATCGAGAATTGTAATCGATGTTGCTAATTCGGCGGTTGGTTGTTCAATCTGCTCACTCTTCTCTAAATCAATAGCTTCATTCTCAACACTCTCATGAACAGTTCCCTTCACCTCCAAGTGGGCCTCTGATTGAGTTGAGAATGCAGATCTTTCGATCGTGGCTCGCTCTCTTATTTGAGGTCGTTGGCTCAGCCGTTCAATGGCAGAGTAGGCTACCGCAAATGCGTTGACAACCGTCATGGCAAAGAGCGTTGGAATCGCCAGGTTGAAGGCAACCTCTGCGTAGATGCCTGAGAGCTTGATCAGATAGGTGACGAGATAGATGCCAAAATAGTAGTAGTTGATATATCCGCCGGCAAAATGAGGATTCACCGGGGGGAAAGTAGGGCTACGTAAAATGCCGTTCAGAAAGGCGAATTCCATAAATTTCTCGCCGCCAAACCAAGGCTGCCACAGATCAGGATTGCCCAAGCGGATGTAGACAAAGAAGAGGAAGGCAACGGCAAAGAGCACTTCGCTGGCAAGTAATAATCCCCAATTGCGCCGCATAAAACGTCGGATCTCGCTCCACTGCCAAATTGTACATCCTCCACCAATCACGGCCAGAAGTGCAAGAACCAACCAGGCGTTTGCAGAGGAATTGAGCGCCCAGCCTTGGCTCACAATCATCCAAAGAAACCACCCTGCAAATAGCCACCCCATAGAGCGACTCAATAGGTAGCCCCGATCACGTAGAGGGCGGAAAATCGCAAAACAAATGGGCCAAGCCGCCCACCCCAAAAGCGCAACCACCAACCACCACCAGCCAACGCTGAGCGGCACACTCTCGCTTGCTCGCCGATTCCAGCGATAAGATGCGACAACGGGGAGATCAGATAACTCGTCTTCTAATAACAGATCGGGCCGGTCTTCATCGATTTCGGTTGGAGCGGGCGCAGTTTCTTCTGTGAGCAATCCGATCACGCGATTGATCAATCCACTCTTCTCGCTCTCTGGTTTGCTGCTCAAACCAATAATTTGTAACAGCGGATCAAGACGAGACCCCTCGCCCCGATCCCAAGGAACAATGGTTTCCCAATCAATCTGAAAGATGGCATCATACTCTTCGTTACTCAGGTCACGCACTTTGCGAAAGATTGTTACCTGTGGATGATCGTAAAGACTCCAACTCTCATCCGCTGTACGATCCTCGAAGACCCAATCAAAGAGAGCTGGAGGTGTCGATACATCGAGCGCCAATTCAAAGCCCAATTCTTCATTAAACATGGCGTCGTAGTAGCGAATCGTCATGGGGTATCGGCGGGGCAATTCATCTACACTCTCGTAAATACGCTTGGAACTGTAGATCACATAATCTGCCTCGCGCAGCTTCTCTTTCATCAACGCATATTTCTCAGGCGTATCTTCTTCGTAAGGGCTCCAATCAATATTGCGCAGGCCAGCGGACCCCATATCCATCCCAGGTTCATTGGGTACTGTTTTGGGCAATGGATCATCCCATAATTCCCACAGGATGAGAGAGTCTCGCGGTACATTTTCATAAACCCAGCGGCTTGCAATCAACCAAGGATGATCGGTATTGTAGACACCGTTCACATATGCTGCCGACCAGAAGATTCCGCTACCAATTGCAACAAGGGCCAGAACCGTCGCGACACCCCGGCCGATCAAGACGCGAGCAAAACTGGCGTTTGAGGTTTGTCGACCCCACATCCAAATGCGCCCAATCATAACCGCAGCAAAAAGGAGGACAAAGGGCAAAACCGGCGACATGTAGCGATTAAACTTTGCCAAAAAAGCACCCGTTAGCCCAAAATAGGGCACAACCCAGCTCCAGACAACGATATTGGCCATTTGGGCGTCACCTAGCCAGTGTGATGGGCTGGGAGATCCCTCATCCGATCGATCCGTTTGTTCGCCGAAGAGGGTTCTGCCGACAAGCACGAAGAGACTCCCCAGCATTTCCAGCAACATCCAGAGCGTACCGATTATTGCAATCGTTCCCAATGGCGTTCCCAATCCCCAACGCACTTGTTGTTCAATAAAGTAGAGATAGGGCATCGTGTTACGGTATTGACGGGTAAAGGGCATATCGGCAATACCTCGCACCATGCGCCCTTGTTCAACAAGAGTCGCCTGCAAAAAGCTTTCCAAATCCAGCACAGCATATGGGCTTGTAATGAGAAAGGAGATCGCAGCAACGGTCAATGCCACAAGGGAGAGCCAAATTGCGGAAAACTGGGTATATCCCTGGCTTTGAGATCGTTGACTCTGCGTGTCTGAATTGTTTTGCACAGCAGCACGCCACAAAAGAAGAATAGCAGCTGTAATGGGCGCAAGAACAATCGGAATAGCGCTAAACTTCGATGCTACAGCCATGCCCACGCCCAAACCACAGAGAATCGCAGAAGATCGGCTACGATCCTGAACCATCATGACAGCGCCTAGAACCGCTAGAACTGTAAAGGTTGTACTTGCCGGATCCATGGCGAAGAAGTGACTCAGCTGCACCGCTTGAGCAGTAAAGGCATACATTGCAGCAGCTAAAAGGCCAACGAGTACACCGCTAAATGGTGAACGATAAGGAGCGTTTGCTCCATTTGACCCTCGTTGCGACACCATCCGACTTCCCAATAAGAAAAGCAATAGGATGGTTAGCGTGTCCAACAGAGCAATGGTCAGACGACCGGCAATAGCAATGCCGTTACAGGCGTCTGTTGCTCGCTGCATCATCCCAACATATTGTTCTGGCACACTGACAGTCTCAGCCAATGGCGCAAGGTAAACCAATATGTTTCCGGTTAGAATGCCAAGATAGAGGGGAAAATGTCCGTAAGTAAAACGTTCTGGCCGCTGTTCACTTAGATTCCACAGTGGGTTCATTGGGCTCTTCTGTGGATCCTTAAATTCATCCCAACTTTCAGGCAAGCGAATGCGCGGAGCATAAGAACAAACTGTACTTCGTTCATCAGGATGGCTGCCAAATCCGCTATCGAAATTGATATTCCATGTGCGAAGTATAAAGCCAGCAAATAATATGTAAATGAGGAGTGCTATCGATAAGAGATTTGTCGTTCGCTGATGTTTTTGAATACTCATTCCAGAGAATTAATCATTAATAATTATTTGAAATTATGCGACAGTGTGTCCCAAAGTGTGTAAATGGAGACGGTAAAGTCAGATAACCTACTCCATTTATACACTTTGTGGTACGCACTCTTATGCAGTGACCAACAGAGTATAGTTATGCAATGATTATATTAACGGTAGATGGGGGTGGTTCAAAATTAGGTTTACACTTTTGATATATAGACAAAAATCTATATGAGACCGTTTTCTCTCTGAGAACCGGCGAAATCAGAGAATATAAACGTTCTTTCTGTTTCTAAAAGTGTAAACCTATCTATCCAGCTAAAATGAACCACCCCGGTAGATGAACAATCTATCAATAATTGGAAAACATGGCTTCGAAAATTGTTTCAATATAATATCTATTATGAAAGACACTCTACCTACCGCGGCACAGGTGGCCAGTTTGGCAAGACCCAGGTAATCTGATATTCTGGGGGTGGCGGCCATAGTACATAAACATCAACCCAACTATTCCATAGAACGAGATTGTCGTCATCATATCCCAAATCGATCCGTCTCGCCCGAATGGCCGAACCAGTATCCAAGGCATCGCCATACCCATAGCTTGGAATATAGACCTTACTGCGCAAGGGGATCACTTGCGGATCGACAGCCACAATTCCCTTGCGCATGACATCCCCGGTATAGGTTCGTCCATAATAGGGTTGATCGGGCGAGACCCCAGCCGTTCCAGCACTGTAACTAGTTGCCTTCATGCGAATCCGGCGCCAATAAGTAATCGTTTGCCCATCCGGCATTGTTACATTGTTCGGTTCAATCCGTTGACCGTACGCAATCACGCGCTGAGCTGGTTCTTGAGCAATCCAAGTATCCTCTAGAACCCGAGAAACTTCCCCATCGTCCTCATAACGTACACGCTCTCGGCGACGCGTGATGCCTTCAGCTCCAGGATTGATCATCTGTTGAGTATCGATCAAGAGATTCCGATCGGGTTGAAAAACTGTTTCAAAAGGAACAATATCCTCTTCAATTTCAATATCTTGACGAACACGCTTTACATGAATCTCAATATTGTCATAGAGTTCAGTATCTAAGGGTGGGGTGACTTCGTCCAACCCCGAGAGACCGATCTCCAAATCTATGAGAGTGTCTCCCACTGTCCGCGCTTGGGTACGTGTCTTCGTATACTGATAATCGACATGTAAACTGACTGGCGTACTTCGGTCAATAAAGACGCGCAGTCCGGTTGTAACAGGGCTCCCCATACTGGGTTGGACTTCATCTCCTAAATAGATGGTAATCTGCGCCTGACGTAGAGCTGCACCAACAGTCTCAGTAGATCCAAATTTGGCGTTTTTGGCGATTTTCAGTCGAGATTGCAGGGATTTTGGAGTCATTTATTCAGATTTCGGTTACAGAAAACAACCTATTTCATATCTGAAAATCGCCCAAATCTAACGCAAAAACTAGATATCGACCGGCAAATTTGTATTTATGTCAACTGTTTAGCCAGAATTCTCTCTCAAAACCTGAAATTTGGATCTACTGAGTCTCAGCTGTAGTACGGATTGTATAGGGTAAACTGCCATCATCAATCGTAATTGGAATCGAACGATAAACGCGTATTTGCAATGGTTCTTCCACAATGCTTTCCCAGGCGTATCCGCGCTCAAATGTGGCTGGTAAATAACTTCGTACCCTTGCTGGCAATGGTTCGCGCAGATTGAGACGCTTGCCATCGATCACAACTTGATCGCTTGGGTTAACAGCGACACCCGCATCGCGCAACACATCCCAAGCTGTTCCTCCCCAACTAGAAAGCGAAATATCACGCCCATCAGATAGGATCCGGATCGGTCGCGCCCGATCAATCCGAAGCGACGAATTTCTCAACAAACGTTCATCGTTCAAGCCAGTCAGCCGGTCATGTTGCTGTAAGGACAAATCCAGATCGACCAGAAGGTGCTCAATCGTTCTACGGTGTGTTTGAATCGTCTCTGTCATGTCATCGACGGTGATCGTGACTGTACGAGTTGTGAATCTCCAACAAACCCACAAGAGTATGACAAAATTCAGTAGAAGTAACCATTCTCCTATAAAAGAATGCTTATTTTTAGGGAAATTGGTGGTTTGATGATGCCGAAAGGGATTCCAACGTCGTCCGACCAAAGACATAAATTAGAGCCTATTTCGAAAAACCAGTTACACGTTCCAGTATGATTGATTCGGAAAAGTCGCACATTATTTTATTCATAACGGCTCAGTTCGCCAAAGGAACCATCTTCTGTTAGGCTATTAAACTACGTATGGTGACATTTGTCACCTTGGTCCCTGATTTTGGGTGTTCAAACCCTATACAAGCGAGTCCTTAGAACACCTCTGAGGGTCTGTTAGCGTCAAAAAGGTTACAACATGACAAATTTGAGGTGCGAACCCTCTACAAACCCTTGAAATTGTCAATTAGGGTGACAAATGTCACTATTATGGTTTTCCGTTCAAAAAATACACGCCTCATGCCTCGCTTACTTTTAATTGGCGGTCTGTTAACCAGCTTTGCCCTTCGTCTTTATCGGCTGGGTGCCGAATCACTTTGGTATGATGAAACTGTTAGCGTCTTTTTGGCGAGCAAAACTATCCCAGAAATGATTGCTCATACAGCCGGAGACATCCATCCTCCCGGCTATTACGCATTTCTTCACCTTTGGCAGACGATTGTAACCCCTAAATTGTTCCACGGCTTGGAGTTTCTTTATGCCTGGCCAAGTCTTTGGTTTGGCGTTCTGGTTGTTGCGCTCTTATATCCAATCGGTCGACGGCTCGTTCACCCTGCCGCGGCAATGCTCGGTATGTGGCTTGCAGCACTCAACCCATTTCACGTTTGGTATGGACAAGAAGTTCGTATGTATACACTTGGGGCAGCAGCAGGGCTGTTCTGTCTCTGGTCTACTTTCAAATTTCTTGAATTGGTACCGATCCAGCGGGCTACACACCCCCCTCAGGAAATAAATCCGGTCATTGCCGGTTCCCGGTCAAGTTTATCTTGGCTGATAACGTTTGTAATCGGTTCGCTCATTGGAATCTACTCACTCTACTACTATATATTTTTGTTGATCACGCACAATCTCATCGTTTTCCTTTGCTTCTTTTCAGCTTGGAGACATAACATTGAATTTAGAAGGAAGCAGATTGCTCTCTGGATCGGTGGACAATTCGCCATTCTTCTTCTTTGGTCACCCTGGTTACCAATATTTTGGAAGCAAGCTACCGATCCCCCCGTTCCGTCTTGGCGTGTCTCATGGCAAAATCCCCTGGAATTCGTGACGACTGTAATAGAAAGTCTATCTGTCTATCTAATGGGCGAAAGCGCACTAAACCTTGTCACAACCGGAATCGGTCGATTCTCACTTCATTGGCTTTGGGCCGTTGTCGCCGTTGCGCTCATGCTCGCATCTTATTACTACACGAAAACATGGCGCCTCAATCATCTGCCATTTGATTCATCGACACTATTTCTTTGTGTCATCCTTGTCCCTACACTGATGATCTATTTTCTGACAGCTACTGTCACTCCACTCTACCATCCACGATATCTTTTCATCTATGCCCCCCCATTTATGCTTATCATTGCCTCGGCAATCGTCGGAATCTGGCAGCAAACACGCTGGTTGACGATTGTGCTCCTCTGTTTTCTGATTGGGCTTTATGCAACTAGCCTCCAACGATTCTGGTTTGACCCTGCTCATCGTGCAGACGATCACCGCGGTGCCGTTTCCGCACTTGCTGCGAATTGGAAACCGGGGGACGTGATTCTCGTCAATGCAGGTTGGGTATACACAGCCCTCGCAACCTATTGGCCAACAGATCCTTCTAGACCGACCGATTCCATCCCACCGCCCATTTCAACCACACATCGTATGATGGATTTCGCAGAGAAACTCGACGCAAACCAAACTATTCCTCACTCCTATTTGAATGAACAACCTCAATTGGTTCGCACGGGCAGCATAGATGGTTCATCCAAGTTGGGATGGGGTCGCCCAGAGAGCGATTTCTATGCAATTTCTTTGGCAGACACGCAGGAAAGCCTCAGTAAGATCGCCATGCATTATCCACGTATCTGGCATTATCGGCTCTATGATACGGTGAATGATCCAACTGGTCATTATCGATCAGAGCTCAAAAATCATGGTCAATTGCGATTGGATCAAGTATATCCTGGCCAAGGTTTCTTGCGTGTTCAGCTGTACGAATCATCGGCGAACAAGCATCAGAGCATTCCGCAGCTTGTCGAATTTGATGCAGACAATGCGATACTTTTTGGATCATTTATCCAAGTAGATCTCTTGTCCACGCCTAAATCAGTCAGGGCTGGTGAGATTGCTTATGTCGAGCTATGGTGGTCGCGGCAAACAGATGTTGTCGAACAGATTCCTCCTCTATCGATGAGTTTACGGCTTTATCATGCTTCGGGCTATCTGATTGCGCAACGGGATCAGGCGCCATTGCTCCCCACAAGTGGTTGGCAACCAGCGCGCCACTATCGGCAACCACTTGGCTTACCAGTGCCGCTCTCCACACCGCCAGGACAGTACGGTCTACAGCTAGTTGTCTATGAACAAGCGTCCGGCACGGCATTACCGATACAGCAAACATCGTCCGAACCAACCGTCACACTCATTGACGCACAACGGCTATTATTAATGATAGTAGATGTCGAGATCGCCAGACAGAGTCCTGGATTTTCAAATTCTTTGGCCCGTTTTGACTACATCAATTTACTCTCCGCTCAACCAGACAGATTGTCGCTGCAGTCCGGGGAAGAATTGAACATTGAACTGATCTGGGAACCACAACCAAATGAATATCGTGATACCTATAGTGGCATAATCGAATTACGGAACAAAAATGGGGATGTTCAGCAGGAGTGGGTTGAGTTGCTTGGTCCATCGGCTTACCCAAGTGGCGCATGGGCAAGCAAAATTCCAGTGCACGAGGTACGTACGCTAGCACTGGCACCAGATTTACCGTCAGGAACTTATGATTTAACCTTGCGACTAGAGCGTTCTTCAGACAGCAAACCCATCGAAGCTCAGCAAAGCTGGTGGCTGATAAACCAAGAATGGGTCAAAGTTGGGGAGCTCCAAATAGAATAGCCGTACTGAGCATTTCTGCTGTTATCGTCCAAAACCAAACTGAGTTACGCTAAAAAACAGAGGAATCATCAGAACCGCAGCAGCCAGAATAGCAGCAATTTCTAAAAAGACCCAGCCCTGAGCACAGCGCAGAATAATTCGAGTCCAATTGGTTGACGCCCGCCGGCGTTCTCGAAAAACATAGCGCGTCGTGTACATCTTAGCTGGCTCCACAGCCTCACGGGGTGCAATCTCCCACCCGGCAGTCTGAAACAAACGTGGCAAAGCCGTCACAAAACGATGGGCACCATATCCAAATGGGACCACTATCAGGACAAGAAAACTCAGACCGCCAAGAACAAGATTCAGCCAACCCATTTCAAGTGGGCTGAAAAAATCAAATACAGCAATCCAGTTCCAGGCCAAAAAAAGCAATACAGGTGAAGCAAGAATCCAGTGCCCCAATCCGCCATAAGCAGGGTCGGCTTCAATTAGATCCGCCTCAACTTGTGGATAATCAATACTCATATACTATACACTTTGGGACACACTTCCCTTTTGACTCGTTCTGCTGATGTAAAAGATTTCAATATGTGTATTTCGTCGCTCATGGCGTGAGTATACGCATCTTGATACAAGTTGTCAATGCGTGACGGGTCCGCCAATAAATTTCTTGTCGCTTCCGATTTTGCCAGCGCCACCACAACCCCACAGGATAGCCCGTCATCTTTGCAACGTCACCCACAACCCGGATGATAGGAACCAACAGAACAGCATATAACATCTCGAGCCGGTTTAATCGATGACCGAGCTTTTTCAATCGTTGCCACGGTCGTCTACAGTAAGCAATCACGCCAATCACCAACCCCAACCACCCCAACCACGAAGCAAAAAAGCCCCACAGTGCATGACTGAGAAGGACGGGGAAGAGGATGAAATAGGTGGCATAACGCACAGCATGGCGTTTGCGCCAGAGATCCGCTTTTCCATCGCCTCGGGCATACCGATAGTATTGTTTCCAGAAATCGGGCAAATTCTCACGGGGGCGATAGTAGACAATTGCGTTAGGTGCCCAAGTAAATGCAGTTGGTTCTGACGGACGTTGGGCATTCAGTGCAAAGTCAAAGAGCAAATCTTCACAATAGTCTAGCCATTCTGGATATCCTCCCGCTTTTTCCCAGGCTGATTTGGTAAAGGCCACCGAGCGACTGCTAGGCAGGAATTTATTTGGATCAATATCATCCACAAGTGGCAAAACCGTTGCACCCATTGCTGTCTGGAACGGGCCAGAAACATCGGGGAAAAAGAATCCAGCAACAGCCAAAAGGTCAGCCTCTGGTGTAGAGTTTTCACCCTTTAGCCAAGGATCAACAAGCTGCTCAAGCCATGTGGGGTTTAATTCAACACCTGCGTCTGTGGTGGCAATAATCTGCCCTGCTGCCGCTGCAATCGCCCTATTACGACCGCGACTAATATTGGCCCCAGGCTCCACAATGACTTTGATGGGAGGTCCTTTTTGCCTCTGATAGTGAGACAATATCTCTATCGTATCATCTTGGCTTCCCCCATCACAGATCACGATCTCGTCTGGCGGTCGAGTTTGGGAAAGCAATGAGTCGACTAGACGGCGAAGATGACTCCCTTCATTTAGAACTGTCGCAACCACGGAGATGTGTAAGCTCATAAAACGTATATCAACAGACGGAATGAATATTCATAGGTCGATTCTCTGAAGTAACCTACGTTTGAACCGATTTTAGGCTTTTCCAACAATTGAAATCCCTAATTTGCTCTGGAAAAGCTCAAGCCATTCCAGAGAAATAGATCCCTGATTTGCCAAGTCGATTTCTCTGGAAAGGCCTTACTTACCAAATGGGGAGAGATGAATCCCCTCAATTACCAGACGTGAGCCACCGGGAATTCGCCATGCAACGGCCAAGTTGTCTTTGTTGTCAGCCTCTTTGTGAAGCGCCATGATATAGTATCGCTTTCCAGCCACGAGGGGAATCGTCGAAGAAGATTGCTCATTGTATCGATTCCATTCACGCGAGTTGGTCCACCCAGGCACATGTGCGATCAGATGAGCATTCGCAGGGTCACTATCTGTACTCAGCCATAGTTCGGCTGTATCATCACTCGCAATCCAAAAGCGATATTCACCCGTAACTGGTGGGTGGATGTAGCCGTGAATACGTGCGCCAAAGTCCTTACCCGCGTTGCGAGGAGCTTCGAATGTTGGTAAGAACTCACTGCCGTCCGGTTGATCTGGATAGGTCAGATGCTTCATCAAACCAGAGACTTTCTCACCATCTACGCTTTGCCACCATTCCCGCAAGATTGAGCCAGACCCACCGATTTCAGCATCCTGATTCCCACCTGTGTCGCTTTGCGCTGTCGCTGCAACAGTGGATCTGCTACGAGAAACGATCGGTGCTGATTGACGCACAACAGCCGCACGACGAGAAATTTGCCGCGTATTTTTATCAGGCAGATTGACAACTGGTATTTCTTCATCGTTTGTATCACTAACTACTGCCTCATACTCACCTCGATAGAGCGCTGTCAATGTTACATCTTCGTCCTGAATTGTCAATTGGTGTAAACGGCTTTCACCGTTTGACCAGACAGCAAATTCAATGTCGTCTCTTGGATGTTTGATGGCGCTAATAAAGCGTTTCGCACCGGGATAGGTAATCACTTTAAATGGAGTGGTATATCGGCTGCCGGCGTATAAAATCGGAAGACCACTTGGAATAGATTTGAAAGTATATGTCACTTCTTTCGGTCGCAATTCGATACACTCTACATCTGTCAAGCCAACCGAATCGGTCGCAGTCAAGCAAAGTTCCCAATGGGTGTTATCACCATGATCTGTGTAAACCAAGCTGCCCGCCACCCCTTCACTCTCAAACACATCATAATGGACGTGATCACGGTGCAGCAGAACCGCATTCCATTGCAAATTTGTCCCCGTTAGATTGCCATCCTCTGGATCAATTCCCAGGCCAGCGAAAGAAATCTCAAGTCCAATTTGTAGATCTTCATTTGATGAAGAGAGGGCGATTGTGGCGGTAGGTGGCTCATTGCCCACAAAAACCTGGACAGATTTAGACCGTTCGCCGCCGCGTGGATCGCGTACAGTTAACGTGGCAACATAGACACCGGGCTCCGTGTAGCGATGCAGAGGATTCGGCTCCGTGCTCGTGCTTCCATCCCCGAAATCCCAAATGTAGTTGAGCAGATCCCCGTCTGGATCAAAACTTTCGTTGCCCGTAAACTGAACATCCAAGGGCTCTTTTCCACTTAGACGCGAGGCCTTCAAGACAGCTGTTGGTAAGGTGTTAACACTTGAGGTAAAACGAATCCGTGACAACGTACCGGTAGCAATTGAAAGTAGATAGAGATGACCGTCGGGCGCGGCAGTCAATTGGACAGGTCCATGCACATTCGTGGCAAAGGTATGTACTTGGACGCCTCCGGAGAAGGTAAGGTACTGAATCAATCCGGCATTAAAATCAGCAAAGAAGTAGACATTACGATATTGGGACGGAAAGCGCCGGCCAACATAAAAATCACCCCCAATCGCTGCCCCCAAACCCTGTTCGTGCAAATAGGAATAGATTGCCTGAGTCACGGGCTGTTCCCCAGAAAATAGGGCCGGGCAGTTCCCATGTTCAGCCACTCGATCGGGGCCTTCGTAGCAAGGCCAACCAAAGTTCGCCCCCGGGCCTCCCCGATTGATCTCTTCCCAAACATCATTGCCGACCTCGCCAACATATAGTTGACCCGTGCTTGGATGAAGCGTAAAACGAAACGGGTTGCGCATCCCAAGCGCGTAGACTTTTGAGCGATTGCTACCAGGATCACCGTCAAAAAACGGATTACTGGCAAACCCCTGTCCCGTGATTGCATTGATCCGTAAGATCTTGCCCGCCAAGCTCGTCACATCCTGCGCACGCATGTTTCCTTCAACGTTCTGTGTCCCGCCGCCATTACTCACATAGAGCGCACCATCTGGACCAAAACGTACCATATTGATCACATGTGCCGTGCCTTCGGCAGGCAAACAGTCTCGCATATGGCGTCCCTTCTCGTCGATACAACTGAAGGGCGGTTTATTGCCCTCGTTTGGATTACCAATGCTGGCAAATGTACTATTGCTGCCAAGCAGAACTAGACCACTGCCAGGCAGGTGTACATTGGGGTTTGCCGGATCGGCACTGATCCGTAGAAGATGAGAAACTCGCCCACCGCTATCAAAATAGCCATGCGCCTCAGGCGGTTCATAGACATAGGTCAGGTAAAGATATGGAGTAGCTGGGAAGCCAGGGTGAACGGCAATACCCATCATGCCGCGATCGGCTACCTGGTTGACTTCATGGCTAATGTTGATGAATGGTTCTGGCAACAGCTTGCCATTGTGTACGACGCGGACAAAGCCATCTTTTTGGGCGATAAAGACACGACCATCCGGCGCAATGGCAAAACTGGTGGGCAAATAAAGCCCAGCCGCAACCTCTTCCTGAATAAAGCCTTCCGGCAGATTCATCGATCTTTGTGCCAATCCAGAGCTTGGACTCCACACGAAAGGCAAAAGCGGCAAGAGTAGAACAAGAAAGTAACGCAGGAACTGACGGATTTGAAATTGAATATGCACGCTATTCTCGGTGTGTTGGGTTGTGGGAAACGCGATGAGTTTTGAACTGAGAACTTTGAACGCAAGACAATCTACAGCTGAAAGAGCGGCTCAACGTCCGCAAGAATGGCATCTAGCTCTGCCAGATCCATCTCATCCAAGTATTTACCCGGTGCCCGCATTCCGGGTGCTGCGAAGATGCCGCGTCGATAGAGAACTTCTTTGTAGGTCGCAATGCCATGCATGCGCTCAAAGTTGAGCAAAGGAAGGAGTCGGTTAAAGAGTGTGCGCGCACCGGATTCATCTCCTGCTTCCAGCTTCTTCCAGATCTCTACATCTTTACTTTCTGGTAAAAGAAAAGAGATGAGGTGAGAAATGTGACAAAAAGCGGTTAGCGTTTCATCCTAAAGGTAGAGAACCCAAAAAGGAGGAAGGAATGCTAACCGCGCCAGAAATAACTATAGCAGTACTGATGAATGTATTGCAAGTAACGCCGGTGGGAACAAACGTAAATGTAATGCGTCTGATGTGGGCGATGATGAATGGGTCGTTTCTGAAAAGTCGAGGAGCAATCCATAGTGGATTGAGTGAAAGCGGGTTTGAAGATGAGGAGCTCCGGCGAAGCTGGTGGAGCTTTCGATATGGATCATGGGATATTGCAAGCCTGCTCTCATCGTGGCAAGAAGAAGTGGAGTGGAAAGGGAATGGGAGGCAAAAAGTTAGAAGGATACCGAGTGAAAAGCATAGATATCACAGGGTTCTGGCGACCGAAGCTGCAAGGGAAAGTGAACCGACTCTATAACTCAACGGCTCGTCATTGCCCGCGCTCATCTTTGGAGTGATGATAAGCTCGGGGGAGATAGGCGGGAAACGAGTGCCACTGCTCAAGGCAATCATGAGATGCGAGGTAGGCACAAAGGAAAGTGAGTTTCGGAAAAAGCTGCTGAAAGAGACGAAGAAATCACTGGAGTCAGACGAAGTGGCGGTGGTCGATGCCGGGTTTACAATCAGAGAAATGCTAGAAAGCGACGTCGACCGATTTGTCCTTCGGGAAGCGATTAACTGCACAGCGCGCCGCAATGAGTTACCCGAACGTAAGGAAAAAGGCAGACCCAGTAGATCCAAATTTCAGGTTTTGAGAGAGAATTCTGGCTAAACAGTTGACATAAATACAAATTTGCCGGTCGATATCTAGTTTTTGCGTTAGATTTGGGCGATTTTCAGATATGAAATAGGTTGTTTTCTGTAACCGAAATCTGAATAAATGACTCCAAAATCCCTGCAATCTCGACTGAAAATAGCCAAAAACGCCAAATTTGGATCTACTGAGACCACCCGAATATGGTGATATTGTGCGTCCGCTCTCTCGATGCTATAGGGGAAAGCGACTCGAGGCCACAACTCCAGACTCGTTTGGTCAATTTGTCTATAGTGGTCGCCTGATTCGCTATCAAGCATGGCACAATCTCGTCCCCAGGACAACCAAGGTGGATACAGCCAACCGCACCTATTCGATTTACGTCTTTCAGGATCCTGCTTATCACACACCTTTGGTTCTGGCGACCGTCATGGCTTTACAAGCTGAAACCATTTATCTTTTCTATCTGGAGCGCTGGCCTGTTGAACATCCCCCCTTGGCTTCCAAGCAGATGATTGGCTTACATCGTCAATTTGTTCATGCCGATGAGGCTTGCTTCCGCTTACCTGAACTGGGGCTGCTGGCTGGCAATCTTCTTTCCCATTTAGCCGCTTCTCTTCCTCCCATACCGACTGGCTACTGGGATCGAGAGCCTCAAGCCACTCCCGGCCGTTTGCGCCGCGTTCTCTCGAGTGCTCTTTTTCCAACTCCTGACCAACTCGACCCTGACTTTCGGAAAAAGGCCTCGGTTTCACACCATTTCCCTAAAGGCGTTCTCGCTCATCGCCGCCTCAATGCCGCTGCTTAAACTAGCCGAGCACTATTTTTACATTTTATCCCGTTTTTTCAGGGTGGATTCTTTTTTCCGCCCCTTTCGGTTTGCCCTTTGTCACTCAAGCCTTTACCAGAAAGTAAAGTACATGAACTTCTGCTGATTGGCAAGCAGGCATATTGCCGTGTGCCCCGCGCCGAAACTCATCCAACATATAGATGCCGCCCTGTCCACCAAAAACCCCTTTGCAAGCATCACCAGCTTCAGCCATCGTTGCGCTAATCATACGAGGTTCAGGTAGCGTTTCTTCCTTGATATAGTCAACATAGGGAAGTTCGCGACACATACGCGCCACCAATCCATTGCTCATGGGTGTCCCGATCGGTCCCATGAAGTTTTGGATAAAGATCGGGAAATCCAGATGTTCGGATAACGCCTTATAATATGCATAGCAACCGTCAGCATCAGGGTGTAGCACATGGGGAGGCATAGCCATAATTCCATCGGCACCAATCTTTTGCGCGTGCAGGCTCAGTTCCAATGCTGGTATTGTATGACCAGCCGTAGTCGTCGCAATGACCGGTACCTGTCCACTTGCTTCGGAAACGACAATCTCAACCCAGCGTTTGCGTTCATCATCCGACATGGTAGGAAATTCGCTCGCATTTGCTGGACCAACCAAGCCCTGGACACCTGCCTCGATACAGAAACGAACCTCTTTGCGGAGACTGTCTTCGTCCAGTTCTAAGCTCTCGCTAAAGGGTGTCACAACAATCACAAAAATGCCGCGCCAAGGTTGTGTCATAGTGTTCTCTCCAAAAAATATAAACTCGGTCTCAATCGATCCAAAATGTGTCTTAGGCCAATACTAGATTCTCTAATGCGGCTCTACTCGACCGAAACCGGCGTTAGAGATTACACGCAGTAGGATTTCTCAGAGGTAGAGCGTTCAAATGGCGAAAAAAGACGCAGTAGAGAATCTCGGACCATTTGGCACGCTCGAGTCTGTTTTGACTGAGAAATGCAGGATTATGTCTACTGCGTGTAATAGAGAACGCTGCGCCATGCATGGCGACTCCACAAAATTTTGATCGACTGAGTCTGTTGAATTAGGGAATAACGGTTTGTTCACAGAGGTGTATGAGTTTCCATTATCCATTATAACGACAAACTCAGTTATTGGTCAAACCGATTCAGATGTTTGGGTATATTTTGCTTTCAGGTCAAAATGCGTTGCAGACAGTGTGTCCCAAAGCGTGTAAACGGAGACTGTTTAATCTAGAGACTCTGCTCTATTTACACACTTTGTGGTACACACCTGCCTTGCATGTAGTTCGAAAAAAATGGATGTCCCGCAATCATCTGCCGTTCACCAGACTTCTGATCTGATGATATCGGAGTTGCCCCTAGAGCCGAAATCTGCTACGGTTAAGCCATGTCAAATCCAACCGTCAGCATCGTGGGAATCGGTCAGATTCCAGTACAAAAAGAACATGCACAATCACTAAAGGTTATGGCTGCGGAAGCTGTGCAACTGGCAATGCAAGATGCAGGCATCGATGAAGTAGATGCCCTGTTCGCTGGCAACATGCTAGCCGATGAACTCCAGAACCAGAAACATCTTGCCACGTTGATTGCCAGTCAAGCTGGATTGCGTGGCATCGAAGCACTTCAGGTACGGGCGGCGACGGCAACCGGTGCCGCGGCCCTGCGTATGGCCTACTTCTCTGTCGCAAGTGGCGAGGCGCGAACAGCCATCGCAGTCGGTGTCGAAAAGATGAGTGCAGATCGCGATCAGGTTGTGCCCGTTCTGGCCAAGGCTCTTGACTGTGAGACAGAGGCCTCGGCCGGTGCCACACTGTTGAGTCAAAACGCGCGTCTGATGCAACTCTATCTTGAGCGATATGATCTGAACATTGAGATCTTCAACAACTTTGCACTCAATGCGCATCGCAACGCACGAAACAATCCCAACGCACTCTTTCATGAAAAACGCGTCACCAACCGCATGATCAACAATTCGCCAATTGTGTCGCCTCCACTGCGATTGTATGATGCATCGCCAATTTGTGATGGGGCAGCGGCCGTCGTTTTGACGCGTAGCAATGAAGCACGTGCTTATACTGACGCACCTGTACATATCTTGAGTTCGAGCGTTGCTACGGACTGGTTTGGTCTGGAACAACGTCGTGACCCACTCGACCTCTTTGCAGCAAGGCAATCGGCGTTCAAAGCCTTCCGAAAAGCCAACATTCATCGGAGTGACATTGATCTGTTCGAAGTTCATGATGCCTTCAGTATTATGGCTTGTCTATTATTGGAGGCTGTCGGGTATGCGAAGGCAGGTTTCGGTTGGCATTTGGCTGCGGAAAATGAAATTGGACTCAATGGCTCTATACCCATCTGTACAATGGGCGGCTTAAAGGAGCGCGGTCATCCGATTGGTGCGTCAGCAATCTATCAGACTTGTGAAATCGTCTTGCAGTTAACAGAACGAGCGGGAAAAAACCAAGTTCATCATGCCCGTTTCGCACTTCTCCAGAGTGTCGGTGGTGCGGCGAGTACCGTATTGACTCATATTTTTGGAAATTGATTCGAATCGACGACTTCACACTTTTGATTCCTATACAAGTGTGACTTTAAGGCTTTTCCAATAAAAAAAGCTTTCAGCTAATCAGCGGTCAGCTAGGTCGAAGCGACCACTTCGTGAACAGCCAGAATCTGGTTCCATCTATTGGCGGATTTTATACTTTCCTATACTAAATACAGCGTCAACTAAGTTTTTGAATGTTTTTAGTCAGAGAAAATTATCGATTACTTAATTTACACTGTACTAAAATAAAATCCCCAATTCAAAAGGAAAAGCCAAAGTCATTCCAGTGAGATACGTTCCATCTTATGGGAATTTTTTCTGGAATGGCCTAAGAACCTATCCGAAAAGTGGTTGTGAGTCCAGTTAGCTTCTCGAGTAAGAATGCACCGTCACAGAACTTTTCGGATAAGCACTAAGTCGCTACTCGATCTATATCGCATTCGCGCATAACTTTCATATTCGTCTGTTCTGCCCGACTGGAAACGGTCAAATTCATGTTATAATTCTGACAGTGCTCAGGATAACTTTCAAATTGACCTTACCATAAATTGACACTTTGTTCAATTCCGCGGAGAATACTAGGGGTGGTTCAGAATTAGGTTTACACTTTTGATACATAGATAAAAATCTATATGAGGTCATTTTCTGCCTGAGCATGGCTCAAAGTAGAAAATATAAACATCTTTTCTCTTTGCAAAAATGTAAACCTAATTGTCCGCCTAAAATGAACCACCCCGAATACTAGACTCAGTAGATCCAAATTTCAGGTTTTGAGAGAGAATTCTGGCTAAACAGTTGACATAAATACAAATTTGCCGGTCGATATCTAGTTTTTGCGTTAGATTTGGGCGATTTTCAGATATGAAATAGGTTGTTTTCTGTAACCGAAATCTGAATAAATGACTCCAAAATCCCTGCAATCTCGACTGAAAATAGCCAAAAACGCCAAATTTGGATCTACTGAGACTCTATACCGATAACTGTTGATATAATGATCCTGATTGCGAACTTACTGAGGTCTGATTTGTTCGACTATAAAATTGATGGCTCCCCCAGCGGCAACGCAACCCTCTGGGATCATCTCCCACTTTCACCATTGGTCCCCCAAGTGTTAACACCTATTAGCTACAGCATGCTTGCAGAAATCTTGCGGCGTGGTTGGTATCAATATTATGACAGGCTTGGGTTTGAACCGCCTCCCGGCGTGCCGGTAGTACGTCAACTTCAGGGGAGAGCGTATCTCAACTTGTCGCTCTCCGCGCGGCTTGAAACACAACATGGAGCCATTGAACCGCTAACATTCTTGGTGAATCAACGACCGTTGGTAGCCACAACCTGGGAAAAGCCTGGACTGTTCGGGAGCTTGAAAACCGGACGGGCACAAAAGAAAGTGATCAGCCAACTCAAGACCTTAGAAAGCGAGATAGGAGAAATCACTCGTCAGACGCGTGATTGGTATCACACACTTTTAGAACTCAAGTGGTCCCAAGCGGATATCTTGCAAGTGATGGAGCAGATCGAACGCATCGGAACGAATAGCTTAATGGCCTATTTTGGGGCACGTCACAATCTAGAATTGCTCTATAATCGAATTCTGTGGGCAACACAAGGAAAAGCGAGTTTTCCCCATAATCTTAATCAAGTCGCCGCCGCCGTTAGAGCACCAACTGACTTAGTTGAACAAGATGTTGCCAACCAACTCCAGGCGATTGCTCATCTACTTGTCAAAAGTGAGGAAAGCTGTGCTCACCTCAAAGCGTGGTTGAATACGTATCAAAGTGGCAACAGTCGAAAAGAGGATTGGCGTGTAGTCTCATTCGCCCAAGACATCATCGACGCGCTGGAATCTTTCTTTGCTCAATATGGTCATCGTGGTTCAGATGAAGGGGAAATCCGCTCATTGAGATGGGACGAAGATCCATCGGTTGTTCTTCAGGCTGTTCTTGTCATGGCCGACCAGTTGTCTACGGCATCGGATGGTATCTCGCCAAATAAGCAGACGCTTGACCAATTGCTTCAACTCGCAGAAAACAAATCGCGCAAACAGCTTCAACAGTGGCTAGAGCAAATACCGTCCCTCTTGTTGCTTCAAAGCCGAGCATTACACGCCTTCTCATATGTGCAAGCAGGTACACGGATATGGGCGAAGGCCGCGTCACAAGAAGCCACGGGCGATGGCAGGCTTCACACGCCGGATGATGTTTTCTTCTTTGAGTTGGAAGAGGTAAAGGAGATGATGACGGGGGAATGGAATATCAGCGCAACAGATGAAATTCAACAGCTTGCTGTCCAGCGACGGCAAGAATTCAATCAGTGGAAAGGAGAAACACCCAGCACTTTACTACTCGATGATGTGCCTGCGATTTCCGACCATAAAGACCTATCAATACCAACCTTAACGGTTTCTGAGGCATTGTCACCTTCGAATTCATTCGCTTCCTATACTCAGATTCCGAATCACCCAATTCGAATCGTATAAACAGTAGACAGCAATCGTGTCATTCTTGAGTGAAGCGAAGAATTTACGATTGCTGTCTACTGACAAATCATCCACTATCCCAATAGAGTAAAACATGTTCAGCACCCACTATCTATACTTTGCTCTGTATGAAAACCAGAGTTTGGTCTCTCTGGTAGGATTCCAGAAAACTCTGGTTTTCATCACAACTGCAGTATAGACCCTGCAGCAGCGCATGAGCACTCAAGTAATTCATGTCACTTTATGGCGCTGCTCGGTAGACGAATGCTCCAAGCCGGAGTGTCCATAATAAACGCAACGGTTTTGCTGCCGGAACAAATTGGATGCTCCTTAGAAATGCCGAGGATGAATATGTCACAGGATATGCTGAACAAAACGATCGATAAAATTGGTGAATTAAATGGCGCGATCATGGAAATCGCACGGCTGCGTCAGGAAGAGTTGACAAAACCATCAGGTACGCTCGGACGATTGGAATCGCTCAGTGTTCATATAGCTGGAATTTGCGGCGAGATTCGGCCAACACTTTCACCCCGCACTGTGATTGTTTGTGCGGCGGATCATGGTGTGGTTGCAGAGCAAGTAAGTGCCTATCCGCAAGAGGTAACTCATGAGATGGTGTCGAATATCTTAGCGGGTGGTGCAGCCATTAATGCATTGGCACGAATCTACGGGCTGAAGGTTATTGTGGTTGATGTTGGTGTTGTGACCGAGCTTCCACATCACATTCAGCTACGCAAGCTGAAAATACGTCGAGGCACAGCAAACCTACGTCATGAACGACCGATGAATCGTATTCAGGCCCTAACGGCCATTGAAACCGGTATTGTAGTTGCGAATGCCGAAATCGCTGCCGGCACTCGTCTGTTAATTGCTGGAGACATGGGAATTGGCAACAGTACATCTGGTGCAGCGATTGCCTCTGCTTTGACAAAGCGTAATGCATACGAAGTCACAAGTCACGGCACTGGCGTGGGTCTCTCTGGTTGGCGGCGGAAATGTCAAGTGATAGAAGACGCTATCGCCCGTCACAAACCGAATCTAGCCGATCTGGTTGATCTCTTGAGTGCGCTTGGTGGATTTGAAATGGGTGCCATTACCGGTGTTATCCTTGCGGCAGTTGCGGCAAGAATACCGATCCTCATTGACGGTTTGGTCTCCGCAGCCGGAGCCGCAATCGCGGCGATATTTGCCCCGCAGATCAAACAGTTTGTGATCGCCGGCTCCGCTTCACCCGATCCAGGTCACAAAGCCCTACTCGACCATCTTAGCTTAGAGCCAGTTCTCAATCTGGATATGCGCTTGGGAGAAGGAACCGGTGCCGCAATGGCCGTACCAATTCTAGAAGGCGCTGTGGCAACTCTGAGCGAAATGGCAACCTTCGATGAAGCTCATGTATCGCGAAAACAGGTTGAGGAATCTGTACCCAAGATGGAATGAAATGAGCACGAGACGATTCTATTTTGGAAGTCTCATTGCCTGCGTCACTTTGAACATCTTCTTGTGGCTTGATATATCACAATTGTTGCGGGCAGCCATTTCTCTCCTTCTTGTGGGCGGCTTACCTGGGCTATTGATTGTTAGGTTCTGGCTCTCTCCTCAGAATTTCCACTCAGTCTCTCAGAAAAGTTTTCTATCCCATCTCACCTCGTCCAACCTCGTCAGACAGAGACGAAACAAAGCTTTTCTGGGAGTCATTTACTTTCTTGAAACTGTTGTTTTTACCATCGCAACTGGCTACAGCATCATTGTATTCGTCATGCTGGGTCTTGCTTATTTGCCCGGAGGTATCAGCGAATGGCAAATTCTTTTCGTCTCTGATCTCCTCATCATTGGATTGTGGACAGTGAGCTGGAGATGGGAGAGCAAGCGCCCAAAGTCCTCCTCAGTTCTTGATCAAGCGTCACTCTTCGAGCAAGAAAACACAGAACATGCGCAGCATGATAGCCAGTTCAGAGAGCATGATTTGCTCGGTTTTCGACCATCAAATGTACCCCACTCTCTCGTCGATGACAATGCTCGAGCAAATGCATCTACATTGGACTATTCATTGGCCCTCATTGGATTACTTTTTCTGCTTGTCATTGGTAGCTTCTTACGCTTCACCAACCTGGGCTATCATGAATTCCACAATGATGAAGCCCGCGCCGCGTTGCGAGCAGCGGCGGTTCTGCAAGGCTACGAAGATGTCTTGCTGATTCACAAAAAGGGACCAACGGAGATTCTCGTTCCTGCAGCTATCTATGCGCTGACCGGACAATTAAATGAAGCATCTGCCCGCTTGCCTTTTGCCATTGCCAATCTAGCCGGATTGGCAGCACTTTTTTTGCTGGGAACGCGTCTCTTTGGACCCCTTGCCGGTGCAACGGCCACATTTCTGCTCACCTTTGATGGCTACTTTATTGGCTTTGCGCGTATTGTCCAATATCAGAGTATCGTCTTTCTCACCTCGATCGTGGCCGTGTTGCTACTCTGCCGGTTGGTGCGTCATCCAATTCGGATCGTTCCAACCTTTGGACTCGTAGGCTTGATCTGGGCAACTGGGTTGCTCTCTCATTACGAAGCCATCGTCGTGATCATTCCATTGCTTTATCTCCTATTCTTGCTATTGTACTATCATTCACAGCAACGGAGTACCATAGTGTTGGCGAGTGCGTTTGCACTTCTGCTCGGTACATTTTTACTCGCTCTCTTCTATCTTCCCTACAGTCAACACCCTCAATTCCAGGCAACCTACACATATCTAACCGAACGCCGCATCGGTGGAGATAGTCTCCCATACAACAATCTGGCCGATGTCTTTCAGCGCACGACGCTCTACAGTAGCACATACTATGTGCTACTTCTCGCTCTATTGACAGTAAGCGCCTTGGCTTGGCTCATTCAATATCAGTTTAGTTCTCGCTCCGAGATAACAACTGGACATATGAATAGATTAGGGTGGTTGTTTGGTACATCGGTGGTTCTGATTGGTATTATAACCATTCTCTTCGTCAGACCCGAGTGGTTCCTCGTGGGCGAACTGAACCTAACGTTCCTCCCTTTTTTACTGCTCTTTCTACCAGCCTGGTCCTTACCAAAAGTCTCTCATCAGGAACGGATCGTCTGGCTCTGGTTTGGGCTGCTCTTTCTCGGTGCGCTCTTTGCTGTTCTCAAACCACGCACCCACGTCTATATCTTCTTCATTCCGTGGGCACTATTGGCCGGGGTCGGTGCCAGCAGGATTTGGTGCTGGATGAGGGAACAATTGGGAGAACGATGGGCGACATTGGCGGGTCTGAGTACGGTGCTTCTTCTGGCATCTCTGTTTGGGAACTACGCCTATTGGTACTTTGTTCATCATGAAGTAGAAGTATTGCGCACCTGGCCGGAAAATCGCCCACGCGGGTATTGGACAGCCTATGCGGAACCAGACAAGCGGGCTCTCTTTGGTTTTCCATCCAACAATGGCTGGAAGGTGATTGGATACCTCTATGCAAAGGGTGAGTTGAACGGATCTTATGAATCAAACGAACTCGAAGCATGGGGACCAGCCTGGTATACGCGTGGGCAGACACGCTGCAAACATGGTGCTCAATGGTATTTTCAGACAGTGGGCAACTTGGAGCCATTCTACGACTTTCAGCGCGTGGCGATGGAGGATTATCTGAGCAAGGGGTTTGTGTCTTGGGGGCAGGTCAACGTCAATGGCGTGCATAAGATGACCATTCACCAGCGTAGCGAGACGCCTCCAGATCAATTGCGTATCCTTCACCTGTCGGACCATGAAACATCTTTCGATCAAGCAGCAAATGCGATGTTGCCCTTGACTTACCCTGCTGTCAACGCACCCATCCCCAATATTCTCCACCAAAACCTGAGCAATCTTTTCTGGTTGGAGGGATATGAAATTGCCTATCCAACTCCTCTGGCACCCGGTGATACCATTCGCTTGACGCTCTTCTGGCGTGCACAGCAATCTACCAACGAAACCTACAAGATCTTTAACCAATCATTCTATGGCAATGGCACAATGGTGGCCCAACGCGACGCCTATCCAGTCTGTGGCAATCGCGACACCTGGCAATGGGATCCGGGTGAACTGATCACCGACGTCCACGAAATCCCCGTCAAAGACGACGCACCGGATGGACTCTATCCACTCTATACGGGGATGTATCTGGAGAGTACGGGTGAACGACTGAAGGTGCTGGACGAGGCTGGAAATGTGGCTGGGGATTGGGTACATTTGACTGATATTCGGATTGGACCGGAGTAGAATATCGAAAAAAATCTCTTCATTCTCATACAAAATCATTATATAATATACAAATCAACGGGGTGATTGTGCTGAAGCAGTTGAGTATTATGAAAAAGCTGTCGATCTGGCCCATCCTATACTTTGCTCTGTATGAAAACCGTAGTTTGTTCTCTCTGGTAGAGCTCTCGAAAACTACGGTTTTCATCACAACCGCGGTATAAGTCAAAAGCCCGCCTCTGCAAGAGCTTGAATATTGTGTTAGATACGGCAGTTGCGGCTGGTGAAAGCAATCAGACACCTAAGGATTGTGACTGAGGAATCGTCATAAAACAGCTTAAATCAGGAAACTTTCGGCTGAATCGTTAGGCAGCAAGAGAGGTGGTGATTTAAATCAGAACAGCAAATTTTTGGCGGCGACGTTCTATAATAGAGTCTACATGATGAGGCCAAATATATAGTACATTGGGATCTATATCTGCACCTGTTGGCCAAACGAGGGTGCCTATATCAGGATCTATCGTAACTTGATTGAAAAGATCCAGTTCGCGTAATGGACCAAACAGAGGGCCAAGCAAAATAGGTTCAAAGTCAATTACGCGTTCAGAACCGTCATCAAAGCTCACGCACACGGTATAGTGACCCACAATTTTAAAATCAACCACGTCATAGAACTCATCGATTCTAGTTGGTTCATTGGGGTGGTTCATTTTAGGCGGACAATTAGGTTTACATTTTTGCAAAGAGAAAAGATGTTTATATTTTCTACTTTGAGCCATGCTCAGGCAGAAAATGACCTCATATAGATTTTTATCTATGTATCAAAAGTGTAAACCTAATTCTGAACCACCCCGGTTCATTCATGATTTTCTCTCCTATCGCAAACCTTCAATCTTGTTCAGCGGAGCTTCCTGTGAAGCCAGTTCCCAATTTTCTGCGAGTTCATCCTGATGTAACTCAGCCCAAGCCAATATCAGATTCTGTTGACGTCGTGGCAGTGTGCCAGCAAGCAAAGCCGGTGGACTGAAGGTAAAGCTTGCTTTATACTTTCCGTGACGAGCATGAAAGTGAGGGAGTTGATGTGTCCCGCTTTCGTAATAGATATTGATGACGATGCCATGAAAGCTTGATATCGTTGGTACATCTTTTCCTCAGTCAATATTTAATCTCATATCTCATCTCATTGTACCATCGATTTGACAGTGTATCCCAATGGGCGTAAATAGACAATACCTGGTCAGAAACCCCGCCTCGCTTACACATTTTGTGGTACACACTCGATTTCAATATGTGAGAAACAGCTTGCAACTTTCGGGTATTCCGAATCTTGAAAATGTCATCATTTCGGGAGAAAAATCGGTGTAAAATGTCAGAATCAATCAATAAATTGCGGGTAAAATGGAGGTGACGGATTATTAAACTGTAGTTGAAAGGAAAGCAAAATGTCAGATCAAGTCATGGTTCCTCAGATTCAATCGATTCCCGCCAAAGAAGTCAATTCCGATCCTGCACCTGGACATGGAAGATGGGCGCTCGTTTATTATGGTCTCCCATTTGCGCTCACCTTAGGGATCGCGTATTATCTCGAGCAGGTGGCACATTGGCAAGTGTCTGAACTCACGTTCAGGTGGGCTGGATTCCTCGGATTTGTCTCTTTGATCATTTGCGCAGTACTTGCGGGTTTGCATAAACTCTATGCAGTGAATCGTGCCGATTTAAGAGCGGGTGGCAGATGGTATGCAGCGGACTTGTCTGATGAAAGAAACGTGGCAGGGATGCTCGGAATTTGGTTTTCCATCGTAGGGCTAGAACTGTATCTGAGCTATTTTGGAATTAATGTTCTGGAGCAATCCACTGTTGTGGCTAATATCCTCAACATCATTTTGGGGACATTGCAAGCGCCTTTTATTGTGGCCCTGTGGCTGGCGTCGACCATTGCAACTCCTGGCGTGTTGCTCATCGTTGGCGCAGTTGTTTTTTGGCTTGGCTATAAACAGCATGCACAGCGAAATGCAGGACAAAAAGGGCTTTCGTTTCAGACCTGGCTACTATTTGCAGCCATTCTTGGTGCATTCTTCTTATCTTTGACACCTTATCTCAAAGTGCTACTACCTATGTTCTTTGGATAAGCTCGTTCCACCACATGGACACGGATGAGTCCTTGTGATAAACGCTCAATTCCGATCATCTAAAAAGTGCGTTGCATCTCAGAGGTGCGGCGCACTTTGATCATAAGACATTATAGGGATTGAAAAAGTAGAACACGGATTTTCAGGATGAATACGGATTCTCTCAGAGCCAATCTGTGAAACCTGTGTTCATCCGTGTCCCATATTCTGAATCCTTAATAATCTCTATAGAACCAATAGATAGAGTCGATGATGTATTTTATTCATATCATTATTCAATGGCTTCAAGATCATCCCCAGTTAGTCTTCTGGACGATGAATATCATCCTTGGCGCACTTTATCTATTTGCTCTTTACAACATGGCTTTTAAGCCCACAAAAAAGAGTGACAAGGTTACTCATTGGAATTACCGCTTTAATGGCTTCTGTTTAGCAGCCGGCTTAACCTGCTTAATTCTGAAATTGTTGTTTGGCATCATGAATGTAGAAAGAGCCTATATTGCATTTGAGTTTGGCGATACTCTCTTTTTCTGGACATATTTGATTTCTTCGATGCTTGATATCGTTGAACATAGCCTTGCCTACAAGAAAAAGCGCTCAAAAGGACCTTTGTTCGGGATTATGAAGGCGATTGCACTCACAATTTATAAATTTTTCCGAACACCGCTCGCGCTCAAAAAGCTCAGTGCGTTGATTTTCACTGGGTTTGCGAAAAAAGCAACCAAAGCGGCGGCTTATTCAACAACTCTTTATGCCGCTGTCGATCTGAGTGGAGTCTTGTTTTTTTCTATCGTCTTAGTCTCGACAGCCCATCTTGTCGGTTTACGGCGGTTGAACCGCAAGGAGGGGATCCCATAGAATCAAACAAGCCCTCCACAAAGGGCCACAAAATATATGGCTCTCTTTCGTGTCCTTTTGTGGAGAGCGAGTCGATGTCGATCCATAAGGGCCTATGGACGTCCCCATCCCTCTGCTTCAAAGAAAGGCATTGAGGCCGCTTCGGGTGTGGCAATATCAGCAACTAAGATGGCCATGCCAATCTCGCCCTTATATAAGCTGTCTCTATAGATCCCATTCGTACCAAGAGTAGATGACTCTGGCTCCACCGCGGTCTGAACTGTAAGCTGTTCGGCACGCTGCCGCCATGTGTCTTCGCCTGTATGCTTATATAGATTCAATAACCCGTATGCTCGTCCTGCCAGACCACAACACAGGCTTCCCAACGCAAAAGGTTCTTCCCAAGTATTCCAAGCGGCTCTTTCAGCCAATGTGAGATATTTGTTCTCGTGCAACATATGATGTGCCAGCGTCCATAGAAAAATATAGCCAGCGCTGCCATTGCACCAACCCGGCATAAAACCAGATGCACTCTTATTAGAACGGGGCTGAATTTCCCATTGCCAACGAAGACCACGTCCCGCCTCCTCGGCACAGTCTGCCAATTGTTGAAGACGTTCTGCAATGTTGAAGGGCAGCGGATGCCCAGATGCTTGACACCAGCGCATTGTGGAATAGAGCAAACCAGCCCAGCCATGCGCAATTCCTAGATAGGTCAGCTTGAAACATTCTCGAATTGGGGCAAATGTATCGACTTCGTTCCATATCTCTAGCATCGTTTCATTTCCGAGGGTTCGCACCGAGGTCGTGTCGACCAATTCGGTATCAGGTGCTGCATCGAGCAGAAATGAGCATCCCAGTAATGTACTCGACCTACCCAATGTGAGATCCAAGTTCTCGCACGGCGCTTTTGATGCAGCCACAAATGCTTCAATCGCTGCCTGTTGCGACATTATATCGCCCATTGCCTGACCAATGAGTCCTTGTACACAATATACACCACTGGCTGTATGATAGAGAGATACCTCTCCAATCGTCTCGGCAGTAATATCGAACTCATTGTTATAAAAGGCAGTGCTATCGGTCAGAGTGGAAATGGCTTTCATCGACCAGCAATCAGCCAGGGATAGGAGTGCAGGATCATTGCGAATGCAGGCGATCCGATAGAGGGCGTAGGCGATCCCGGCGGCACCATAATTAACAGAACCAATTGGCGCGGTTCTCAATCCCGTGCAGAATAATGGGCCAGAAAGTTCAACCCTTTGAAGAACCTCTTTCAAAAACCTCTCGCTTGCTGTATGGTTAACAGGCTTTGCACGGACAATGTCAGTTGGCTCAGTTTCAGCAGTTGGAACCACAATATTTTCAAGCGGTTTTACAGGAACCCTGACGTTTCTTAAATTACTCGCGAATTCCGCTACAGAGGAGAAACGATCGGCAGGATTTTTGCTCAGAGCTTTTCCCAAGAGTGCTTCAACTTCTGGCCACGCTTCCATCTCATGATTAGAAAAAGGCAACGGACTGTCTTCCGCAATTTGCCGCATCATTTCGTACTTCTCTAACGAGAAATCCACATAGTGCAAACCAGTCAACAAGAAATACAACAAAGCGGCCAATCCATATTGTTCTCCCGCTATGCTTGACTGTGGTGGATTCCGCCGCGAGAGATATGCACGTGCATATTCAGGTTCAAAATAGAATCCCACTCCACCTCGCGGAGACTTACTGAATTCGTTTACACCATGTTCCAACCGTGAATATCCAAAATCTATCAGTTTCACAGAGCCATCATCCGCAACGAGTATATTTCTTGGGTGGATATCTGAATGGATCACACCTTGTGCGTGCAGGCAGACATATGCTTCTAGGATTGTACAGCATAATTTGAGTAATTTTTCGCGGCTGTCGCTGGAAGAAGAGCGACGCAGTGCATCAGCGGCCATAGATGCTGGAACGCCAAAGCACCATTCGAGCGCAAGATAGGAGCGTTCTTCGACGGTTCCTTCTTCCAGAAGGGATGGGTTGATGCGGTTGTCCAGATGTGTAAGAATCGCAACTTCTCGCTCAAGCAAGTGTTTGACCCCTTGGCTACTGTTTGGGCGCAAGATTTTTAGAGCAGCATCGTTGTCGTTGCGACCTTGTACTCGATAAAGTTCGGCATCATCGAGAACCTGAATGCATTGAACTATCTGAAATCCTGCTAACCAGTCGCCAACCTCGGCTGACGGAGTAATCTTCTTGGCTTCCTCGGAGCCTGGAGGGGTCAACAACTGTGAGTTGATGAAATATTGAAGGATAGGAAATGCTTCATCCAGCATATCCTCAGGATCTGTCTTATGTGCCAGGCTATAATTCATAACAGCTTCTACAATCGTAGTCGGAGAGCGAAACTCCTCGAGAAGCTTTGCAGCCTGTGCATCAATAATTTTGGAAGGTATACGCGCCCGCGGGCGCGTCAGTGCATAATCGCCCTCTTCAAACTCGACTCGTTCCCGTACCTGTGTCGGCAGATGGTCAACCGGGATCAAAACAACATCGTCCGGCAACACAAATGGAGCTGTAATAGTCATCAAGTTACTCCTTTCTATCAAATTATCATCAGTAGATAAACATGCGGTGAGCCAACACAACAGGGGATGAAAAATGTGTTAAAGTGTGGTGGCAGCCGCCGAACAGAAATCGGGAAAGGTCCGTGGTCAAGTAAAGAACGCTCAGTAGCTAGATTGGTGTACACCGACGCACCACGGGATGTGGACGTTCCTCGGGACGAAACACGCAGGGCAGACTGTGCTCACAATCGGGTACACATAAGCGGCTGCGAAAGGAAAGGAAGATGGAAGTGATGTTTCCGAAGTGCAGCGGCCTGGATGTTCACAAGCGGATGGTAGTGGCGTGTGTGGTAGATGAATCAGGGAGGATGGAGCAGGTGCGCAAGCGATTTGGGACAACGACGGTCGAGTTGGAGGGGTTGAGGTCGTGGCTGTCGTCGTATGGGATCACGCATGTGGCGATGGAGAGTACAGTGTATTGGAAACCGATCTACAATGTGTTGCATGAGCATTTTGAGGTCTGGATTGTGAATGCCCGCCATCTGGCACAGGTGCCTGGTCGCAAGACGGATGAGAGCGATGCGGCCTGGATCACGAAACTGATGAGTTATGGACTGCTGGAGCGCAGTTTCATTCCAGATGTGGAGCAAAGGGACTTGCGAGACCTGACGCGCTATCGGACGCGTCTCTTGCAAGAGAAGAGTGCGGCAGTCAATCGCCTGCATAAGGTGTTGGAAGATGCCAACGTCAAGTTGGGATCGGTGGTCACGAGCATCCAAGGTGTATCGGCACGCCAGATGATCGAGGCCCTGATTGCAGATGAGATGGACCCAGAAGCCATGGCTGACTTGGCACAAAAGCGGCTGCGGGCCAAGATTCCCCAGTTGGTTGATGCGTTGACGGGACTGGTCCGTCCTCATCATCGTTTTATGCTGCAAGAAGTTCTGCATCATCTCGATCACCTGAATGTACGCATTGATGCCCTCAATCAACAGATTGGGGTCCTCATGGCTCCGCATGCTGACCTCATCGCACGCCTAGATGCCATTCCCGGTGTGGGGCGAGTCGTCGCCGAGATAATTCTGGCGGAGATCGGTCCCTCGGTCGAAAGCTGGCCCTCAGCTAAGAAACTGGCCTCCTGGGCTTGTGTCTGTCCTGGCAACAACGAATCGGCGGGCAAACGCAAGAGTGGTCGCCGACGAAAGGCCAGAAATGGTTAGTCACCGCCCTCGTTGAAGCGGCTTGGGCCGCCTCTCGCACCAAGGACACCTATCTCGCCGCACAGTTCCACCGTCTCAAGGCACGACGCGGAGCCAAGCGGGCAGCTATTGCCGTGGCCCATTCCATCTTGACCATCGTCTATCATCTCATCGACAAGCCCGATGCCGTCTTTGAAGAACTCGGCGGCGACTTCTTTCTCAAACGACGCAAGGAGCATGCACAAGCCGGCGCACTCAAAACCCTCGAGTCCCTCGGCTTCAAGGTTTTCTTGGCACCGACCGCCTAAGTACGGTGCTCACTACAACTGATTTGCGTTGGGCACAGGCAACGACGCCACCCACTCTGGCGGGTCAACTTGGACCCGCTTCTTATTCAACGCGGCCTTTAACCCCTCTCTCTCTTCTCTTGCTGCCCTTTTTTTCAGGGCAGACCGCAATCGTTAGATTCTTCGTTCCACTCGAGAATGACACGATTGTGGTCTACTGAGTATGTTCACATAGCTATTTAACACCAAGTCATGTTTGCCGGTGTCCATGTTTCCGTATCGACGCCTTCTAGGCGCAAGCGTTCCAATGCGAATTGCCAAGGCTCAATTGGGGTTACCTCGTCTGTTTTCAGCGGTGTTGTCCTCGACTGTTTTGCAGCAAGCATCGACGTCGCCAGCCGATTTGTTATCCATAACCGCCAACTTTCTGGTCCATACCAGTTAGGTCCCTGCTCTTTTCGAGGAGGATCAACTCCCCAAGAAAGCAGACCATCACCGGCAATCTCCACAGTGAACGGCACGCCATGTGCGGGGCAATCTTCAAGTTTATGTGCCAGCTGATGAGCGGTTGCTTCCATTTCTTCGAAGCTTCCAAAGTAAGCAACGATTTTGTCGGGACGCAGAAGTCCGTAGATATCTTTGCCTATTTTGAAACGTGATGCTGCGGAATCTGTCAGCACTTCGACAGTTGTGTGAAAGGCGTCTCGTATATGCCTACACTCGGGGCTTATATACAACTTACAGACACCAACATCGTTGTTTTGGGAGCGAGATGGCATTGTACGAGACGCCCACGTCAACCATCCGTCATAGGGGGGAGGAGGTGAAACCCTTGACCAATTTCGTTCCAAAATCGATTGAGAGGAGTCAGTTGAGGTGATCTTCAGATGATTGGCGACCGCATTTGGTGTCGAGAAGGCGGAATGCCAGTATGGAGACGCGGGCCATCTGTTATAGAAATAGAGACGAGCAGAGAGTTTGATGACATCTCTTATATCTAAGGCTTGTGCATATTGCAACGCTTGCACCGAAAGCCGGGCAATTTTACCCAATGGCTTCCGATCGCCAGCGATCGAACCCCCATCACGGAATAATCCAGATGCATCCGAGCCAGAGACAAATGTACCGTCGCGCTCGACTTCGAGTACATCATCGAGAACAAGCTGTGCAATGGCCTGAATACATTGCTCACCAAATAGCTCTCTTACATAGGCGGGTAGTCTGCCAGGATGCTGCAAGGTGAAGTAGAGTAAGGCAGTGTCCCGACAGACAGACTTGATCCCTAATCCAGACTGCTCCTGTGGCTGAAGGATTCCATAGAAATCGGGATCTTGGTCAAGTTCCCGTAGAATCTCTTTTTGGTTTGACGGAAGATGATCGTACAGTACCAATTCATAACAGGGATTCGCACGAAAACTTAGCTCCATAACACTTGCCAACGAAATGTTCTGCATAGTAAACCTTTAAATCTGAAAGAGTTTTGGGTCTTGGTCATGGTTTCGGCCAATTGTAGAACAAACAGCTTGTTTGTTCAGCGTCACGAACGAATAAACTTTGCCATCTGGCCGAAACCATGACTGATGCTGAGTGTTGGTTCTTTCGGATCTCAAGTGGTTGACAACCCCCTGCGATCCTGTTGAGCCAGAGTCTTTCTTCTCTACTTGGATCAACTTGGAAACCAGAATTTTCCTCTCCAATGTGACATCAACTTGAAACCGGTCGTTTTGAATGTTCCCAGAAGGGGTCGCAGAATCCTCCCGATTGCCTGAATGATGCTGACCCCTTCTGGGAAGATGAGTTAGCGAAAACTACGCTCTCTATCTGATTTCACTTTAGTAGGCCTGTTGCAAACTCCGGTTTCTAAGTTAGGAAACAAGCATTCAAGAATGGGAATGATTACCCGTCCTTCTCTTGAAGCTCCTGCTCTCGTTTCTTGAGTTCATCAAGAGCAGCTTTCATCTCTTCTTGAAGTGCTCGCACATCAGACAACGTCTGCGGGGCAAAGCTCTCTTCAATGTCCTGAACCTTTGCCATCGCCTCGCGAAGTTGTGATTTCAATATGTTCAGTTCTTCAGGTGTGATAACACCCTCTTCTGGAAGATCGAAGATCGTCGGCCCCTGAGAACAGACTCCACAGAACGAATGGAGGTGGGTACACGGACCACAGATTGTTGGACCTATGTGAGAACAAGGACCACACAAGGTCGGACTATTTTGAGAGCAGGGACCACAGAGCGAATGGAGCTGGGTACACGGACCACAGATTGTTGGACCTTGGTGAGAGCAGGGACCACAGAAGGTCGGACTATTTTGAGAGCAGGGACCACAGAGCGAATGGAGCTGGGTACACGGACCACAGATTGTTGGACTCTGGTGAGAGCAGGGACCACAGAAGGTCGGACTATTTTGAGAGCAGGGACCACAGAGCGAATGGAGGTGCGTACACGGGCCACAAATTGGCTCTGCAACCTCATCCGGCAGAGTGATCATCAACTCTCGGACTTTAAAACGTCGCATAATTTATATCTCCTAGTCATTACAACGATGAAAATCAGGATCTCACTCGTTGTGAGATCACGATGCCGAGAGGGTAATAGCCTGGCGTCCTATACAGCGTCTTTTCAAAGTCTTTTCATCGTCTGAAAACACCGTACTTCTGTCTCAACATCTACTCCACACTAGGTACTGTCATATAGAAAAATCTGTACAAATGAGTCAAGTTTCGTGGCTGGTGGATGGTTGATAGTGGATAGTTCCATATATCACCATCCACTATCAACCATCCACCATGACCAGGCTACTCGTCGGTTTGAGGTGCAGCTTCGCTAGCACAACAGAACGTTTTCTCCACGGATCTATGATGCATTTCGGATCGACTGAGACTGTGAACTTCTGCGCAAGTGAGTTAAAATAGAACGTGTTGCATCATGCGCACGATGCAACACGTTCTTATCCGCCCCATTTCTTGGATTGTGTACCACAAAGTGTGTAAATGGGCGCTGGTTTTAGAGCATGCGACTTATGTTTACACACATTTTGGGACACATCGCATTTTTGAAAGATTCACGAGGACTCATATGCATCCATTGACAGATTTATCCGTGTCCCAGGGTTCTGTCGCTATTCATTGGTTCGAGCAAAGTTGTTTTGCTGTGAAAGATTCCCGAGGCACGCTGATCCAAATCGATCCCTATTTTCCTATTGAACGGCCAAAAGATCGCTTTATCCACCGCCCTGCTCCACTAGATGAATCGACGCTCCCAACAGACTTTGTGCTACTCACCCACAACCACGGTGATCACACCTGTTTAGAATCGATTCTGCGTATTTGGCAGTCATTTCCTCAAGTGCGTTTTGTGGGGCCCGAGGAGAGCATCGATGATATTCTGGCGATGACCGATATCAACCAATGCAAACAGTTACGGTCGTAGCTGGCGACGAAGTAACGCTTGACTCAATGATGGTTCACGTTGTCTATGCGAAACCACCAATGGGTGATCCAGCGGCGGAGATTGCTCCGCCGGACGTAACCATCTGGGCTATGTGATCAAAACCGATGGTTTGACACTCTACTTCTCCGGCGATCAATCAATAATTTTGCCGACCACGATGAGTTAATCGAACCCATCGCTGCCCTACATCCCGACATTGGCTTTCTAACCAACCATCCAACAGAAGGCGAGTTCCCCTTCTTCGACGGCAGCGTTAAGATGGCCCAACGCATAGGTCTCAAGACAGCCGTGCCATCGCACTATGCTTGCTTCGTCAAGCGTGATTATGATCCGGAGGAATGGGCGGCTCAGTTTCCCACTGATGGACCGCAAACATTGATCATTCCACGTGATTCACATATTGTGTATTCGGGGATGTAATGTGTGTTGCATGGCGCCAGTCAAGATTCGACAGTGTGTCCCAAAGTGTGTAAATGGAAGCCTCTCAGTCAGAGAACCTACTCCATTTACGCACTTTATGGTACACACCCCGAGATTCCGGTTTTGCTGGAGATCGTCTGCTGGTATCACGCACCACGCAATACGCATCACGAACTTCTAAATCGACCAATCATCGATCACAAGACAACAAGTACCAAAAGGTTCAACACAACAATGTCTTCCAAACCAAGAGTTCTTGTTTTGCCAACTTCAGCGCTCTATCGTGATCTGTTTACACCAGAGACAGATGAGCAATTGCGTTCGATTGCGGACGTAACCTTTAACGAGAGTGATACAAACCTCAATTCAGAGCAATTGGCACAGAAAATCCCTGATTATGATGTTGTCATCACCGGGTGGGATCACCGCCTTTATAGACGATGTCTTATCCGCAGCAAACCGCTTGCGCTTGATCGCTCATTCGGCAGGTTCCATCAAGCGCATGTTGCCGCCAAATGTTTTCAAGAAGGGCATTGCGGTTACTCATGCAGCCACTGCAATTGCACCCGCCGTGGCGGAGATGACGGTGCTTCTCATCCTGCTTTGCTTGCGTCAAGCCCACAAGTTGGACCGCATCTTAAAAGATGGTGGTGACTGGCGCGGAACAAAGGTTTTGGGCATGGGACAAGAGTTGGCCGGTGCACGAGTGGGTGTCGTTGGTGCTGGTCATACAGGACGGGAGGTGATCTGGCGGTTGAACGCACTCAAGGCCGATGTGTGGGCCAGTGATCCCTATATGTCGCCAGAACGAGCCAAGGAGCTAGGTGTAACGAAAGTCGAGATGGACGATATCTTTCGCGACTGTCCAATTGTAACCATGCAGGCCCCACCAACAGAGGAAACCTATCGGATGGTTGGTGCCAAACAGTTGGGTCTTTTACGCGATGGTGCAATTTTCGTGAATACGGCTCGATCGCATACTGTTGATCAAGACGCTCTGCTTGCTGAACTGCGGACCGGTCGTTTTCAAGCCGCCCTCGACGTCTTTGACCAGGAGCCATTGCCCACCTACAGTCCTTTCCGGCAATTGGACAATGTTTTCATTACGCCACATGTAGCGGGTGCCTCCACCCAAGCTCGCTTGCGACAAGGGGAATTAATGGTCCAGGAACTCAAGAGCTTTTTCGAAGACGAGACGTTAAAGTGGGAAGTAACGCTGGATATGTTGGATACGATGGCGTAGAGACTACAATTTTCGGTTTGCAATTGACGAACGAATAGTGGCTGTCCGATAAGTGGTGAATCTCAACAAGAGTAAGATTCTCAGGCTACGACGAGAGTTGCAGTCGACCCAAATTGCTGCGGAGTCGCCATACATGGCGCAGCGTTCTCTAACCCCGATTCTAGTCGGGGAAAGCCGCATTCTCTATTACACGCAGTAGAACGACCAGAAAGCGTGGTCGAAAGCATTCCGGGAATGCGCCAGGCGTTAATTCGTGTAATAGCGAATGCTCAATCCGCGGTCAATAGACACATTTTGGATCGACTGAGTCTATATAGATCGCGTCGTTGAACCCACAGCCACGACCACGAACGGAGTACCCACATGAATTGTGTCGGTGCGATTATTGAACATCCAATCCACGGTTTCTTGCTGCAATTTCGTGATGAGGGTGCACCGAGCTGTCCGCATACGTGGACAACATTCGGAGGTGCAGTTGAGGATGGGGAGACACCCGAAGAGGCTCTCTGGCGCGAGCTTGCAGAGGAGATTGAGTTTGAGCGCTCTATGGCCCTATCGTGCCAATTTGTTCAAAGGAATGTGCTCGCAAATGGCACCGTGATACAATATGTCTATCATCTTTGCACAGAGGCAGATGTTGACGAACTCGTCCTCCATGAAGGAGGCAACATGGCCTTTTTTGATGCCAACGAGCTATTTGCCTTACCCTTTGCCTTCAACATTGAGCAGGTGTATCGAGATCATTTAGCTGGGCGGCGGGATGCCCTGATTCTTTCGTAGAAATTTGGAAACGATTCTATCACCCTTTCGTATAGATTGATGCATCGTGTTGTGTGACTGCGAAGGCGGCTGTACTAACCCAGCCAACGTCCAAAACTGGTACTAGGCACCGCGCAAAGTGCAACACAGTCCAATATATTGTGAATACGTTCGATCAGAACGCTCTGTCTTTTTTTGTCATACTGGAGGATATTATGGCACGACGTAGCCACGAAGTTGATTATAAAATTTATGGTGATGACTTACAATTTGTTGAGGTGGAACTTGATCCAGGTGAGACAGTCATTGCCGAAGCAGGCGCCATGATGTACATGGAAGATGGCATCAGTTTCGAGACCAAAATGGGCGATGGCTCCAGGCCAAGCTCTGGGTTTTTGGATGCATTGGTGGGTGCAGGCAAACGTGCCCTCACGGGTGAATCCATCTTCATGACCCACTTTTCCAATGGTGATATGGGCAAACGGCATGTGGCCTTCAGTGCCCCCTACCCTGGTAAAATCATCGGCATCGACCTAGATGAGGCCAATGGTGAACTGATCTGCCAGAAAGACTCATTTCTTGCTGCCGCTTTGGGCACAGAAGTGAGCATTGCATTTCAGAGACGCCTTGGGGCAGGCTTCTTTGGTGGTGAAGGTTTTATCTTGCAGCGGTTACGTGGTGATGGCAATGTCTTTATCCACGCCGGCGGCACAATTACGCAGAAACGCTTGCAAGGGGAAACATTGCGGGTGGACACGGGTTGTATTGTGGCGTTTGAGTCAACCATCGATTATGATATCGAACGGGCGGGTGGACTCAAATCAATGATTTTCGGCGGCGAAGGACTCTTTCTGGCCACACTGCGTGGTCACGGTCGGGTATGGCTTCAGTCCCTGCCCTTCTCGCGTCTTGCAGACCGCATCATTGCCAACGCACCAAGCATGGGCGGAAACCAAACCGGTGAGGGCTCAGTGTTAGGTGGTCTATCGCGAATATTTGAAGACTAGTGATTCACCTGTCCCCCACCCACAAATCAGGGAGTGTGTCCCAAAGTGTGTAAACGCAGCGGTTCTCTGACTGAGCAGGGTTCATTTACACACTTTGTGGTACACACTCACAAATCAGGAGGAATGAGTAGCTTCCATGAGTGTAGCAAACAATCATGTCCGCGTCGCAATGATTGGCGCTGGGGGAATGTCAAATCGCGTTCACTATCCTTCACTTGCTTCATTCGACGACGTCACAATCGCCGCAATCTGCGATATTGATGATGCTCGGCTGCAAGAAACAGCCGAGCGCTATCAGGTAGAGGGACGCTATCACGATTATCGCAAAATGGTGGAGGAAGTAGCGCCTGATGCAGTCTATGCAGTAGGTCCGCCGCACATCATGTTTGATATCTGGACTTGGTGTTTGAGCGAAGGATTGAACATTTATATCGAAAAGCCGATGGGCATTAATCTGCATCAGGCGCGCGTTCTGGCTCACCTGGCAGAGGAAAAGGGTTGCATTACCCAAGTCAGTCACCAGCGTCGCAGTTGTCCCATGATTGTACAACTTCGCAATGAGTGCTTGAAACGCGGTCCCATTACGCACGCAGTCTGTACCTTTTACAAGTGCGAGCCAAGACCCTTCATCAATGCCCGTGATCGTATGATGGATGACGGTGTACATGCCATCGATACACTACGGTGGATGTGTGGTGGAGAGGTGGTCGAGGTAGTCGGGCATACAAAACAGGTAGGTACACCCGACATTAACTTTCTCTCAGCCTTCATACACTTTGACAATGGAGCAACAGGGTTATTGCTTAATAGTTGGACAAGTGGTCGCCGTACCTTCCGCGTTGAGATGCATGCGCCAGGCATCTGTGCCGAAGGTGAACATGAAGGCAAAGCGTATCTCTATGCCGATGGAGATACAACCGGAGTCGAATACGATACACGCCAAGTGGCAGGGAGCGATGAATTCCATGTTTTTGGCGGGTTCCAGACCAAAAACCGCAATTTTATCGATGCCATCAAAAACAGAACACAACCAGAATCGTGCTTTGCAGATGCAATCAAGACGATGGAGGTTGCAGAGATCATTCTGGCCCAATCATTGTTGAAGAGTTAAGCGCAGCATGACAACATTATTCGATAGACTTGAAGCAAATGACGTTATTCTAATTGACGGCGGTACCGGAACTGAACTCGAAAAGCGCAATGTACCAATGCATGACAATGGTTGGAGCGCCAGTTCCACACTCACCCATCCAGAAGTCCTGCGTGAGGTACATGAGGAGTATATTCAGGCAGGTGCAGATGTCATCATCACCAACACCTTCTCTACTTCCCGCCACGTTCTAGATGAATGTGGCCTTGTCGATAAATTTATAGAGATTAACCGACTGGCGGCCGACGTAGCCCACCAGGCGCGCGACAATGTGGCGGATCGGCCTGTCTATGTCGCGGGATCGATCTCAAGCACAACCTTTTTCAGGGAACAACCACCATTGGCGGAAGCCGAAGCAAACTTTAATGCTCAAGCCGACATTCTTGCTGAAGCGGGCGTTGATTTCTTTGTGCTGGAAATGATGCGCGATATTGACTACACGAATGTCATTGTGAATGCTGTTCGACGGACGGGGTTACCGCTCTGGCTCGGCTATAGCACAACTATTGATCCAGATGGAGTCGTCTGGCTCTATCGACACGACATTCCGCTCAGCGATGCTTTGAAGAAGCAGAACAAAGAGGTCACACCCCTTATCTCGATCATGCACACGCTCACCGAAGATATTGATCCATCTCTTCATGTCGTGAAAGAATATTGGCCTGGTCGGATAGGAGTCTATGCCCATTCCGGCGAATTCATCATGCCCAACTGGCAATTCATCGACATGATTTCGCCTGAAGCATATGCTGACGCCGCCGAGAATTGGGTTGCCCAAGGTGTGCAAGTAATTGGTGGTTGTTGCGGAATCGGACCGGAGCACATCCGCGTCCTAAAGGAACGTCTAAACAAATGAACGCATTCGCAAAGTTGCCGAATTGGTTTGCGCTCGTCAATGGTCGGATCGCAACACCAACGGTGCTTGTCGACGGCAAATCGTTGCTGATTGAGAACGGTCAGATTATTGCCATTGCGAGCAGAGATGAGCTAGCCAGCGACATCCAAGCCATCGATGTAGGCGAACGTCTTATCGCGCCCGGCCTGATCGACATCCATATTCATGGGGCAACCGGACATACGTTTAATGAACCGACCGCGGAAGCCTTCTCGGTAATTACACGCGAAACCGCTCGCAACGGCGTCACGAGTTTGTTGGCAACAACGGCCACAGACTCCATTGACAACCTGGTTGCGGTTCTTGAATTTACACGAGGTTGGTTGACATCCCAGCAGGCCCAAGCACAACCGAACGGTACACAGGTGCTGGGTGTCCATGTCGAAGGTCCCTATTTTGCAATGGAAAAACGCGGTGCCCAGGATCCAGCTCACATTCGCAATCCAGATGACGGGACGCCAGAACGTCTTCTCGCACACCACGAGCTCATTCACATCATGTCCTATGCGCCAGAACTGCCCAGCGCCTTTGAACTGACCAAGCGATTGGTCGAATTGGGCGTCATCGCTGCGGCGGGACATAGCTCTGCACGCGAAGAGGATGTGATGCCAAGCATCGAAGCTGGACTGCGTCACATGATTCATATTTGGAGCGCCCAATCCACAACAATCAAAGAAGGGCCATGGCGCAAGCCAGGTCTCCTGGAAGTGGTCTTGACCGACGAACGTCTGACTGGGGAGATGATCGCCGATGGAAAGCATCTGCCCCCCACTTTGATGAAATTGGCCCACAAATGTCTTGGCGTCGACCGTCTCTGCTTGATATCCGACGCCACCAGCGGCGCTGGTTTATCAGAAGGATCTCGTTTTCGTATGGGCGGCATGGAGTACGAGGTACATGACGGCGTCGGCATGTTGCTCGACCGCACAGCCTTTGCCGGTAGCACCACGCTGCTCAACCGGATGATCCCAATTGTCGTCGAACAAGTAGGCATTCCGTTGTTGGAAGCGATTCATATGGCAAGCCTAAATCCTGCACGCGTCATCGGGTTCGACCAGAAAAAGGGGTCATTAGAAACAGGGAAAGACGCTGATATCGCTATCTTCAATCCAGATTTTTCTGCTTGGCGTGCAATGATCGATGGGAAATGGGTAGACAGCTGACCCATCCGGTACATTTGCGTAACCCCTTCAATCTGCGGCGCTACTCAGCTCAGACATCCCGAAAGAGAAAACCATGCTCAATCCACAACCTATCAGCGAAACTCAAATCGACAAGCTCTCAATCGCAGTTTACGATAGCAATGAAGCAATGGGACATGCCGCCGCCCTGGAAGCGCGCCAAGTTCTCCAGGCAGCAATCGAGGCGAATGGCGTCGCCAATCTCATCCTAGCAACTGGTAACTCGCAGCTAACCTTCCTCCATACATTACGCGATCTCGATGGCATCGACTGGAGTAAGATTACGATCTTTCACATGGATGAGTATATCGGGATCGATCCTGAACATCCGGCGAGCTTCCCTCTCTTCTTGCACCAACACATTGTTGACAAAGTAAAACCCGCCGTCTTTCACCCCGTTCCCAGCCAACCCGACGATCCCGATCAGGCATGTCAAGAATATGAGGCTCTCTTGCGCAAGCATCCCGTCGATCTGGTCGCAATGGGTTTCGGGGAAAATGGACACATCGCCTTTAATGATCCACCTTGTGCCGACTTCAATGATCCTGTCTGGGTCAAGGTCGTGGCATTGGCAGAGGCGAGCCGGCACCAGCAAGTTGGTGAAGTGGCCTTCACCAACTTAGACGAAGTACCAACGCACGCCATCACGCTCACAATTCCGGCACTCCTAGCACCCAAGCGCATTCTCTGCATTGTCCCCGAGGCGCGCAAAGCAGCGGCAGTGCGTGCCTGTCTCACCGAACCGATTCACGAAGATCGACCGGGCTCCATTTTACGCACCGTCGATCACGCTCGGCTCTATTTGGATAAAGAGTCTGCAGCCCATCTGTAAATAAGGGGGCATCATGCTCAATCTACATCTCCGCACCTCAACCCTCAGTCAAAACCAGAGCGGCCGCTCGTACTGGCACCAAGAAACAACCAAGAACGTAGTCACACCGACAGAAACGGCCATCATCATCTGCAATATGTGGGACAATCATTGGAGTCGTGGTGCAGCAGAACGAGTCAATGCAATGGCACCGCGTATGAATAAGGTTTTATCAACTGCTCGTGCTCAAGGCGTTCACATCATCCATGCCCCATCCGACACGCTTGATTTCTATGCAGATGCACCGGCCCGCCAACGCATTCTGGCGGTCGAACTGATTGCACCACCCCAAGCCATCGAGCATGATGATCCGCCGCTTCCTATTGATGATTCGGATCATGGTTCAGATACTGGTGAAGTAGAGACATTTCGGGCGTGGAAGCGGCAGCATCCGGCCATCGAGATCGATCAGACACATGACTACATTTCGGATAGCGGTTCACAGATCTACGGCCTCTTGCAACATACGCAGATCAAGCAAGTTTTACTAATGGGCGTTCACACGAACATGTGCATTCTCAATCGTTCTTTCGGCATCAAGCAGATGGTGCGTTGGGGGGTGAACATTGCCTTGATCCGGGATTTAACCGATGCCATGTACAATCCCGCCATGCCACCTTACGTTAGTCACACCCAAGGAACACAGCTAGTCATTGACTATATTGAAAAGTTCTGGTGCCCAACAATTCACAGCGACGATCTGTTGGGAATTTCCTAATCTAAACACACAAATACACCCCTCTTTACTACTTTCGGTGCATCTATTTGCCCTTTATATCCGGTATACTCTCCATATACAAGCGTGTGTACCACAAAGTGTGTAAATGGGATCGGTTTTCTGCCTGAGAGTTCTTCATCTGCACCCTTTGGGACACGCCGTCCATATCGCCTCCGGAACAGTTTTGTCCTGTTTTAACCTATCAATACTTGATGAAAAAAGATGTAGGGACAGAACTTTTTGGGATAGATATACGCAACTTTCAGCTATATGGAGCGTAATGGTAGAGCGAATTGTATATTGAGTAGACCGCAACGCGGAGTCGCCATGCATGGCGCAGCATTCTCTAATGCGAACGGGACCGGCGTTAGAGATTACACGCAGTAGGATTTCTCAGAGGTAGAGCGTTCAAATGGCGAAAAAAGACGCAGTAGAGAATCTCGGACCATTTGGCCCGCTCGAGTCTGTTTTGACTGAGAAGTGCAGGATTATGTCTACTGCGTGTAATAGAGAACGCCTCCTCCACTGCGGTCTACTGATATTCGCTTCTCAAAATTGTTTGACAGAACTATTGACCGTGGAATACCAAATGATATCAATCTGCAATTTCAAGGTGGTATCCCAAAATGTGTGTAAAATCGACTTTCCTCAGAGAGGCTAAGTTACTTTTACACACATTTTGTGGTATATCACAAATTTCAAGGAAAAGCATCATGGGCACAGATCCTATCGCGACAACTAACGAGGATAACATCATTGTTGCAAAACAGATCTTCAAAACATATAATATGGGCAACGTAGAAGTCGCAGCGCTACGCGGAGTCGACCTGGCCGTTGAACGCGGCGAAATGATCGCGATTATGGGGCCGTCTGGTTCGGGGAAGACTACATTGCTCAACTGTCTATCTGGGTTGGACGACTTTGACCAGGGTGATGTACTGATTGATGGGACCTCGTTGCGTTCCATGAGTGACCGCAAGCGCACCACCTATCGCGCCAAGAGTATGGGCTTTGTCTTCCAAACATATAATCTACTTCCAGTTTTAAGCGCAGTGGAAAATGTTGAGTTGCCCCTCTTGGTGAGCGGCACACGTCCTGGTGAGGCACGCCAACAAGCCCTACATGCGTTAGAGCAAGTTGGCCTGGGCGACCGATCTACCCACCGTCCAGCTGAACTCTCTGGTGGACAGCGACAGCGCGTCACAATCGCGCGTGCGTTGGTCAACAATCCGGCAATCATTTGGGCAGATGAGCCAACAGGAAATCTCGATACCAAAACAGCCGAAGACATTCTGGATATTATGCGCCGACTCAATCAGGAGAATAAGCAGACTTTTGTCATCGTGACGCATGACCCCGTGGTCGCCGAACATTGTGATCGGATCATTAGCGTCAGTGATGGTCAGATTGTAGAGGATCGATTAATTGAGCAGAATGCCCGGAAAACACCAGATATGGATGAGTCGATCTTCCAACCCAAGATGGAAATGGCTGATTCTGTACAGCTTGCCGGAGAAAGCGCATGAGCATCTTCACATCTTTCACCCAATCCATTGTCATCGCGTTTTTGGTTGCCATCAGTCTGGTTCTGCTTTTGATGCTCCTCATCTCCTTGCGCAATCACATCGTGGCCAAGATGGGGTTCCGAAATATTCCACGGCGACCGGCCCAGACGATCCTTATTATTCTCGGACTCACACTCAGCACAATTATCATCATCAGTTCGCTCGCCATTGGCGACACTCTGACCTACTCTGTCCGTCGACAGGCGGTAGATGCCTATGGCCATATTGACGAAGTGCTCTCACCGCCATTACTTGGGACATTGGCACAGTATGGGGTCAATTTCGAGGATGGTGATCCGGATGATGTAACCGTGGATACCGAAAATGCGGAGCAAGCCGCTCTTCTAGAGGGGGGGATCACAAGCGTCTTTGCACTGTTACAAGATGGTTTGCCAGGCATTAGCGAAGAGCGTTATGCGGAATTGCGCACGCGTGCCAAGCAAGAGGAACTGATTGACGGCATCGCGCCTGGGATTCTCTTCCCCGTGATCGTGCGCAATCGTACCTCGGGTCAAGGGGAGCCGTATGGGTTCATCTTTGCTGTCGATGATGAATACCAAGAAGATTTTAGTTTGCACACCATTGACGGCAAACCCGCCACCATGGCAATTCTGCGTCCAGGGGTTGGCAATATCTTTGAATTTGCCTCTGATCTCTTTGCCCTTGTCAACAGTGCAACCGCGGACATCGCATCCCGATTGGGTTTCGACGAAGTCGGGGTCACCGATGTTGTCGCGGGCGTTGCTGCCCTAGGCTCTGCTATCACAACACCATTAGAGGGGCAGGCAAATAACATAGCGCCTAACAGCAACTCCTCAAGTACGGCTTCTGATGGAGATGCAGTCAATCAAGAGGTGGAGCAAACGTCAGCACAAGTTGACAGCAGCAATGCCGATCGCGAAAATGCCGATGACGATGCAGATTCGAATAATGATCGCACCGGCAATGCCATCGTAGAAAGTAGCGACAATCAGAACCAAGATGAATCAACTGTTAGCCAAGCTGAAAGTGATATTCGCCAAAGCGAGGAGCCAGGCGCGGCAAATACAGAAAACACAAATGAAGTGTCCCCGAATGAAGAGTCTCCAGATGTAAGCAATTCAGATGAAGAAGCGTCAAGCAACGCGATAGAAGAAGGTGTGGAAACAGATGGCACGAATGATGAAAGCAACACGTCTGGTAGCGATTTAACTGAGAGTCGTCCAAATGAAAGTGCGCCCGAAGATGCGAGCGATAGCGCGCTCCCTTTTAACCTGGAGGAATTGGCACAGATCCTGGCCGATCAGGACATCGATCTCAACTCGTTATTGACCAATTTAGGTCTCGACCCTGAAACAACCGATATTGAAGAAATCACAAACAACTTGCTGAGTTCGATCAATCTCAACACATTGGGTGAAGAGATCGATCGTGTATTGGGGCAAGTGGGCTTGGAGCTGCGACGCGGCGAAGTCTACCTGAGCCGGATTGGTGCCGAACGTCTCAACGCCCGTCCTGGTGACATTCTTGACATCTATATCGGCCCCATTCCTGTCCCTTATCGCATTGTGGATATCGTTGATGAAGCGGGACCGGTCGCAGCGCTTGCTCCTGTGGTCGTGATGCCCATCGATGAAGCCCAGCGCTTGCTCTTTATGGAAAATAGGGTCAACGCCGTTCTCGTCTCCAATCAAGGTGATCAATTAGAGGGACTCGAGTTGACCGATGAAGTTAGCAATCGGTTACGCGCATTGGTCTTGAATGATCAAAAAGTGGACGAGCTGATGACGCTCCTTCGAGAGCCAGACATTCGTCCAGTACTCGAACGCGAGATTGAAAGGGAAATCAGCGAAAGTATTATTGCTGAGGATTCTGATGATCAGCCACCAGCATTTCTGGCCACGTTTTTAGAAGACACCTTCGGTGTGGGTCGCATGGCGCGCAATCTACAGACACTCCAAAATGAGTTAGATAGTCCAACAGTGAGTGATGAGTTAAAACGTGTACTGGCAGATCTTGAAATCCAGTTTTGGCTCACCGATTTGGGGCGCTTGCCTGATGAACGGCAAGACGAGCTGTCCCAAGCTGTAAGCCAACTGACTGAATTGGAGCTAGTCACACCGCTGAGCAAACAGACTGTTGTCACCGCAGCAGGCATTGGCGGCACAGTCTTTACATCGATCTTTTCACTCTTTGGGTTCTTCTCAATTCTGGCTGGCATTCTCTTGATCTTTATGATCTTCATCATGCTTGCGGCGGACCGACGGAGCGAAATGGGGATGGCCCGCGCAATTGGGATGCAACGGTCTCAGCTCGTACAGATGTTTGTCACCGAAGGCGTTATCTATGATCTACTCGCCGCCGCGGTAGGCGTCGTTCTGGGACTTGCCGTCTCCTATGCCATGATCGGTTTCGTGGATGGACTTTTCAACGATATCGCCGGTACGCTCAATGATCAGGTGCAGCTAGAGAGCATTTTCACCTTCCATTTCACGGTTGTGCCTAGTTCCATCGTAATCGCCTATTGTGCCGGCGTGCTGTTCACCTTCCTGATTGTAACTGCTGCATCCTATCGGGTCAGTCGTCTGAATATTGTGGCAGCCATCCGTGAATTGCCCGAAGACAATTTCAGTCGGCGTCGCTCGTGGGTGCAACATATTGCACGCTTCATTGCCGGGCCAGCCCTGATTGCAGGGGGGATCTATGTGATCCTGTTTGATGAAACATTGGAAATCACGCGTACACAATTGGGGGCAACTCTGATCGTGTTTGGCGTTGCTTTTTTCCTTGGTTGGTTCTTCTTCTGGCGCGACGTGCGAACAGAAACGCGCCAGCGCATTATCTATTCGATCATCGGCATTGGTCTGTTGCTTCTGTGGGTTGTGCCTTGGAGTCGATTGCTGACCGGTGAAGGCTCGATCTTTGATCAAAACCCTGCAACCGTTCTTCTCTCCTTTGCTTTGAGCGGCCCCCTCATCATTTTGGGAGGTATTCTGACGGTGATCTACAATGCCGATGGGCTGCTTTGGGGCATCAATCGCCTACTGGGTGGAGTCGGTTTCCTGACTCCTGTCCTCAAAACGGCCATTGCCTATCCACTCAGTTCCCGTTTCCGTACAGGCATGGCCATGTTGCTCTTTGCCATGGTCATCACAACCGTGGTGATTATGTCTGTGGTGATTCAAGCCACCGAGACGATTGTTACACCTGACGATGAGCGGTATGTGGGGTTCGAGATTGAGGTGAATCGCACGCTGCTTTCCTTCTTTAACCCAATCGACGACTTGGAAGCAGAAATCGCTCAAATGCCTGACTTTCCAGCCGCAGACGTTGCATCCATTGGGCGTGTGAGTGAATTGCAGGTACGCATTGATGATATTGAGGTCGATGGTGAGACGGTTGAGTCAAACCGCGCCAGCAACACACGGTTGACGGGCATCAACCCCGGTTATGTCAACCAGGCTGAACAGCATTACACATTCCAACTGCGTGCGCCTGGTTATGAAACAGACGCCGATGTCTGGCAAGCATTGCGCGAACGAGATGATGTCGCGATTGTCACACCTCGAATGGTAGAAGAGGGTGTAAGCGAAGATGTCGCCGAGGATGTGGAGGTGTCGGTTACAGTCGACGCTGACGATAATGGGAGAGACAGAGAGAGAGGACCAGATTCTGGCGATTGGAGACGACGCCTACGTCGTTTGCCCGGATTCACGTTAGCAGATACAACCATGCCACAAGTCACTTTATTGGTTGGGCCAGAAGCCGAAGACATTGAGGCAGGCGCAGACGATGAGCAAATCGCTGTGGAAATCATTGGCGTTTTGGCGGAAGATGATACCTTGGCGGATGGAAATATTCAGGTCAATGATGCATTGCTGATGCGCTTAACCGATACGGTGCTGGAGACCCCATCATTCTACATAAAAGCGGCAGAGGGTGCAGATGTACGCAGCGTTGCACAAGAGGTCGAACGGGCGTTTATCAGTGGTGGCCTGAATTCATCGATTATGGCTGAGTCATTTGCCGCAGGTCAGGCAGTCACGCGCGGCATTCTGCGCCTCTTCCAGGGGTTTATGGCCTTGGGTCTACTGGTTGGAATAGCTGCTCTTGGCGTAATCAGCAGTCGAACAGTGGTCGAACGGCGACAGCAAGTTGGTATGTTGCGCGCCATCGGATATCAGCCACGTATGGTTATGCTCTCGTTTCTATTAGAGGCCAGCTTTATCGCACTGGTTGGTATCGGGCTTGGAACAGCCACTGGTGTATTGTTGGGCCGCAACATCGTGGGTGAACTATACACCGTTATTTCGGGCCAACCCTTTGCCACACCTTGGGTACAAATTGGACTGATCTTGCTTCTGGCCTACTTAGCTTCATTGCTAACAACCATTCTGCCAGCCTATCAGGCATCACGGATCTATCCAGCAGAGGCGTTGCGCTATGATTGAGTGAACGGTATGCATAAGCCACTAAAGCGGATCGCAATTGTTGGCGGAAGCGGTGCAGGCAAAACAACCCTGGGGCGAGAACTAGCGCAACTGGTCGACGGAGTCTTCGTCGAGGTCGATGCGATCCGGCACAAGGCAGATTGGAACATGGCGTCCATCGAAGAGATTCGCACGGGCATTCATGCGGCGCTTGGCGGACAGTCCAGATGGGTCATCGACGGCACGTGTGAACGCGAGGTCGGTGATTTTATCACGAGCCGAGCCAACGTGATCATTTGGTTGGATCTGCCACTTGCCGTCAAGCTCGTGCGTCTTCTCCGCCGCTCGTGGCGGCGGGTGCGGACGCGCGAGGTTCTCTGGAATGGCAACGTTGAGACGTGGCGCGACGTCTTCGTTGGGCGTGATTCGGTGGTTGCCCATCCACTTCGAACGCATTTCCGACAGAGGAGGAACATGCTTGCGCGATCGGATCGTGCCAAAATCGTGCGCCTTCGAAGCACCCGCGAAGTCGACGAGTGGTTGTCGGCGATAGTCGTGTCTGGGGCTTCCCTCCGACCGTAACTGGCCAACCGATTCCGATTCTCCCGGTTTTGGTTGGATCTATCAACATATTCAGATTGTCTGAGAAATTGTGTGGTTTGTCAGTTGGTTTGTTGGTTTGTCAGTTGGTTTGTTGGTTAGATAGATAGATAGATAATTAGTGAACAAACCAGCAAACCGACAAACTATCCAACATCTACCCCACAAAACCTCACAGAACCCAAATTCCTCAACAGACAGCATAGAAGAATCCTCTAGAAATTTCAATTGTGATTTGCGAATAGCTCTTGAATCTATTCGCTCTTGAGCATATCTAATTCTTTACCACATGGGGTATAATGCATATAATTCCCATATTCTTCCCCGATCAGTCTGCCTATAGCCAAAAAACAATCAACCAAGGAGTAACCAAAATGAATCGAGAAAAGAATACATTTAGTCAGCGTGAGTTTCTACGGATCACTGGCGGAGTAGCCGCAGCAACCGTTTTAGTTGCATGTCAGCCGGTGGTAGCACCGGGTGGTGATGGCGGAGCGTCTCAAGAGCAAGTCACCATCCGTTATGCAGGATTGGAAGGCATGGGTGCTCGCGTCGAAGAATTTGTGGCACAGTGGATCGAAGATCAAGGCCACGAATGGGAACGAGGTGCATTTGGACAACAGGAATTGACCGACAAAATTATGCAGTCAGTTGCGACAGATACCTACCTAGCCGATGTCTTCCAATTCCCCAGCAACGCCCGCGCTGACGTGATTGCGGCCAATGCGCTCATGCCAGTTCCACAAGAGGTACAAGATGCCATTGACTGGGATGATATTATCCCAAGCATTATCCGCACCCTCAGTTGGGAAGGCACCGCTTATGCGCTGCCCTATGATGGTGACATTCACTACTATGCCTTCCGCAAAGATCTCTTCGGCAACACCGATATCAACGATCGCTTCCAGAGTACCTATGGCTATGATTTGGATCCGGAGAATGGAGCAGCCACTTGGCAACAGTGGCGTGACATTGCAGAGTTCTTCACTGGCTGGGACTGGAATGAAAATGGTGAAGATGATGACTTTGGTATTGCATGTATGACAAAGCGTGGTGACACGGCTTGGTGGGGCTTCCATTCGCGCGCTACAGCTTATGCCAAGCATCCAGATGATCCTGGCTACTTTATTGATACCGATAGCGGTGAAGCGCGCATCAACAATCCTGGCTTTGTGCGAGCGCTGGAAGAATGGGTCGAAGAAAACACCAATTGGGCACCTCCAGGTGGAACAAACTTCACTTATGGTGACTCGATCAACGCGAACGTGGGTGGGCGTGCCGTATCAACCTATAGCTGGGATGCGGTGACAACTGCTGCCAATCCAGAAACGTCGGTCATCAAAGGGCTCCAAGGCTATAACATATTGCCCGGTTCGCATCAGGTTTACAACTCCAAATCGGGAGAATGGGAAGAGTTTGAGGAACCAAGTCATGCTCCTTTCCATGCCTTTGGCGGCTGGGTGATTGCTGTTTCAGCCAGCGTTGCGGATGACGAAGCCAAAGTCGGTCCTGTTTGGGACATGGTCACTGAGCTAACCAAGCCCGAAAGCGGTCTCTGGTTTGTCACCAATCAGACTGGCGCCAGTCCTTACCGCTTCAGCCAAATGGAGGCGGTCGATGAATTCGCCAACGGACCGTTGGATTTGGGCGAAGATGTTGCCATTGATTATCTGACTGCAGCACGCGAGACACTGGATCACCCCAACGCAGTAACTGACTTAGCCTTCCCCGGTTGGGTTCAATATCGCGATGCATTGGAGCTTGCCGTTGCCAAGGCCATGGCCAATGAGATGTCGGCTCAGGCAGCGTTAGATGAAGCGGCCGCGGCCTTTGACGAAATCAGCGATCGTATGGGTGGATTGAAGTCGCAGGCAGATATTTATCTGCGCACGATGGGGAAATAAGAGCGTATTGCGTGTACCGGCCGCGAAGTTGGTATCGCTGCTTGGAATGCGATAGATTGTCGAGAAACTACAGCAGATTTCAGTCGCTCATCAAACACCAAGCAAATCCATTTGGAGCAATATAGTCAATTCCAAGACTCAGTAGATCCAAATTTGGCGTTTTTGGCTATTTTCAGTCGAGATTGCAGGGATTTTGGAGTCATTTATTCAGATTTCGGTTACAGAAAACAACCTATTTCATATCTGAAAATCGCCCAAATCTAACGCAAAAACTAGATATCGACCGGCAAATTTGTATTTATGTCAACTGTTTAGCCAGAATTCTCTCTCTAAACCTGAAATTTGGATCTACTGAGACTGGTACCACACAATACACAACACATCTTCAGTAACCGATGCAACAAAGTGAACCTATTCTCTATTTATTGGCTCTTTTGGATCTCAAGGGGTTGACAAGAATGCCACCGATTCAAATCGGTGTCTGACACAGGAAACCTGCTTAAGCAGGTTTGGTTTAGCAGCCGCCGAATTCATTCGGTGGTGTCAACCCACTGAGATCCTGTTGAACCTATTTATTTTTCAGTCATTTGAAATGATCCCACGATGGCCACGACTACTTCTTCACCCGTAATTGCGTCAAAACGCCGAACTCAGTTTGAGATCCATGACAATACGTGGCGCTGGATTTTACTCATGCCAGCAGTGCTGATTGTTGTTTTGCTTTTGGCGATTCCCGTACTCTGGACGCTCTATGCTGCTTTTACTGATTTGCATCTCTTCCGGATCGGAGGAACAACTCAGTGGGTCGGACTCAAAAATTTTGAGAAGTTACTCAACAACGCTTCGTTCTGGCGTACTGTGCAAAATACGGTTGTCTTTATGCTCGGAGTCGTGCCACTCCAGCTTCTGATCGGCATGGTTATTGCGCTCTGTCTCAATAATATCACGCGCGGAAAGAAATTCTTCCGCACTTGGTTCTTGATGCCGTTGATGGTCAGCCCTGTTGTGGTGGCCTTTATCGTGGGCAAGATGCTCTTCCAAGAAGATATTGGTCCGATCAACGATATTTTACGAAACTTTGGATTTGAAGGCATTCCCTGGTTTACGGATCCATTTTGGGCCATGACGTCGCTCATTTTGATCGATGTTTGGCAATGGAGTTCCTTTATGATACTGATGCTCATGGCCGGTCTACAAGGGGTATCGCCCGACTTGCATGAAGCAGCCCAAGTGGATGGAGCCACGGCCTGGCAACGCTTCTGGAGCATCACACTACCGCTCATCATGCCGATTACGGTAACGGCACTTCTGATTCGCATTATTGACGCTTTCAAAGTGGTGGATATTATCATGACCTTGACGGGCGGTGGTCCGGGTCAATCCACAGAATCGGTGACGCTCGCCATCTATCGCGTCGGCGTAAAAGGTGGCGATTTGGCGTTTGGCAGCAGTCAGGCATACTTCCTACTCGTGATTATGCTTATCTTCGGCAGCGCGTTCCTTTATATGACGCGACGAGCCATGAATCAGGAATAAGACGATTTATGGGCGCAAGCTCGTAAAAAGCATCATAGACTATCATTTGAGGTTGACAAACGTATGGGCATTAAGGCGCAAAGACGACTGACATCCACTATATCATATACGATTCTGATCATCTGGTCATTGATTCTCTTTTTCCCTATGTATTGGGTCGTGATGATGTCATTCAAAAATGTGAAGGACTTGGCGGTGGGTGCGACATACATCCCATGGCTCGACTTTCAACCGAGCCTTCATGCCTGGCGTTATCTTTTTATTGAGCGCATTACTTGGTTCATGCAACCTTTTATGAATAGCGTGATTGTGGCCTTTGTCTCGTCTATCATTGCCCTCGTCATTGGTTCGATGGCGGGGTATGCACTGGCACGCTTTGATTACGGTGGACGGAACAACTCCATCGTCTTGGGCTTTATGTCACAGCGTATTTTCCCAGGTGCCCTCTTCATCCTAGCCTTTCTCGTCATGTTCCGCGAACTCAATCTGTTGGATACGCGTCTCGCTCTGATCATTGTCTATGCAAGTGGCGCCATTCCGTTCATTGTATGGGTCATGCGAGATTTCTTTGCCGGGCTTCCCATTGAAATTGAAGAGAGCGCTCTGATCGATGGTGCTTCGCGCTTAATTGTTATCTTCCGCATTGCCATGCCGCTGGCAGCGCCAGGGCTCGTTGCTGTCTTTGTCCTCTCCTTGATTGGCGCCTGGAACGAATACCTAGTTGCCGTCACATTGACCTTCACCAACTCGATTACAATCCCTCTCTTTATGCAGATGCAGGTCGCTCGCACGGGTTATACAGAATGGTGGAATATGAGCGCCATTGCCCTGGTGAGCGTTATCCCCATGGTCGTAGCTGGAATGGCTCTAGAAAAGTACATCACAGGCGGTTTGACATTTGGAGCTTTAAAGGGATAGATGCGCTATATCATCGCCGATTTAGAAGCCACTTGTTGGGAGGAACCGCAAGATCGCTCGCGCATGGAGATCATTGAGATCGGTGCTGTGCTAATGAGAACCGAGCATGGTCCTTCCGTCAGTGAGTTTGCCTCCTTTGTGCGACCGATTCTCGAACCTGAACTAAGTGAATTTTGTCAGACGCTCACCTCAATTCGCCAGGAGGATGTGGATCAGGCAGACATGTTTTCTCTGGTTTTTCCGCATTTTCTCGACTGGATTGGTCCAGAACCATTTACGCTTTGCACGTGGGGAGACTTTGACGTAAAACAATTTCGTCGTGATTGTAGCCGACACCGACTCGCTTTTCCAACCAGCTTCGAACAGTATATCAATCTGAAACAAGAATTTGCCAGGCAGAGAAACATCCGACCATGTGGTATGAAACGAGCCCTCAAAATCACAAAAATTCCGCTCGAGGGTCAACACCATCGTGGGATTGATGATGCAAGAAATATCGCCAAACTAGCCCAGATGATTCTACCCAATATGCGTCACAAGTCAGATGAATCGTGACTACCAAAATCATAGAGCCTGCATCACACTCTCTCCGCTCTTTGACAAACGCAAAATGGATGGGATGGACGCTGGCCATTAGCGCAACGCTCTCCACGACATTGGTTATCCCCTTGGTGCGCGGCTCCGTTGTTGGCGGTATCAACCCAACCACCATGTTGTTGTTACGGCTCACAATCACCGTACTTCTCTTGGCCGCAACCGTTGCATTCACCAATCCTCAACTCTTCAAAATCGATCGTCGCGGCGCTATTTCAGTCATCTTAATCGGGACCATCAGTGGAGTCGAAATTTGCACCTTCTTCTGGTCGCTTGCCTATATGGACGGTTCGATGGTCGCGATGCTCAAATCTGTACAACCTCTGGCTGTGTTACTCCTTTTGACGCTCCGGGGCGAAGCATTGACTCAGCGCCATCTGGTTCGCGTTGTGTTGGCAATGGGTGGTGTTTATCTATTGGTTGGACCGGGTGGCCAAGTCTCATCGATCGGATTGCTTTTAATTGCTGCATCGGTGATTCTCTATGCATTGCAACTCGTCCTGACTCAGTGGTATCTAATCGCATACGACTTTCGAACCATTACGTTCTATATGCTTACAATGATGATGTCGGTCGTCTTTGTCTGGTGGTTGGTTGAGAATAGAATGTGGCAGGATCCTGGCACGTCAGGCTGGTTGGCAATCGGTATTTTGGCTGTCGTCAGCACCTACTTTGCGCGATTGGCGCTCTTCTCTGCCGTTCGACGCATCGGTAGTGGACAGGTTGCACTCCTATGGCCGTTGCAAACATTGGGGTCGATCGTCTTATCAGTTCTCTTTTTACGAGAATATTTGACACTGATTCAATGGTTGGACGGCCTCTTCATTTTGATCAGTGCATTTCTGGCGATTGAACGGAAAAAGCTCAAAGATTAAATTTAGGAAGGAAACCTAATCATGTCACAAGACGGACGACTATCTGACAAAGTAGCTATCGTTACCGGGGCCGGTGACCGCGGCCAAGTGATGGGCATTGGCTATGCAATCGCGATCTTATTTGCCAGAGAGGGAGCCAAAGTACTGCTCGCCGATATGGATCTGAACAATGCAGAGAAAACCTTGACCGTTATCGAATCGGAAGGAGGCGAAGCGTCTATCTTTGAAGTGAATGTGACCGAAGAAGAAGCTTGTCGTGCGATGGGAGATGCCGCAGTTGAACGTTACGGTGAGCTAGACATTCTGGTCAACAATGTTGGCACAGGTGGGGCAGGCATGGTAACGGAGGTGGAAGAGGATATCTGGAACCGTTCGCTAGATATCAACCTCAAGAGCGCAGTCCTCTGCTCGAAATATGCGGTGCCAGCCATGGTTCAATCTGGTGGTGGTTCCATTATTCATATCTCATCCATTGACGGAATCCGTTCTGGATCATCACGAAATGTGCCATATGCTGCCGCAAAAGGTGGTCTAATCTCGCTCACAAAATGTATGGCAGTTCATCATGGTCGTGATGGGATTCGCACCAATTGTATTGCACCAGGGCATGTACATGCATCATTCGTAACAAGGGTTTCGGAACGACAACGAGATCTGCGTTGTCGTGCAGGACCTCTTGGCGTTGAAGGAAATGCATGGGACGTGGCATGGCCGGCGGTCTTTTTGGCGAGCGATGAAGGCAAGATGGGTATCTGGCGTTGTGTTACCGGTTGATGCGGGATTGTTTGCTGCGACGCCACTTTCTGTCTTGGAGAATCTGGTGGATTAGCAGCTTCCAATTGAAATACTTTACTCACTCGAACCAATTTCTTCGAGCGCTTCCCGAGCAAGCTCGATTCCCTCTTCTGCTGACGTATAATTGGGATCCATCTTGAGTGCATTCTCATACTCAACGATTGCCTCTTCATACATCTCTAAATTATGGTAAGCAACGCCGCGGTTGTAGTGGGCAGCGACAAAATCAGGGTTCAATTCGATGGTGCGCGTAAAATCAGCGAGTGCATTGCGGTATTGTTCCAAATTTAAGTATGCAATGCCACGATTGTTATATGTATAGGGATCTTCAGGGTCGATCTCAATTGATTGGCCAAACGCGATCAAAGCCTCGCCATGAGATCCCAATGATGTGAGGGCAAGAGCCCGATTGCTGTGTGCACTGGCGTCACTGGGGTTGACTTCGAGAAATCGGTCGAAATCTGTCAAGGCATTTTCATAATCCAGTAGCAATAGATAAATATAACCACGTGAGTAATAGGCATCAACGTATTCCGGGTCTAGCACCATGACTTTTGTTTGATCTAAGATTGCTTCATCATAGAGCCCTAATTGTTCACGGGAGCGCCCTCGCCAATAGTACGCATCCGTATGCCTTGGGTCTTGCTCAACGACACGGCTGAAATCGTGGACAGCCTGTGCATAGCCAGCCAGGTTGTAATGGATTTGTCCTCGTTCATAATGGGCCTCGATATGATCTGGTTGCAAGCCGATGGCAATATCAAGCAGTTCGAGAGCAGCCTCATACATTTCATCCTCTGATGCAGTCTTGCCACGATCGACATAATGCTGGGCACCGAAAAAGACCGCATCGGTACTCGGGCGCTGCTCGAAACGAGGGAGATATGGGACGAAGCTATCTGGTTCTGCGATGGCAGCTTCTGCCAAAGCCCCATCCAACCATGCTTGGAACGCCTGCCGACTCTCTTGGCTTAGGCGGGATTGGTCTTTCGGACGATTTGGATGTTCCTCTAGAATCTGAATCAGATGATAGCCAAATCGGGTTTTGACAGGTTCGCTAATTTCGCCAAACGCAAGTGAAAATGCGGCGTCAGTAAACTCTTCAACCCACTGTTCCCGGTTAAACCAACCCAAGTCACCACCATCTGCAGAAGAGCTTAGGTCTTCGCTTTGGGTCGCCGCAATATCAGCAAAATCTGATCCATCAAAGATCTCTTGGCGCAACTTGGTAATGATTTCCAGGGCATCTGCTTCACTTCGTCTCGCGTCTACATAGATCAAAATATGACGTGCCCGTACTTGATCCTCTGTTGTCGAGACAGATTCATCCGCGATCGAATCTTCTAACTTCTCGGTGAATAAACGAAGTTGAAGCACTTCGCGATATTCGTCCAAACTCATTCCAACATCTTTTCTAAGGCGTTGGTCTAATGTCAAGAGCCGCTGCTCATAGATTGATTGGCTTATAGACTGCATCTCTAGAGCTTCTCCACTTAGCGGAGAGAAAAGCCTCCAAGGAGAAACAATCCCGCCTTCGGCGGTAGAAACCAGTGATCGCAACAAGCCATCCACATCTTCTTTATCAACAATTAAGTTGCGGCGAGCCGCCTCATCTCTAATCAGAATTTCACGCAACAGATGGGTCCAAACCGGTGCACCTAATCTCTCTGGCTCCAATAGTAGATTCTCTATATTGCGAAGATTGGCCGTAATATACTCGTTCGCCCCAAACTCTTCTTCAAGCTTGCGCAGATAAACCGCACGATCCTGTAACTCTACCTGCTCCAAACGAACTCGCTTCCGAAATTGTGCAACAGAGATCTCCATGCCATTTAGTGAAGCAAGCGTCACCGTATCTGAAGGGGCAAGGTCATCGGGGAAGCGTCCATCATCTGAACAAGCGACTAGCAAAAAACTAAAACAACAGAATACAAAAACGAACGCTCGGGTGGAGAATATCTGTCGCATGGTGAATTTTGACCTCGAATCTTGACTAGAACGATACAGCACGGGTATCATCTCTGGAGTTCGAATCGAGAAAATAGGTAGTACGCCAAACTGTATGTAAATTCGATTTCTATTACTGAGATCGGCAATTTACACGATTTGTGCTATACCGTCAAAATATGGGGCAGATTTAGCGGACATCTAGCTCAAAACGCCACATATCCCCCACATACAGGTATACATTGTCCTGTCACATAGTCCGATAAATTGGTCACAAGAAACTCAACCACTTTCGCGCAATCTTCCGGCATACCCAGACGACGCAAAGCAATCTCAGGTTCCAACTTGGCCCGCGTCTCCTCACTATTCCGTCCGTAAGAGACGGCCCGCGAAGACAGGATAAACCCAGGTGCAATGCAGTTAACGTGAACATTATGGGGCCCCAATTCAGCCGCGAGCACACGCGTATATTGGACCACACCCGCCTTGGCTACTTTGTAGGCCATCCCCCCACCCGTTTTGCCACTCCACAGACCAGCCTGCGAAGCAACGTTGACAATCTTGCCCGCCCTCTGCTCGATCATGGGTCGGCTGGCTGCTTGACAACAGAAGACAGTGCCGGTCAAATTAATATCCATGATATATCGGTAGTGATCTTCTGGTGCGTTGGAAGCGGCATTCTGCGGTGGCACATTGAGTGCACCTCCCGCATTGTTGACGAGTATGTCGAGTCGTCCAAGCGTTGAAAGCGTCTCCTCAACCATCCCATCGACCGCAGCTTTGTCATTGACGTCAGCCTCTATGCCTAACGCACGACAACCCAACGCCTCCACTTCGGCCATAACCGTTTCCGCATTCAGTGGTTCATCATATTCCGCGGCAGCATTGAGATCAATATCGTTGATGACAACATCTGCGCCCAGTTGGGCCAAATGCAGGACATATGTACGCCCCAAACCGCGCGCACCGCCTGTGACCAAAGCGACTTTTCCACGTAAAGTCATAAGTTACTCTCCAGAGATTCCTGTTGGAAAAGCCTTATTCTCCCGATGGACGGAGAGACTTTTGTACAGTATCAATTGGGTCGCCATCTAACGGAAAGAACCCCACAGCAAACTGCAGGGTTCTTGGCCGATTCAATAGCTCAATTGTGGTTCACTATCAATACTATAGATGTTCAGATAATGTTTTTCCACGCAAAACAGTAGCTTGTCAGCATTTCAGCCGGTCAGCCAGAAAGCTGAGTAGCTGACTGGCTGAAAGGCCATCAACGACAGGAAAATCTTTTTCTGAAAGGCTATAGTGTATTGCCAATCCACACAATACGCGTCACGCCTACTGCACAGGCTCCAAATTTAAGAAGATGTGTAACGCCGTCCGATGCCAGAAGCCCTCGTGAATATAAGGATTATCGGGATTGGGCCAGTTGGTCCAATATGTTGTGTTCATGGGCAGTAGAATTACCGTTTCGGCCAGCATAATATCAGGCAGATTCGGCAACCAAATTTCCATCGCTTTGCGGAAAAGCTCCTCAATCTGTGGATCACCGGAGGGCAATGGTCGCATCTGATCCACAATGTCGCTGAACTCCTGATTCGGCCAGCGATAGAGATTGGTGGCCGGAATCGATTCACCCGTTGGCTTGACGTGCTTAATGTGGTATAGCCGTTCCAACGTGGTATAGGGATCACGCATGCTGCCGCCATGCCCCCACAGGAATGCATGCGCCTCACCCGTGAAGATGCGGCTGACAAAGTCGGCAGGTAAAAGGAAGCTTGCATCGTATCCAGCGCGTCGCAATTGTTCACTGACAACCGGTGCCATTGGTGTGGTTGACGGATGCTGCGGGAAGGTGATGATCTCGAACGTGATGGGGTTTCCATCACCATCTACCCACATGCCTTCGGCATCTTTGGAATAGCCCTTACTCTCCATGATTGCCGCGGCTTTGTCTAAGTTGTACTCAGTGGTATTGTACTCTTCCAAAAGGTCTGAAATTGATTCAAAGTAGGGCAGAAGACCAGGGTAGGCCGGATAGGGTAGCTTGATCTCCGTGGTGGTGTTCTTAAAGGCAAATTGAATCAGTTCATCACGGTTAATGGAATAGCTCATGGCCCAACGAATTTCTGGATCATCAAAGGGTGCTATCTCGGTGTTAAAGCCAAGCGAGATGGGCCACCAATCGAGATAACCAAAGGGTTGTTCATCACTATGGGTGATAATGTTGGGGTTTTCACTCTGCACGAGTTGCAGATTGTTGGCCGTCAACGAAAAAGCCATGTCGATTTCGTTGTTGATTTCCATCTGGGCCATGGTAATTTCATTCATACCCGGCAAGAAGATCAGGCGTTCCACTTTGGGTAATTCATCAAACCCTGTTGCTGCACCCCACCAATCTTCACGTACATCCCAAACTTTCTGTTCAACCGTTGTGGCAACCAGTTCATATGGACCGGTGCAGAGTGGCCAGCCTTGCTCGGGATCGTAGTTGCTAAAGGTAGCCAAATCTTCCTGTCCACTGAAAACATGTTCTGGTACCATTGGCACGCCAAGGTCAACACGGAAGGTAAGATTATCAAAGATAAAGCGTGGATTTGTGCCGGTCAGATTAATGAGTATGTTCTTGTCATCAACCAACTCGACACTGGCAACAGTATCGAGAATCTGCCCTGCACGGGATAGATCAGAATTTTCGAGTAGTGAATTGAGAGTGAAGACGATATCATTCGCATCAAACGCCTCACCATCGCTCCACGTGGTGCCATCACGTACTGTGACTGTGACTGCCGTAAAGTCGTCATTGTATTCAAAGCTCTCGGCCAGCCAAGGGATGAATTCATCACCAATCATATTGTAATAGAAGAGACCTTCTGTACATGCCTGATAATGCCCGCTACGCGAAAGCCCAGCCGAAAAGGGATTGAATAGCTCTACGTCGGTGAAGCCGCCAGGATGTTCACCACCCAAGCCAGCCATGATCAGTGTGCGATTGCGGGGAATATCATCCAAGCCAGCTGGTACACTCGCCGCTGCTTCACCTCCGCCACTGCTGGCAGCAGGATCGGTTGCAATTGGTGGTGTTCCACAGGCCGAAGCCAAAAGTGCCAGAATGAGTAAAAGAGGGATAGACAAAGACCAACGTCTGTTCATCGTTTTCTCCTTTGATCTTGTTTTGATACAGCTTTGGGAACTGATAGTTAGTATACGGCAGAGCGGATATTTCTACAAATCGTAGCTGTTTGTCAAACAAGCATATGGCGTTTAATTTCCCACTGATTCTCGTTTATGACTTGTCAATCCACAACAAATACTTTATGATCCTGCTCTATGGATGTACTGTATCCTGTCTTTGCGCCCTTCATCCCTGAGTTCGAGTATGTCCTTTTCGATACCAAAGAGCACGACGATGATGAGTTAAAGCAAGTGCTAAAATCTGGCGCTTTACAAGCCAGCCTCCTTCTACTAAAATATATCTATGTGGTTGAGGACATAGATTGATTCAATGTCCATCAGTCCAAACTACTTTTCTATTCTAGAATAAATTGCTACTCAACAAACGATTGATACTATGACTCTTAGTTACGTAATTGGGCGAATTGTTTTCTTTGTTGTCGTTGTCTGGGCAGGTATTACGCTGATCTTTTTTCTACCCAAGCTTGCCCCCGATCGTGATCCTGTACGTGAACGCTTGGGGATGATGGCTGCATCTGGTGGCGTCAATTCGGCGGATATCGAAGTGATGGCCAAGGCTTATGAGGAAAAGTTTGGTCTAAACCAGCCGCTTTGGAAGCAATACTTTCGTTATTTGGGCGATATGCTGCGATTGGATCTAGGCTACTCGCTGGCCTTGTTTCCTGCTCGCGTCAGTGATTTAATTGCACAGGCTCTTCCCTGGACGATGGCTCTTCTTGGTTTGTCGACCTTTATTGCTTTTGCACTTGGAACAATCTTAGGCGGGTTACTCGCCTGGCCCAAAGCACCTCGTTCGTTGCAATATCTGCTGCCTCCGCTCTTTACCTTCTCGGCCATCCCCTATTATTTGCTTGGTCTCGTCCTGATCTATCTATTTGCCTTTCGCCTGCGTATCTTTCCGCTTGGGGGTGGATCTGATTACGGCACATTGCCATCATTTTCAATGACTTATTTTTTGGATCTTGTTCATCACTCGATCTTGCCCGCACTCTCGATAGTCTTAGCTGCTGTTGGCTTTTGGGCACTTTCGATGCGCGGTATGATGGTCACGGTGGAGGGCGAAGACTATATGGTGCTGGCTGAAGCCAAGGGGCTCACATCGACGCGACGATTTCTCTGGTACGCCATGCGCAACGCTCTTCTACCCCAGACAACTGCTCTCGCCCTCTCATTGGGAACAATTCTCTCTGGCTCACTTCTGGTGGAAATTATTTTTCGCTATCCAGGCATTGGAACGTTATTGTTCAAGGCTATCTCAGGATTTGATTATTTCACAATCTATGGAGTTGTTTTCTTTATTGTGGTGACCATTGCCGCTGTCACCTTGATATTGGATCTGATTTACCCGTTTCTGGATCCACGGATTTCTTACAACAAGACCTAACCTGGCCAAGTCAGAAGCAAAGTTGCAGAGTGGCAGGGTTGCAAGGTGGGTACACAGAATCTCGTCTGCCCCAAAGAATGGACTCGATTTACATGAGAGCCTGCGCCAATACTCCAAGCGTCTTTTCAACTCTGCAACTTTGCAACTTCTTGCCCTATGTGCAAGAAATTGGTAGATACCCTATGCAAACTTATCTTAGTTACCTACGTCGGAATCGTCAACTCTTGATTGGAATCGCCCTCTTGCTTGGGATGACTCTTGCTTGGTTCATTGGATATCTCTACATTGATCCCGATCATGCACGCCCCCTCTCTGGGCCACCCGATATGCCTCCTTCTGTTGACTTTCTATTGGGCACAGATAGCGCAGGACGTCAGATGTTGCCCGTTATGATTGCGGGGACCCCAATGACGCTCAAGCTTGGTCTCATTGCGGGCACAGTCGGGCTGCTGATTGGCACGATTCTGGGGTTCACTGCAGGTTACTTTGGTGGGCTTGTGGATACGATTATCCGTGGGGTGGCAGATGTGGCTTTAACAGTTCCAGCATTGGCAGTACTCGTCGTGATTGCCTCTGTGATCACACAGCTTCTAACAGTGGAGATTATGGCGCTGATCGTGGCATCTTTGGCTTGGATGTGGCCCACCCGCACCATTCGTGCCCAAGTGTTGAGCATGCGCGAACAAACCTACGTGCAGATTGCCCAGCTTTCTGGCATGAGCAATCTCAAGATCATCTTTCAAGAGCTTATGCCCAATCTGCTCCCCTATCTAGCGGCTAGCTTTGTCGGTGCAGTTGCCGCAGCCGTTCTTGCCGCGATTGGGCTGGAAGCGCTCGGACTTGGCCCTCAAAGTGAGCCTACGCTTGGCATGACCATCTTTTGGGCCATCTTCCACGGGGCATTGCTCCGTGGCATGTGGTGGTGGTGGGCCCCTCCCATGGTCGTCATTATTCTTCTCTTCATTGGGCTCTTTTTGGTCGCGGCAGGGCTAGATGAAGTGGCAAATCCGCGTCTGCGGCGCGCACAAGACGTACGTGATTCGTGAGATTATATACCACATTGCAATCCAATCAACCATTCACAAAGGTTTCAAGAACTCTCCATAAAGCGTAAATTCATATGCAATACATCAACTTTGGGTCGGCTGGCGTCAAAGTCAGTCGATTGGCGCTGGGGTTAGGTTTTCGTGGCCAGCCAGATTCAGCAGCAGCACAACGGGTTATTGAACATGCCATCGAACGGGGCATCAACTTGATTGATTGCGCAAATATCTATGGCATGATGGATGATCGTGCCAATATCGGTCAATCAGAAAAGATTCTGGGGCGTGTCTTGAAGGGCAAGCGGGACCAACTTGTGATCACCTCCAAGGTTGCAAGCCGACTTGGTCCCGCCCCGAATGAGAGCGGCCTGTCGCGTGTTCACATCATGCGCGAGATCGAAAATTCTCTGCGTCGGCTGGATACTGATTATATAGACGTATACCTCATTCACGTCTATGATCCTTCAACACCTCAGGAAGAGACGATCCGAACCCTGGATGATCTCGTCCGCTCTGGCAAAGTGCGCTATGTGGGCTGCTGCAATCACGCTGCATGGCAGGTCGCCAAGGCGCTCTGGATCGCCCATTCCATCAACGCTGCCCCGTATATGACGGTGCAGAATCCATACAGTCTACTCAATCGGCGGCTGGAAAATGAGATGTTTGGCTTAATCCGCGAGCAGGGATTGGGCGCAATGGCCTATAGTCCGCTAGCAGTGGGCTTATTGAGCGGCCATTATCTTCCTGGACAACCGCCACCCCCCGGTACACTCTTTGCCAATCGTCCTCTCGACGAATACGAAACGATGATGGCTGGTCAAATTGGCACAGTCGTCTCGACGTTGATTCGGATCGCCCAAGAAGTGGGAAAATCTCCGGCGCAGTTGGCGCTGGCCTGGGTCTTATCACATCCAGAAATCACTATTGCGATCACCGGTGGTGATACGATCGAGCATCTGGACGACAATCTGAGTGGGGTTGGATGGGAGTTGGATCCGGCGATTCGTCAAGAGTTAGACACCGTGTCGGCAATTCCTGGCTCGTTGATCTAAGAGTAGAGCAGGGCATACATATAGGGCAATCGCGAACGTTGCGGGCAAGGGCCCAAGCAAGTCTAGATGGCCATGTCCACGGGACGAGCAATCCGGATTGGACCACTCAATGATCCGCTCAAGAGAGAGTTCTTGGTCCAATCCGGGATTACGTGTGGCTCCTTCACCGAGTAACACCGCTTTTTTAAGGTACGCGATTGCCCTAGCATACCACAACGATCGGAACCATATTTACAATCATGATTCATAGTACATTTCGTTCCCGCCGTCCAAACGTCTACACCACACGCGGCATGGTCACGGCCAGTCACCCTCTGGCAGCACAAGCTGGTCTAGATATTTTAAAAGCTGGTGGCACGGCAGCTGATGCGGCTGTGGCCACGGCCGCTATGCTCAATGTGGTTGAACCAATGCGGAGATTCAGTTTAGATGATTGACTCAGGACAGCACATGCGATCAATCACTTCGCACGCTAGCTTCACGTGACGCTTTGCATTGTTCAAGCTGAAGTTGAGATGACCAGGAAGTAGAGCATCGAACTCTACTTCGTTCAAAGCCTGAATGGTCGCAAGACTTTGGGGGACATTGCAGTCGTAGGTGTTTTGTAGGATTATTTTGCCACCGAAGAAGATTGCATCACCACCAACCAGGTAGCGCTTCTGATTCAGACCAGAGACGACATAGGAGATATGGTCATGGCTGTGTCCTGGTGTGGCCAATGCCTCGATTGTCAGGTGTCCGATTGTGGTCATGCTACCAGGGAGCAGAACATGGCCAACGGCGCAGGCTCGATAAACGTAATCAGCCGGATACATCCCACCGGCACGAGCGATATCGAGGCAGACCGCCGCTTCATCACCAGTTGAGACAATGTTCGCTGTGTCAGGTCCAGCATAGACTTCGATGGAGAGTCGGTCAGCCAAATGGGCCGCTCCCCCGGCATGATCACCGTGAGCGTGGGTCAGGATCAAATGGCGAATTTGCTCAAGGTTGACGCCATCTTGGCGGCAAATAGTGAGGATCTGGTCCACATCCATTCCCGCCCCAGCATCAAAGATGACGAATCCATCACCTGCGTCAAACAGATAGATATTGCAATCATACGGATCTGTCAGATCAAAGCCGCCTTGTCCACTGCCGATTAGATAGAGATGGGGTTCGATGCGCATGGGTTTCTCCTTATGATCAAAAAGGTTGCAACAATGTTTCAAAATCAATCCTCTTGCATTATACTCAGTATCAAGGAATCCTTGTATTTATGATAGAAGGAGACAATATGTTAGATGCTGCTGCCATAGATATTCCACAAGTCAAACCTCCTCCCTCATCAGACGAATTGCCTTTTGAAGATGGTATTCCAATGGCCAGTCCAAAACATCGTATGCGGATGAATATACTTATCGAAGACACACATCGCCACTGGTACGATCGAAACGATTACTATGTTGGCGGGAATATGTTTGTCTATTTTAGCGAAAGCCAGATTCTGCATAAGACATATCGAGGGCCAGACTTTTTCATCGTCAAAGATGTCGATGGTTCCAAAAATCGGAAATCCTGGGTAATTTGGGAGGAAGAAGGACGTTATCCAGATCTCATCGTTGAGCTTCGGTCAGAAACCACAGCTCAAGTAGATAAGACAGTCAAAAAGAATCTGTACGAACGTACATTTCGCACGTTAGAGTACTTTTGTTACGATGTTGAAATCGCCGAACTCATTGGTTGGCGATTGGGGACCACAGGGAACTATGAAAAAATCCAGGCCAATGAAAATGACCATTTATGGAGCGAAACCTTACAACTTTGGCTTGGAACATGGGAAGGGATCCTCCAAAAAAGAAACAATACATGGCTACGTTTCTTTGACGAGACAGATAATCTGATCTCGACAAAGGAGGAAGCCGAGGCAGCTCGTGCTGAACAAGAGGCAAACCGCGCAGAATGGGCAGAGTCTGAACTAGAGCAACTACGGGCAGAGCTGGCGCGTCTGAAAGGCGAAAAACGACAATGAACGGCACTGATAACAACAAAGGCAACTATCATTTTGTAAGCGGTATTGCCCCTTATTCGGCAGGCGTCGTTGCCATGACGGGCTTTGAAATTATCCACGTTACATTGAAAGATCCGGTTCCTTATCAACAGGGTTTTGATCTGATCGATCAGCATTTAACAACAGAGGAGCGACCGCGCCACGCTCTCTGTGCAATTGAGTTGCGACTCCCTCAAGCACTCCCCTTTAATGGTTTTACTTCCTTCAACACCGACTATCGAGCACTCTTAACCGAATGGGATCTGCTACTCGAAGATGAGAATCCGGTGGCTCGTACCAACGTTGCGCCCGAAATTCGCCCGCCATCCGAGCCATCGCTCTACGGCTTCTCCTACACGACAGCCTGTGAACCCGACTCTCCTCGGACTTTTGTGGTCGCTGGAGCAGGTGACTTACGTGACCAAGCTGATTTGCAGAGTTCAGCCGTTGTGCGACCCGGTGAAACGTCGACCGATGCTCTTGTCGAAAAAGCAACTTGCGTCATGGGCGTCATGGAGGAGCGACTCTTTGGCTTGGGTTGCAACTGGGATGATGTGACCACTGTCAACGTCTACACAGTTCAACCATTGCACAACGTTCTGGTCGAAACAATTTTGCAACCGCTCCCCGCTGCGGCCATTCATGGGGTGCAGTGGTACTACAGTCATCCGCCGATTGACGAACTGGTGTTTGAGATGGACCTGCGCGGCGTTCGGAAAGAGCACTGGGTTTAAGACTTTTCCAACAATTATAATCCCGAATTTGTTCTGGAAAAGCACAAGCCATTCCAAAGAAATCGATTTGGCAAATCAGGGATTTATTTCCCTGGAATGGCCTAAGAACCTATCCGAAAAGTGGTTGTGGCTCCAACCATCCTCTCGAGTGAGAATAGATCGCTACAGAACTTTTCGGATAAGCACTAAGGTCATAGAATTTGATGTCGAGCATGTCAATTATTGTTTAGGCTAAACGTCATAATCTGCTTGTTCGTGGAGCTGAACAAACAGGCTGCTTGTTCTACAATTGGTCCAACGACGAGTAGGGGCAACTTGAGGATCCAGGGAAGGAGATAAAGATGAGGATAAAACCTGTACCAGAGAACGCCAAGCTCGAACGTCTGTTTGATGGTTGTGCATTTGCTGAGGGGGGAGCTGCGGATGCAGAAGGCAATCTTTTCTTTTCGGATTGTCCCAACAATCGCATTATGGTCTATCGCCCCATGACTGGTACAATAGAGGTTTGGAAAGAGCCAAGCGGACGCGCAAACGGAATGAATTTCGATCCGAACGGGCGTCTAGTTGTATGTTGTGATGGCAAGGATGGTGGTGCGCGGGCGGTGCAACGGTATGAACCCAACGGGGCGATTACAACCCTCGCATCTCATTATGGAGGCAAAAAGCTCAATGCGCCCAACGATCTCTGCTTTGACCAACAAGGCCGTATCTACTTCACAGATCCTCGCTATGGCTATCAGGATGATCTCGAGCAGGATTGTATGGCTGTTTATCGCATTGAATTGGATGGCACTCTAACCCGCGTGATTGATGACATGGAGACACCCAACGGCATTCTGATCACGCCAGACAATCGTACGCTCTATCTTGTGGATCACAACCCGGAGCCAGGTGGTGCCCGGACTTTGGTGACTTACTCATCGGACGACGGAGAAAGCTGGAGCTGTCAGGGAGTGTTGACGGATTTTGGCGAAGGGTATGGCGGCGACGGTATGGTGTTGGATGTAGAAGGGAATATCTACCTGACCGCTGGCGAAAACGAATTGGCGGGTGTTCATATTTTTGCACCAGATGGTGAGAAGCTTGGTCTGATCCAGACGGGTGAGACGCCGGGTAATTGTACTTTTGGTGGTCCCGATCTGCGCACGCTTTATATTGCGGCCTCTAGTTCACTCTATGCGATTCAATTGGCGATCCCCGGGCAATTGGCATATCCATCACGTAAAAAAGCTTTCAGCCAATCAGCTGTCAGCTAGGTCGAAGCGACCACTTCGTGTTTGGTTACAGATGCGTAGCATCCACCGACAGAATCTGGCCATGTTTCGTGGCTGATTTTTATACTTTACCTATACTCAGTAGATCCAAATTTGGCGTTTTTGGCTATTTTCAGTCGAGATTGCAGGGATTTTGGAGTCATTTATTCAGATTTCGGTTACAGAAAACAACCTATTTCATATCTGAAAATCGCCCAAATCTAACGCAAAAACTAGATATCGACCGGCAAATTTGTATTTATGTCAACTGTTTAGCCAGAATTCTCTCTCAAAACCTGAAATTTGGATCTACTGATACGGGGTGGTTCATTTTAGGCGGACAATTAGGTTTACATTTTTGCAAAGAGAAAAGATGTTTATATTTTCTACTTTGAGCCATGCTCAGGCAGAAAATGACCTCATATAGATTTTTATCTATGTATCAAAAGTGTAAACCTAATTCTGAACCACCCCACTGATACTACTAGAAAACAACGGCTCGATTGGCAATAGACGATGTCACCAAGCAGATTCCAAGCGTTCACAATTCTCACACACACTTCATCATTCAGAGTGTACCACAAAGTGTGTAAATGGGCGCCGATCAGTCAGAGAATCGGCTATATTTACACACTTTGGACACACTTCATCATTCACGATTTTCCCGGAGTAATCCAATGCGTTTACAGAATCAAGTTGCTATCATCACCGGTGGTGGATCAGGAATCGGTCGCGCGATCTGCTTGCTTTTTGCACAAGAGGGAGCCAAAGTTGTTGCTGTCGATCAATTTCTAGAACGAGCAGAGGAGACGACTCAGTTGGTTCACCAGGACAACGGCGAGGCATTCGCAATCCAGGCTGATGTGACCAAGAGCGAGACAATCGCCAAGATGAAGGCGCAAACGTTGGAACAGTATGAACGTATTGACATTCTAGTGAATAATGCTGGTATTGCCAGTGGTGACGATATTTTGGAAATTGATGAAGAGATCTGGGACATGGATCTCAATGTCGTACTCAAAGGAGTCTACCTCTGCTCCAAAGCAGTCCTCCCCACCATGATCGAGCAAAAAACGGGCGCGATCGTGAATATCTCCTCGGTCAATGGATTGATGGGCCTGAGCGAAGAAGCCTATAGTGCAGCCAAAGCAGGTGTCATCAATCTAACCAAAAATATGGCGCTCAAATATGGGCAACACAATATTCGCACCAACGTTATCTGCCCAGGCACCATTCAAACCCCCATCTGGCAAGCTCGTCTTGACAACGATCCGCAAATCTTCGACCAATTGGCGGCTTGGTACCCTTTGGGTCGCGTTGGTCAACCAGAAGATGTGGCCAAAGCAGCGCTCTTTCTCGCGTCGGATGATGCATCTTGGATCACGGGGACTGTGCTCACCGTCGATGGTGGGCTAACCGCAGGTAGTTATCGGATGGGACGTGCGTTAGAAGGAGCCAGCTAGAATGATTCTTATAGCCACATTATTTATACTTCGGACAATAGAATAGCCTTTGCTCGAGGGACACTCGTCCGAAGTTTAAGTGGCATCTCTATTATGTGATGAAACATGCGAGAACGTGAAACGGATATTCTGATCGTTGGGGGCGGGGTAGGCGGAGTGGCGGCAGCATTGGCTGCCGCGCAGTTGGGTAAACGGGTTATCTTGACTGAAGAGACAGACTGGCTTGGCGGTCAGATGACGGCTCAGGCGGTGCCACCAGACGAGCACCCCTGGATTGAAGAGACCGGCTGCACGGCCAGCTATCGACGTTTGCGTAATGGGATTCGTGCTTATTATCGTACCCATTACCCCTTAACCAAAGCAGCAAAAACAGATCCTTTGTTAAATCCTGGTGCCGGTTCAGTCAGTCGACTCTGTCATGAACCCCGAGCGACATTAGCCGTCATCGAGCAGATGTTGGCACCCTATCGCAGTGCGCAAACTATTGATGTGTTGCTCCATCATTATCCCGTCGATATCGAGGTTGCTGGAGATACTGTCCGCGCTGTTACACTCCAAAATGATGAAGATGGTCTTGTTACGACGATCAGTGCTCCCTATATTCTCGATGCCACAGAGTTGGGTGATCTGTTGGAGTTGGGCAACGTGGAGTATGTAATCGGAGCTGAGTCACAGCGCGATACCGGTGAACCACATGCACTTGAAGGCCCAGCGAATCCGTTGGAGCAGCAGGCAATCACTTGGTGCTTTGCGCTTGATTATTTCCCTGGTGAAGATCACGTCATTGATAGACCCGAACAATATGATTTCTGGCGCACCTACCAGGCCGACTTCTGGCCAGGTCGACAGTTGGGTTGGCAAGATCCAGATCCGCAAACACTGGCAACAAAGGAGCGGGGTATTTTTCACGGACCACAGGTTGGTGGACGTATGTGGAGTTTCTGGCAATATCGACGTCTCTTGACGACTGAACACTTTATGCCTGGTCATCTTTCTTCGGATATCAGCCTCGTCAACTGGCCACATAATGATTACTGGTTGGGACCGTTGGTCGGTGTCTCCGCAAGCGAACGCAACAAACATCTCGCTGGGGCCAAAGAGTTGAGTTTATCGTTACTCTATTGGATGCAGACGGAAGCGCCGCGTCACGACGGTGGAGTCGGTTATTCAGGTCTGCGGTTGCGCCATGACGTTGTGGGGACACAAGATGGGCTAGCCAAATCAGTTTATGTGCGTGAGTCGCGGCGCATTCAAGCAGAGTTCACGGTATTAGAGCAGCATGTGGGCGTAGATGCACGCAGCCCACTTGATTCGGCAGAGACGTTTGCCGATTCGGTGGGCGTTGGCTCTTACCGCATTGATCTGCATCCCAGCACAGCCCTCCGTACTTATGTGGATATCAGTAGCTATCCCTTCCAAATTCCGTTGGGTGCCCTAATCCCCATTCGCGTGGAGAATTTGTTGCCTGCTTGCAAGAATTTAGGCGTTACACACATCACAAACGGCTGCTATCGCCTCCATCCAGTCGAATGGAACATTGGCGAAGCAGCGGGCGCATTGGCAGCCTATTGCCTCTCTATAGGAAAAACGCCACGGCAGGTACACAATCAGGTTGATCTTTTGGCTGACTTTCAACGGCTCCTCACAGAGTCTTTAGAGTTTGCGTTGGCATGGCCTGAGGCGATTAGAACGATTCCGCAATAAAGCACAACCAACATATTTTGGCAGACAGTCACTGATCTGATTGAAGTATATCGTAGGTCCCTTCTCTGAAATGACGAGCCCCAAAAACCCTGAATCTTCACTTGGAATCCATCGTTTTCTTGCCACTTGTCCCGCCAGAGACGGAACTCACGTTCTAGTCATGTATGTCATGACGCATCTGTTATGAGGAACAAACAGGAAATGCATCACTTCGACACGCTGATTCAAAATGGGAAAATCATTGATGGCGGCGGGAACCCTTGGTTCTATGGTGATGTGGCGCTTCAGGGACAACGGATTGTCGCCATTGCGTCACGGGGTCAAATTGCAACGGAATTGGCAGCTGAGACGGTAGACGCGTCAGACAAGGTCGTTTGCCCCGGCTTTATCGATATTCAGAGCCACTCGATCCTTCCCCTCATGGTTGATGGTCGCTCATTGTCCAAGATTACCCAAGGCGTCACAACCGAGATCATGGGCGAAGGATGGACCCCTGCTCCCTGTGGCGGTCAGATCGATGATCCATTCACTGCCAGTCTGGTCTCTTTTGATGTGGGCGATTGGCGACCAAGGATGACAGAATGGTCGCGCTTTGGTCATTGGATGGATGCCATGATGGAGCAAGGTGTCTCGCCCAATATCGGTTCCTTTGTGGGTGGGGGCACTGTGCGTGCCTATGCGAAAGGGTTTCAGATGGGGCGCGCCACGTCTGATGAGTTGGCTGTGATGCAACGGGTCATGGCCGAGTCGATGGAGGATGGGGCCTTTGGTGTGGCCTATGCGCTGATCTACCCACCGGATACTTACGTCAAGACCGACGAAATCGTTGAGGTCTGCAAAGTTGTCGGCCAATACCATGGCGTCTACATTTCACACATTCGCTCCGAGTCCGAGCAGTTTCATGAGGCGCTGGACGAAGCCATTGAGATTGGTCGACGGGCGGGTTGTCCAGTAGAAGTCTCAGTAGATCCAAATTTCAGGTTTTGAGAGAGAATTCTGGCTAAACAGTTGACATAAATACAAATTTGCCGGTCGATATCTAGTTTTTGCGTTAGATTTGGGCGATTTTCAGATATGAAATAGGTTGTTTTCTGTAACCGAAATCTGAATAAATGACTCCAAAATCCCTGCAATCTCGACTGAAAATCGCCAAAAACGCCAAATTTGGATCTACTGAGTCTATCATCTCAAAGCAGCAGGTGAACCCAATTGGCATAAAATTCCCTCAATCATTGAGAAGATCGAGCAAGCTCGGGCCGACGGCATCGACATCACAGCCAATATGTATCCCTACACGGCATCGGGCACAGGATTAGCCGCCATGTTGCCGAACTGGGTAGCAGCGGACGGCAATTTCTTTGATAACTTGCGCAATCCAGCGTTGCTCACACGCATCCGAGAGGAGATGAAAGCACCCGAGTCTTTGCAAATGGCAGCCCAGCCAGAGGTCGTCATGCCAATTGGCTTTGAGCGAGCAGAGAATCAGCAATATGTTGGCAAACGCTTGACCGAAATTGCCGAGATGCGCAATCAGCATTGGATCGATACAACCATCGATCTCTTGCTCTCAGAGAAGCAGCGCATCGGCACCATCTACTTCAAGATTAGCGCCGAAAACATCCGACTCCAGCTCCAGCAACCCTGGATCAAGATAGCGACTGACGCAGGAGGCTTTGATCCTGCATGGGCCAAAGCACGAGGTCCCGTTCATCCTCGCTCCTACGGCACTTACCCTCGTGTGTAAGGCCAATCCAAAAAATAAAATATACGCGAGAAGGTGTTAAACTAGCTCTCCAAAAGGAGCAAAAATGACAATCTCGCCAGAAATGGTTGAAGTCTTGAAAGAGACGAAGGCCATGTTAAGTGGATACGAAAGAAGGCACTTCATGGCCCAAACGGTCAAAACGATATGCGAAGGGAGTCCGACGAAAGCAGAACGAGAGTTGGGCTGGAATCGGGCGACGATAGCCAAAGCCCTGGAAGAACTAGAAGGCGGCTTCTGTTATGTCGACCAAAGCCACCGACGTGGTCGCAAAAGCCGAAGACCATATCCCCACTTTACTGGCCGATATGGTTGAAATCGCCGATCAATTCAGCCAGACCGATCCCACCTTTCGACCCCAATTGTACACTCGACTAACCGCCGCCGAAATGCGTACCCAGCTCATCGAGCAGAAAGGATACACAGATGAGGAATTGCCTGGCGAAGAGGCCATCCGCTTGAAGCTCAATGAGTTAGGCTATGGCTCAAACCGGGTCAAAAAAAGTCAACCAGTGAAAAAGATCCCAGAGACCGATGCGATCTTTGATAGAATTCATCAGATCAATCAAGAAGCGGATGCAGACGAGACGGTTCTGCGCCTCTCTTGGGATGCCAAAGCGACGATTTTACTTGACCGTTTCTCGAGAGAAGGGATAAGTCGAGTGGTTGTCAAAGCGCTCGATCATGACTTTCAAGATAAGAAGACCGAGAAAGTCACTCCTTTTGGCATTTACCTCCCTTCAACCAAGGAACTCTTTCTTTACTTGACTCAGTCGAAAGTGACGAGTGACTGTATTGTCGACTGCCTGATTGATTTTTTGGGAAAGCGTACGTGAACACTTTCCTCACGTCAAGACCCTCGTGATCAATCAGGACAATGGTCCCGAAAATCATACCCGTCGGACTCAGTTTATGTATCGTCTCACTCAGTTTGTTGAGCACTATCGTCTCTCTATTCAGCTCGCCTGCTACCCTCCTTATCACAGTAAATACAACCCCATCGAACGGGTTTGGGGCCATCTTGAAAAACACTGGAACGGTTCTCTTCTCGATTCTCTTGAGACCGTTCTCAATTTTGCCCGTTCTTTTCGCTTTAACCAACTACAACCCTTCGTTCACCTGAATTCCACTCTTTATGAGACCGGCGTCAAACTCACTCAGAAAGAGATGGACCGTTTGGAACAACGCTTCCAACGTTTACCTGGTTTAGAAAAATGGTTTGTCCTTATTCCCCCTCTCCATTCTCTCGTTCGCGTATAATTATTTATTTTTTTGGTTTAGCCTTAGGCAAATATGTACGAGAGGAAGGGATCATCCCACTGGAAGATGCCATCCGAAAGATGACGTCAGCCGTCGCAGCACGCTTGCGATTGCGGGAGCGAGGTCTTCTCCAGGAAGGTTATTTCGGAGATGTGGTGATCTTCGATCCCGAAACCATTGGAGATCGAGCCACGTTTACCGATTCGCATCAGTTGTCGGTTGGTGTTTCAGATGTCTGGGTGAATGGAGTGCGAGTTCTAGCAGGTGGTGACCATACGGGCGCAACGCCGGGGATGGTTGTCCGGCCTGGATAGAGGCAGTCCGTTTTTAGAATCAGGTGGTGACCGAACAACAGATGGAGTAAAATCGATCGTTGAGAATCAAAGAATTCATCTATTGGCAGACCGAGATTAGATAACTCATGTACGAACGAAACAAGTAGCGCTCTCCTCACGTTCTCTTGACCCACTCTTCAGATGCCGGCGGCTCTTCAACAGGTGGTTCAACACCATCGGGATACCATCCTGGCTTGGTGCGTCGTAAGGGCATGTAGCTCTTAAACGTATGGACATGCTGTATCAATTCATTTGGTGGTTTGGGGTTCTTTACACTGTCACGCCACACTTTACGCTCTAAAACCCCCACAACAAGATATTCGTTTCCGATTAAGGTGGGATCCATTTGGGAACAGATCCGCGTCAAATGGGCTTCGATCTCCGCTTGATGTGCGATCAGGAGATCGCAGTTGGCACAATACCGATTGGTGTAGTTGAGTGCAATCGGAAACTTTGGCTCTATGTGGATGAACAGCGGTAGCTTCCGCGAGGATGTCTTTTTTCCACATTGAGGGCAAGAAGTAACTCGGGCATCTGGATACGGGTTGAGCGCAAAATGGTATTGATGCTTTGAGGGATCATTGTTAGATTTCCGTTGTGTCGCTCGATCTCTCTTTGTTGCTGATTGTTTTGACATGCTGCGTGTCTCTCTTTTCTGTTGGTAATGTGTCTTGCATTGCCAACTTTGGCTGTTAATGGTATGCTCAGGGTCCATTTTTATTCAGTACCCAACAAGGCAAAGCAACATCATTACATGAAGAAGTCTCTATCGTCAACTTCAACCGATCATGCGATCCTCCTTTCAGACACGACGCAGCAGCGAATCACGGCGACGCTCTTTACCGCGCACGGGCTGATGATAGCGGCCAACGTAGCAAGCTTTACGTTAATGCCGGTGATCGCAACTCAATTGGCTGGCGAGAGCGCGGCAGGTGTGCCGTCGACTATCAGCATGGTGGGACGGGCTGCTGGCGGATATCTAGCTGGCTGGTTGATGGCCCAATTCGGGCGACGATTTGGGCTTTCGATGGGTTATTTGGCAGCGGCCCTCGGTGCGCTGCTCAGCGTGTTTGCCATTGGGTGGGCCTCTTTTTTCGCATTTTGCGTGGGGATGGGTCTTCAGGGCGCGGGGAGGGCCACAAGTGAACAAGCACGCTTTGTGGCGGCAGAAGTTGTAGAGCCGGAACGACGAGCCAAAGTCATCGGCTTTATTGTTGCAGCGGGGATTGTGGGGGGAGTTTTTGGACCATTGGTGGTCGATCCCAGTGAGAGGTTGATGCGAATCTTTGACATGATCCCAGCCACAGGACCCTATTTATTGTCTACAGGTCTGACATTGCTTGCATTTCTCCTGATTCTATTCTTGCTCTATCCCGATCCAGCGAAGATCAGCCGCGCCATCGATGAACGATTTCCAACTCAAGATTCACACCCTAAGCGTCAACCTGGTGTCTCCCGCTCTTTTCGCCAAATCATGGCTGTGCCAAGTGTACAGGTGGCCATGGCATCGCTTATTATTGGCCAGTTGGTTATGACCTGGTTGATGGTCATTATGGCTGTGCATATGGCCAACAATTCACATACAACGTGGGCAATCTCCTGGACCATTGCTTTGCACAATGCAGGCATGTATGCCTTCTCTTGGTCAGTTGGCTGGGTAGTCGAACGTTTTGGTCAGATTGCGACAATCGTGGCTGGATCGGCGATTCTAGCGCTGTCCACGATTATGTCTCCGCTTTCAGTGGGTTTTCCGGTTTTGGCCAGCGCCATGTTCTTGGTTGGGTTGGGTTGGAGCTTTACGTTTGTGGCTGGCTCTGCTATGTTGTCCGACGCTCTCTCACCGGATGAACGAAGCCACATACAAGGTGCAAGCGAATCGTTGGTTGCCATCGGTGGCGGATTGGGCAGCTTGGGCACGGGCGTTCTCTACGCCATCGGCGGCATGACAATTGTCAGCGTAATTGGACTTCTCTTTTCTCTAGCACTCTTTGCAGCTGTTTCGTGGTATATTTTGTCCCAACGGACGCGGGTTGTTACAGGGGTTTAGGCTAGGCTTTTCCAAAAAATAAGTTACCCTATTTGGCAGGAAAAGCCAAAGCCATGCCAGGCGGATGCACCCATTCTTACGGGTAATTATTCCTTTGGAATGACCCTATTTGGAGCTGATGACAGTCCAGGCCTCAATGTCAACCAAAGCATGTGCAAGCTCTTGTCCGTCGGCGACAAATTCGACGGTCCATTGTGCGCCACCTTGGTGCTCGGCATAGGTGTGCCAATGGTCAATTCCATCCAGCTTTTGCCACAAGCCCTCTGCTTCAAAGGCCAGTTCGATGGCTTGATTGCGTTTAAGTTCCAGTGCCTCTTTTTCCTCAAAAACCTTCGGATCGGCAATTCGGTCCAAGTGAACGTGATCCTCCGCAGAATCATAATCAAGAATCACCACAAACTCGTCTAATCCATAGCTATAATAGGCTTCCCACCGCTGATCCCAGCGATTGAAGTAGACCTCATGATACCACAATTCGGGGTTTCCCTGGCGGGCTTTGATCTCGGCATCGTAAGCAAGAAATGGCTCGATTTTGGCCAAGCCAGCTTGAAATTCTTCTGGGGACAAATCACGCGGCACAAAGAACTCGACAATTTCGCCGGTCACCAAATTGACATACCCATGCCCCAACCATTCATCAACTGAGTCATCATAGAAATTCACGTGCCAGATATTTGGGTTGTCTTCACTTGGATAGGCGTTTCCTTCCCAATTGTCGTATTTGGCAAGATGACCAGCCACTTCTGATTGCGCAGATAAAATCTGAATTGCGCTTTCGGCATCCGTCTGTCTTTCTGGTGTTGGAGTTTGTTGTTCAGCCTCGGTTCTCGCCGCTGCGACAATTGGCAAATAGATAGTGCCACTCCCATCTTTCGCAAAAATCGTAATCGTAAAGGTGAAGGTAACGACCAACAGCACGACAAAGACAACAAGCTTTGTTTTGAATCGATTCATATTCATCATGTTTGTTTCCTAATCGTTTTGAGGCTCTTCAGGAATTCAGGGGGTTAACGAACTCGAAAATGGCTAGCGCTGGTTGAGTGGCGTCGCCGTATCGAAACCAAAGCGGGCCTACCTCCTGAGATCCTGTTGAGCCGTTGTTGATTATGGATCGTGGTTGCGGATTAAGTGACACGATTTGTATAGACGCCCGTCGTAGCCCAAGAATCTTGCGCTCGTTGATAATTCATCACTTACCGGACAGCTTCGCATTAGAGAATGCTCACTCCGCGTTGCGGTCTACTGATTCTGATATCGGATCAACAAGCCCCAACAATTCCACGCGGTGGTTTGGGAAAACCTGACCAATCGCCGGGTTGCCCAAGCGATGCTGGACGACTTCAGCCAGGACATCGCGATAGTCGGTCGTGATTGCCAAGTCGCCATCAGCCAGAGCATTTGAGGCCAGCGTTGGCCAACGAGCGAAGACTTTCCCCCCTCTAACACCATCTCCCATCAAGAACACCACGTTGCCGTGGCCGTGATCCGTTCCTTGGCTACCATTCTCGTCAATACGACGGCCAAATTCACTCATGGTCACAACGCAGACATTCTGCATCCGATCGCCCAGGTCCGCATAGAGCGCACTGAGACCCTGTCCCAAGGTTGTGACAAGCTGATTGTACTCGCCATCCAAGGTGCCCTGTCCTTCGTGCGTATCCCAGCCACCAAGATCGATGCAAGAAACTTCCAGCCCCACATCGGCCTTAATGAGTTGAGCTGTCTGACGGAGTCCCAGGCCAAATTCACCGATTGGATAGACCGCACCGTTGGCTGGTTGATAGTTCGTCGCATCCAGTTTTTCTAAGGTTGCAATCGTCTCGAAGACAAGATTGGCTTGTTTTGCTAGTTGATCGGTGGGCGCATCAATTGTATAGAGAGAAGCCAAGGATTGCTGGAGGTGCAGCAGTTCATCTTCCCTACCCTGAAAATGGAAATCCGCAATCGATTGAATTGACAGAGGGGATACGGGACCACGCAAGGAAGCGGGCACGAGCGCCCCCATGCCAACTGCACGAAAGGGAGAATCGTTTTCCCAAGCCGCCGTTTGCAGATGACGACCGATCCACCCTGTTTCAACTGTTTTATCGCCTGGTGCACCTGCCTCCATAAACTGCATGGCATCAAAATGAGAACGACTGGGGTCAGTCAATCCAGTTGCGTGAACGATCAACAGATCTTCTTCAGTGTAAATATCTTTGAGCGGTGCCAGAGATGGATGCAGACCAAATTGCCCATCAAGATCAATTGCGCCACCAATCTGACCTGGTTCGGCCACAGCTAATGTAGGACGCGCATCATAGTAGGCAGCACCTTCTGAATAGGGTACGACTGCGCTGATGCCGTCGATGCCACCGCGCAGAAAGATACACACGAGAACATCACCTGGTGCATACACCCTCTCTTGTTCTGACCGAAAAGCCATTTTTGGCATCCAACTGGGAAAGATGGCTTTGCTTGCGCCCAATACACCAACGGCACTCATCGTACCAAGAAATTCGCGCCGATTTATCTGTTCATTCATCATTTATCTCCACTGATAATAAGGTGAGGCCAACATGAGTCCATAGAGGCTACCCAATTTCCGGCCGAGCAGATGAGCCGTAACCGGTGTGTCAGCTGCACCACCATCGGTTGCATAGTCGATAAACTGAATACGCGCCTCGTCCCTTACGGGTGTTCCAAAGACTTGTGTGGCAACGGCATCTACGAGAGCACCTGCCGTCTGTGGGTCGCCAATTGGGTGGCGCAACTGAGTCGTCAGACCATACCCACTCTCATTGGCGTCGCTATAGGCGCCATGAGTCAGCTTCATTGCCACATTCCAACGGGCCAACATACCACTTGTGGAGGACCAAGCTCCCGCTATATCCGGATATCCATTCGGTGGTTTCCAGCCATAGGGCATCTGCCCCAACGTGTCTAGCATTTGTTCCAGCTGCCAATATTCATCCGTTGTTGTACCTGTCGCGCGCAGGGCACCCACAAAGAAGTCAAGCGGTCGTCGCAGCTTCTGACCCACTGACTGTTGAAATTCAGTCGAGAGGAAGAGCACACGCAAAATTGATTTGATATCGCCTTCAGTCTGTTGCCATATTGATGCCATTTGATCGATCAGGCTTTGGGGCGGATCGTCACTGACGAAGCGCAGGCAGAGTTTGCGACAGATGTATTGTGCAGTGGAAGGATGACGTGCCACGATGCGTAATACATGAAAGGCATCTTCGATCCCCCGCTTGGCAGGCAATCGATGCCCCAGCACCAATTTTTCCCCTACGTCATGTTCTTCAGGATCAAAGTAGAAACCGGTTCGCGTTTTGAGATGAATGGTCCAGCCCGTAAAAGCCCGCGCCACCTCCTTTACGTCAGTTTCGGTATATCCGCCGTCCACCCCCATGGTGTGTAGCTCCATTAACTCGCGAGCGTAGTTTTCGTTTGGATGTTTGGCAATATTGACATAATTATCCAGGTAGAGAAGCATCGCTGGGCTTTTGGCTGTCTCAACCAAGAGCTCCTGAAAATTGCCTAAGGCATGGCGTCGAATGACCTCACGCTGAAAGGAAGGCAGTTCGGGCGCATACTCATCGGAGGGAATGTTGAAATGGTCGGACCAGAATTCGACCATTCGCTCCAGAAGTTGCCGTTTGCCATGGACGGCCCGCAGCAACATACCGCGGACAAGTGATTTGTGGCAACGATACTCAGCATCGACCAAGCTGTGGGCGGTAAAGCGATCCATCGATAGGATGGGCAGCTTTTTGAGTTCACGATCGACGTAAGTATCGTCAATGGTTTCGGGATTTAGCTGCTCATCGAGCATGGCTTCATATCCCATCTCGGTTGCTTGCTGAACCTCTTCGGGCCTGGCCCCCCAAGTGATACGATTGAGCAGGTGCAAGATCGGAGTCGACGGCACGGCACTACGTTGACGAGGATTGGAGCGTGGCATGAAAAGAGAACGTCTCGATAGAATCATAGGCACTTTCTCCGAAAGGAAAAGCAATATCATGGAACTGCACTATCAATACAGTATAACAGACCGTTTTGTTGCAGACTTGACGAATGGGATGTTGAGCTAAATTGGAGGGAAGAAGTAGGAAACCGTGAAGAAATTGAAGAAAAACACTTCAATATATACTCCGCAGCAGCACATTATAGCATTCTTTCTCGACTAAAACGTGTTATTTTATGGCGCTGCTCAGTATAAAGCTGACTTACTTTCCACCATAATAGACGAGACGACCCGACACTCGAAACAGAATGATGGTAAAGAAAACAATGATCAAAAATAGAACCCACGCTTGGGCCGACGCATAACCCATCTTAAAAAACTCGAAGGCGGATTGCCACAAATAGATAGACATCATGAGCGTCGAATCGGCAGGTCCGCCCTTGGGATTGTTGGTCATAACGTGTACCTGGGTGAATAGTTGAAAGGCGGCAATCAATCCAGTAATCACATTAAAGAGTATCACGGGACTGATCATAGGAATTGTGACATACCAAAGCTTCTGCCTTCCGTTTGCACCATCCAAGTCTGATGCCTCCAACAGATCACGCGGAACATCTTGCAATGCAGCAAGGTAGATCACAACCGCACCCCCCAGTCCCCAGAGGCTCATTAAAATCAGGGCTGGCTTGGACCAGAGTGGATCACCAAGCCATGCTGGTCCGTTGACGCCAACGAGGGCTAAAAGGTAATTGATAATGCCACTGCGCGGGTTGAACATCCAGAGCCAGACAATTGATGCCGCAACCACTGGTGTAATGCTGGGCAAAAAGTAAATTGTACGGAAAAATGATAGACCACGTACACGCATGTTGAGCAGCATGGCGAGCAGGATACCGACGATTGCACCAAGCGGCACCGCAAATCCGGCATAGTACGTACTATTCCAGAGCGACGTGAGGAAGCGTGGATCATTAAAGAGATTTCGATAATTGTCCAACCCAATCCAATTCGGGCTTTTGAGCACTGGATAGAAGGTGAAGCTATAGTAAAGCGAGGCCAAAAAGGGGTAAACGCGAAAAGCCAAAAAGCCAAGAATCCAGGGCGAGATAAAGAGCAAACCATTGATGAGACGTTGCCTGTCTCGCGGATTCGAAAAACGGAAATTGCTTGATGCAGCCATAGCTCATTAACCTTTTAATCCCGTGAGGGCGATGCCTTCGATAAAGGTTCGCTGGGCAAAGAAAAATAGTATGATAATGGGCAGTACACTTAGACAGGTCGCCGCCATCACCCAAGCAAAATTCATAAACCCATAGCTATTTTGCATATTGGCGATGCCCAACGAAATGGTGTATTTGGTTGTATCGTTTAGATAAATAAGCGGACCAAAATAGTCATTCCAACTGCCAATAAACTGGAAAAGCGCCACAACCGCCAATGCGGGTCTCGCAAGCGGCAATATGATCTGGGTAAATATGCGAAATTCTGAGGCACCGTCCACACGAGCTGCATCGGACAGCTCTTCGGGCAGACTCATAAAGAATTGACGGAGCAAGAAGATAAAAAATGGACTTCCTAAAAAGGTTGGAATGATCAGTGGATAATAGGTATTGATCCAATTCAGATTGCGGAAGACTAGATACACAGGAATAAAGGTAACAAAATCCGGTAATATCAACGTTGCCAAGACCAGATCGCGTCCTGGCCAGCGGATACGGGCAAAACCATACGCGGCTAATGCATTGGAAATCACAGCCCCAACAACGGACGGAATGGTCACGAGAACAGTGTTGACAAAAAATTGCCCCAGCGATCCTTCGTTGAACGCCAAAAAGTAATTATCCCACCGGATTGGATCAGGGATCCAGATTGGTGGATAAACAACCAGCTCCTCAGGGTTTTTTACAGATGTTGACAACATCCAGGCCCACGGCAAGAGGAAGAAAAGCGAAAATAGAACGAGAATCCCATATTTAAAGAGGAATTCAGACGCATGATTGAGAAGTTTCATCTCGTATGGGTTGCGTATAATTCGGGTGTAATATCTGATGTAATGCGTAGTACGTGTTGCGTATTGCGTGGTTCCTGTTTAGACATTGGTTGTGCTACAGGAATCATTCGGCAATCACGAAATGAAATTACGAGATCTGCTCCTTACAGCACAACTGGATTCTGGCCTAGTATCACGCTATACGCAACACGCGCTATCCTATGCGCCGCTCTGCTCCAGCCAGGTATCCAACTCCTTCTGTGCTTCCTCTTGTACAAAGTCGAGGGCCTCTTGTGGGGATTTCTCGCCCAAGCGAGCCTTTTCCCACTCAGCACCCATGAGTGATAAGTAAGAACTACTCGTCGGCACTTTGGGTGGGTAAAGATATTGATCTGAATTGAAGAGATCATCGAGGAAGATTTCTTCATAACCAGGACAGGATCCCATTACGTCGGATTGGAAAGAGGGCCATTCTGTCATGCTCTGTGACACAGGTCCATTAACGCAAAGCCAAGTGGTAAAGAGTGATGTATAGACATCGCGGTTGCCGGTTGCGCCTGTCATCGTGCTGATGATCTCCCAAGCCGCATTGGGGTCGGGTGACCCAACTGGCACGATCCAGCCATCACCATACGTATACATGCCCTTGGTATCAACACCTTCTGGGCTTGGGAAAGGCCATACAGTAAAGCGGAAATCGTCTGATGCAAATTCATTGATGGTGTTGAAACGCCACGGGCCAGTCACCTCTGTGGCTCGCAGCCCCGCCAGGAGGGGTGCTTGACCAGCTGATCGACCGCCCGCCCCCTGCAACGAAGCAATGTACTCCTGCATTTTCTCAACACCCATTTGATTCCAGTGATTGGCAAGCCATTCCAATGCTGCGACATTGTTGGGGTGGTTGGCCGTGACGGTTGTGCCATCCTCCTCCACAAACATGCCTAGGAAACGCCCCATGATCATCTGTGGCCAGGTAAAGTCACCACCCAACACTTCAATATTGCCAGCGTCGTCATAGATAGTGAGCTGATCCCAAACTGCCACTAACTCTTCCAATGTCTGTGGTGGATTACCAACATCCACCACAGCCTCCTCAGCCATGGTGACGTTGACAAAGACGCCCATGCATTGGTTCCACATACTGGCATAGACAAATTCATTTTCGTAAGTGCCCAGATCCCAAATGGCCGGATCCATCCAGTCTTGCAGCGTCGCGACTTGATCGGGATCGCCTAAATCGTCCAATGACAGCAAGCCGTCGTTTGCCGCAAGTTGATAGGCAATGTTGGCACCAAAGACGACTGCCGTTCCGGGCGGGTTACCAGCAGAGATAGCAGCCAGCAATTTCTGTGTCATGCTATCTGGCACCACAACATGTTTGGCGGTCACCGTCTCTTGCGATTCATTGTAGCCATCAAGAATCATCTCAATATTTGTCGCAGCCTGTTCCGTCCAACCAGTCCAGACGTCGACCTCGATCCGCTCTGTTGAAGCCGCACCCCCAGAATCAGCCGCAGGGGTTGATGCTGGAACACAAGCGGCCAAAGCGAGCCCCATTCCAGTGATCATGCTGCTTTGGAGAAAAAGTCGGCGCGAGATGCCTTTCTGTGTAACCATCATTCGATTGTCTCCTTGTGAGGTTCAAGTATGTGTACAGAATCAACGACTTGGGAGTATGAAAAGTATACCATAGACGACGGTTGCGGGATAAAACTAGCTGTCACAACAACTGAGTCAACCGCTCTCGGTAGAGAATATAGATTCTACTATGGAATGGGAATCAAATAAGTTGAACAGATTCTTCGTTTCACTCGGGTATGACATGTTCAACTGATTTAATGCTCATGCCTATGTGTTTGAGGGATTTGGATCTTACGTGAACCTACGTGGATTAAAACGGATTAGCGCATAATTAGTGGCAACCATTGTTTTATCTGTATTCGTCTGGCTGGCTCCTCTTCAACTTCTAGTGCTGATGGTTCCAAAGTTGCAGTTGTCGTGGGTGTTCTCGTGGAGAGATCGCTTGGGTCCGCGATTATTAAATCTGGCGTTGGTGTACTCGTTGATGTAGGTGTACTGGTCGGGGTCGGCGTGCTGCTGGCTGTTGCAGTAGTTGTTGCTGTTGCAGTAGTTGTTGCTGTAGATGTCGGGGTCGGTGTGTGAAGCGGCGCACCATTAAATGGTGTTGCTGTATTAGTAGACGTTGGTGTATTGGTGACAGTGGCCGTTGCCGTAGTTGTTGCTGTGTTGGTTGGTGTGGCTGTGCTAGTTGCAGTTGTGGTGGATGTTTGGGTAGCTGTAGTTGTTGGTGTTGGCGTGCTGGTCAAGGTCGATGTACTGGTGGCCGATTTTGGAGTGTTCGTGGCTGTTGCTGTAGTTGTTGCTGTGTTGGTTGGTGTGGCTGTGCTAGTTGCAGTTGTGGTGGATGTTTGGGTAGCTGTGTTCGTCGACGTAGCTGTTGAGGTGGATGTAGATGTCCCTGTCGTGGTCGCTGTACTAGTAGGTGTACCTGTCGTGGTGCCAGTCGCTGTATTTGTAGCCGTGGCCGTACCAGTCGCGGTCGCTGTATTTGTGGTCGTAGCAGTATGCGTCGACGTAGCCGTTGAGGTGGACGTAGGCGTATCGGTCGGCGTTGAAGTATTGGTCGGTGTTGCTGTACTGGTTGCTGTGGGGGTCGCAGTCGCATCCGCTGGTACCGTTGGCGTTGGTGTATGTGTTGGCGTTGGTGTATGTGTTGGCTGCTGTTGTGCTGCCAAAGTACAGCGATTCCAACGCACATTCTGGAAGGTGACTTTGGTACTGATGAATTGAGCGCAGCCTTGACCGTTGTTGACGATGATCTCTGTATCGCTTGACTGACCAGTGCCAACTTCGACCAAATCCCACAAGGCAATCCCATTTAGAATGAGGTTAGAGGCATTGAAGACTTGATCGCTGCTGCCAGTACCTTCTTCGCTGGGGTGAGCCTTCACGAAAATCGCGCCGATTTCGCTGATGGGCGTCGAGGCAGAGCCGCCACCAATGCCACCATCGCCTAGCAGAATGGCGGCATTGCTCATGAGCATATTGGACCCACCGCGAATGCGGAAGATGAACTGCACATTGCCGCTGCCCTCGATGATCCAGTCAGAATTGCTAACCTGGAAATCATTGCCGCCGTGATCGATGTCGATCACGGCAATCCGGTCTCCATTCTTGTCGCAAGAATCATAGTTGACTTCGAACGGTCCTGCTCCATCTTTCGCGTTCTGGTCTTGAATGTCGGAGGTGATCGTACAGAGCGTCTGTCCACCCTCATCCAGGTTCTGGATAAAGGTGCGCCAGAGGCCGAGATCGGTTAGCAATTGCGACAGATCAACACCGCCTTCCAGACCATCATTCGAGTAGTTACCAGAGTCGGTACCAGACACGCCTGGATCGTCAAGGTCGCCATTTTGCTCATTACCGGGAGTGGCCCCATCGTTTGCGGTTGTTTGATTGTTTGGAAAGTAATCAGAGTTGCTTACGCTTTGTACTGGGTTCGTGTTGGCGGCCTGCACGCCCAGATCGGCAAAGATTTGGCTATTCTGCATCTCGAAGGTTCCGGAGTTGCTAGTCAGTGCAACGTTACCACTCCAGTCAATTCCCTGAAAGACAGGTGCCCCACCAGGGGGGACTTCGTGAGCCTGTACTTGCTGAAAAGAATCCGGCTCTTCTGTAGATGGTTGATTATCGAAGTTCGTGTCGGCACCGGCAACGTCCCATCGCTCGGCAAAGACGCTGTAGGTATTCGGATCGGTGCCTGAGAGGAAGGAACGGTCAGCGCCAAGTTCGTTGCTGCTAATGCGAAACGCGTCGGAGCCGTCTTCGCGCATAGCAACAACAAGATATTTGCCAATTTCGGTTGCACTTGGTGGGTTGGTCTGCTGCAAAGGTGCAGTTTGCACAGCTGGAACAATGGTTGCCATTAACAGCGACAGTATCAGCCCTAATAACAACAATACAGAAAGCGAGGCCAAACCAAGCGTGCGGAGGCACTGAGGTACTGCCTTGCTTACTTTACGATTGACAACGCGATTCATATAAGTATTTCCTTAATCAAATGATATGTTTGGATTGAGTTCTTATCCCTTGTTTGTCCAAACTCAGTTAAACTTTACTTTCTGGTAAAGGCTTGAGTGACAAAGGGCAAACCGAAAGGGGCGGAAAAAAGAATCCACCCTGAAAAAACGGGATAAAATGTAAAAATAGTGCTCGGCTAGTTTAAGCAGCGGCATTGAGGCGGCGATGAGCGAGAACGCCTTTAGGTAAATGGTGTGAAACCGAGGCCTTTTTCCGAAAGTCAGGGTCGAGTTGGTCAGGAGTTGGAAAAAGAGCACTCGAGAGAACACGGCGCAGCCTGCCGGGAGTGGCTTGAGGCTCTCGATCCCAGTAGCCAGTCGGTATGGGAGGAAGAGAAGCGGCTAAATGGGAAAGAAGATTGCCAGCAAGCAGCCCCAGTTCAGGTAAGCGGAAACAAGCCTCATCGGCATGAACAAATTGACGATGTAAGCCAATCATCTGCTTGGAAGCCAAGGGGGGATGTTCAACAGGCCAGCGTTCCAGGTAGACAAGATAAATGGTTTCAGGCTGCAAAGTCATAACGGTCGCCAAAACCAAAGGTGTGTTGTAGGCCGGATCCTGAATGACGTAAATCGAGTAGGTACGGTTGGCTGTATCCACCTTGGTTGTTCTGGGGACGAGATTGTGCCATGCTTGATAGCAAATCAGGCGACCACTATAGAGAAAGCGACCAGACGAGTCCGGAGTTGTAGCCTCGAGTCGCTTTCCCTTATAGCTGCGAGAGCGGTCGCACAATATCACCATATTCAGGTGGTCTGCCTTTTCTTTGCGTTTGGGGAACTCATTGCGGCGCACTGTGCAGTTAATCGCTTCCCGCAGGACAAATCGGTCTATGCCGCTTTCTAGCATTTCTCTGATTGTAAACCCGGCATCGACCACCGCCACTTCGTCTGACTCCAGTGATTTCTTCGTCTCTTTCAGCAGCTTTTTCCGAAACTCACTTTCCTTTGTTCCAACCGTGCATCTCATGATTGCCTTGAGCAGTGGCACTCGCTTCCCGCCTATCTCCCCCGAGCTTATCATCACTCCAAAGATGAGCGCGGGCAATGCCCGACGAGCCGTTGAGTTATAGAGTCGGTTCACTTTCCTTGCAGCTTCGGTCGCCAGAACCCTGTGATATCTATGCTTTTCACTCGGTACCCTTCTAACTTTTTTGCCTCCCATTCCCTTTCCACTTCTTCTTGCCACGACCCCAGCAGACTTGTGATATCCCATGATCCATATCGAAAGCTCCACCAGCTTCGCCGGAGCTCCTCATCTTCAAACCCGCTTTCTTTCAATGCGCTATGGATTGCTCCTCGACTTTTCAGAAACGACCCATTCAGCATTGCCCACATCAGACGCATTACATTTACGTTTGTTCCCATCGGCGTTACTTGCAATACATTCATCAGTACTGCTATAGTTATTTCTGGCGCGGTTAGCATTCCTTCCTCCTTTTTGGGTTCTCTACCTTTTGGATGAACTGCTAACCGCTTTTTGTCACATTTCTCACCTTATCTCTTTTCTTTTACCAGAAAGTAAAGTATAAATGGGATATTGAAATTCATAAAGGACACATCATGTATCGAGCAGCCGTAATCGGATTAGGTCGCATGGGCAGTACCTTTGATGACGAGATGACACAGGGAGGCTCTATTTTCGTGCCATACGCCCACGCCCCAAGTTATGTAGCGTCACCGTTGGTGGAGTTGGTAGCGGGTGCCGATCCCCATGACGAACAGCGAACGATCTTTGGTGATCGATGGGGAATATCCACCAACCATCTTTACGCCGACTATCAAGAGATGTTGGCCAATGAGCAGCCCGATATCGTCAGTGTCTGCACTACTGCACGCATCCGCGCCCAGATTGTCCAGGATCTAGCACAAGCGGGGGTCAAAGCAATTTGGGCCGAGAAACCGCTGGCGTTGACTCTGGCCGAAGCTGATGCCATGGTGCAAACTTGTCGCGAACATGGCGTGATGATGGCGGTCAACTGTGCGCGACGCTGGAATCCGTACTTTGTCGAGACGCAACGCATGATCGAAACTGGCGAGTTGGGAGAACTGCTCCAGATTACAGCCTATTGTCAATGCGGACTGTCCCACAACGGGAGCCACCTAATTGACGCAATACGCTATTTGGTGGGTGATGAGATCCGCTGGGTTTGGGGCGAGATGGAATCAGACGAGGCAGCAGAGAGCGATGATGATCTAATGGGCAACGGTTATCTGGCCTTTGACAATGGTGTGCGTGCCTATCTGCGCGGGATGCCGACCGGCGTTGCAAATTGGGAATTCGATATACTTGGGACAGAGGGCCGCGTGCGACTCATCGACAGTTGTTTGGAAGTCGAAAAGACAGTTCGCGTACCAGGCGGGCCACGCAATCGGGGATTGCCCGCCAAAGTCCCCTTCCCCCTGCCAACCAATATACCGGGCATGGGGCTAACCATTGTGGAAGACCTGGTTCATGCCATCGAAACCGGCCAACCACCCCGCTGTTCCGGCGAAGATGGACGAGCCGCACTCGAAGTAGCGATGGCGCTGCGCGAGTCCCACCGTCGTGGCGGGATCAAAGTGACACTCCCCTTGGACGATCGCTCGCTACGCATCCTCTCGACCGAAATCAAGCATGACGAAGTGCCAGCCCGCATCCGTCGCTTGCGCCAAAACTGATCAACATCCACCAGGAGAAGCCACCATGCTCACCGATGAAATCCGCGTTCACGCAGACGCGCTCCAAACCTTCACCCAATCTGTCTTTACCCATGCCGGTCTCCCACCCGACGATGCAGCCATCGAAGCCGATGTTCTCGTTTGGGCCAATCTACGCGGCGTCGATTCGCATGGCGTGCTGCGGATTCCCTGGTATCTGGAGATGGTGGAAAAAGGACAAATGAATCCACGCCCCAATATCCAGACGCTGAAGGAGACACCCGCCATCCTCTTTTTGGATGCAGATCGCGCCTTCGGTCCAGTCGTGACAGTCTACGCCATGCAACAAGCCATCGCCAAAGCCAAGAACGTCGGCATCGGCTGGGCGTTGATTCGCAACGTGACCCATCAGGGAGCCATGGGCTACTACAGTCTCATGGCTGCCCAAGAAGATATGGCAGGAATAGCCATTGTCTGCAGTCCGCCCAACATGGCGCCCTTTGGCGCCAAGGCCGCAGGGGTCCACAATAGTCCGATTGCCATTGCCGTACCGGCGGGCAGTCATCACCCTCTTGTGCTCGACATGGCGACCAGCATTGCGGCAGGCGGTAAGCTCACGCTCGCCGCTGATAAAGGCATTCCACTGGGGGAAGGTTGGGCATTAGATGAGGCTGGCAACCAGACCACAGATCCCAATTTGGCTTCTGTCCTGCTTCCCACAGGGGGACCGAAAGGCTCGGGATTGGCCCTGATGTTTCAGTGTCTCACCAGCTTGATGGCCAACAATCCGCTGTTGGTGCCAGCATTGCAGGGCGCGGGTAAGGGGCATAATCAAAACAGCATCATCGCAGCAATCGACATTGGGCTATTCACGGATGTCGACACCTTCAAATCACAAGTCGACGACCAGATCGATGGCTTGAAAGCACTACCCAAAGCCGATGGGTTTGCCGACATTCTCATGCCGGGCGAACCAGAGTTCAACACATTGGCCGATCGTACACAGCATGGCATTCCGTTGCCGCCAGGGACGGTTCAGAAGTTGCGGGATGCGGCAACGCGGTTTGGGATTGCGTTGCCGGATGGACTAAACTCTCCCGACAAATAAGGTATATGCTCAACCGCGCATACATTGATTCTTTGCACCCAAACCTGTCTCGTCTTCATGGCAAAAGCAACGTAAATCCCTGTTCATGAATGTGTTGATCAAATGCGAATACATTCTGAATTCCGAAACGTCGACAGACTTCAAAGCTGATACAATCGACGAGACTGAGCTGCAGACGATTGGCGGGCCGCCGAACATAACAGTGGTGCCAGTAAACATACTCAAGAGGGTGAGGATTCCGAGGATTGCTAAAAAAGATGGATACCATGTACTAATATGAAGTGTTTTGGGGATCTCCAAAGGTCAGACATCACCTGCCGTTTTGATAACCTTTTATCGTCCGGAACCAGAACGGTGGTCAGCAGATTTCTTGAGTAGAAAAGCATGAACAATCAAACAGACTACCCTTTTCCTGGCATGGATCCCTGGCTTGAACACCCCGGTCTTTGGGGAGATGTTCACTTTCGATTGATCGGGGCATTAGCCAACTACCTAAGCCCACTACTCACTCCCCACTATTATGTTGCTGTTGGTACTCATGCTTACATCAGTACCCCTCCACAGACACCGACCACTCAGATTCTGGATGTTGCCGTTGTCGAATCTGCATCTGGGGGCATAGTGGCATCAAGCACAGCTGGCATGACGGATGTACCAGTCATGGTTGAAGTACCCGTACCTGATATCATGGAAGATGCCTATCTTGAAATCAAGCAACCAGGGAGTGGGGAGGTGATTACGTCTATAGAAGTTCTTTCCTACTATAACAAGAGCACAGGAGCAGGTCGTGAAAAATACCTGCGCAAACGACTAGAAATCTTCTCAACCCAAACCCATTTGATTGAAATTGACCTACTCCGTAGCGGGACGCCAATGCCGTTTCTGGGAACCGCGAAACCCAAGCACTATCGCATCTTGATTCGCCGCGGTGAAGAAGGATCACGCGCACGACTGTATCCCTTTGATGTTCAAGAGCCAATTCCACACTTTCCGGTTCCTCTTCAAGCCGGTGATACCGAGCCGATTGTCGATTTGGGCAAATTACTGAGACAAATTTATGTAGAAGCTAGTTACCACTTGCGTGTTGATTATCAACTACCGCCTACACCGACACTATCCGACAACAACCAGAAGTGGGTGACCCAAGTTTTGACTTCAACAACCTCCCCTACAAGATAAGAGCATGTTCTAAAAGGTGAGATCAGCAATACTCAGATAACTCAGATTTCTAGGGCTTAGGCAAACCCAGAAAAATCATGATCCACGCAGAAACACGAAGTGAAAGGCTCTTCTTCGTGTCCCTTCGTGAATCATTTAAATCTTGGAACGGTATTACCTGGGTGATCCGAGTTATCTGTCTACCATACCAAGATCAAGAGGTGTCGATAGCCTAGCACAATACACAAGCGACAAGTGCCCCATCTCTCACAGTGAAGAGCCAGGAGTCTGTGCGCCCGTCACTTCTCTGAAGTGACCTACGATTTGCCTGTCTCTACTCTTTCACGACATCAATTACAGTCTACTAGGGATCGGGGACCGAATCTATGGCCTGCTTGAGACAAACAAGGGCACAAAGAGCGTATGCGTCTGATTACTTGGCGCGATTGAAGATTCAGCGTCACCCCCCTCTGCCTCTTGGTCGTCGATGATGACCGGATTGCTTGATGCTGCGGATATAGTGCCGACTGCACCACCGCTACAGATCTCCAAGCTCCAGGCGTTCAATGTTCCGTCTCGCCGATTGGGCCGGTGATCGATCACATCTAATCGCCATACCCCAGCATCTCGCTGACCGTTGAATGCACTGAGTGGTGTATGTGGTTGCAGCGTGCCGCGAATGGTTGGCGAACCCCGCGCACATTGGTTTTCAACCGGTGCATCTCCATCATCGCTAAAGATCGCTAAAATGTCATTGCGCCGACAGCCTGTTCTCCTGGCTGGGACGCCGGGCCGATCCATAATTACAACACTCGTGTTGGTCTCTTGATGAGTCAACACCATTTCGAGATCTCCTACATGTGTGTGGGACATATCGATCAATACACTGACGTCCGAAATCTCACGGTCACCGGGCACCATCACCAATGAGCTGATAGACGATAGACCAATCGGCAGACCAATCGGTGTATCCTGGCTATCATATACCGTACAGACAGGGGGATCGGGCGGACCACCATTCGGCGTGAGAATAAACGAGCGCTCAAGCCCATTGAGCAAGCCTCGTCCCACAATTACGCCCGAGTTATTGATCGCCAACGCTTGCTCCAAAACCCAGCCGGTCCCTGGTGCAATCGCATCATTGAGGTCAATGGCCGTGCCATCTGGCTCCCAAAGCATGGCTCGATCATCAAAGCTGGGATGGAGTGTGTAGTTGCCCACGACTTGCCCTGCATCATTGACGTCTCGTCCAGATGTATTAAACTGACCGAGATAGAGTCCCAGATCGGTCGGCGGGCTATTCTTACTATCCCAACGGATTGCATGAAATTTGGCAGTTGCATCGTTGAAGGACGCACCAGCTATCTTGCCATTTGCGCTGATTCCAGAAGCACTGTCATTGTCACCCCCCAAACCTGTCAATATTGTCATACCCGACTGATCCCAGTGTGTAGCATCTGGAAAACCATTGCCATCCGTTCGACCCACAGCTTCTCCGGTGTTGTTGATGGAAAAAGCCCAACTGTGGGGCGGTGCCAATTGCGTACCGTTGCTAGACCCGGACGGCCACTGTGTTGCCAAAGGATCGGAAGCTGTGTTCGAAAACGTGAAGCCTACAGCGGTGCCTGAATTATTGACACCGTAGACGTCGCCATCTGTGGCACCAGCCGGGGCATTTAATGTAGTCGGATTGCCGTTCACCCATATTGTTGGCTCCGTGGTCTGGACCGTGGAGCCATTGATCCCACCGATGATGCCATTATCTGAAATTGTCCGTGCAATGCTCCATGCGCCTGCATTCCCAATTTCAGTCACATTCAGTTGTGCATCCCAGTGTAGAGCGCGCCAAATCAGTTGATTATCCAAGAGATAGCCGACTGACTCTCCACCTTCATTTAGATCGAATACATATGCAGGAAATAAGCTCCCGGGAGGACGCGGCAACTCGCTGATTTGATAAGGTGGATCTGTCGATTGAGCAAATACCTGCGTCGGCAGGACAAATAGCAGCAACAGCACCAACGTAGGCATACAATATTTTCTCATTCTAAGTTCTCCTTTCCATATCGATTTGCCAATATTGATTTGCCGGGGGCAGAGGGCTGATACAAACTATACGATTCGGGGAGCTATTTTGGATCACCTAACCCGGGCAAGGTCGCTTTGCTTATAAGCCAGAACCAAAAGGGGAAAATTCCAAGATGGCGTCCGATTCTTTGAATCGGCGAGGTCAAGGTGAGCTTCATCAGATCATCTTGTCACGCTCATCAACTTCCTGCTCTATGTGCAAAAAATCGGTTGATAAGTACTAAGTGGCGTTTGACAGCCACAAGGCAACCTCATATACTTTCTTTGATAAGTGAAGCCGAGAAAGTATTTGGACACGGATTGATTGGATTTTCAAGACTTTATCCGTCTTTACTTTCTGGTAAAGGCTTGAGTGACAAAGGGCAAACCGAAAGGGGCGGAAAAAAGAATCCACCCTGAAAAAACGGGATAAAATGTAAAAATAGTGCTCGGCTAGTTTAAGCAGCGGCATTGAGGCGGCGATGAGCGAGAACGCCTTTAGGTAAATGGTGTGAAACCGAGGCCTTTTTCCGAAAGTCAGGGTCGAGTTGGTCGGGAGTTGGAAAAAGAGCACTCGAGAGAACGCGGCGCAGCCTGCCGGGAGTGGCTTGAGGCTCTCGATCCCAGTAGCCAGTCGGTATGGGAGGAAGAGAAGCGGCTAAATGGGAAAGAAGATTGCCAGCCAGCAGCCCCAGTTCAGGTAAGCGGAAGCAAGCCTCATCGGCATGAACAAATTGACGATGTAAGCCAATCATCTGCTTGGAAGCCAAGGGGGGATGTTCAACAGGCCAGCGCTCCAGATAGAAAAGATAAATGGTTTCAGCTTGTAAAGCCATGACGGTCGCCAGAACCAAAGGTGTGTGATAAGCAGGATCCTGAAAGACGTAAATCGAATAGGTGCGGTTGGCTGTATCCACCTTGGTTGTCCTGGGGACGAGATTGTGCCATGCTTGATAGCGAATCAGGCGACCACTATAGACAAATTGACCAAACGAGTCTGGAGTTGTGGCCTCGAGTCGCTTTCCCCTATAGCATCGAGAGAGCGGACGCACAATATCACCATATTCGGGTGGTCTGCCTTTTTCCTTACGTTCGGGTAACTCATTGCGGCGCGCTGTGCAGTTAATCGCTTCCCGAAGGACAAATCGGTCGACGTCGCTTTCTAGCATTTCTCTGATTGTAAACCCGGCATCGACCACCGCCACTTCGTCTGACTCCAGTGATTTCTTCGTCTCTTTCAGCAGCTTTTTCCGAAACTCACTTTCCTTTGTGCCTACCTCGCATCTCATGATTGCCTTGAGCAGTGGCACTCGTTTCCCGCCTATCTCCCCCGAGCTTATCATCACTCCAAAGATGAGCGCGGGCAATGCCCGACGAGCCGTTGAGTTATAGAGTCGGTTCACTTTCCCTTGCAGCTTCGGTCGCCAGAACCCTGTGATATCTATGCTTTTCACTCGGTATCCTTCTAACTTTTTTGCCTCCCATTCCCCTTTCCACTCCACTTCTTCTTGCCACGATGAGAGCAGGCTTGCAATATCCCATGATCCATATCGAAAGCTCCACCAGCTTCGCCGGAGCTCCTCATCTTCAAACCCGCTTTCACTCAATCCACTATGGATTGCTCCTCGACTTTTCAGAAACGACCCATTCATCATCGCCCACATCAGACGCATTACATTTACGTTTGTTCCCACCGGCGTTACTTGCAATACATTCATCAGTACTGCTATAGTTATTTCTGGCGCGGTTAGCATTCCTTCCTCCTTTTTGGGTTCTCTACCTTTTGGATGAACTGCTAACCGCTTTTTGTCACATTTCTCACCTTATCTCTTTTCTTTTACCAGAAAGTAAAGTATAAATGGGATATTGAAATTCATAAAGGACACATCATGTATCGAGCAGCCGTAATCGGATTAGGTCGCATGGGCAGTACCTTTGATGACGAGATGACACAGGGAGGCTCTATTTTCGTGCCATACGCCCACGCCCCAAGTTATGTAGCGTCACCGTTGGTGGAGTTGGTAGCGGGTGCCGATCCCCATGACGAACAGCGAACGATCTTTGGTGATCGATGGGGAATATCCACCAACCATCTTTACGCCGACTATCAAGAGATGTTGGCCAATGAGCAGCCCGATATCGTCAGTGTCTGCACTACTGCACGCATCCGCGCCCAGATTGTCCAGGATCTAGCACAAGCGGGGGTCAAAGCAATTTGGGCCGAGAAACCGCTGGCGTTGACTCTGGCCGAAGCTGATGCCATGGTGCAAACTTGTCGCGAACATGGCGTGATGATGGCGGTCAACTGTGCGCGACGCTGGAATCCGTACTTTGTCGAGACGCAACGCATGATCGAAACTGGCGAGTTGGGAGAACTGCTCCAGATTACAGCCTATTGTCAATGCGGACTGTCCCACAACGGGAGCCACCTAATTGACGCAATACGCTATTTGGTGGGTGATGAGATCCGCTGGGTTTGGGGCGAGATGGAATCAGACGAGGCAGCAGAGAGCGATGATGATCTAATGGGCAACGGTTATCTGGCCTTTGACAATGGTGTGCGTGCCTATCTGCGCGGGATGCCGACCGGCGTTGCAAATTGGGAATTCGATATACTTGGGACAGAGGGCCGCGTGCGACTCATCGACAGTTGTTTGGAAGTCGAAAAGACAGTTCGCGTACCAGGCGGGCCACGCAATCGGGGATTGCCCGCCAAAGTCCCCTTCCCCCTGCCAACCAATATACCGGGCATGGGGCTAACCATTGTGGAAGACCTGGTTCATGCCATCGAAACCGGCCAACCACCCCGCTGTTCCGGCGAAGATGGACGAGCCGCACTCGAAGTAGCGATGGCGCTGCGCGAGTCCCACCGTCGTGGCGGGATCAAAGTGACACTCCCCTTGGACGATCGCTCGCTACGCATCCTCTCGACCGAAATCAAGCATGACGAAGTGCCAGCCCGCATCCGTCGCTTGCGCCAAAACTGATCAACATCCACCAGGAGAAGCCACCATGCTCACCGATGAAATCCGCGTTCACGCAGACGCGCTCCAAACCTTCACCCAATCTGTCTTTACCCATGCCGGTCTCCCACCCGACGATGCAGCCATCGAAGCCGATGTTCTCGTTTGGGCCAATCTACGCGGCGTCGATTCGCATGGCGTGCTGCGGATTCCCTGGTATCTGGAGATGGTGGAAAAAGGACAAATGAATCCACGCCCCAATATCCAGACGCTGAAGGAGACACCCGCCATCCTCTTTTTGGATGCAGATCGCGCCTTCGGTCCAGTCGTGACAGTCTACGCCATGCAACAAGCCATCGCCAAAGCCAAGAACGTCGGCATCGGCTGGGCGTTGATTCGCAACGTGACCCATCAGGGAGCCATGGGCTACTACAGTCTCATGGCTGCCCAAGAAGATATGGCAGGAATAGCCATTGTCTGCAGTCCGCCCAACATGGCGCCCTTTGGCGCCAAGGCCGCAGGGGTCCACAATAGTCCGATTGCCATTGCCGTACCGGCGGGCAGTCATCACCCTCTTGTGCTCGACATGGCGACCAGCATTGCGGCAGGCGGTAAGCTCACGCTCGCCGCTGATAAAGGCATTCCACTGGGGGAAGGTTGGGCATTAGATGAGGCTGGCAACCAGACCACAGATCCCAATTTGGCTTCTGTCCTGCTTCCCACAGGGGGACCGAAAGGCTCGGGATTGGCCCTGATGTTTCAGTGTCTCACCAGCTTGATGGCCAACAATCCGCTGTTGGTGCCAGCATTGCAGGGCGCGGGTAAGGGGCATAATCAAAACAGCATCATCGCAGCAATCGACATTGGGCTATTCACGGATGTCGACACCTTCAAATCACAAGTCGACGACCAGATCGATGGCTTGAAAGCACTACCCAAAGCCGATGGGTTTGCCGACATTCTCATGCCGGGCGAACCAGAGTTCAACACATTGGCCGATCGTACACAGCATGGCATTCCGTTGCCGCCAGGGACGGTTCAGAAGTTGCGGGATGCGGCAACGCGGTTTGGGATTGCGTTGCCGGATGGACTAAACTCTCCCGACAAATAAGGTATATGCTCAACCGCGCATACATTGATTCTTTGCACCCAAACCTGTCTCGTCTTCATGGCAAAAGCAACGTAAATCCCTGTTCATGAATGTGTTGATCAAATGCGAATACATTCTGAATTCCGAAACGTCGACAGACTTCAAAGCTGATACAATCGACGAGACTGAGCTGCAGACGATTGGCGGGCCGCCGAACATAACAGTGGTGCCAGTAAACATACTCAAGAGGGTGAGGATTCCGAGGATTGCTAAAAAGATGGATACCATGTACTAATATGAAGTGTTTTGGGGATCTCCAAAGGTCAGACATCACCTGCCGTTTTGATAACCTTTTATCGTCCGGAACCAGAACGGTGGTCAGCAGATTTCTTGAGTAGAAAAGCATGAACAATCAAACAGACTACCCTTTTCCTGGCATGGATCCCTGGCTTGAACACCCCGGTCTTTGGGGAGATGTTCACTTTCGATTGATCGGGGCATTAGCCAACTACCTAAGCCCACTACTCACTCCCCACTATTATGTTGCTGTTGGTACTCATGCTTACATCAGTACCCCCTCCACAGACACCGACCACTCAGATTCTGGATGTTGCCGTTGTCGAATCTGCATCTGGGGGCATAGTGGCATCAAGCACAGCTGGCATGACGGATGTACCAGTCATGGTTGAAGTACCCGTACCTGATATCATGGAAGATGCCTATCTTGAAATCAAGCAACCAGGGAGTGGGGAGGTGATTACGTCTATAGAAGTTCTTTCCTACTATAACAAGAGCACAGGAGCAGGTCGTGAAAAATACCTGCGCAAACGACTAGAAATCTTCTCAACCCAAACCCATTTGATTGAAATTGACCTACTCCGTAGCGGGACGCCAATGCCGTTTCTGGGAACCGCGAAACCCAAGCACTATCGCATCTTGATTCGCCGCGGTGAAGAAGGATCACGCGCACGACTGTATCCCTTTGATGTTCAAGAGCCAATTCCACACTTTCCGGTTCCTCTTCAAGCCGGTGATACCGAGCCGATTGTCGATTTGGGCAAATTACTGAGACAAATTTATGTAGAAGCTAGTTACCACTTGCGTGTTGATTATCAACTACCGCCTACACCGACACTATCCGACAACAACCAGAAGTGGGTGACCCAAGTTTTGACTTCAACAACCTCCCCTACAAGATAAGAGCATGTTCTAAAAGGTGAGATCAGCAATACTCAGATAACTCAGATTTCTAGGGCTTAGGCAAACCCAGAAAAATCATGATCCACGCAGAAACACGAAGTGAAAGGCTCTTCTTCGTGTCCCTTCGTGAATCATTTAAATCTTGGAACGGTATTACCTGGGTGATCCGAGTTATCTGTCTACCATACCAAGATCAAGAGGTGTCGATAGCCTAGCACAATACACAAGCGACAAGTGCCCCATCTCTCACAGTGAAGAGCCAGGAGTCTGTGCGCCCGTCACTTCTCTGAAGTGACCTACGATTTGCCTGTCTCTACTCTTTCACGACATCAATTACAGTCTACTAGGGATCGGGGACCGAATCTATGGCCTGCTTGAGACAAACAAGGGCACAAAGAGCGTATGCGTCTGATTACTTGGCGCGATTGAAGATTCAGCGTCACCCCCCTCTGCCTCTTGGTCGTCGATGATGACCGGATTGCTTGATGCTGCGGATATAGTGCCGACTGCACCACCGCTACAGATCTCCAAGCTCCAGGCGTTCAATGTTCCGTCTCGCCGATTGGGCCGGTGATCGATCACATCTAATCGCCATACCCCAGCATCTCGCTGACCGTTGAATGCACTGAGTGGTGTATGTGGTTGCAGCGTGCCGCGAATGGTTGGCGAACCCCGCGCACATTGGTTTTCAACCGGTGCATCTCCATCATCGCTAAAGATCGCTAAAATGTCATTGCGCCGACAGCCTGTTCTCCTGGCTGGGACGCCGGGCCGATCCATAATTACAACACTCGTGTTGGTCTCTTGATGAGTCAACACCATTTCGAGATCTCCTACATGTGTGTGGGACATATCGATCAATACACTGACGTCCGAAATCTCACGGTCACCGGGCACCATCACCAATGAGCTGATAGACGATAGACCAATCGGCAGACCAATCGGTGTATCCTGGCTATCATATACCGTACAGACAGGGGGATCGGGCGGACCACCATTCGGCGTGAGAATAAACGAGCGCTCAAGCCCATTGAGCAAGCCTCGTCCCACAATTACGCCCGAGTTATTGATCGCCAACGCTTGCTCCAAAACCCAGCCGGTCCCTGGTGCAATCGCATCATTGAGGTCAATGGCCGTGCCATCTGGCTCCCAAAGCATGGCTCGATCATCAAAGCTGGGATGGAGTGTGTAGTTGCCCACGACTTGCCCTGCATCATTGACGTCTCGTCCAGATGTATTAAACTGACCGAGATAGAGTCCCAGATCGGTCGGCGGGCTATTCTTACTATCCCAACGGATTGCATGAAATTTGGCAGTTGCATCGTTGAAGGACGCACCAGCTATCTTGCCATTTGCGCTGATTCCAGAAGCACTGTCATTGTCACCCCCCAAACCTGTCAATATTGTCATACCCGACTGATCCCAGTGTGTAGCATCTGGAAAACCATTGCCATCCGTTCGACCCACAGCTTCTCCGGTGTTGTTGATGGAAAAAGCCCAACTGTGGGGCGGTGCCAATTGCGTACCGTTGCTAGACCCGGACGGCCACTGTGTTGCCAAAGGATCGGAAGCTGTGTTCGAAAACGTGAAGCCTACAGCGGTGCCTGAATTATTGACACCGTAGACGTCGCCATCTGTGGCACCAGCCGGGGCATTTAATGTAGTCGGATTGCCGTTCACCCATATTGTTGGCTCCGTGGTCTGGACCGTGGAGCCATTGATCCCACCGATGATGCCATTATCTGAAATTGTCCGTGCAATGCTCCATGCGCCTGCATTCCCAATTTCAGTCACATTCAGTTGTGCATCCCAGTGTAGAGCGCGCCAAATCAGTTGATTATCCAAGAGATAGCCGACTGACTCTCCACCTTCATTTAGATCGAATACATATGCAGGAAATAAGCTCCCGGGAGGACGCGGCAACTCGCTGATTTGATAAGGTGGATCTGTCGATTGAGCAAATACCTGCGTCGGCAGGACAAATAGCAGCAACAGCACCAACGTAGGCATACAATATTTTCTCATTCTAAGTTCTCCTTTCCATATCGATTTGCCAATATTGATTTGCCGGGGGCAGAGGGCTGATACAAACTATACGATTCGGGGAGCTATTTTGGATCACCTAACCCGGGCAAGGTCGCTTTGCTTATAAGCCAGAACCAAAAGGGGAAAATTCCAAGATGGCGTCCGATTCTTTGAATCGGCGAGGTCAAGGTGAGCTTCATCAGATCATCTTGTCACGCTCATCAACTTCCTGCTCTATGTGCAAAAAATCGGTTGATAAGTACTAAGTGGCGTTTGACAGCCACAAGGCAACCTCATATACTTTCTTTGATAAGTGAAGCCGAGAAAGTATTTGGACACGGATTGATTGGATTTTCAAGACTTTATCCGTCTTTACTTTCTGGTAAAGGCTTGAGTGACAAAGGGCAAACCGAAAGGGGCGGAAAAAAGAATCCACCCTGAAAAAACGGGATAAAATGTAAAAATAGTGCTCGGCTAGTTTAAGCAGCGGCATTGAGGCGGCGATGAGCGAGAACGCCTTTAGGTAAATGGTGTGAAACCGAGGCCTTTTTCCGAAAGTCAGGGTCGAGTTGGTCGGGAGTTGGAAAAAGAGCACTCGAGAGAACACGGCGCAGCCTGCCGGGAGTGGCTTGAGGCTCTCGATCCCAGTAGCCAGTCGGTATGGGAGGAAGAGAAGCGGCTAAATGGGAAAGAAGATTGCCAGCAAGCAGCCCCAGTTCAGGTAAGCGGAAGCAAGCCTCATCGGCATGAACAAATTGACGATGTAAGCCAATCATCTGCTTGGAAGCCAAGGGGGGATGTTCAACAGGCCAGCGCTCCAGATAGAAAAGATAAATGGTTTCAGCTTGTAAAGCCATGACGGTCGCCAGAACCAAAGGTGTGTGATAAGCAGGATCCTGAAAGACGTAAATCGAATAGGTGCGGTTGGCTGTATCCACCTTGGTTGTCCTGGGGACGAGATTGTGCCATGCTTGATAGCGAATCAGGCGACCACTATAGACAAATTGACCAAACGAGTCTGGAGTTGTGGCCTCGAGTCGCTTTCCCTATAGCATCGAGAGAGCGGACGCACAATATCACCATATTCGGGTGGTCTGCCTTTTCCTTACGTTCGGTAACTCATTGCGGCGCGCTGTGCAGTTAATCGCTTCCCGAAGGACAAATCGGTCGACGTCGCTTTCTAGCATTTCTCTGATTGTAAACCCGGCATCGACCACCGCCACTTCGTCTGACTCCAGTGATTTCTTGGTCTCTTTCAGCAGCTTTTTCCGAAACTCACTTTCCTTTGTGCCTACCTCGCATCTCATGATTGCCTTGAGCAGTGGCACTCGTTTCCCGCCTATCTCCCCCGAGCTTATCATCACTCCAAAGATGAGCGCGGGCAATGCCCGACGAGCCGTTGAGTTATAGAGTCGGTTCACTTTCCCTTGCAGCTTCGGTCGCCAGAACCCTGTGATATCTATGCTTTTCACTCGGTACCCTTCTAACTTTTTTGCCTCCCATTCCCCTTTCCACTCCACTTCTTCTTGCCACGATGAGAGCAGGCTTGCAATATCCCATGATCCATATCGAAAGCTCCACCAGCTTCGCCGGAGCTCCTCATCTTCAAACCCGCTTTCTTTCAATGCGCTATGGATTGCTCCTCGACTTTTCAGAAACGACCCATTCATCATCGCCCACATCAGACGCATTACATTTACGTTTGTTCCCACCGGCGTTACTTGCAATACATTCATCAGTACTGCTATAGTTATTTCTGGCGCGGTTAGCATTCCTTCCTCCTTTTTGGGTTCTCTACCTTTAGGATGAAACGCTAACCGCTTTTTGTCACATTTCTCACCTCATCTCTTTTCTTTTACCAGAAAGTAAAGTCCGTATGTATCTGTGAAAATCCGTGTCCTATTTCTAGTCTCGTTCTAGACTTTACTTATTTCCTTTGGATGAGAATTTTCGGATTTGCGATCATGATCGAAGCAGAAATCATTTGCGATAGCCAGAACAAGGCAACGGGGAATCGTCTGGTAACCATACGGATGCTCTATCCACGTTATATCCATGCTGAGTTGATGACCCACCGTGTTTTTTCACGTAATAGTGCCAGCAGCCGGGCCGTTCCTGTCACCAAGATGATCGAACGAGTGGAACAGAATCCGGTGATTCCGCCAGAATGGCGCAAAAATCAGCGTGGGATGCAGGGGTATGAGATACTGGATGAGGAAGGCGTAGATATCTGCAAAGAGGCATGGCGTAAGAGCATGGAAGTGGCCATCGAACAAGCACGAATCATGACCAAAGCTGGTGCTCACAAGCAGCATGTCAATCGATTGCTCGAACCATTCATGTTCATCGAGGTTCTAGTAAGCGCCACAGAATGGAAGAATTTTCTGTTGCTACGCGATCATCACTCAGCGCAGCCGGAGATCCAATCTTTGGCCAAGGCGGTGCGTCATGCCATAGAAGAATCCCTCCCTACAGAACTCGAGGTTGGGGATTGGCATTTGCCCTTTATCTCGGCAGAAGATCGGGAAAACTTTGAACTCGATTTACAGAAGTCCATCTCTGCTGCCCGTTGTGCACGCGTCTCTTACTATCTGCGGAGCGGCCAAAAAAGCGATCCAGGATCTGATATTGCTTTATGCGACCGATTGAAAGGTCCCAAACCAATGCATTTGAGTCCTTTTGAGCATGTTGCCGTGGCCGTAGAAGAGCATCGCCAGATTGGCAATTTCGTTGGATTCAAACAGTGGCGGAAATTCTTTATGGAAGAAAGTGGAGGCGATTACCAGTTCTGATGCAAAGTCCAATAAGATTGTTCTCAAAATAAAGTACTTGCAGGACATGCGTAGTGCGTGTTGCGAAGTACGTAGTACCGATTGAGTGACCCGTCCTGTAATATGTTTACAGAGGGACTGGTTTCGTTACGCGATTCATTAGTGCAGTTTTCGAATTCATCTATTTGGCAAACATCCAGCGAAAACGAGGTCTACTCCCAGGAAACAAATCCCTGAACAGAGGCATAGTAACTCGCCACGCAACTAGATTCTCAACTGGTACCACGCAACACGCAATAGTCCTAAGGAGCAGAAAATATGGCCGATAAATCAACCTATCACGGCAAAGAAATCTCCATCACCTTTGACGGTTCACGGTGTATTCATGCCCGCAATTGCGTCCTTGGTCAACCCCATGTGTTTCAAGCCAATGTAGAAGGTCCTTGGATAAAACCGGATAATGCTCCGGCGGAAGCGTTGGTTGCCTTGGCTCACACATGTCCGTCGGGTGCGATCACGTATGAACGTCATGACGGTGCGGGCGAAGAAACAGCCCCAGACGTGAATACGATTCGCGTGTCAGAGAATGGTCCACTACATCTTCGCACAAAGATTGTTTTGGATGAGACGGCGGATGGTTATCGAGCAACACTCTGTCGTTGTGGTGCATCTGAGAACAAACCCTACTGCGATGGTTCACATCATGAGATTGATTTTCATGCCACGGGTGAACCAGCTACCCAAGAGTCGGAACCGCTTATGGAGCGCTCTGGTGAATTGAGCATCACGCCCCGTCCAAATGGACCGTTACTCATTCGCGGCAATCTGGAAATCATCTCCGGTACGGGACGCACAATGAACCGTACCCAAAATACCGCTCTATGTCGTTGTGGTGCATCTGAGAACAAACCCTATTGCGATGGTACACATCGCGAGATTGGTTTTAAAACGGACTAAGGCTTTTCCAACAAACAATTGAAATCCCTCATTTGATCCGGAAAAGCTCAAGCCATTCCAGAGAAATCGACTTGGCAAATTTTAAAAGCTACTTTTTACAAACAATCATTCACGATTACTAATTGGAGAAATCATGAAGCTAACTGCTACCCATCACGTAGGATTATTTACACCCAATTTTGCCGAGATGGAGAAGTTTTGCAAACAGACACTCGGCTTAGAGGAGGTCAAACGTTGGGAAGACCCAACAATCGTCTTTTTGGCAGCTGGAAACACAGTTATCGAATTAATCAACAGCAAGAATTTTGAGATAGATGAAAACCGCCCGGCCGGCTTCGACCATTTTGCCTTTCACGTTGATAGCGTCGATACAGTATTTGCTGAATTGGTCGAAGCCGGTATTACGATTGACAGCGAGCCGCGCGATTTTAAGGATGTGCGGATCGCTTTCTTCCGCGATCCAGATGGCAATTTATTGGAGCTGGTGGAAGAAAAATAACAGGCTCTTCAGGAATTCAAGGGGGTGACAAGCTCAAGAATGACGAGCGCCGGTTGAGTGGCGAAGCCGCATCGAAACCAAAGCGGGTCTACCCCCTGAGATCCGGTTGAGCCAAATAACAATTACGATTTTGGATCTACGATTTACAACATGTATACGCGTCCGATCACGATTCGTCATATCTTCATTTCGCCTGGCCACAACTATTTTGGGCACGAGAAGAACGCTCCAGGAAATCATCCCACGCACGATGTCGATCAGGTAATGGCCAAGACAGATCTTGGCTTAGTTGGGGATCGATTTTTTGGGCTCAAAAAGGGCTTCGATGGACAGGTTACATTTTTTGCATGGGAAGTTTATACACTGTTGTGCGAGCAATTTAGTAACCTATCTATCACCCCAATGCTCCTTCGGCGCAATGTCATCACAGAAGGCATCAACCTCAATGCTCTGATCGGTCATGAATTTGAGATTCACACCAAGGAAGGCGAAGGCGTTCGCTTTCGAGGTGCACGACATTGCAATCCTTGTGCCTGGATGGATCAGGTTGTGGGCTCTGGCGCTCTAAAGTTCTTGAAAGGCCGAGGTGGCTTACGGGCACAGATCTTGAGTGACGGTGTTTTGCGCTCTGGTGATGCAATGCTCTTTACCTCAGTTCAATTGGACGCAACACAGATTACAGAACCCCTCGCCCGTCCCAAGCTCCCATAACGATCATCTGCGTTCTTCAGATAATCCTGTTCTCTTGGCAAATGTGTTCATATGTTCTATACTCAGTAAATCAAAAGCGACACAGATCTATACCGCACTGGCTCATAAACCTAAAATAAATCCGCCTGTTCTTTACTTTCTGGTAAAGGCTTGAGTGACAAAGGGCAAACCGAAAGGGGCGGAAAAAAGAATCCACCCTGAAAAAACGGGATAAAATGTAAAAATAGTGCTCGGCTAGTTTAAGCAGCGGCATTGAGGCGGCGATGAGCGAGAACGCCTTTAGGGAAATGGTGTGAAACCGAGGCCTTTTTCCGAAAGTCAGGGTCGAGTTGGTCGGGAGTTGGAAAAAGAGCACTCGAGAGAACGCGGCGCAGCCTGCCGGGAGTGGCTTGAGGCTCTCGATCCCAGTAGCCAGTCGGTATGGGAGGAAGAGAAGCGGCTAAATGGGAAAGAAGATTGCCAGCCAGCAGCCCCAGTTCAGGTAAGCGGAAGCAAGCCTCATCGGCATGAACAAATTGACGATGTAAGCCAATCATCTGCTTGGAAGCCAAGGGGGGATGTTCAACAGGCCAGCGCTCCAGATAGAAAAGATAAATGGTTTCAGCTTGTAAAGCCATGACGGTCGCCAGAACCAAAGGTGTGTGATAAGCAGGATCCTGAAAGACGTAAATCGAATAGGTGCGGTTGGCTGTATCCACCTTGGTTGTCCTGGGGACGAGATTGTGCCATGCTTGATAGCGAATCAGGCGACCACTATAGACAAATTGACCAAACGAGTCTGGAGTTGTGGCCTCGAGTCGCTTTCCCCTATAGCATCGAGAGAGCGGACGCACAATATCACCATATTCGGGTGGTCTGCCTTTTTCCTTACGTTCGGGTAACTCATTGCGGCGCGCTGTGCAGTTAATCGCTTCCCGAAGGACAAATCGGTCGACGTCGCTTTCTAGCATTTCTCTGATTGTAAACCCGGCATCGACCACCGCCACTTCGTCTGACTCCAGTGATTTCTTCGTCTCTTTCAGCAGCTTTTTCCGAAACTCACTTTCCTTTGTGCCTACCTCGCATCTCATGATTGCCTTGAGCAGTGGCACTCGTTTCCCGCCTATCTCCCCCGAGCTTATCATCACTCCAAAGATGAGCGCGGGCAATGCCCGACGAGCCGTTGAGTTATAGAGTCGGTTCACTTTCCCTTGCAGCTTCGGTCGCCAGAACCCTGTGATATCTATGCTTTTCACTCGGTATCCTTCTAACTTTTTTGCCTCCCATTCCCCTTTCCACTCCACTTCTTCTTGCCACGATGAGAGCAGGCTTGCAATATCCCATGATCCATATCGAAAGCTCCACCAGCTTCGCCGGAGCTCCTCATCTTCAAACCCGCTTTCACTCAATCCACTATGGATTGCTCCTCGACTTTTCAGAAACGATCCATTCATCATCGCCCACATCAGACGCATTACATTTACGTTTGTTCCCACCGGCGTTACTTGCAATACATTCATCAGTACTGCTATAGTTATTTCTGGCGCGGTTAGCATTCCTTCCTCCTTTTTGGTTTCTCTACCTTTAGGATGAAACGCTAACCGCTTTTTGTCACATTTCTCACCTCATCTCTTTTCTTTTACCAGAAAGTAAAGCTGTTATACTCGACTGAAAACGGTCAAATTTATTTTAAGTTTATGGCAGTGCTCAGTATATTTGCAAAAAGGGGGCGTGAGATGGCCACTACAACCCAAGTCGTCGATAAAAAAAACACTCCGCTGGAATCGGAAGCCGATGCGCAGTCAAACGAAAATGGATATCGAACTGAGCCGTCCGAAGATGATCCTTATCGCTATGGTTGGCGATACATTCCGGCATCACCTGAAAATATCGCCAAATATGGAACTGAATATGATATCGGAGGAGCTCTACAGATCCCTCTTACCTTAGACGACATCTTACATCCAGAAGAGGAAGATTTTCGTGTGCATCACAAAGAACACAATGAGATCTGCAGCTACCTTTCCACCGCATTCAACACACATCATGCATCAAATCCGAATATGATCGCGCTAGATGATGTCCGCGTCGATTGGGGGATTCCGGGGGTGCGACCCTATGGCCCAGACGTGACAGTCATCTTCAATGTGCGAGAAATCCGCAATTGGGGAACGTTTCGTGTGGCAGAGGAGGAGACAAGCCCCAGCCTGGTAGTTGAGGTAACATCACCTAGTACACGTCATATCGATCTGGGAAGAAAAGTCACCGCATATGCCCAAGCCGGTGTCCCGTATTATATTATTGTTGACACGATTCCCAATCGAGAGCCGACCGAACGTCGCTTACTAGGTTACGAACTGACTCCAAACGGTTATGTACCTCTTGTTCCCAACGCACAAGGATGGCTGTGGATGGACCCAGTTGGACTCTGGATCGGGCTAGATGGAGCAGAAGTCTATTGTTACGACATCGATGGAAATCCAATTCGACGGGCAGTAGAATATGCCGAAGCGCTCTCTGCAACAGAAGAGCGGGCTGAACTAGCCGAGGAGCAAGCGGAAGCGGCAGAGGAGCGAGCCGAAGTGGCAGAGGAGCGGGCTGAAATAGCGGAGGAACGAGTCAGTGCCGAAGTGGCTGCCCGTAAAGCTGTAGAGGATGAATTAGCTCGTGCAAAAGCTGAACTTGCTCGATTGCGCGGTGAAAGTTCGTAATATGATGCCCCCTCTTCGTTCCCTCAAAATACTTGACTTCTCTACTTTGCTACCTGGACCTTATGCAACCATGATGCTGGCCGATTTGGGTGCAGATGTGTTGCGCATAGAAGCACCTGGCCGCGCTGATTTGACTCGCATGATCCCCCCATTCGAGGCTGGTCAGTCCGCGCAACATGCATTCCTGAATCGTTCAAAGCGCAGTCTAGGTCTTGATTTGAAAAAAGATGGAGCAATAGAAATAGTCAACCGCCTCGTTCAGAGATATGATATTGTGGTTGAACAGTTTCGTCCTGGCGTCATGGATCGATTGGGCGTTGGCTATACAGCGCTTAAATGAGGTCAATCCGAAGCTGATTTTCTGTTCATTAACAGGCTATGGACAGAATGGCCCTTATCACCAACGTGCTGGACATGACATAAATTACTTGTCATTATCGGGTTTAATGAGCTATGCGGGCCGGGCAGGTGAAACACCGACGCCTCTCCCGATGCAGGTGGCTGATGTAGGCGCTGGTTCACTACATTTGGCGATCGGACTTCTCTCAGCGGTCATTCGACGACAGGAGACAGGCCAAGGTGGTTTCGTCGACATTAGTATGTTCGATGGCTCGTTCGCATGGAACAGTTTGGGGATCGCTCATTCCATCATCGGTGACACCGATCCACAACAGGAAAGTATGGTACTCAACGGCGGCATCTACTACGACTTCTACCGGACCCGTGACGACCGCTATCTTTCCGTCGGATCGTTGGAGCCCAAGTTCTGGGCGGGATTTTGTCAGGCAATCGAGCGACCAGATCTAATCGAGAAGGGGATGGATTTTACGTCGGCAACACAAGAGATGGTCAAAACGGAAGTTCGTCAAGTTATGGCGAGGAAAACGCTCGCCGAATGGATGGACATCTTTGCCGAGATCGATGTTTGTGTGGAACCGGTGTTGACGACCGGAGAGACGCTCCAACATCCTCAGACTCAGGCACGAGGGTTGCTCGTTGATGTACCTTTGCCCGACGGTTCAACTCAGCAACAGGTAGGCTGCCCAATCAAGCTCTCTGACTTTGATCCAGACTATCAACACATTGGCACCGATTTGGGTGCACATAGTCGAAGCGCTTTGGCGGAAGCAGGGTTTTCTAAGGAAAAAATTGATGAACTGGTTGTCAGGGGTGTTGTAACAGAGGGAAGAGGTGTGTAGAATAGCAGTTTTTTCTATTCAATCGAAACTCACATAGACTATCATTCGGAAAGATTACAGATGGGATTTAGGGATTGCTACTTGCAGCACGAGTATTTTCTTGGTTAGTATCACGCACTACGCAACACGTTCGACACACAACATATCTCGTTTTCCGATCTAGTCCAAACAAAGGGACAGGAACATGACACAAGAAGCATATGTTTATGAAGCAATTCGCACGCCTCGTTCCAGAGGCAAGTCAAGCGGTGAGATGTATGAGGTGAAGCCGGTTGATCTCGTCGTTACGTTGATGGACGAAATGGTCCGGCGCACGAATTTGGACACATCTCAGATTGATGACGTTGTGCTTGGTTGCGTCACACCAGTTGGCGACCAGGGATCCGATATTGCAAAGATTGCGGCCCAGAAGGCTGGCTGGGATATCGATGTACCGGGCATGCAGATCAATCGCTTCTGTGCATCGGGTCTGGAAACCGTTAATATGAGCGCCATGAAGGTCCGCTCCGGTTGGGAGGATCTGGTTGTTGCTGGTGGTGTGGAGAGTATGTCACGAGTCCCAATGGGATCAGATGGTGGAGCGATGGCGCTCGATCCGCAAACGAATTATGAAACTTATTTTGTTCCTCAAGGCATCGGTGCTGATCTGATTGCAACGATTGAAGGCTTTGAGAGAGAAGATGTGGATCGATTTGCGCTGCGTTCCCAACAGCGTGCCTCCTTTGCGCGTGACAATGGCTATTTCGATCGCTCTGTCATTCCGGTCAAAGACATGAATGGTCTGTCGATTCTTGAAAAAGATTCATATATTCGACCTGACACCACGATGAATGGTTTGGGAAGCTTGAATCCGGCCTTTGCCACAATGGGAGAATGGGGGTATGAATATGTGGCACAAGAGCGTTATCCAGAGGTGGAAAAGATCAATCACGTTCACACAGCGGGCAACTCATCCGGCATTGTTGATGGCGCTGCGCTGGTGTTAATTGGGAGCAAGGAAAAAGGAGAAGCGCTGGGTCTGACGCCTCGGGCGCGCATCAAATCAGCAGCATTAGTGGGTACGGATCCCGTCATTATGCTCACGGGACCCGCTCCAGCCACACGCAAGGCGCTGGGCAAAGCGGGTATGACGATTGATGATATCGATTTGATCGAGGTGAACGAGGCATTTGCAAGCGTTGTTCTCAAGTTCTTGCGCGAAATGAAGTTGGAAGAGAGCATGGAGAATGTGAACGTCAATGGCGGTGCGATTGCGATGGGTCATCCATTGGGCGCAACGGGTGCTTGTTTGCTGGGAACGCTTTTGGATGAGATGGAGCGCACCGATTGTGAAACCGGATTGGTGACACTCTGTGTTGGTGGTGGCATGGGGATTGCAACGGTTGTTGAACGAGTGTAGCGATTGAACAAGGGCACAAAATGATTTTTCAGTACGAAAAAGATACGCAGGGAATCGTCACTCTCACAATCGATATGCCAGGCCGCTCGGCAAATGTGCTCAATGAGGCATTTTGGGATGCGTATGCAGCAACGCTGGATCGTCTGGAGGCAGAGTTAGATCTGACGGGTGTGGTTGTGACGTCGGCCAAGAAGCTCTTTGTAGCTGGTGCCGATATCGATACGACGTTTGGTCACAATGAGCCACAGAAATACTTTGATGGAAGCCAGGAGGCCAAAGCCCAATTCCGTCGTTTGGAACGTTTGGGTAAACCGGTCGTTGCAGCGCTCAATGGAACGGCTTTGGGAGGGGGCTTCGAGTTGGCTCTCTCTTGTACTTATCGGATTGCATTGGATCATCCACGCACCAAGTTCGGCTTTCCCGAAGTCGGTCTTGGGCTTTTGCCAGGTGCTGGCGGTTTGACAAAGACGGTGCGCTTATTGGGCCTTGAGAAAGCGCTTGATTATTTGGCAAAGGGAACCCAAGTGGATCCGCAGACGGCGCTTGCCGATGGTCTAGTCGACGAACTCGCCAGTGATCGAGACGACATGATGACCAAGGCTCATACCTGGATCTTGGTCAATCCAAATGCTCTGCAACCGTGGGATCAAAAGGGGTATCGGATACCGGACGGCACCCTATCGCATCCTAAAATTGCGCAGATGTTGGCAATTGCGCCTGCTGTTATGCGCAAGGAGACCAAGGGCAACTACCCTGCTCCTCACGCGATCATGGCCGCGATGGTAGAAGGTGCACAGGTTGATTTTGAGACAGCTTGTCGCATTGAGTCGCGTTACTTTGCCAAGTTGGCTGCGGGTCAGATTGCGAAGAATTTGATGATCGCAAACTGGTTCCATCTAAATGAGATCAGAAAAGGGGGAAGTCGTCCCAAAGAAATTCCGCCTCAGCAGACTGAGAAGGTCGGCGTGTTGGGGGCTGGATTGATGGGTCACGGCATCGCGTATGTGACGGCGTTTGGCGGGATGGATGTTGTATTGAAAGATGTGTCGACGCCAAAGTCTGAGGAAGGAAAGGCCAAGATTGCAGCGATTATGCAAAGCCGCGTCAAGCGTGGCCGCATGGCGCAAGAGCAGATGGAAGGGATCCTGGAGCGCATTCAGCCAACAGGCGACGCAGCGGATCTCGCCGGCTGTGATCTTGTCATCGAAGCAGTCTTTGAGAATCGCGATCTGAAAGCTCGAGTCACGGCAGAAGCCGAAGCCGTGATGAGACAGGATGGTGTCTTTGCCTCGAATACATCAACTTTGCCGATCACCGGATTGGCCGAGACCGCAAAACGGCCCGAACGATTTATTGGGCTGCATTTTTTCTCGCCCGTCCATCGCATGAAGCTCGTTGAAATTATTGTGGGTGCCGAGACCTCGCAGGCAACGTTGGCCAAGGGCTTTGATTATGTGCTTCAGATCAACAAGCTTCCGATTGTGGTCAATGACAGCCGGGGTTTCTACACGTCACGCGTGTTTAGCACCTGGACGAATGAGGGATTGGCCATATTGAGCGAAGGACAACATCCCCAAACGATTGAACGAGCGGGAATCCAGGCCGGAATGCCGATTGGCCCACTTGCGCTGTTGGATGAGCCTATCGCTGGGTTTAGTCGATCATGTTCGCCAGCAAACAAGAGAAGATCTTGCAGCTGAAGGAAAGCCGATTCCAGAGCATCCGGCTAACGTTGTCATCGATAAGATGTTGGAATTAGGCCGCTTGGGGCGTTCCTCAGGTGGGGGCTTTTATGACTATGGACGGGATAGCGAGCAGGGTAGTAAACAACTTTGGCCAGAATTGAAAGACATATTCATGGATGGCAGCCACCGGCTGAGTCAGCAAGAGATGATCGACCGGATTCTGTTTATTCAGGCGCTTGAGACAGTACGCTGTTTAGAGCAAGGCGTGATCAATTCAGTCGCAGATGCGAATATTGGAAGCATCTATGGATGGGGATTTGCACCTGCACATGGCGGCACGCTCCAGTTTATCAACGCCTATGGCGTCTCCAAGTTTGTGGAACGAGCGAAAGAGTTGCGGGATACATATGGAGATCGGTTTGCCCCACCAAAGATGCTTGAAGAGATGGTGGCTGAGGGGCGGACTTTCCAATGACGGAGGATTTTGTGGCAAAAAAAGTGATCATTACTTGTGCAGTAACTGGTGCATCGTTTACACCAACCATGTCCCCATATTTGCCCTATCAACCCGACGATATTGTCGAGCAGGCAATTGGGGCTTATGAGGCTGGTGCAGCGGTCCTTCATATTCATGCACGGGATCCGAAGACAGGCGAACCAACACCCGATCCAAAGCTTTTTCGCGACTACGCAGAGCGCATAAAAGAGCGAACGGGGCATGCGATTATCAGCATGACGACGGGTGGTGCCACGGGGCAATCGATCCAGGAGCGTCTCAATGTGATTAAGGTGCTGCAGCCAGAGTTGTGTACCTGTAACCTAGGTACGCTCAATTATGGTGGTTTTCCCATGATACCCAAGTACAAAGGACAATGGAAGTTTGAATGGGAAGAACCATTTTTGGAGATGACTCGCCGTGAGCCCTTTGTCAATAATTTTGCTGACATTGAGTACATGCTGAAAGTACTGACGAACGAGACGGGGACTCGATTCGAGTTCGAGGCATATGACTTGGGCCATCTCTATACATTGGCTTATTATTTGGACTTGGGATTGGTCAAGCCACCGATCTTTATTCAATTTGTCATGGGTACGTTTGGGGGATTGGGCGCCGATATGGTGGACAATCTGGTCTTTATGCGGCAGACTGCAGAGCGACTCCTGGGCAGTGATCTTCAATGGTCGGTCTTAGGCGGTGGTCGATATCAGGTAAGTATGGTCACGGCGGGTGCTTTGATGGGTAGCCACGTACGTGTCGGTTTGGAGGATAGCCTCTATCTTGCAAAAGGCAAGCTGGCGGAGAACAACGCACAACAGGTTGCCAAGATCAAACGGATTCTGGGTGAACTTTCGCTCGAAACTGCCAACGCAGACGAGGCGCGAGCGATGTTGAGTTTGAAAGGAATTGAGAACGTTGCATTCTAAATTATTGACATTACTCGAAACAACCGTCCAGCCCGAGTGGCTCGATTATAACGACCACATGACCGAAGGTTACTATGCTGTTGCTTTTGGGTTTGCCACCGATGCGGTGCTCTTTCACATTGGTCTGGAGGAACACAAGGCCAAGACAGGTTGCACATTTTATACTGCACAAACGATGATTACGTTCGTGCAGGAGTTAAAGCTGGGCGATCCACTTAAATTTACCACCCAACTGCTGGGTGCGGATCGCAAGCGGATTCACATGTTTCATCAAATGCTCCATAAAGAAAAAGGGTATTTGGCTGCGACAGTAGAGACGATGTTGCTACACTTTGACCAGAAACTTGGGGAGGTGGTACCGATGCCAGATACGATCTATCAAAATGTAGAGCCGATCGCAAAAGCCCATGCCGAGCTGCCAGTTCCAGAGACTGCCGGGCTAGGTGTCAGAAGCGTTAAGAAGTAAGGCCAATCCAAAAAATAAAATATACGCGAGAAGGTGTTAAACTAGCTCTCCAAAAGGAGCAAAAATGACAATCTCGCCAGAAATGGTTGAAGTCTTGAAAGAGACGAAGGCCATGTTAAGTGGATACGAAAGAAGGCACTTCATGGCCCAAACGGTCAAAACGATATGCGAAGGGAGTCCGACGAAAGCAGAACGAGAGTTGGGCTGGAATCGGGCGACGATAGCCAAAGCCCTGGAAGAACTAGAAGGCGGCTTCTGTTATGTCGACCAAAGCCACCGACGTGGTCGCAAAAGCCGAAGACCATATCCCCACTTTACTGGCCGATATGGTTGAAATCGCCGATCAATTCAGCCAGACCGATCCCACCTTTCGACCCCCCCAATTGTACACTCGACTAACCGCCGCCGAAATGCGTACCCAGCTCATCGAGCAGAAAGGATACACAGATGAGGAATTGCCTGGCGAAGAGGCCATCCGCTTGAAGCTCAATGAGTTAGGCTATGGCTCAAACCGGGTCAAAAAAAGTCAACCAGTGAAAAAGATCCCAGAGACCGATGCGATCTTTGATAGAATTCATCAGATCAATCAAGAAGCGGATGCAGACGAGACGGTTCTGCGCCTCTCTTGGGATGCCAAAGCGACGATTTTACTTGACCGTTTCTCGAGAGAAGGGATAAGTCGAGTGGTTGTCAAAGCGCTCGATCATGACTTTCAAGATAAGAAGACCGAGAAAGTCACTCCTTTTGGCATTTACCTCCCTTCAACCAAGGAACTCTTTCTTTACTTGACTCAGTCGAAAGTGACGAGTGACTGTATTGTCGACTGCCTGATTGATTTTTGGGAAAGCGTACGTGAACACTTTCCTCACGTCAAGACCCTCGTGATCAATCAGGACAATGGTCCCGAAAATCATACCCGTCGGACTCAGTTTATGTATCGTCTCACTCAGTTTGTTGAGCACTATCGTCTCTCTATTCAGCTCGCCTGCTACCCTCCTTATCACAGTAAATACAACTCCATCGAACGGGTTTGGGGCCATCTTGAAAAACACTGGAACGGTTCTCTTCTCGATTCTCTTGAGACCGTTCTCAATTTTGCCCGTTCTTTTCGCTTTAACCAACTACAACCCTTCGTTCACCTGAATTCCACTCTTTATGAGACCGGCGTCAAACTCACTCAGAAAGAGATGGACCGTTTGGCACAACGCTTCCAACGTTTACCTGGTTTAGAAAAACTTTACTTTCTGGTAAAGGCTTGAGTGACAAAGGGCAAACCGAAAGGGGCGGAAAAAAGAATCCACCCTGAAAAAACGGGATAAAATGTAAAAATAGTGCTCGGCTAGTTTAAGCAGCGGCATTGAGGCGGCGATGAGCGAGAACGCCTTTAGGGAAATGGTGTGAAACCGAGGCCTTTTTCCGAAAGTCAGGGTCGAGTTGGTCAGGAGTTGGAAAAAGAGCACTCGAGAGAACACGGCGCAGCCTGCCGGGAGTGGATTGAGGCTCTCGATCCCAGTAGCCAGTCGGTATGGGAGGAAGAGAAGCGGCTAAATGGGAAAGAAGATTGCCAGCAAGCAGCCCCAGTTCAGGTAAGCGGAAACAAGCCTCATCGGCATGAACAAATTGACGATGTAAGCCAATCATCTGCTTGGAAGCCAAGGGGGGAGGTTCAACAGGCCAGCGTTCCAGGTAGACAAGATAAATGGTTTCAGGCTGCAAAGTCATAACGGTCGCCAAAACCAAAGGTGTGTTGTAGGCCGGATCCTGAATGACGTAAATCGAGTAGGTACGGTTGGCTGTATCCACCTTGGTTGTTCTGGGGACGAGATTGTGCCATGCTTGATAGCAAATCAGGCGACCACTATAGAGAAAGCGACCAGACGAGTCCGGAGTTGTAGCCTCGAGTCGCTTTCCCTTATAGCTGCGAGAGAGCGGACGCACAATATCACCATATTCAGGTGGTCTGCCTTTTTCTTTGCGTTTGGGGAACTCATTGCGGCGCACTGTGCAGTTAATCGCTTCCCGCAGGACAAATCGGTCTATGCCGCTTTCTAGCATTTCTCTGATTGTAAACCCGGCATCGACCACCGCCACTTCGTCTGACTCCAGTGATTTCTTCGTCTCTGTCAGCAGCTTTTTCCGAAACTCACTTTCCTTTGTTCCAACCGTGCATCTCATGATTGCCTTGAGCAGTGGCACTCGCTTCCCGCCTATCTCCCCCGAGCTTATCATCACTCCAAAGATGAGCGCGGGCAATGCCCGACGAGCCGTTGAGTTATAGAGTCGGTTCACTTTCCCTTGCAGCTTCGGTCGCCAGAACCCTGTGATATCTATGCTTTTCACTCGGTACCCTTCTAACTTTTTTGCCTCCCATTCCCCTTTCCACTTCTTCTTGCCACGACCCCAGCAGACTTGTGATATCCCATGATCCATATCGAAAGCTCCACCAGCTTCGCCGGAGCTCCTCATCTTCAAACCCGCTTTCTTTCAATGCGCTATGGATTGCTCCTCGACTTTTCAGAAACGACCCATTCAGCATTGCCCACATCAGACGCATTACATTTACGTTTGTTCCCATCGGCGTTACTTGCAATACATTCATCAGTACTGCTATAGTTATTTCTGGCGCGGTTAGCATTCCTTCCTCCTTTTTGGGTTCTCTACCTTTAGGATGAACTGCTAACCGCTTTTTGTCACATTTCTCATCTCTTTTCTTTTACCAGAAAGTAAAGAAAAATGGTTTGTCCTTATTCCCCCTCTCCATTCTCTCGTTCGCGTATAATTATTTTTTTGGTTTAGCCTAATATGAATAACGGTGACTTAAATCAAATGAGTGGTTACGAGCAAATATTCGGCCAGTTGAGACTGTGCAATAAATGAGTAGGCCACTTCCTACATATGTCGAGCGTGTTGGGATTGTCGGGACAGGTGTTATCGGCGGCGGTTGGGTTGCACATTTTTTGCGCCAAGGAATGTATGTGACAGCTTGGGATCCCGAGTCTGATACGGAAGGAAAATTGCGACGGCGAATTGATGCGTTATGGCCAACGCTCGAACGGATTGGTCTTGAGCCAAAAGCCACGCCGGACAACCTCCAGGTTGTGTCGAAGCTAGCCGAAGCGGTTGGTGATGCCCAGTTCGTCCAGGAAAGTACACCAGAGCGATTGCCGATCAAGATCGACGCATTCAAACAGATCGATGCCGTCTGCCCATTTGACACGGTCATTGCGAGCAGCACGTCCGGTTATTTAATGAGCGAAATGGCGATCGAATGCAAGCGGCCGGAGCGCTGTGTTGTTGCCCATCCATTTAATCCTCCTTACTTGATGCCTCTGGTAGAAGTTGTTGCAGGTCCAAATACAAGCGCCGATGCTCATCAATGGGCAGTTGATTTCTATCAAGCGACAGGCAAACAGCCCCTTAAACTCGATCAAGAGGTGCCCGGATTTGTAGCTGACCGCATTATGGAGGCGGTTTGGCGCGAGATTCTGCACATGATCGACAAGAACATGGCTACGGTCGCCGAGATCGATGCCGCTGTGCGTTATGGACCAGGGCTACGATGGGCCATGATGGGGCCGCTCACCGTGCTGCATTTGGGTGGCGGTGAAGGCGGGATGGCGCATTTGATTCATCAATTTGGACCGTCTCTCAAAGCACCTTGGACATTCTTAGAGGCACCAGAATTGACCGATGAACTGGCACGCAAGGTAGTTGATGGTTGTGAGCAATTGGCAGAAGATGTTTCGATCCACACATTAGAGACAGAGCGGGATGAGTTACTGATTCAGATGATTGATCTCTTGAACAAGAGTCGGCTTTGGCATCTTGGGAATCCAAATGATGAAGTCTTCGAACAAGAATAGACAGTGTGTCCCAAAGTATGTAAACGGAGACCGTTCAGCCAGAGGCCCTGATCTATTTACATACTTTGGGATACACACTTCAAGAACTAGGACAGGTTCACATATCCGACGCGATGAGCAGAGCCGAACTTGTGGATTCGTCTTATTTATCATATGATCAGGTGAATGTATCTGATGCTTGTTCTTTATACAGACCAAATGGACCTAGAAGGGACACCCTCTTGATGGTCGAACGCACCTATGTCGCGATAGACCTGGAAACGACTGGTTTTAAATCCAATCGAGATCGAATAATCGAAGTCGCAGCAGTGCGTTTTTGCGGCACGGAAATCATTGATCAGTTTTCGACGCTAATTCAGCCCGGTTGTACAATCCCATTACGGATTCAGCAAATCACTGGTATTCGGAATCAAGATGTCGTTTCGGCCCCTACGTTGCCCCAAATTTTGCCGGAACTTTTGGCATTTGTGGATCGGGGTGTATCGGCAGTTGTTGCGCACAATGCTGAATTTGATCTTGGATTCTTAAGGGCAGCAGGTATCGACTTTCATCGTCCGGCACTGGACACCTTCGAACTTGCAACGATTCTACTTCCCATCTGCAATAGTTATAGCCTCGGATCGCTTTGCAAACGATTTCAGATCCCACTGCCTAATGCGCATCGTGCACTTGACGATGCAACAGCAACGGCCCATCTCTTTATGGAGCTTGAGCAACGATTACGAGCACTTCCTGATTGCATCATTCAAGCGATTGTTCGATTTGGGACTGCCCACATAGACCAGAATTCGCCTCGGAGGGATTGGCCACCACTCATTCTATTTGAACGCGCGGCCGAAATGTCTTCAGCGCTTGCAAAAGTAGAGGCAACTGCATACCCTTCTCGTTGCCTCGAAACTTCTGACACAATCGAGGATCTGTCAGAAGACCTGAGTCAAGACAACGTACATCGTGAAGAAATCTCTTCACATCAAAATCTCAACAATCAGAGTACCAGTTTCAAAGACAAGCTTGGCATCTTGCAACGAGACGATCTGATTTCTGATATATTTGAATCAGATGGCTACCTGTCCCAGACACTTGGTGGATCTTATGAATTTCGCTCAGGTCAACTGGCAATGGCCCAGCAAGTAGACGATGCACTCCATACCAAAGATCATCTGTTGGTGGAAGCAGGAACGGGTACCGGAAAAAGTCTGGCCTACCTTTTGCCAGCCGCTATTTGGAGCCTCCACAAACAACAGCGGTGCGTGATCGCAACGAATACGATTGCTTTGCAGGATCAACTTTTGGATAAGGATGTGCCCATTGCAAATCGTACTTTGAAACAGATTCTGAAGGCAGTCGGGGAGGAAAAAGTTGACGATGAGGCCAAGGCTGGGGGGGAAGAAAAGTCGCAGCAGGCGGACGTCCCAGAAGAGTATATACGAGCCAGCTTGTTGAAAGGCCGCAGCAATTATTTGTGTTTGCGACGACTCAATGAGTGGTGTCGCGAACGTCAGTTCCGGCCAATCGAACTACGTATGTTGGCCAAGCTGCTTGTCTGGTTGGGTCAAACGGAGAGTGGAGATGTCAGTGAATTGCTGTTGACGACCAAGGTGGAATGGGCAATTTGGGCATTGGTCTGCTCAGATCCCAATACATGTACAAACAGGCGGTGCTTTGGTGCTGATTTGACCAATCTCGGTCTAACGTCTTTTCAGAATCAACAATCTGATTTTTACCATGCAGCACTTCAGAATGCAGAAAGTGCCCATCTACTCATTGTCAACCATGCGCTGCTCATGGCCGACATTGCCACTGGTGGTCATATTATTCCCCCCTATAGCCACTTGATCATTGATGAAGCGCATCGTCTAGAAAATGCAGCAACAGAACAGTTGACGGATCGAGTTGATTGGACGATGCTCCGCGAACGATTGGCACGTCTATCCCCGCGTAGCAAATTAATGCGAGCCATTCAACACTTCATATCAGACGGTCAGAGTGAGGAGTTGATGGAGATGCGCCTGAATCTTGTGCAAGCAGCACAAGATTCAGCGTCACTCCTTGAAGAGTTCTTTCAGAGTCTGCGCAACTTCGTCGAGAACCAGGCAACAGAAATCGGACACAATGAATACGTGCAGAAATACCATTTGAATGGGCGAATGCGTGCGCAACCAGCCTGGAGCGAAATCGAAATAAAGTGGGATCTAGCAGCTGATACGTTGCAGGTTGTGATCAACCACATTAGCAATTTAATTGAGCGTTTGAAGCAGATGCAGTGGGAGCGACGCGAACCCTATGCGACAAGATTGGGCGAACTTTGTGGAGTAGGGGATCAGCTAGCTGATATCCTGTCCAACATGGATACAATCATTCTCGATAAAGTGGGAAGAACAAAGCATCTTGAGACAACCGTCTCCTGGATAGAATATGATCCACAAGACAACGAAAACAGTTTGGTCGTTGCACCTTTAACCGTAAGTGATTTGGTCGAAGCCACGTTGATTCACCAGAAAGAAAGCGTTATATTGACCGGTGCCACACTAAGCACGAATGATGGTTTTGGCTACACGAAAGAGCGACTTGGATTATGGGATGTGCGGGCAACGGCTGTTGCAAGCCCCTTTGATTACAAGGCAAATACGCTACTCTACTTACCCGATAATCTGCCGGAGCCAAATCATCCTCAATATCAGTCCGCCGTCGAAGACGCTGTTGTGGCAGCAGCAATTGGTGCACAAGGACATACAATCGCTCTCTTTACGAGCTACGGACACTTACGCACGACAGCAGATGCAATTCGCGCCCGATTGTCGGAGGCTGGCATTCTGGTTTTGCAACAAGGGGATGGGAGTCGACGACGGCTTCTTGAACAATTCCGCGAAAGCGACAAAAGTATCCTGCTTGGAACAGGCGCATTTTGGGAAGGCATCGATCTACCAGGCAAAGAGTTGCAAGCGCTTCTTCTTGCCCGTTTGCCTTTTGCTGTTCCCAACGACCCTCTTGTGGCAGCACGAAATGAAGAGTTCGACAATCCATTCATGGATTACACAGTCCCAGATGCGGTTCTCCGTTTTCGGCAGGGATTTGGTCGCCTGATCCGGCGAAAAAGTGATCGAGGAACTGTGGTTCTGCTCGATAGCCGAGCTTGGACGAAGAGATACGGCAGCGCTTTCCTTGATGCCTTGCCCCCTTGTACCATACGGCGCGCACCATTGGCAAACCTGGAACAAGCTGTAGCCGATTGGATCCGGGAGTAGGTAGTTGAACCAAGTATAAGAATTGAGAGCCAAGAATTATCGTGGTGGTTGAAGATTTGTCTTCTGCTGATTCAGTTGAACAGCAGCACGGGGAGAAACAAATAGAGCGTGAACATCGGCGGGACATCGTTGGTTTGCTTTGGCATGGGTTGCGTCAGCCGTGGTTATTGCTGGCACTTGGCTCTCTGGCGTTACTCCTAATAACAAGTGCGCTCGTATTGCCCCAATTGCCCGCCCAGTTTGTGGGTGATCAAGGCGCAAGTAGTCGTTGGCTCAATAGTGTTAGTGTTGACTTTGGTGCAGTTGGCACTGCGTTCTTGCCTCTTGGGCTGTTTGATGTTCTCCACAGTCAATTTCTGCGCAGTATTTTGATCCTGATTGGTTTAATTCTGGCACTTCATGTTGTTGATCATCTTGACAGTGTGATTCAATGGCAAAAACTTCCTCAGTTGCTCTCATCAACAACATTGGACGCTGGTGAACCACTCGATATACCGCACTCTCTTACGTTGTTTAGACAACGTCGATCGGAAGCATTGTTGCCGGAGCAGGCAAGCCATCAGTTACAAAGTATATTGAATGAACAATTGCTTATTGTTCGGCAACATTCTGTCACAGTTCGGCTTCAGAATGATACATCGATGGTTGCCAACATCGAAGCTGAGCAGCAAACAGAAACAAAGGACAAGAACCACCCAACGACGGGTGAACAGAATACCAAAAAGAATGTGCAATTAGCGAACGAGGAGGAGGTAGGGTCGTCTGCGGAAGCAGATTTATCATCAACTCATTTCGTTCAAGAAGAGCGCATTTTGGCTTTGCGTGATAGATTGGCTATTTACTTCCATCCCTTACTTGTGGTTGGATTAATGTTGGCTCTTCTAATCGTTTGGATCATTGCGACTGTTAGCTGGGAACTGTCGCTCCCCCCAATGGCACCAGGTGATACCTTTCAATTTCGCGGTCAAGAACTGACTTTTAGTTATTTAGTCGAAGGGGATACCATAGGGGAATCATATATAGAACAGCCTCAAATGAAAATTGAGATCGGTGACCATATCGAGTTGTTAGATATGGTGGATCATATGCAAACAAGCATTAACTCAATCAATATTCGTATTGCTCAGGGGCCACCAGGTATGTTAGTGCGAACAGTCAACCAAGCGAAAGTCTTGGCTGTTCCAGGTCAATCTAGTGCAAGTTCCCAAGTAGGGCTGGTCTTTCCTGGTGAAGGGAATGAAAAATCGGTCTTGCTGCCATCGACAGCTTCAGCATTGCGTATTGTTCGTGGCAGCGAACGCAACGAAAACGATTCTTCAAAACTGAATCAGGCAGATAACGAGGTGCACTTCCTTGTGGAAGTATTCAATAGTCAAAATGCTGAACCGAGTGTTCGGCACGAATTTACAAGCGGTGAACAGCTGACGCTTGATGTAAATGAAAGCGGATTGACGCTTCAACTCGAACCACTTCCTGCTTTGATGGTTAGAGCCCGTTATTTTCCTGGTGCCTGGTTAATTTTACCCGCCATATTTCTCATGGTAATCGGAGGGATTGGCTTCTGGCAGCGTCCGGCTTTTCTCATCACCCAAATTAGTCCTTGGCCCCATGAACGATCGGTGATTGTCTATCAAAGTGACAGCAAGTCCGTGATTGAGCCGCTCCTCAAGACGATGTACGAGTCCACGACAAATCGAGCAAATGAATCAAAAAACGAATAAATACCCGCCCTTCGTACTCGGTATAGCGGGTGGCACAGGGAGTGGAAAGACGACGGTCAGCATGCAGATCCAAGAAGCCATTGGTCCTGAACATCTGGCCTACATACAACACGACAGTTATTACTACGATCAAGGTCACCTGTCACCTGTGGAGCGTGCAAATCAAAACTATGATCATCCCGACAGCCTCGATACCCCCCTCCTCATTGAGCATCTGCAACAACTGCGCACAGGTCAATCCATTGCAAGCCCAATCTATGACTTTGAGACACATATGCGTACAGAAAAGACCCAGTTGGTCCATTCAGCGCCCATCATTCTCGTCGAAGGTATTTTGATTTTTGTAGAGGAAAAACTGCGCCGGTTGATGGATATGCGGGTCTATGTTGAAACAGCGTCAGATTTGCGCTTTATTCGCCGTCTCCAGCGCGACATCGCTGAACGGGGGCGGTCTCTGGAATCGATCATTGATCAGTATCAGACAACTGTCCGTCCCATGCATTTAGAATTTGTGGAACCGAGCAAACGCTTTGCAGACATTATTGTCCCTTGGGGGAACCACAATCAGGTCGCGATGGAACTCATTATTTCACGCGTTCAGACGGTGCTGTCAAGTGTCTGAACTCAATGTCGTTCTTGATATGGGGCCTGCCGTCCATCAAAATGAAGGACTCAGTCGTTACGCCAATCGCCTGGCAACACACTTATCTCAAAGCCAAAGCAAACGTCTCAACCTAACTCTCTTCTATAATGAACATAGTGGACATACGCTGCCCGCCCATTTGCAAAAGCTACCCACCCGCACCATCAAACTGGGGCAATATCGTTGGCGCTTTGGCGCTTTGGCTAGCCACTATTTGCGTCTGCGTCTGTTAGAAAAAATCATTGCCCCTGCCAAAGCTGGATATTCATCACATCCGGCTTACATTTACCATGCCACAGAGCATCTGTTGCCTTCTTTATCAACACCCACAGTTCTCACGATTCATGATCTGATCTTCGAACGATATCCCAAGCACCATACACGTAAAAACGTTCTCTTCTTAAAATTTGCGGTGCCACTCTTTGTCAAAGCGGCTCAACAGATTATTGCCGTCAGTGAGCACACCAAACGGGATCTCATTCAACTCTATCGAACGCCAGAACATAAGGTCGATGTAATCTATGAGGGACTCGATGATGAATTCTCGCCGGCAAATCCCAACGACGTCGAAACGATACGAGACCGCTATAGCCCAAATCGCCCCTATCTCCTAATGGTTGGCTCGCTCAACCCACGCAAGAATCACGCGGCATCGATGAAAGCTTTGGCTCGCCTCAAGGCTCGAGGCTACTCACATCGTCTAGTCATTGCAGGTGGCAGCGGATGGATGTTCGAATCGGTGCGCCAGCTTGTTGACAGACTGCAACTTGAAAATGATGTGGCCTTTGTGGGCTATGTACCAGAGAGCGAGCTGCCCGCGCTCTACACAGGGGCCGATTGTGTCCTTGTGCCCAGCATCTACGAAGGCTTTGGTTTCTCTGTCTTAGAAGCAATGGCCTGTGGAACGCCCGTCGTCTGCAGCAATGTGAGCAGTCTGCCTGAACTTGCCAAGGATGCAGCGCTCGTCGTCTCTCCCAACGACATAGACGCAATAACCAATGCAATTTACCAGATTCTGAGTCAACCAAATGTTGCAGCCAATCTAAAAGCAACCGGCATTGAGCGTGCCGCAAGATTTCGATGGGAAACATGCGCCGCTCAGACAGTAGAACTTTATCAGAATCTTATGAATCATTGATAGTGGATAGTGAAGTGAACATTCGAAAGTCTTTAGAAATTATCGATTCTCCACTGACACCCATTTACGCCCGACTTCTCCCACAAACTTTGCGCTTGGGCGAATCACGCGATTGGCGGCTTGCTGTTCAAAACAATGGGCAATCCAGCCTGCTGCGCGGCTGATCGCAAATGTAGGCGTAAAGAGTTGGTTCTCCAGTCCGATCCCGTGCAAGAGGAGGGCGGTGTAAAACTCGACGTTGGTTTGCAGCTTGGCGTGTGGCTTATATTCTGCAAGCAGCTCAACGGCAGTTCGTTCTACATGCTTGGCCAAATTGTAGAGAGGCATCTTGTCGGCTGATTGGTAGACTCCCTCGGCCACCCCAGCTAGTACATCAGCCCGCGGATCACGCACTTTGTAGACCCGGTGTCCGAAACCCATCAGTAATTCACGTCGCTCTATTTTGGCTCGTAGATAGGGTTCGGCATTTTCTTCAGTCCCGATCTCAAAGACCATATCGAGTGCGGGTGCAGGCGCACCACCGTGCCGAGGGCCTTTGAGTGCACCGATGGCACCAGTGACAGCCGAAATCAGATCGGAATCGGTAGCAATGATGACGCGTGCCGTGAAGGTCGACGCATTCAACCCATGATCGATTACAGCGTTGAGATAGGTCTCAAGTCCGCGAACCTGTGCTTCGGCAGGAGCGTTTCCCGTCAACATGTAGAGATAATTTGCCGCGTGTCCAAGGGTTGCATTTGGTTCAATCGGCTCCTCTCCCCGACGAATGCGCTCATACGCTGCTACAATGGAAGGTAGACGACCCAGAATTAATTGTGCCTGCGACAGAGCATCTTCCTCATCTGATTTTTCTAACGTCAAAGCACTCGTTGCCATCCGAAGCGCATCCATCTCTGGCACGGCAGCTGCTGCGGCAGCTGCCAAGAGGCTTATGACGGCGCTCGGCAAGGTACGTTCTTCTGCCAGCTTCTGTGAAAAGTTGGTTAGCTCACTGGCCGTTGGTAAATGTCCATGCCAAAGTAGATAGACCGCCTCTTCAAACGTGGAATAGGGAGCAAGTTCTTCCAAAGCAAAGCCACCAATGGTCAGTTGCCCATTTTGACCATCAACTTTGCTCAGGCTGGTTTCGGCAGCAATCACACCCTCTAGCCCTGGTTTATATCCGTTTGTCAATCCGTTGTCATGCATTATGGTTTTCTTCCTTTTCTTCTCAGCCATCACTTACAGTTGCAAAGTCATACCGAGTGTGTACCACAAAGTGCGTCAATGAACGCTGCTCAGTTAGAGAACCCCTGCATTTACACACTTTGGGACACACTCCCTCATACCAAATGTGATTGGAATCTAAATATATGATAGAATACGGTTAAAAATCAACATTGTCAATCTTGATTTCAAAATCAATATAACAAGCCCATTCCAATGAAAGACGACCGACTCTTCCTAAATGCCGACGAAGTGGCCGACATGCTTGGTATTAGCAAGGCCACGCTCTATTCGTATGTTAGTCGAGGTCTGATTCGCTCCGAGGAGACCGAAGGCAAGACGCGTGTGCGTCGCTATCATGCAGAAGATGCTCACGCCCTTCGGGAAAAGAAGAAGCGGCGCAGCAATCCTCTGCAAGCAACAGAGGCGGCTCTTCACTTTGGCGACCCTGTTTTAACCTCAGCAATCACGTTGATTCATGATGGACGCCTAACCTACCGTGGTCATTCCGCCATCGAGTTGGCTCTTTCTCATACATTTGAGGAAGTTGCAATGCTAATCTGGTGTAATGAGTTTGAGCAATCAACATTGTTCTGCAAACAGAGCACGCGTCACAACTCAACCGTTGTAGAAGAACTACTTCATCATCAACCATTCAACCGCATTGATCATGAGCTTAGCAGCTATGAACTGTTTCAGGTTGTACTCCCAATCGTTGCAGCGCAAGATCTGGCTGCGTATGACTTAACAACCAATGGCGTGATTCGCACAGGCGTTGAGATCTTGCGCTGTATGACGACCTTGATTACAGGAGAGAGTTCAACGGCACCGATTGCGGACCAGTTAAGAGAAGCGTGGCTTGTGGAACATGCCAATCGTTCCGATGCAATTCAGGCGGCGCTCAATGCCGCGCTTATACTTTGCGCCGATCACGAGCTAAATGTCTCCTCGTTTACAGCGCGTTGTGTGGCTTCCGCGGCGTCAACGCCCTACGCAGCCGTCATTGCATGTTTGGCCGCCCTTCAAGGAGCCAAACATGGAGGGAGTTCGCAGCAAGTTGAGAGGCTCTTTCTCGAAGCCAAAGGAGGGGTACGAAGGGCAATTGGGAATCGTTTGAAACGCGGAGAGATCATTCCGGGGTTCGGCCATCCGCTCTATTCGAGTGGTGATCCGCGTGCGATTTGTCTGATTGAGATTGCATCACGTTTCGCCGAACAATCAGAAGCGTATCAAACGGGAGAGTCGCTGATCAAACAGGTGGGTGAGACTCTAAACTTGGAACCAAATTTGGATTTTGGGTTGGTCCTGCTGATGCAAACGTTACAGTGCCCCCCGGGTGCTGCTCTCCTCCTCTTTGCACTTGGACGAACCGCTGGTTGGATTGGTCACATTATCGAGCAATATGAGGCAGATCGGATGATTCGACCGCGGGCGCGGTATGTGGGAGAAATGCCGATTGTTTCTGAAGAGTAAGGATGGTTGTGGCTAGGCGTTTAATGGAACAGATTTGCTCTTAGCTCTTAGCCATCGGCGCTCAGCTATTAGTCGTTAGATTGTCGGCACTGCAACATCTTGAAATCTGATAAGATAGTCCGTCTGACGGACAGGCTGACAGCTGAGCGCTGAGAGCTAACAGCTGTCAGCCAAATTACACATTGAATACTACTTCACTGTGCCGCTAATCGGTTGAGTTGCGCCGACATCGACGCTGAGATCCTGAGCGGTTCTAGCAACCAACAGCGAGATGAGATCGGTCGCCGTCACTTGGTTGCCCTCTCCATTGCCGCCCATCACAATGGAAGGCACCAGTTGCTTGCCTTGCAACGCATTGGCATATGCTTCGTTGATCTGAACCCAGGCTTCCAGACGCTGTTTGAGCGCATTATCGGCTTCGAAAATCGCGCGGCGACCAGCGGCTTCAGCCTCGGCCAAGGTCTGGATGCGCTCTGCCTCTAATTTGGCTGTATCCAATTCGATTTCCTTTTGTTGGCGTCCAATTTCGGATACTTCTTTCGATGCCTCTGCTTCGGTCAACAAGCGTTTCTTGTTTTGCTCTGCTTTGAGTGCCTCGGTTTCAGCCGCAGTCACTTGTTCAATTTGTGCTTTTTCCAGCTCGATCTTCTTTTCCGCCTTTTCGGCTTCACCCTGAGCAATAATGCGTTTCTTGCGCTCTTCTTCCTGACGGGTAAGCTGTCGTTCAATCGAGACTTGGGCCGCAGCTTCACGCTGTTCGGTCAATTTCTCCTTAAAGGCCACATCTGGATCAACATCTTGAATATTGGCCTGAACAAGCTGAATCTCAAACTTCTTCAAGGGATGATCGCCAGCATCTCTTGTCCATCCCCCCCGCGCCGGATACTGACAATCACGCGGATTGTCTGATCCTGTTGAATCGTTGCCCCGCCTTCCTCCACCGCCTGCGTCTGTCCGGTGAAGATCTTTTTTTCAGACACATCTAGCAGATAAATGCCATTCCGAATCTGATCAAGCACAGCATTTTCAAAGTCACCACCGCGTCCCCCAATGTATTCCTGGGCGGAGAACATGCGTCCAGAATTGCGCATCGATTCCTGTGCGACCGGCACCAGCGAGGAATTGATCAGATTCTCTTGGCTGCGGAAAGCCAATGCCATTCCCAAGAAGTTCTCTTCGCTTTCGGGCAACTGAAAGCGAGCCGTCATCCGCACATCAGCCGTCACGCTATCATTGAAGCGGATCGACTGCTTGGGACGGACACCGGAAAAATCAGTCGGATCCTCTTCACCCACAAACGCGATCGTCAGATACTTCTTAAACGGAATTACCTCGCCATACCAACGGGTGTGAAACCCTGGCGTCAACACGGCTTTTTGCGTGCCGCTTGGATATTGAACCAGATAGGAAAAACCAGGCTCCGCATAGAACACGGCACTTTGAATTGACATCAAAATGACGCCGCCGATGATCAGAATCGAAATGCCAATCATACTCACCAGTGGCCGAGTCGACCCTTCAGCCTGCCTAACCCGCTGGAGGACAAAATTGTATCCATATCCCAAAATGCCCAGCAGCAGAAAAACGAACCCAGTAAATGTAATCCAATTTGCCAACATACTTCATATCACCTCAGTTTTTGTAGTCGTGACCAATGCTCTCTATGATTGTAGGATAAGAATCCATCCGAAAAGTGGTTGTGAGTCCGATTAGTTTCTCGAGCCAGAACAGAGCGCCACAGAACTTTTCGGATAAGCGATAAGAGTTCATTCGTCATGCAGCTTAGATTGGCCCATCTACCCCACGCACGCACAACACGACATTCTCGAGAAAGTGCAGTTCTCGTTCACACACGTTTGGACGATGAGCACCCAAAATACAACTTCCACATTGATACGATCATCAGCCCAAATGAAAGCAGATTCCCCGCCTCACATGGGATGAAAAGGTATCTGGTGAGATGATATCATACTCGAGACACACTTACCTGTACGCAAACACTAAATTTTCTGACATTTTGCTCTTTTGGCTGACATACAGAGTTGGTTATTTGGAGCTAGTCCAAGATTGCGCGGCTATATAGATATTTAGAAAATAAATCCCAGTTCAACTGAATCTCAGGGGCTTGACAAGGGAAATCAAACCATGAAGGCACTGAAGGTATTGAAGAAATCGAATCCTTTGCCCTCTTGTGACTTTGCGTTGACGCTTGTAACCTCCAGCCTCTTTGCACCTCTCACTATTCCGCGTTACACTACTGTTGTTCAGAAAAACGACGTTTCAGAATCACGAATCACGTACCAAAACCTATGAAACAGAAACTGCGCGGCATGAAGCGGCGCGACAAACTCTATGATTATGACCTCTATCGGGTTCGAATTCCCATTGCGGGCCAGGTTGGTTCATCTTTGAGTGTGCTCGATCTGTGGCCAGAGAAGGCGCGCGACACGATCATGTTTGTACATGGCTATGCTGGTTGTCTGGAGACATGGGAATTTCAGATCAATTACTTTGTCCGCCAGAATTACCGCGTCATTGCGCCGGATTTACGCGGACACGGTCACAGCGATGCCCCAGATACGTACTATACGATGCCCGAACTGGTGGCAGATCTGCACGGCATTGTCGAAACCCTTCAGTTGTCCGATCGCTTTGTTTTGGCAGGTCACTCATTTGGTGGCTCTATCTGCGTAGAATACGCGACTGCTGGCGAGTACCCACTCCCGCGCGTTGCCAACTTGATCATGCGTCTGCCGGGTGCCTTCTTCCGGCCCTGGTGGCCCTATCGCCCCAAATGGAACGCGGCCTATCATGTGGTTCAGCGGATGATGATGAACAATATGCGCACCTGGCAAGGCTGGCCCCTCATGCGCAAGCTCGACACGCCAACGCTGGTCATAACAGGTGAGCGCGACTTTTACTTCCCACGGTACGTATTTGATCATGTCGGAGAGGCAATTCCCGGTGCCGAGGTTGTGGACGTTGGATCTGCAAAGCACAAGGTACAGCTGGAGCGTCACCAGGCGGTCAATCGCACCATTCATCGATTCAGATGCCTCTCTACAACAAACATCCTGGCGAGATCAAAACGCCGAGACGGAATTTGCACTGGAACGAATGGGTGGTTCAGAATGGTTTACACTTTTGATACATAGACAAAAATCTATATGAGGTCATTTTCTGCCTGAGCATGGCTCAAATTAGAAAATATAAACATCTTTTCTCTTTGCAAAATGTAAACCTAATTGTCCACCTAAAATGAACCACCCCTCAAAATCAGATAAACATGCGGTGAGCCAACACAACAGGGATGAAAAATGTGTTAAAGTGTGGTGGCAGCCGCCGAACAGAAATCGGGAAAGGTCCGTGGTCAAGTAAAGAACGCTCAGTAGCTAGATTGGTGTACACCGACGCACCACGGGATGTGGACGTTCCTCGGGACGAAACACGCAGGGCAGACTGTGCTCACAATCGGGTACACATAAGCGGCTGCGAGGAAAGGAAGATGGAAGTGATGTTTCCGAAGTGCAGCGGCCTGGATGTTCACAAGCGGATGGTAGTGGCGTGTGTGGTAGATGAATCAGGAGGATGGAGCAGGTGCGCAAGCGATTTGGGACAACGACGGTCGAGTTGGAGGTTGAGGTCGTGGCTGTCGTCGTATGGGATCACGCATGTGGCGATGGAGTACGGGAGTGTATTGGAAACCGATCTACAATGTGTTGCATGAGCATTTTGAGGTCTGGATTGTGAATGCCCGCCATCTGGCACAGGTGCCTGGTCAAAGACGGATGAGAGCGATGCGGCCTGGATCACGAAACTGATGAGTTATGGACTGCTGGAGCGCAGTTTCATTCCAGATGTGGAGCAAAGGGACTTGCGAGACCTGACGCGCTATCGGACGCGTCTCGCAAGAAAGAGTGCGGCAGTCAATCGCCTGCATAAGGTGTTGGAAGATGCCAACGTCAAGTTGGGATCGGTGGTCTGAGCATCCAAGGTGTATCGGCACGCCAGATGATCGAGGCCCTGATTGCAGATGAGATGGACCCAGAAGCCATGGCTGACTTGGCACAAAAGCGGCTGCAAGATTCCCCAGTTGGTTGATGCGTTGACGGGACTGGTCCGTCCTCATCATCGTTTTATGCTGCAAGAAGTTCTGCATCATCTCGATCACCTGAATG
>JAHBNG010000141.1 GCA_019217005.1 Chloroflexi bacterium TSY
TCTGCGCCACATAGACATTGCCATAACTCATGGCCATCATCTAGATCCTTTTGCCCACTGGTTTGCCGCCAGTTGCAAATTTGGCGACTGCCGCAAGCGGTGTTGCCTTAGACGCCTGACCACCTGTGTTGGAGTAAACCTCAGTATCCATCACCAAAATGTTGACATTTTCTCCGCTGGCCAACACATGATCCAACCCACCGTAACCGATATCATAGGCCCAACCATCACCGCCAATAATCCAGACACACTTTTCGACCAACGTATCCGCAACGCTGAGTAGATTTCTGGCATCTGGTTCATTCATCGTGACCAGCTTCGCCTTCAATGTTTCAATGCGCAGGCGTTGCGCAGCAATCTGCTTATCATCTGACTGTTGACTTGTCAGAAGTTCCGTCGCGAATTCGCGGCCGATAGCATCACGCATCCGTAGTACAAGTTCACGTGCGTACTGATTCTGCTTGTCTAACGACAGCCTCATACCAAGACCAAACTCAGCATTGTCCTCGAAAAGGCTATTACTAAGCAGGACCGCGTCCATCTGTATTGGCTGTCCACGGCGTGGTGGGTAAGTTGCCGCCATAGATGCTCGAGCAACCTGTCGCATTGGCAACAATGGTTCGGTCACCAAAGAGCTGTGTGATGAGCTTAATATAGGGTGTTTCGCCACATCCAGCGCATGCGCCAGAGAACTCGAAGAGTGGTTCTAGCAACTGGGCATTTTGACGTTGGTGAAAGCCAATTCGGGCAATGGGTCAACAGTGACGTGATCGTTGTTGTGCCCATTTTCTTCTGAACCGTTGGTACTAGATGCGCCTCCATTCTCTTCGACACGATTCGCTCCATCGCTTGTCGCCACAAAGCGAGGATAGCTGGGCAACTGCTCAAAGTATTCCCAAAATTTGATTCCTTCTTCACGAACTGGCTCAATAGATTCCATGTTAATGGCCTTGCGTCCCACTGTGCGCTTGTTCTTAGCTGGGCAGATCCCACAGAGGCGACAGCCCGTGCAGTCCTCCATTGCTACTTGCAATGTATACTCTAAGTCCGAGAGTTCACGCCAGCGAGCCTTGGCATGAAGGAAGCCTTCAGGTGCATCGGCCAGTTGCTCGTTGGTAGCAACTTTGGCTCGGATCACCGCATGAGGGCAGACCAGGACACATTTGCCACACTGGATGCAGATATCTGGATCCCAAACCGGTACTTCCTGGGCAATGTTGCGCTCCCACTGGGTCGTGCCAACGGGATAGGTGCCATCTATAGGCAGTGCGCTGACTGGCAGCCGGTCACCTTCGCCTGCAATCATTTTGGCCGTGACAGCTTGGACAAAGTCGGGGGCATGGTGGGGCACGATAGGCGGCATGGCAATCGTGCTAGTTGCCTGCTCGGGCACATGGACCTCATGTAGATGCATCAATGCCGCATCAACAGCGGCAAAATTCTTACGCACAACCGCCTCGCCCCGCTTGCCATAAGATTTCCGAATTGCCGCCTTAATTTGGTCGATGGCTTCATCTTTTGGCAAAACATTGCTAATGGCGAAGAAAGCGGTTTGCATAATCGTATTAATGCGTACACCTAATTGCTTTTCACGCGCAACCGCATAAGCATCAATGATGTAGAATCTAAGCCTCTTGTCGATAATCGTTTGCTGCACCTTAGCGGGTAGTTGGTCCCACACTACATCCGATCCATATGGCGCATTGAGCAGAAATGTGGCCCCTTCCCTTCCTGCGCAGGGGGCGAGTACATCATATCGTTGCAGAAAACCAAACTGATGAACAGCCACAAAGTTGGCTCGGCGAATCAGATAGGTACTCTGAATTGGTTTGGGACCAAAGCGTAGATGTGAGATAGTCTGTGCGCCCGCCTTCTTGGAGTCGTAGACAAAGTAGCCCTGGGCAAAGTTCTCCGTCTCCTCGCCAATAATTTTGATAGAGTTCTTGTTGGCGCTCACCGTGCCATCCGAACCAAGACCCAGAAGACGGCACGCACAACGTTATCTGGTTCGATGTCAAACTCAGCACTATAATCGAGACTGGTGTGGTGACGTCGTCACGAATGCCAATGGTGAAGTGATTCTTTGGCTGCGTGCCATTGAGCCCGCCCGCCATCTCATCATAGATGCCTTTGATCATGGCCGGCGTGAACTCTTTCGATGACAATCCATATCGTCCACCGATCACGTTTGGCATCTGCGCAACCGAAGGGCGCCAGCCATCATGCCTTCGCTGATGGCGGTGAGCACATCTTGATAGAGCGGTTCGCCTGCACTGCCTGGCTCTTTCGTGCGGTCTAGCGCAGCAACCGCTTTGACCGTAGGTAGCGCAGCCAGAAACTGTTCCGTAGCAAAGGGACGATAAAGTCTTACCTTGATGGCACCAACTTTTCACCATTCCCAACCAGATGATTGACCGTCTCCTCAACTGTCTCTGCACCTGACCCCATCAGCACAATGATGCGTTCGGCGTCGGGTGCTCCACATAATCGAAGAGCTGATATTGACGTCCAGTTAGCGCGGCGAATTTATCCATCGTGTCACGATTTCTGGCGTCGCCAGATAGTAGGGATTTACGGATTCTCGCGCCTGGAAGAAAACATCTGGATTCTGGGCTGTGCCACGAATCACCGGGTTATCCGGTGTGAGTCCACGTGCTCTATGTGATCTCACCAGTTCGTCGTCTATCATCGACTGAATGATCTCGTCCGATAGCTGTTCGATTTTGCTGATCTCGTGAGAGGTGCGAAAACCATCAAAGATATGCAGAAAGGGGACGCGTGCTTCGAGGGTAGCGGTCTGTGAAATCAGGGCAAAGTCCATCACCTCCTGGACCGAGTTGGCAAAGAGCATGGCCCAACCCGTGGCCCGTGCTGCCATTACATCGCTGTGGTCGCCAAAGATCGAGAGGGCTTGCGCCGCAACAGAACGAGAAGCGATATGAAAGACAGTGCTGGTTAACTCACCTGCAATCTTATACATGTTGGGCAGCATCAGCAACAACCCTTGGCTAGCGGTGAAGGTCGTGGTCAATGCACCCGTTTGCAGCGCACCATGGACTGCACCTGCAGCACCACCTTCGGACTGCATCTCAACCACACTCGGCGTGCTCCCCCAAATATTCTGCTGTCCACGTGCACTCCACAAATCAGCCCACTCGCCCATGGGCGATGCGGGTGTAATTGGGTAGATGGCAATGACTTCATTGGTCTTGTAGGCAACGTAGGCAGCAGCTTCGTTGCCGTCTAGCGTGATCTGCTTTTGTGGCATGGCGTTTTCCTCTCTGTTCTCATTATCCTATCAAAACCATCATTTTGAATTAGACTTGTGGCGAGTGTTCGACTAGCCAACTGACGGGTTCACACCCTGGTCAGGTGGCCAGTATGCTCTATGTACTCGCACCATCTGCCAATGCCGCCTGCGCCGCAGCTAACCGCGCAATCGGCACACGGTAAGGACTGCAACTCACATAGTTCAAGCCTGCTACATGACAGAACTCGATGCTGTTCGGATCGCCACCATGTTCGCCACAGATGCCTACATGGAGGTCTGGCCGTGTGGTGCGACCAAGCGTCACGCCCATCTCAATCAACTTGCCCACGCCTGCCCGATCCAATTTCTGGAAGGGGTTGCTGGGTAGGATGCCTTCTTCGACATACTGAATTAAGAACTTCGATTCTGCGTCATCCCGACTAATTCCGAAGGTCGTTTGGGTCAGATCGTTGGTGCCAAAACTGAAGAACTCAGCCTCTACAGCTAACTCATCAGCGGTAAGAGCCGCACGTGGCACTTCGATCATGGTACCAAATTTGAAATCGACCGTCGCCCCCAATTCTTCGAAAACTTCGCCCGACACTCGATCGACCAATTCGTGCATGGCCTTGAGTTCGTTGACATGGCCAGCCAGCGGAATCATGATTTCTGGGTGGACGTCCACGCCACCGCGTTTGACCCGTGCCGCCGCTTCCAGGATCGCCCGCACCTGCATCTCGGTGATCTCTGGCATGACGATGCCCAGACGATCGCCCCGCAGACCAAGCATGGGGTTGGACTCGCGCAACGCTTCGACGCGGCTGAGAATATCTTCCTTCTGGCGCACTTCGGCTAAAGCCGTGTCGATCTCGCTCAGCGTATGGAAGTGCTGTAGCTGCACCGAGGTCTGCCAATTCCTGTACCAAGTCGTCAGGCAGGCAGGAACTCGGAGCGGTGGGTCGAGCAGACGGATGATGACAGGTTGACCATCCATGGCGCGGAAGAGGCCCTCGAAGTCGCTACGCTGCATGGTGCAACTTTTCCAAGGTAATGGCGCGACGTGCCATGATCATCTCTTGCACAATGGGTAGCCGCTCTTCTTGGAAGAACATGTGCTCGGTGCGACAGAGACCGATCCCCTCTGCACCATAACGACGGGCGCGGGCTGCATCTTCTGGATAGTCCGCGTTGGCCCAAACCCCAGTGTACGGATTTCGTCCGCCCAACTGAGTAGCGTATTGAGTGCGGTTTCCGCTCGAAATCGGGATCTTGTGTCTCAAGCTGATCGAGGAAGACTTCACCCGTCCCCATCAATGCTGAGCCAGTCGCCTTCTGATTTCCACGCTGCCACTTTCTCGCTCAATGGTCATCAGGCGCTGATCGCTGTTAATGTTCAGTTCCTCGGCACCACAAACAGCAGGAGTCCCAAATTGGCGAGCGACCACAGCAGCGTGACTGGTGGCGCCTCCACGGCTGGTCAGAATTCCTTTGGCCGCTATCATACCATGTACGTCATCGGGCTTGGTCTCGGGGCGCACCATGATGACGGGTTGTCCTTCCATAGCCCATTTCTCGGCGGTGTCGGCATCGAAGACAGCCAATCCAACCGCAGCACCCGGACTTGCGTTGACCGCCTTCTCAACCAGCATCTTGTCGTCCCGTGCGCTGTTTTCACAGCGGCACTAAATTGCGATGTAACAGCATGTCTACCTGTTCCGGCTGTACTCGAGAGATGGCTGTTGCCTTGTCGATCAATCCTTCGTTGGCCAGGTCCACAGCGATTTTGATGGCAGCGCGGGCTGTGCGCTTGCCGTCGCGGGTCTGAAGCATCCAGAGCTGGCCCTGTTCAATCGTGAATTCCACGTCCTGCATCTCGTGGAAGTGATTTTCCAGCTTGGTACAGATGTCAACAAATTCGGCGTAAACGGCGGGCATATCCTGCTCTAGTTGGGCAATGGGAACGTGTTGCGGATGCCAGCCACCACATCTTCACCCTGTGCATTGAAAAGATAGTCACCATACAACTCCTTGTCACCGCTGACGGGATTGCGCGTAAAGGCGACGCCTGTGCCGCTATTTTCGCCCATATTGCCGAAGACTACAGTCTGAATGTTGACGGCGGTACCCAGATCGTGGCGGATGCTGGTGGCATTGCGATAGTCGACGGCGCGTTTGCCAAACCAGCTATTGAAGACGGCGCGTGTGGCAAGTTCCAACTGTTTATATGGGTCTTGGGGAAACTGATTGCCTGAGTAGGCCATAATCAGTCCCTTGAAGCGCTCGGTGATCTGCTGCCATTCGGCCGCGGTCAGCTCGACATCATTGCGCACACCCCGTCCCTCTTTGACCTCGGCGATGATCTCCTCGAATGGCTCATCTGGCACACCCATCACCACGGACCCAAACATCTGCACCAGGCGACGATAAGAGTCATAGACGAAGCGTGCATCGCCGATGAGGTCGACCATACGGGCAGCGGTCTCATCGTTGAGTCCGATGTTGAGCACGGTGTCCATCATCCGGCATGGAAAATTTAGCCCGGAACGGCAGGAGACGAGCAATGGGTTGGTTGGATCGCCAAAACGTTTGCCCGTCTGTTCTTCTAATGCGTGCATCGCTGCCACCTCTTGGTCCCACATACCAGGGGAACGACGGTCATAATCCATGTAGGCGTTACAGGCTTCGGTGGTCACCGTAAATCCTGGCGGAACGGGAATTTCAATCCGCGTCATTTCGGCCAGGTTCGCGCCTTTGCCGCAATAGTGAACGGACGTCGTCCCAGCTTTCAGGCTGGACTTCTGTATATAATTGTTCTAGCTGATTGAATAGATAGACCCATGTTTTAGAGGTCATTTCTGAGGTCTGCAAAGTTGGGTGGGATTCTTTCGTTTCTGGTTTATCCATGACTAATGTTGACATTCGTTATTCCTCCTTTGAAAAAGTGCCTCCGCATATGGAGGTTAAGAATTAAACTCGGTGTTTAGAAACCAGGTTTCTCAGTACACCGGATTATGTTCTTAATGTCCATATGCAGAGGCACCAAGGATCGATTGAATCTCTATGCTGGCATCGGGGCCAACTGCTCAGTATCAGCAGTTGACTTATCTCGCCAGGTGCCAAGCCAGGAGAGCAGCCAGTAGTCCAAACCAATATAGCCAGCGACCTTCCAGGCCATTATGAGCAAGATGGCGAGTGCAAGGCCAATCAAAATAAAATATACGCGAGAAGGTGTTAAACTAGCTCTCCAAAAGGAGCAAAAATGACAATCTCGCCAGAAATGGTTGAAGTCTTGAAAGAGACGAAGGCCATGTTAAGTGGATACGAAAGAAGGCACTTCATGGCCCAAACGGTCAAAACGATATGCGAAGGGAGTCCGACGAAAGCAGAACGAGAGTTGGGCTGGAATCGGGCGACGATAGCCAAAGCCCTGGAAGAACTAGAAGGCGGCTTCTGTTATGTCGACCAAAGCCACCGACGTGGTCGCAAAAGCCGAAGACCATATCCCCACTTTACTGGCCGATATGGTTGAAATCGCCGATCAATTCAGCCAGACCGATCCCACCTTTCGAACCCCCCAATTGTACACTCGACTAACCGCCGCCGAAATGCGTACCCAGCTCATCGAGCAGAAAGGATACACAGATGAGGAATTGCCTGGCGAAGAGGCCATCCGCTTGAAGCTCAATGAGTTAGGCTATGGCTCAAACCGGGTCAAAAAAAGTCAACCAGTGAAAAGATCCCAGAGACCGATGCGATCTTTGATAGAATTCATCAGATCAATCAAGAAGCGGATGCAGACGAGACGGTTCTGCGCCTCTTTGGGATGCCAAAGCGACGATTTTACTTGACCGTTTCTCGAGAGAAGGGATAAGTCGAGTGGTTGTCAAAGCGCTCGATCATGACTTTCAAGATAAGAAGACCGAGAAAGTCACTCCTTTTGGCATTTACCTCCCTTCAACCAAGGAACTCTTTCTTTACTTGACTCAGTCGAAAGTGACGAGTGACTGTATTGTCGACTGCCTGATTGATTTTTGGGAAAGCGTACGTGAACACTTTCCTCACGTCAAGACCCTCGTGATCAATCAGGACAATGGTCCCGAAAATCATACCCGTCGGACTCAGTTTATGTATCGTCTCTCTATTCAGCTCGCCTGCTACCCTCCTTATCACAGTAAATACAACCCCATCGAACGGGTTTGGGGCCATCTTGAAAAACACTGGAACGGTTCTCTTCTCGATTCTCTTGAGACCGTTCTCAATTTTGCCCGTTCTTTTCGCTTTAACCAACTACAACCCTTCGTTCACCTGAATTCCACTCTTTATGAGACCGGCGTCAAACTCACTCAGAAAGAGATGGACCGTTTGGCACAACGCTTCCAACGTTTACCTGGTTTAGAAAAATGGTTTGTCCTTATTCCCCCTCTCCATTCTCTCGTTCGCGTATAATTATTTTTTTGGTTTAGCCTTAGGTGAAATCACCACCCGTCTACTACGTAGCGGAAACCCGATGGCTCAAACTGCTGGACAATTGCGTCATCTTCTGTTGCCTGTGCTCGCTCTCTTTCTTATTGTTTGGCAACTCTTTGAGCAAAGTCGCGCTGATCTATCCGTTCGTATATTGGAAACTGTTGTTTGGGCGAGCGTGATTGTTGTGGGGCTGACTTTTCTCAATAACATCACGAGCTTTCGTGACTTGAATCCTGCAAATTGGATCAACAATGTCCCTGCTCTTTTCTTTGCATTAAGTCGGGCTGTAGTGGTGATCTTTGTGGCTTATTATGTGCTCGCTGGCGTCTGGCAGGTCGATGTGAGTAGCCTTTTTACGGCGGTGGGTATTGGTGCCTTGGCCGTTTCTTTTGCACTTCAGGATACGTTGAGCAACCTTGTATCTGGTTTCTTATTGCTTGTTGATAAACCGTTTCAGGTTGGCGATTTTATTGTTTTTCGCGGTGATTGGATGCAAGTAGTGGAAGTTGGTTGGCGAGCCACCAAGTTAAAGAGTTCTTCCAAACTTGGCCATTTTATCATTCCGAACGGCATTCTCAGTAAAGATGCTATTCTCAATTACGAAAGTGCAACTGAAGGGTATATTGTACGATTCGACGATCATATTACGTTCTCGTATAACGATCCGCCCAATCAAGTGGTTGATGTTTTATATGAGGTCTTACATAGTTCAGATTTAATCTGTAACACGCCTGCACCTGGGGTCTATATATGTAACTATTTGGATAGAGGAATTGAATACCGCATGCGCTTTTGGATGGATTTTTGGGATTGGTGGCCCGCTCTGCATCAATTACGCGCCAATATCTACTATGCTGCCAAACGCCATGGACTGACAATGCCTTATCCAACGACAATGCAATATCGTGATGATATGAGCGCGCTCCAGCCTCCTGACCGTAGCACAGAACTGTTAGAACGTCTGCGGACCGTACCTGTCTTTACATCTCTACCTGAGCGAACAATCGAGCGTTTGGCTCAGTCTGCACGACTCACCAATTATGGTGCGACTGAACGGATCGTGCGTCAAGGACAATCTGATGAAGGGTTGTACGTAATCCACGATGGAGCCGTGTTGTTAACTGTGAGCGATAGCAGTGGAGAGTCTCATGAGGTTGCGCGGCTCATTCCCGGTGATATCTTTGGCGAGATGGCGCTTCTACGCAATGATCCCAGCCCGATATCGGCGACAGCCGTGACCGACTCTGAGGTACTGATTTTGGATCATACGGCAATTGCTATCCTCAGTGATGAACATCAACGCTTTGGGCTGGAGATGAATGCGGTCATCGAAGAGCGTCAGCAACAACTAACTGTGGCGTTGGGCGCAGAGCTATTTCAGATACAGCAAAGCACGCACAATGGATGGATTGAGCTGATTCGAGGGGCGTCCTGATAGAACGTATACAACTACCCTGCGACGATAACTTGAAAGGATATCACCACATGCCTAGTTATGGTAGAGGATGCAACCCGTCTCGATGTATACTCCGCAGCAGCACATCATAACATTCTTTCTCGACTAAAAAGTGTTATTTTATGGCGCTGCTCAGTATAGATGGTGTTCAAAAATAAAACCGGATGAATGTTTTGTCTGACAACACGGAGAAAACTGATGACACCCATATTCAAACCAGCTTTTACGCCGGATGCTTACCATAAATTTTACTCGATATTTGATCACTACAATAAGGAGCTTGTCGCAATTGCCAAATCGCTCATCAATGATGAACCAGATTTACTTCTGGATTTGGCCTGTGGGACCGGCTTATCAGCGTCGGCCCTGCGGGCCAACTTTGATAACGCAGCCATTTTGGGCGTAGATATTGCAGCTGATCTAGTTGATTTTGCCCAGACATCAACGATTGACCCCAAGATTGAATTCCGCCGGGCCGAAATCGCCGAGATACTAGATGATATCGCCCCGGGGTCCATCGATCTTATTTTTGTCAAATCTGCCTATCATTACTTTGACGACCAGATCCCTTTTTCGCGACTCAAAAAAGTGCTTAGCGACTACGGTGTGATCGTCGTTGCCGAACGGACAGCACGCTCTGCTCAATCCTACCCACTGCCCAACATCGCCAGCCATCATTGGACCAACTTTTTTTCACAATCACAAGTGGACCGTCGCTTTGCCGGGGCTCGATCCGCATCGATGAAGCTGTCCGTTAGTTGCTATGGGGAGTTTGTCAAGATACCAACCTTCGACTATCTGACGGCAGTTTCGGCGAATCAGCTCTTTGGGGTATCGGCGCTAAAGCCCGATCTTGTTATGCAGTGGATAAACAATCAACTGACGCCGGAGTCTGCAACAGTCACTGTCTTTGAGGAGTTTTGGCTCTATCTACTACGCAATTAAAGCGCGTCCTAAAATAGATCTGACGCATTTTTATATCTATTATACGGCAAAGACTCGAAAACCTTGGTTCCCAAAACAGTAGATCACATATTGAGCGATCTGTGCCTCAGGGTATTCGTGGCGCAGACCCTCTACATAGCCGGCAATTTGCTTTGCATCGTCAAGCTGTAGTTCGAATGCGTCAATCGTCGTATTGCATTTGCGAAACTCACTATTGGAACTATACTACCAGCGATAATGCTTATACTTCTCTGCCCAACCGCCTCCGTGCCAAGTCGTGATTTTTGCTGGTCGCACAAGAAAGAGCCAACGCGGTTCATTGAGCGATGCCTCTAAGTATTTGAGTCCGGCCTCGCCTCGATAGCGAAAGGCCATTTCGCGTCCGATTTCAACCCAACGCCCACCTGTATTTGGTTCTTCAATCAATTCTGCATCCCCCTTAACGATGACCCGTGCCCCTTCTTCAGTATCCATACAGAGCGAGACACGAGGGTTCTGCTTCATGAAATTGGCCCAAGCAGAGCGAGCGCGTGGTATAATGTAGAAACCGTGGGGTGGTTCATTTTAGCTGGATAGATAGGTTTACACTTTTAGAAACAGAAAGAACGTTTATATTCTCTGATTTCGCCGGTTCTCAGAGAGAAAACGGTCTCATATAGATTTTTGTCTATATATCAAAAGTGTAAACCTAATTTTGAACCACCCCGAAACCGTCATCGGCATACTGAAACCAAACGGGCACCACGTATGGATACCCATCGTCATCCAAACAACCCAAATGGCAGAGTACATCTGATGCAAGAAATGCATTGAGTTCCTGATCGGTCATACGAGGCATGGTGTTTCTCCTTTGGTTTAATTCTGATTGAATCTGATGACGCACTCAACTCAAACACGTTCAATCATACCAAAGTGTTCCAATTTTGAATACAAAGAGGAGCTCCGCTATGGCAATCCCAATCAAAATCGGCGTAATCGGTGCTGGTAGTGCCACGTTTTCGCTCGGTCTGGTCAAAGATCTCTGTTTGACCCCCAATCTAGCAGATGGTTTTGTTCATTTCATGGATGTAAATGCCGCCCGACTCGACATGATCCATAAGCTGGCGGCGCGCTATAGTGATGAACTTGGTTCCGATCTACGTATTGAGAGTACCACAGATCGACGGGCAGTGCTACAAGATGCAGATTTTGTCATCAACACGGCTGCTGTCAAGAGCCATTATCATCAGGCCGATATGCGCGACGTCATTGCCAAACACGGTTACTACCACAGCACTGGGGCAAGCGTACCCGGTAGTTACTACAACTACAAGTTGATGATGGACGTGGTTCATGATATGGAGGAGATCTGTCCGAACGCCTGGCTGATTCAGTCTGGTAACCCCGTCTTCTCTGGCTGCACATTGATGACGCGGGAGAGCGACATCAAGATCTGTGGGCTGTGTCACGGTCATTATGGTGTTTTGGAGATCGCCAGAACATTGGGTGTTCCCATTACGAACTTGAACGAACTCACCTGGCAGGCTCCCGGCCTGAACCACAACGTCTGGCTTACCCACTTCTTCCATGCAGGCCAAGATCTCTATCCTATTTTGGATGAATGGATTGAGACCAAGGCTCAGAAGTATTGGGCAACGCACGTACCAGATCGCACCCACGACATCCAGATGTCGCGCGGTGCAATTCATCAATACAAACTTTATGGTCATATGCCCATTGGCGATACGGTGCGCCGCGGCGGTTGGTGGTATCACACCGATATTGAGACGAAAAAGTTCTGGTTCGGCGACCGATTTGGTGGACCTGATACTCACATTGCCCGTCCCTTCTATGTGGAAAACTTGGACAAGAAGATCGCCATGATGACCGAATTGGCCAATGATCCATCGGCCAGTCTCGTCGAGAACCTGGGTGCCGAAAAGACAAAAGAACAACAGGTGCCCATCATCGATGCGTTGGTAAACAATGTCGCTGGCGAATTTGAGGTCAACGTGCCCAACAACGGGGCAATCGAAGGCATCCCAGACGATGTAGTGGTGGAGGTACCCGCCTGGATCGACAAGCGGGGGATTCAGCCGTTGCGCGTGGGCAAACTACCGCCCAAGATCATGTACGAACACATCTTACCTGAATGGCTGGACATGGAGCGCGATCTGCTGGCCTTCAAGACTGGGGACCGCACGCAGTTGGTGTTTAATGCATTGACCTCACCCTTTACTCACTCATATGAGCAAGGCGTTGGGATGATGGAAGATATTATGAATATGCCAGGTCATGAAGAGGTAAATGAGTTCTTCAAATATAGCAACGGCGAGGCGTCTTTGATGCTGAAGCGGGATTTGGCATAGAAGATTCGAACTATAAATCACTCAAATCAATAATGCCATACCGTATTGCCGTCACAACGGCTTGAGTACGGTCATTCGCATTTAGTTTGTGGAGAATCGTGCTCATATAATTGCCAACCGTCCCTTCCGAAAGATGGAGCTCTCGTGCGATTGTGCTATTGGTCAGTCCACGAGAAGCCAACCGTAGCACATCAATTTCACGGTGACTTAGGTCAAACTCGACGGTTTTGTCGGGAACGATTGCGTGTTCGGCAAGTTGGGCAAAAATTTTCCCTGCTACGTCCGGGTCAACGTGGGTTTTCCCTTCGGCGGTTCCACGAATGGCCGTGATTATTTGTTGAGGAGGCGTATCCTTCAGCAGATACCCGCTTGCCCCGGCACGCACCGCTTCGTAAACCCATTCATCATCTGCATACGTCGTCAAAACCAGGATCCGGATGGTCGGATGCTCTCCGCGTATCTTCCGCGTGGCCTGTACACCGTTCATCTGTGGCATCTTTAGATCCATGAGCACGACGTTGGGCATCATGTCCGGCTGGGTTGCAGCGATCATCTCAACAGCTTCTTGTCCATTTTGCGCTGTGCCAACAATGTTGATGTCGGGCGCGGTGCTGAGGATCATCTGCAGGCCCTGCCGAGCGATCGCCTGATCATCACAAATCAATACACGGATCATTCTCTTTGCTCCCTACACGACAACCGAAAATGTCATTTGCGCGCCTTGCCCAACCACGCTATGTACAGTTAATTTCCCTCCAATTGCTTCTGCTCGTTCACGGATACCCCACAGGCCAAAGTGCTCGTCGGTATTTACCTTTTGTAACTCGAATCCGCAGCCGTTATCCTCGATATCCAACAACAACTCGTTGTCATTCTGGTCTAAGAGAACCTTCAGCGAGGTCGCCTTGGCATGACGCTCTACGTTGGTCAGCGCCTCTTGCGCAATGCGATAAACAGCCTGCTCCACCGTGGGAGAAAGTTGTAAAACGTGGTCCGGCAATGATATGTCTAGATGGAGCCCGGCACGATCAGCGGTATTGGTTGCCAACATATGTATGGCCTCGCGCAGTCCCAAATCTTCCAGGGGACTGGCGCGTAGTGCTCTAAGCGCTCGTCGCGTTTCAGTCAAACCAGAGCGAGCTGTATCGATGGATTCCTCTAGCGTGGCCTTTGCTTGTGTCAAATTCTGATCCCACAAAAGCCTCGTTCCTTCTAGTTGTAAAACCATACCGCTCATATGATGAGCCAGTATATCATGTAGTTCACGGGCCAGTCGATTCCGTTCACGGCTCACAGCAAGCTGTTCGAGCGTGGAATTGTATTGCTGCAAACGAACATTCGCTTCGTAGAGTTCCTCTCGTTGCTTCTTTTGACTCATGATTACACGAGTGACCAGATAGGCAACCACCAGAAAGATAATCGTACGCTGCACTGTAAACTCCAGGCGCAGCCACGCATCTGCCTGTCCTCGCGAAAGCGAGACGGCCACCATCAGCAATTCGAAGATGACAAGTGCCAATGTATAGCGAATGGCAGGACGATAGCCATATTGCCAACTGATCAACACGAGTGGAATGATGAGAAAATAGAGGCTACCCGCCCCTTTTTCCAGCAACTCACTCACCATCGATCTCTCAAAATCACCCATTACCACCGTCGTGTATAAGGCGATTTCACCTGTACTTGCCAAAACAAGACCAATCGGAAGAAAGTATCGTCCTAGTCGTTCTAGAGCCTGCGTCCAATAGAGATAGGTCAGCGTAATTGCTTGGAAAGAGAGAAAGAAGATGACAAGTTGCAATGGGATCTTTGCTACAAAGTCTGGCACTGGATGGAAAAGTCGAATCACAACGTTCAACACAAGAGCAATTGTCCCCACGACGAAAGGCAATGCCATCAACAGGCGAAAAGCGGCCAAAAGTCCTGGTTCTATCAATTGTTTGTGATCTGTGGCGTTCGCATCAAGCAAGTCAGCGAGCGACACGTTGAGCGTTTTTAGGCTCAGAGGTATTCGAGGTGAAGAAAGGCGAACTTTTTGTGACATAATTTATCTTATAGATGTTCAGATAATGTTTTTCGGGGTGGTTCATTTTAGCTGGATAGATAGGTTTACACTTTTAGAAACAGAAAGAACGTTTATATTCTCTGATTTCGCCGGTTCTCAGAGAGAAAACGGTCTCATATAGATTTTTGTCTATATATCAAAAGTGTAAACCTAATTTTGAACCACCCCTGTTTTTCCACGCAAAACAGAAGCTTGTCAGCATTTCAGCCGGTCAGCCAGAGAGCTGAGTAGCTGACTGGCTGAAATGCCATCAACGACAGGAAAATCTTTTTCTGAAAGGCTATAGGATGCTACCATAATACGCATCAATCATCCCCAACGCTCTGTGCCGTCTCACTTTTCCCAACACCAAGATCATCACCGCTCAGCTTGAAGGCGGCTGCATCACCTGCTGGAACCAACTCCAGTTCTGGTGTTAGTTTTGGCATCAGTGGTTTGTCTGTTTGCTTTCGTTTGCGCCGCGCGGTCCACCAATCCTGTGCTCCAACAACCAAACTGTAGGCGACTGGCACCACAAAGAGCGTCAGAAGCGTACTCGTCACCATGCCTCCCATGATGGTGATCCCCATACTTTGACGGAACTCACCCCCTTCGTTGAGTGCCAGGGCCACAGGAACCATCGCAAGAATCAAGGAAATCGCTGTCATCAAAATTGGACGCAGACGCACTTTACCCGCATTGAGCATGGCCTCAGTCGCGCTAGCACCATCCTGATGGGCCTGATTGGCAAAGTCAACCAGCAGAATTGAGTTCTTGGTCGCCAACCCCATGAGGAGAATCAATCCGATAAAGGCTGTAATATCAAAGGGACGTCCCGCCAGTACCAACCCCAACGCAGCACCGTTCAAGGAGAGAGGCAGGGCCAGCATAATGAGCAACGGCTGCATAAAGGAGCCAAACTGACTCGCCAACACCATGTAGATAAAGATCACCGAGAGCCCAAGCGCCTGGAAGAGACTGATGAATGACTCTGCCTGCTGCTCTGCTTCACCCCCTGCTTAATGGAGATTCCTTCTGGCAACGTGAGCGTTTCGACAAGGGCCAACACATCATCCCGCACTTGTGGCATGGTACGCCCCTGGGCATTTCCGCCAATGCCGACTGTCGGTTGCCGATCCAGACGCTGAATTTTTGTTGGACCGGTTGTCACATCAACTGTGGCGATGGTGCGCAATGGGATCAACTGCCCACGTGGCGATAGAATATTAAGTGCCAACACATCCTCTGTATTGGTGCGGTCCTCGGGTCTCAGGCGTACGACAATCTCGGCCTCTTCCCCTTCGCCGCGGAAGGTCGTTGCCTCCTGCCCATTGATCAGCGTGCGCATGAGAGAGCCCACTTGCGCGGTAGAGAGACCAAACTCAGCAGCTCGTTCTCGATCTACCCTGAGCTGTACCTCTGGATTGCCGCTCTCGTAGCTACTCTCAATATCCACAAACCCATCGATGGTTTTGAGTTGCTCCATGACTATAAGGGATGCCTCACCCAACTCAGTGTAGGAGACATTGTTTCCCGTCAATTGAACCACCACATCCTTATTTCCAACCAATGGATCGGTGCCGCCCGGACCACCCTCGGGCTTTGTAAAGGAGATACCTGGTGCATCGGCCAACGCTGTACGCATCGCATCGAGAATTGCAAACGAATCCACCCCGTCCTTCGCCTTCACAGTGAATTCCGCTGTTTCAGTCGATGATGAGGTGCCGATTGTGGTAAAAACCGCCTCCACATCAGGATGACTCAGGATCGCCTCTTCGATCTTAACCGCCTCCCCCTCTGTCACCGAAAGTGGTGTGCTGGGCGGTAATTCAATTGATACGTCAAACTCACCTTCATCCAATGTCGGCGCAAAGGCCGTTTCCAGATTACGGGCGAAAAAGAGGGTTACCCCTACGAGCATGGCGGCAAAGAGCAGCGTCAGCCAGCGATGACGGAGCGACCACTCGATCATTGCTCCGTAAATGCGATCCAGTAGGCCCGTACCGGCTTTTTCTTGTCCAGCAGATTCATCAATCTCACCCTCCTGGAGCTTGCGATTTGGACGGAAAAAGCGCGACCCCATCATGGGTGCAAGGGTTAATGCCTCAACGGTAGAGACCAACACAGCAATCGACACCGTCAGCCCAAAGGCCGAGAAGAACTGTCCTGCAATCCCGCTGGCAAAACCAATCGGAATGAAGACAGCCAAAATTGTGGCCGTGGTTGCAATGACAGGCAGAATCACCTGAGCCGTAGCCCGACTTGCTGCCTCAAAACCACTGTATCCCCGGTCAATCCAGCGAATGATATTCCCACGTACGACGATTCCATCGTCAATCACCAGACCCGTTACCAATGCCAAAGCAAGTAGCGTGATCAGGTTCAGCGTTAGTCCAATGGCGCTCATGAAGAAGATGGTGGAGATCATGATGACGGGTAACCCCATGACGGTCAGGAGGGTATTGCGGACGTTCATAAAAAAGAAGAAGACCGTCACGCCTGCCAACAACATGCCCAGGAGTAGATCCATCACTGCACCATTCGTTGAGTTCTCCACATCGATCGACTGATCGCTGGCAATGGTTAAGGCAATATCTGGATTGGCTTCCTCGATTTTGGCCAGCTCTTCCTTCACCACGCTGGCCACTTGCACTGTGTTGGTTCCGCTTTGGCGACGAATGATCACCGTGACAGATTCCTCTCCGTTGACGCGCGTAATTACATCGCGCAGATAAATGGGAACAGTTCGATCATAACGCACTACCACATTCTCCAAATCTACGGGGCGCGTAAAGTTGCCCGGCGTTCGGAGCGGGATGCTCTGCGTGTCACTCTCCAACGAACCACCTGGAATGTTCAGATTCTCGCCTTGCAGCGCAGACACTACCTGGTTAGGCGTCAGTCGCCTTGCCTCCAGCGCCTTGAGATCGAGCAGAACTTGTATTTCGCGCACATCACCGCCCCGTACCTCGACTGAGGCGACGCCAGATAGCTGTTGCAACGGTGCCTGAACGTTGTCTTCGACCCACGTTCGCAACTCACTTGGTGTCCGTCGGCCTAAGCTATCGGCAATACCAAAACTCATAATCGGTGCAGCGCTTGGATCCAAGCGCTGCACAATCGAATCTTGGGCATCTGCGGGCAGACGGTTTTTCAACGCATTGATTTTCTCTTGCACTTGCTGTGCCGCATCATTGACGTCTGTTTCGAAGGTAAAGGTCAACTGAATACTGCTCAAACCTTCGAACGTGCTGGATGTGATGCTGTCCAGCCCGCTGAGCGAACTCAACTCCTCTTCCAAAACTTTGGTGATGGTATCCTCCACCTCATCGGGGTTGGCGCCTGGATAAGGTGTGTTGACGACCATGACTGGAAAGGTAATGTCGGGGAAGAGATCTACCGGAATACGAAAGTATGAGACCACGCCCATTACGACACCAGCCAGCAGAACCATTGTCATAAAAACCGGCTGTTTGATTGCAATTTCCCATATCTTCATCAAGAGACTCCTTGTTGCTGCGGCAAAGCCGCGCAGAATAATTAATAATTTAATATTCAATAGTCATGATAGGGATTGAAACTAGGACACGGATGAACACAGATTTCACGGATTGATTCTGAGATGATCCGTGTTCATCCTAACAATCCGTGTCCCATATTCTTAATCCTTATAATCTCTAATACCTTATTTTTGCGCAACGGGAAGGGAATTCTATTCGTTGACGCAATAAGAGCCTGATTCTATTCGATCAAATTCGTCAAAATGCCGAAAAAAGGATAGCCTCAAAGAAATTCATTAGAGATACCCGATCCAAGGAGGCATTCATGGCAATAGAATTCGGACTAACGAACGAGATCAGCAATACTCAGTATGCACCATTAGCTGCGTTGCTGGCACACTACCATCAAGAGAAAGTGCTAACTGCGTTGAAGAAGATCGAAATACCGGTCAAAACGTATGAATATACACCAGCAAGTAAGTTGGAACAGGTGCTGGTTAGCATATTATGTGGTTGCGCAACGCTGACTGAGTTCAATACAAAGGTCAGACCAGAAAGACTCCTTGCGAAAATTTATGGGATGGAGCAGCAGTGAGCAATCAAATATGTCTCGTACATTAGACGCCCTAACTCTAATGAATATCGGTAGAGTGCGGTCAGCGAAATCTGCAAGCCTCTAAGCCAAATACACAACCACGATTGGCGAGGGTTCTTGTGGTTAGACTTTGACCTATCCGGATTACCATGCGGCAAAAAGGCACAGAAAAGTCAAAAAGGCTATTTTAGCGGCAAAAAAACGCAACGGGACGCCAATTGGTCCGTGTAAGTTCGGTTAAATACCATGAAACGGTTTGGTCAGACCTCTATCCAGGAGTCAGCATACAGCTCCATCGTTTCAGCCAGCCGTGCTTGCCACGGAAAGTTCATTAGAGTTAGACGAGAAAAACGCGAGCGAGTCGTCTGGCGCACCGATGGTGGTGCAGGTAGTGAAGAAAATATTCGGTGGCTGCTCAACCGCAACTATCAATTTATGATGAAGGGCAACTCAACCGTCGTGCCCATCTGTGGGCGCAACAGGTGACTCGATGGGATCCTTGCGGTGACGTCTTTCTGGCTGAAATTCCATCACCTATCAAGTTTAATCGCCCTGTACGCATTTTCTCAAAAAGAGTGAAAAACGAGCAAATTTGTGTCAGTTACTACATTTCGACCATCAAATTGCCATCCAAGCGTCACTTCATTTCATATTATGACAATCGAGGTGCGGCTGAAATCGAACAATTCCGTAATGATAAAATGGGGTTACAGCTTCTCGTCGCAAGACCCTATTTCTAGCTCAAAAATCTCTTATCCTTTTGGCTGATTTGGCGCATAATTTGATAGGCCATTTCCATCAGCAAGCTCTCGTGGATACTAGATTTGAACCTTTCCGGCAGAAACGAATTGTTCGAGATCTATTACAAATACCTGGTTTTCTCTCTTTTCAGAACGGCTCACTTTCACGGATTGACCTGCTAAGTTCACATCCTTATTCTCGTGACCTTCTGATTTGCTTGAAATCCTATCTAGAGGCCGATTAGAAACCCCCTCTAGTTGCATGAACGAATAGAATCACGCTCTCGTTGCGCAAAAATAAGGTAATAGACATTATAAGGATTCAAAGTTTCTCTCTGAGAAATAGCACAATCGTCGGGCAGAAATATTCAATCCTTATAAACTCTAATAATCAATTATTAATTGTTCACGGGGTTCTTACTCGCCCAGGTCGACCGCTGCGAACATACCGGGCACTAATTCATCTGCCACCTCGGTGGGACGGATGCTGACTTGGACGGTACGGGTCTGCGGGTCTAGCTGGGGCGCAATGGTCACGATCTCACCCTCGAAGACACGGTCGGGATAGGCATTGACGCGGATGAATGCGCTTTGCCCGATAGACAAATCAGGTAGACGCAGTTCCTCAACAGGAATAGTAATTTCGACATCAGTCGAGACAATGACGACGAGAGGGGTTCCTGGATTGACCATGCCGCCTTCGGTTATGTTGACTTGCGCCACAGCACCGCTCATGGGAGCTTCGACAGTTGTTTTGTCCAGTTGAAGCTGAGCCATATAAAGAGCGATCTCACCTTGCCGGACCTGTGCTTCCATCGCACGAATCTGTTCTGGCTTTACCCCCTCTTCCAGATTGGTGAGTTGGGTACGGGCCTGCACAAGCTGGGCATATGCTCCAGCAATGACGTTGTCGTCTGCACCATTCAGAACTTTTTGATATTGTGCTCTGGCCGCTTCCAGTTGTAGAGTGGTCTGCTCCAACTCCAGACTTTGAGGCAACATGCTGATCTTGGGATTCCACTTGACATCGTTGTATGCACTCTGTGCCCGCCGGACGGCCGCTTCAACTTGACGCATCTGAGATTCGGCAATGGCTAAATCTTCAACGTCGGCTCCAGAGACCGCATCACTGTAGGCTGCGGCCGCGGCATTCACTGCTGCGTTTGCGGCTGCCATATCTTCTGGATCAACATCGAGCAATAGCTGCTCAAGTTGAGCCTGTGCGCCTTGAAGTACAGCCAGGGACTGAGCACGTTGCGCTTCCAGCATGGCACTATCGACACGAACAAGCAGATCGCCCTTTTCGATACGGTCACCTACATCCACTGTCACATCAAGAGCCATGCCGCTCACTTCGCCCACGACAGAGACCGTGCTCTGGGCGACCACTTCGCCGTTGTAGTCACCGCGTACAAAGACAGGTGCAGCAGCGAGCGTCTCGTCCGACGTTGCGGCTTCCTTCTCTCTGACAGGTGCTGGTTCTACGGCTTCTACTATCGTGGACAGATCAGTCGATGCAACTTGGCGGTCGCTGGCAGCGGCTGTCGCCACGGCGGTGGTCTCATTCTTTTGGCTATTTTGTGGTAGCGTCGGTGCTTTATACTCCTTCAGCACGACGGGTTCCTCCGTCTCTCGCGCACCCATTCCAAATGAACAAGAGATCAGAATGGGCATAGTCAGTAAGAAAAGGAACATTGTTATGAAATAGCGAGGATGTTTAGTTTGAGTCACAAGTACGTCTCCAATCAAAAAGACTTCAGATTTGTTGGTACAGCACAAATTGTGTGAATTACGGATCTCAGTCAGGAAAAATCTGAATTTACACACAATATGGCGTACCACCTCAGATTTCAAATTTAGAAAGTTTGAACTCGAATCTTAAACAAATTTAGGGCGCGTGGCGCCCTTTCGTTATTTGCACTATAATAGCTCAGACTGTCTTATTTGTCGGCTGTAAATATGAGCATAGATCGTGTGAGAATATTCACATTCGTAGACAATAATGCTCACATTATAAAGATGCCACTTAAACTTCGTAACAGTTCACCTTGCTGCACCGAACGATAAGGTGAACTGTTACTAAACTTCGAACAATAGAATCGTTTTCTGTCGAGGAGCAACTGTCCGACGTTCAAATAATGTGGCGATCAGAGGAAACTGCGCCATCCAACACGATGACTATCCACAATCAACTATCAACTCTTAATCCCATCCGCTCAAATTGCTCACTGGGTGCGTCATTCTCCTTCATTAGACGCACGAGATGGTCGATCATACGGGCCTCAATTGCTTGATCCTGAATCGGATTTTCCTGACATGGGTCAGCCTGAAGGTCAAACAGTAAGGTTCCATACTGATGATAGTTGATCCAAGAGCGCCCAGCGACCTTCATGACGCGACAGCCTTTGGTAAAAGAGAATGGTTCGGCGAGTTGGATATCTTGCAGTTCTTGTGGATCAAAGCGGTTGCGCATGTGGGTGGGCATCAGGGTGTATTCATGGAGGGGTGTATTGTCGGGGGCCACAGGGGCACGCATATAGACGTAGCGACCGTCCGTGACGTTGACGTGGCCACCATGCACACCATATAGAACGGCCTCACGAGTTGCAGCATTTGAAGCAACTGCATCGCCCAATGGAATGCCTTGCATATCTGGCGGCAAATCGATACCGAAATATTCGAGCAGCGTGGCGGGAAGGTCGATCATCTGGGCAAGCGCATCACACTGTTCATCTTGGCGACGGCTGCTTGGATCCCAAATAAAGAGGGGTGTATGGGCCACTTCATTATAAAAGGGCATCACGATCTTGGCCCACCAATCATGTTCGCCCAGCAAAAAGCCGTGGTCAGTACAGACGATGAGCATCGTATCTTCCCACAAATTGAGCGCATCCATCTGATCCAACACCTTGCCCAAATAGTCATCGCACATAGAGAGTAAGGCCGCGTACTGATAACGCATGTGGGCAACCTCTTCTGGCGTCTCCTGCACGGGACGGTAGGGTGGCCAATCGAAATGGGGACCATCATAGTCGTGGGGATAGAGTTCTTTGTACTTCTGATGGGTGAAAAATGGCTCGTGGGGGTCGAAGGTTTCTAGTTGGAGAAACCAGTTGTCTTCATTGTGGTTGGTCTGGATGAACTCCATCCCATCACTAAAGGTGCGATGCTGTGGCTGGGATTCGACCGTTGGCATATATTTGCGGTTGATCCAATCTTGTCGCCACATACTGTTGATCTGCTTGCCATCCTTGGCCTCAATCTTGCGGACGGTCACCGTCTCTGGTATCTCTGGGTTTGCAACTTCACCCTTCCACAGATCCCCTTCCTGACCACGCTGAAAGTTCCATGAGGAGTAGCGTTGGTGATAGGTTGCACCGCCATCCTCAAAATAGTGCTGGTGGTCTGTTGCCAAATGGGTATAGATGCCATTCTGCTTGAGCAGTTCGGGCATCGAATCGTCAAATGGCTCAAGTGGACCCCATGATCGGTGCAAAAAATTATAGCGGCCTGTATGTAGCTCACGTCGAGCTGGCATACAGGGCATACTACCGACGTAGGCATTGTTAAACTGCACCGTGCGCTCGGCCAGTCGCTGAAAGTTGGGAGCGTGTGTCCACTCGCAACCATAGGATGGAAGCATGTGACGGTTGAGTGAGTCGAACATGATCATAATTGCTTTCATAGATTAGCCTCCACCGTAATATCTAGCTCTTTACACAATTCCTCAAGGTATTGCCGCGACAGAACCACTTCTTGATCCAATGCGGACGTTGATTCCTGACCAGGACGTGAAACACCTGGCACATCCTCCAATTCAATCGAAATCACGCCATCGTAGTCAACATCTTGGAGCGCTTTGAGAACACCTTTCCAGTTGATCTTGCCCTTGCCCACCCGCCAATGGACATTGCTTGTGCCATCATTGTCTGAGAAGTGACAGTAGAAGATTTTAGATCCCACCTCGTAGACAACTTGCTCTGAAATCTCACCCATGGGGAAGAGATGGCTGGGATCAAAGTTCATGCCGAGTGCCGGGGAGTTGACATGGTCCATCAGTCGCATCATGGAAGCAGCATTGCGCATCCAGCGATAGGGATGTGGTTCCAGCGCATAGCGAACATTGGCATCTTCGCAAATGTCACAAAAAGCGCGTACCGTGTCGACATAATCGTCCCAGTTTTGTTGCCAGTTGGCACCGGTTGGGAAATCGAGCGTCCATTCTTGTCGCAGATGTTTGTCAACGATACGTGGGAATTGAATTTCCAAAGGCATTGGCGATACGTTGTTGACCATATTTGTCCCCAACTCAACACCCACCTCAACGAGATGTTTGAAGTGTTCTACCGCGGCTTTTCGTTTGGCTGGATCGGGGTTGGCTGCCCCTGGTGGCGTTGAGACAAATTCCGACAACTCCAGCCCCAAGTCATCCAGTAAAAGGCGTAGCTCCTGAATACGCTGGGGGGTATAGTATTTGTCGAGCGTCTCGCGTCGCCAAGCGATCAGTTCGACAGCGCGAAATCCTAAACTTGCGATGCGTTTGAGTGCCTCTTCATAGGGTGGTTGCCATTGGTAGGTCCAGACAGTTGTTCCGAATTTCATTGGTGGCTCCTTTTTGAATGGTGGATAGAACGATTTGCATTCATCACAATTTCCACACCCGCGCGGCTGTACGTCCAAAAATCCAGGCTTGCTCATCCTGGCTCAAAGCCGAAGCCCAAGATAAGGGTATTTGTAGAGCTGTATCATAACCCTCCCGCGAGCTCGCGGGAGGATAATCACTCCCCCACATGATGCGCTGCGGTCCAAATGCTTCGAGAACCATATCAGCAAAGGGTGGGATCTGGTCGAATATTGCTGGATCTCGTTTGCTCAGTAGTGCTTGCAAGCTAGCTAGATCTTCCCCGAAACCAGGAAGCTTAATGGTCAAATTCGAAAATTGGGCGAGTTCCAGCACTTGTTTGAATTCAGTATGGGGTGGTCGCATTGTTGATTTGGCACCCGCTAAATGCTCAATAACGATCTGAAGTTCATGAAATTGTTGGCATACCTCCCGAAATTCATCACTAAGCAGGGTCTGAGGATTGCTTGGCGCGCTGACGACTAACCCTAATTCAGCCGCTGTTCGCCAATGAGCGAGAGGATCCGCGCACGTTGCGCGTGCGCTTGCGGGCAGTCGGATGCCGCCAATTCCTCGCTCGGCCCAATCACGGATTGCGTGACCATCATCGTCGCTTGGGACGATCATGGCTGCGGCAAAGCGGTTTGGATACTTGTCCATACACTCAACCATGTAGCCATTGTTACTGTTGCCCATGTATTGAATGAAGACGGCTTTGTCGACACCTGATTTCTCCATGTGAAACAGCAGCGTGTCGACCGGTTCGTATTTGTAGAGGCCAATGTGGCAGTGGGTGTCGATGATTGTATTGTTGAGTATCATGAGTTTGATCCTTCGTGTTGCGTATTGCGTGGTGCGTGATACCGGTTGAGAAATTGGTTGGGCAGTGGGTGTCAGTCGCCATAGCATACTGTCAATATACCCTTGTTGGCAAAAATCTGGTGATATTCATAAGTCCAACGACAAATTGAATAAACATTAAACGAGCAGTCGATTCAATCCTGATTGTCTCTATTTCAAAAATCCAGATTGTCACTTGCTATGACCAGTATTGTCGCAGTACAATGTGCGTTACTCAAACAGATTTACCATAGAACAGCCGATTTGATCAACAGGATTTCATGGAGTAGAGGCGCACTGACATGTCAATGCAATGGGGGCTTAATTGGATCTCAGGGGGTGACAAAAAGAGAGCCACATTTACTATGAGGCTCATCTATGAAAATTGTGCAAACCTCTATTTTCGCCAGAGGCAGAATCGTGCCCTTACACAACTTCGTCTGATGAACGTACCATGAAGCAAATGAAGAGATTGAAGGATTGTCCGCCTCTTCTTCAATTCCTTCAGTGCCTTCATGGTTCGATTTTCGTGTCAACCCCTGAGATCCTTTTGAACCACAATGAGTTACGCTGAATTCAAACAAAGGAGAGTAAAATGAGTAACCAGAATGTGAATGGAAGCAGTACAAACGGGACCCATCAAATTTCCACGTTTGCGACAAAGGCGGGTCATGCACAGATGTTGAAGGGTGGTGTGATCATGGATGTTGTGACGCCCGAACATGCCCGCATTGCCGAGGAAGCCGGTGCTTGTGCCGTAATGGCGCTGGAGCGTGTACCAGCGGATATTCGCAAAGATGGTGGCGTGGCACGCATGAGCGATCCCGGGATGATCAAAGAGATCATCAACTCGGTAACGATTCCTGTGATGGCCAAGGCTCGCATTGGCCATTTTGTCGAGGCCCAAATCCTGGAAGCCATCGGGGTTGACTATATTGATGAGAGCGAAGTACTCACGCCGGCTGATGAGGAACATCACGTCAACAAGCACAAGTTCAACGTGCCGTTCGTTTGTGGTTGTCGTGACTTGGGTGAAGCGCTGCGACGGGTTGCTGAAGGTGCCGCGATGATTCGCACCAAAGGCGAGGCCGGAACGGGCAATGTCGTGGAAGCAGTACGCCATGCCCGCACCGTGATGGGTGCGATTCGCCGCCTGCAGTGTATGGACGAAGACGAGATGTTTTCATATGCGAAGGAGATTCGTGCGCCATATGCTTTGGTGAAGGAAACTGCCGAATTGGGGCGAATGCCCGTTGTCAATTTTGCTGCTGGCGGTGTAGCCACGCCAGCAGATGCAGCGTTGATGATGCAACTGGGTGTCGATGGCGTCTTTGTTGGCTCCGGTATCTTCAAGAGCGATGACCCTGTTCGCCGCGGCAAAGCCATTGTACAAGCCGTAACCCATTACAACGACCCTCAAGTTTTGGCTGAGGTAAGTGAAAATCTGGGTGCGCCAATGGTGGGCATCAATATGGATGCACTCCCAGAGCACGAGAAGATGGCACATCGTGGGTGGTAGCAAATGAGAGGCTGATAGCCAGCGTGTCCCAAGGTGCGTATGCTGTGCACTGACATAAACTTAAAATAAGTTTGACCCTTTTCAGTCGGGTAATAGGGCGAACTTATTTTATGTTTAGGAGCGAGTGCGGTATAAAGGGAGATCGCCAAGTCAGAGGATTTGCATCGTTTACACACTTTGGGACACATTCAAACAATAGAGTGATAGCGTGAAGGCAGATCAGTTAACGATTGGAGTTTTGGCGCTTCAAGGTGCGTTTCACGAACATATTCAGATGCTGGAAGAGTTGGGCGTGACTGCTGTCGAGGTACGTAAGCCCGAACAGTTGGAAAAGCTAGATGGCCTGATTATTCCCGGTGGTGAGAGCACGAGTATGGCGTTGATTGCGGAACGATGGGGACTCGTTGAACCGTTAAAGAAGTGGGTGCATAATGGTCATCCAACTTGGGGCACTTGTGCGGGGATGATCTTGTTGGCCAATGATGCCACAGGTCAGAAGCGAGGTGGTCAGAGGTTGATTGGTGGTCTTGATGTTACCGTCAGCCGCAATCACTTCGGCCGACAGGTGGATAGTTTCGAGACGGACATGGTGATCGACGTCTTGGGAAGAGAGCCATTTCGTGCCATCTTTATTCGAGCACCAGCCATCACCCAAGTCGGATCAAAAGCAACCGTTCTAGCCGAGGTAGAGACTCACCAAGGCGACACAGTTGTCGCAGCGATCCGTCAAGGTCCTGTGCTTGCCACTGCTTTCCATCCCGAACTAACTGGTGATTTGAGGTGGCATCGATATTTTGTCGAAATGGTTGTATCTTATAAGCACTTAGTCCGAACCTGACTCAGGCCATTCCAGAGAAATAAATCCCTGATTTGCGAAGTCGATTTCTCTGGAATGGCCTGAGCTTTTCCAGATCAATTTAGGGATTTTAATTGTTGGAAAAGCCTAAGTCGGAACAAAATCGATAAATACCGAGGAGAAAGAACAATGATATCCCCCAGCATCCATGAACGATCCACACCAATGATTCCGAAATTGGCTGAAATGGGATTGGAGATACGTTTGTTTGAGCCAGCACAAGCAACTCAGAATGACTGGGTTGCTCTCACCAAGCTGTTCAATATACGACGTAAGGAAGCTTGGCCGGACGATCCGCCCCGTCCAGTCGAAAGTACGATCAAGAATATGAGCAACATTCCCGAATTTGTTCATTTTACTTTTTGGTGGATATGGGATGGCGATAAGCCAATCGCCTATGCAGAAGCTGGCGCTGAGATAGGCGAGAGCAACCAGCATTTGGGTTGGTTTGGGATTTATGTGCATCCGGCGTATCGGGGGAAGAAAATTGCCGGTCAATTATTGAGATTGATTGTACCGGTCATCGAGGATGAGAATCGTACATTGGTGCATGGTTGGTCTAGCTCGTCTGTTCCAGCAGGAGGCACGTTTTTGGAACGGTTGGGTGGCAAGATGGGTTTACAGTTTGACACAAATCAACTCAATATTGTTGATGTTGACCATGCGCTGATGCAGAGTTGGGTGGATCGCGCCGCCGAGCGTGCAGCAGATCTCGAGCTTGGGTTGTGGGATGGACTCTATCCAGAAGATGAGTATGATGCGATTCTGGCAATGCAAGAGATCATGAATAGCGCACCAACGGATGAGTTGGATGTGGAAGATTGGAAGATGACGGTAGAGCACTTGCGCGAATCCGAGGCCTCTTTTGCCAAGCGAGACACAACGCGCTGGACTCTCTATGCCCGTGATGTGGCAACTGGCGATATTGCTGGTTACACGCAGATTTACTGGGATCTAGATAATCCAGAGAATGCAGGTCAAGGTGACACTGGAGTTTCGCCCAAATATCGCCAACGCGGCATCGGTCGCTGGTTAAAAGCCGCGATGATTCAGCGTGTGATAGACAAATTACCCCAGGTGAAACGTATTCGGACGGGCAATGCAACATCCAATGATGCCATGCTCAAGATCAATCATGAGATGGGTTTCAAACTGGTCCATAATGCCTACTGTTGGGAGATTGATTTGGAACAGTTGCAGACGTTTGTGAATCGTTTGGATTGAAGTGGATCCCAAAAATTGGAGTTTCATGCTACCTGAACTTGCACAATTACCGACCGATCATCGCAGCGGGTTTATTGCCGTGATCGGTCGCCCCAACGTCGGTAAATCGACACTCTTCAACCGCTTGCTAGAGCAGAAGATCGCCATCACAAGCCCCAAACCCCAAACGACGCGTGATCAGTTGATGGGCATCTATACGACCGAGAAGGTGCAGGCCATCTTTCTCGATACGCCCGGTATCCATACCCCAAAGCACAAGCTTGGTGAATATATGATGTTTGTTGTGGATGAGACGATTGGGGACGCCGACGTACTCCTCTGGCTTGTCGATCTCAATGTGCCACCCAAAGAAGAAGATCGGCAGATCGCAACGCTCCTTTGTGAGTTGCATCGAAAGCAGCCGTTTGCGCATCTCGTGCTAGGCTTTAACAAACTTGATCAGAATAAGCAGACAGAACAAGTACGCTCAGAACGTGTGGCAGAATATCTGGCGCTCGTTTACGAAATGACGCCATCCTCTCCAGTTGTCGATGGCTCTTCCCGTTCTGAGTCTTCTGAGTCACCAGAGCAAAGTCGGGTAACGTCCATCCTGTTCAGTGCGCTAACGGGTGAAGGTGTTGAGACATTGCTGACGCATTTGACGAATTTGTTGCCCTTCGGACCACGCTACTACCCTGAAGAACAGGTCACCGATTTGCAGGTCCGTTTTATTGCTGAAGAGTTGATCCGCGAGAAGGCTTTGGAACTGCTGGAACAAGAGGTGCCTCACAGTATTGCTGTGACAATCGATGAATTTTCGCGTCGCAATGAAGAGATGACCTATATCTCGGCTGTGCTTTACGTAGAGCGAGATAGCCAAAAACGGATCGTTCTTGGCCGGAAAGGAGCCATGATCAAGAAAATCGGTCAGGCCGCGCGTCCCGAAATTGAAGAGTTGGTCGAAACCAAAGTCTATCTCGATCTGTGGGTCAAGGTGTGGGAAAAGTGGCGCAAACGCTCGGGCATGTTGCGACAACTGGGCTATGTGGAATGATTTCATTGTCTGTTCCAAAGCGAATATAAACAGAAATCACATGCTCTGAAGGACAACGTTCGTTCTCCCGCTTCATGGTCCACGCTCAATCACGATGAAATGTCGTTTCTTTGCTGCAATTCGTTTCGCTGTGGTATGATCTGTGTAATTGTCAATTGTTAATTGTGAATGAGGCCGCTTGAGAGCCTAAGGCTAAGAAGATATTAACTGGTGATTTTGTGTGAACCCACGAACCCTGCGAGTCCTTGAATACAATAAGATCTTGGCGCGTGTGGCTGCCCACTGTTCGTTTAGTGGTGGGATGGATCTGGCGCGGGCGCTTTTGCCGAGTGATGATCTGGATACTGTGGAGCTTTGGCTGACGCAGACGCACGAAGCATATAAGCTGCTAGAGCAAAAGACCGACATCCATTTTGGTGGTGTGAGCGACGTGCGTCCTCATTTGGAGAAAGCTGAGCGACGGGCCATGCTCATGCCGCAGGATCTGATGGACGTTAAGACAACGCTGATGCGCTCGCGCAATTTACAGCGTATTCTCACGCGCCTGGAGCACGCATTCCCGCATCTGGCAGAAATTGCCTATGGTATCGAAGCCTGTGATCATGTGGTGACGGAGATCGGACGCTGCATCAATGACCGCGCGGAAGTTGTGGATAATGCAACGCCAGAATTGGCCCGTTTGCGACAACAGTTGCGGGCGGCGCAGGATCGTCTGCTGGGCACATTGGATAAGCTGGTGCACAACGCTGATATCAAGCCCTATTTGCAAGAGGCGCTTGTAACGCAGCGGCAGGGACGCTATGTGATTCCCGTGCGAGCGGAGAGTAAAGGGCAGATCCACGGGATCGTGCATGATCAGTCGGCAAGTGGAGCAACGCTGTTTGTTGAACCATTGCGGGTGGTTGAGCAGAACAATGCCGTGCGCGAATTGGAGCTGCAAGAAGACAAGGAAGTCCGCCGAATCTTAACCCAACTGACTGAATTGGTGGCAGATGAAGCCCACTATATTCGCAGCAATGTGGGTGTTCTGGCTCAGTTGGACTTCATTTTTGCCAAATCTCGCTATGCCTATGAAATCGACGCTGTGAAGCCTCAAGTTGTGCCATTTCGGACCGATAAACGCAAGACGAGTGCCGCGGCAACGAGAAAGCCTTCTCTGCCTGACAGGGAACTTTCTGAAATTGAATCTGATGCCGATCAAATAGCAGATACTGAAACCGATTCAGAAACCAAAGGAGACACAACAGATAGGAATCGCAGCTCTTCTCTCCATCCCGGTTCAGTACTCAATCTAAGACAGGCGCGTCATCCTCTGTTAGAGGATACTCAGGTTGTTCCAATCGATATCTATCTGGATGACTCCTTCTATATCATTATTATTACGGGTCCCAATACGGGTGGTAAGACGGTGACGCTCAAGACTGCTGGACTTCTAGTTCTAATGGCCCAATCGGGTTTATTGCTGCCGACGGAGCCAGGAAGCAGTCTAAGTATTTTTGAGGGAGTCTATGCAGACATTGGTGATGAGCAGAGCATCGAGCAAAATCTAAGCACCTTTAGCAGTCACATGACGCATATTATCGACATCCTGGAGGAAGCCGATCCACGTAGCTTGGTACTGTTAGATGAACTTGGTGCGGGAACCGATCCGGATGAGGGTTCAGCATTGGCAATGGCCCTGTTGGATAATCTGCGCGATCGGGGAATTACAACTCTTTCCACAACGCACTACAGTGATTTGAAGCTCTATGCACACAATACATCAGGTGTACGCAATGCATCGGTCGAGTTCGACGTGCAGACTCTCAGCCCAACTTATGAGCTAAGTATCGGCTTGCCAGGCCGTTCGAATGCACTGACGATTGCGCGGCGCTTGGGATTAAACCCGTTTATCGTCGATCGAGCCGAAAATATTGTTCGACCAGACACGCTTCAAGCAGATTCTCTTTTGGAGGATATTAAATCGGCCAAACAGGAAGCGCAGCGGGCGGAAACCCGAGCGCGCGAGCGTGAACGGCAGACGCAAGCCCTGGAAGCCGACCTGCGCTACCAGATGGCCTCGATCGAAGAGGCGCGCCGTGCCGTGATTGCTGAAGCACGCGAAATGATGGAGGCAGAGCTAAACGAAGCGCGTAGGGAAATCGAGCAGGTGCGTCAGCAGCTATTGCGAACCGGAACAATCGGCGGCTCAACGACTCATGAAGAGTTCTTGGCTCGCGCCGAGCGAGAGCTATCGCGTCGGCGTGGTGATCATGAGATTGACCGTACGGTGATCGTTCCCAGCGAAGGCACGGAGACCATCGCTGGTCCGATTGAAGTAGGTGATCGGGTCTGGGTTGCGAGTCTACATGCAAGCGGAAATGTATTGAGCCTAGATGCGAAGAGTGCAGAAGCCGATGTGCAGCTAGGCAATTTTCGCTTGAAACTCCCTCTGAAACGCCTCGAATTGCGCCAGAAAGCCGAAAACAATCCCTCGACACCCCAACAAGTGCGTGTTCAATCAAGTGGTTCCATGCAAACAACAACGAAGTCACCTGGAATCGAGCTTGATCTGCGAGGGGCGCGCGTCGAAGAGGGACTTGAGAAGATCGATGGTTATGTCGACGAAGCATACCTTGCACGATTGCCGTGGGTGCGCATTATCCACGGCAAAGGGACGGGGGCATTGCGTGATGCAGTACGCAGTCTGCTCAAAGGGCATCCACTTGTGAGCAAGTTTCGAGCGGGGGATAATGGCGAAGGTGGAGATGGTGTGACAGTTGTTACATTAATGAATAATGACTAAGAACCTATCCGAAAAGTGGTTGTGAGTCCAGCTAGCTTCTCGAGTATGAATGCACCGTCACAGAACTTTTCCGATAAGCACTAAGTGAAATAAAGAAAGAAATTAGAAGGAGGACACGGATTTTCACGGATGAACACAGATAAATCCTAAAAATCCGTGTCCAAATACTTTCTTGGTTTTACTCGTTGTTGAAACAAAATCAGGAGAAAATTCGTTCGTATCCATGGATAATCGAGAGAAGTTGTGCTGTAGCATTGGCGTAACCGTTTACAATGAAGAAAAAAACATCGGCAATCTATTAGTGGCTTTGCTCGATCAACATGTTCATCAAGTCGAAATCATTGAGATCATCGTTGTGGCAAGCGCGTGCGAGGATCGAACGGTGCCGATTGTACGGGAGTTTATGGCGCATGATTCGAGAATAAAGTTGATTGAGCAAGAGCGTCGTGAGGGCAAAACAAGTGCCGTCAATCTTTTTCTAACCAATGCTTTATGCGATATTTGCGTTGTTGAGAGCGGTGACACAATTCCCCATGAATACGCTGTTGAGCACCTTGTTCGTATGTTTGCAGATCCAACTGTGGGAATGGTTGGTGCACAAAAAGTAGCTGTCAATACACCCGATCATATTGTGGGCTTATTGAGCCACATCCGTCTTCGGATGGAACACACACTCTGCTTGGAAATCCCTCGCTTGGGTGAAATGATTGCATTTCGCAAAGTGTTTGATCAGATTCCCCCCGATATCGCAATGGATGAAGCCTTCGTTGAAGCGCTTGTCGTAGAGCATGGTTTGCAGGTAAAGTATGCGCCTGATGCGGTCGTTTATAATACCGGTCCGTCGACCATTCCAGACTTTGTCCGACAGCGTCGCCGCAATCATGCTGGACATCTCTATTTGAAGCACAAATATGGTTATGCTGTCAGCAGTATTCAGAACCGGCGCGTGTTGCGCGTGGCCTTAAAAGAAGTATGGGGCGTGATCCAGCTATTGTGGGTTCTCTTTTTGCTTGCTGTTCTGGAAGGATGGAGTCGGGTCCTAGGTTGGTATGATTTTGCGATCAAACGGGACCGTCACGTTGTCTGGAATATGGCTTGGACCCAGAAACAGGACGTGCAAAGCATTCGTCGCCGTGAAGGAGAGGCACCGGAGACTTTCGCCATCAGTGGGCCGACACAGTGGAATGACCAACGAATTTCGTTGGGTGATGCAAATATGGTTGTCTGAGGAATTGTGTGATTGCCAGTTGGTTTGTTGGTTAGATGGTTGGTGAACAAATTAGCAAACCGACAAACCATCCACTATTTACCCCACAAAACGGGGTGGTTCAAAATTAGGTTTACACTTTTGATATATAGACAAAAATCTATATGAGACCGTTTTCTCTCTGAGAACCGGCGAAATCAGAGAATATAAACGTTCTTTCTGTTTCTAAAAGTGTAAACCTATCTATCCAGCTAAAATGAACCACCCCCACAAAACCTCAAAGAACCGCACATATTTATTGGGAGCTTTCCAAATCCAACCGTGAATCGCACACTGTCAACCCTTTTAAAGCTGCTGATTGGTATAGGTCTACTCATTCTGCTCTATCGGCTGCTGCAAAACCCGGCCGAATTATGGCAGCAGATTTTGGCAGCCAATGTTTGGCTGCTTGCTTTGGGAATGCTTTGCTATGCCAGTGCTGTGGCGATTAGTGGCGTGAAGTGGGGTATCTTATTGAATGCCAGTGGCATCCAGGTTTCAACGGCGCGGTTGCTTGCTTATCAGTGGGTGGCAGAATTTTTCAATAATTTTTTGCCCGCACAGGTCGGGGGTGATATTATGCGCGGCTATGCCATTGCCAGCGATACGCAACGCAATGCAGATGCCGCAGCAAGTGTACTAATCGACCGGTTTATTGGTCTAACGGTCTTTATGATTGCCGCTTCCCTTGGTTCGGTGAGCATGCTAATTTGGGGGCGTCCAAATGGCGTTCCGTTTACATCGGAACAGCTTCTGTCGATGCGGTTGATTGCATTGGGCAGCAGTAGCGCATCGCTGGGGCTGATCTTTGTTATCATCGCAATGTTGAGCCGGCGTCTGAAGCAGTGGGTTGAGCAACTTCTCAGGCGGATTCCAATCGTTAACCGCGTGAGCCCGATTTGGCATACACTGGCGGAAGCGTTTAATGCCTATCGTCATCAATATCAAGCCCTCATCCTGATGGCGGTTAGCAGTGCGCTGATTGTGATTCTGACAAGCATCAATATTTGGCTGATTGCCTGGGCGATTGCTCCTGACAGTATCGATCTGATTGAGGTATTGGTGATCAACCCGATTATTGTTTTGTTCTTCTGGCCCTGCCGATTGCTCCTGGTGGGCTGGGGATTCGTCAGGGCGTTTTTGCAGGAACGTTTATTTTGATCGGTGCGAGTGGTCCGATCGGCTTTGCCGTTGGACTGCTCCAGCAATTTATTGGGTATCTGGTCAGCTTGCCTGGCAGCTACCTGTGGATTCGTGGACGCAATCATTCCCTTTCTAAACAAGCAACCCTCACAATGGACACCTCTACTGAACCCCAATTGCGTTGACGAAAATCAAGTTTTGCCCATCAGATCAAATTGTGCAAATGAATGATCTTACCTCTGATGAAAACATCAGTCTGCACTATTTTTTTCGGATGGGCCTTAAGATTTAGGCAGGTTATACAATTGATTACTATCTACTTTCCACTGTCCATTGTTAAGCTCTGGGGTCGGCTATTTTGTGGATTTGTGATTGTTGTGGTTCTCTTGCTGTTGCGCGGCGAGCCGGGGGTTGCCATTGACAATGAAGCCCCACCAGAAAGTCACTCAGTCTCAATTCTGCAGGATGATTCCTCACTCCCTCCCAAGAAGCAAAAAAGAGTTATCTTTGGGCTTGCAATTCGAACCAGACCAGAGGCGACAGCTTCAAGAAGACCGTGAACGTCGGTTTCAAGAAATTGAGGCCGCGTTCTTAACCGGTGATCCATTTATGGCTGGTGAAGTGATCGTACACTTTGCCGACGAGCAGGTCCGCGCGGCAGGAGTGCGTCCGTTGCTTCATCCTCAGTTATCTGTTGAAGCTATCGATCCTCTTGAGCTTTGCAAACGGGGTCAAGAGGATCGCACTCGTGTTTGGCGTTTGCAGACACAGCCCGGTGAAGAGCTATCTGTCATTCGAGAGCTGCTTGCGGATCCTCTGTTCTCTGCAACGCCAAATTGGATGGTGCAAGCGGCCGTCACGCCATTTTTGCCACGTCAGATTCTGGCAATAGAAATGCGGATACGATTGATGCGTTATCCACTTCATCCAGCGCGTCGATTGAACAGGCATACAGGGTAACGGATCCTCTTTATGTCGAACACCAATGGTATCTACAGCGGATCAATGCAAGTAGGGCCTGGGCAGCTGCGTTGGGTGACGGAACCAAGTCTGCAAATCAAACCACGTTGCGCGTTGCAGTAATAGATAGTGGCGCCAATTACGAACACCCCGAGTTTGATGATCGGCTCACGGATAGCATTAATTATGTGTCAGGAGATCGAGCGGATGACGATTTTGGTCACGGAAGTCATGTGGCTGGCCTGATCGGGGCGATCAAAAACAATAGGATCGGTATCTCTGGTCTTGCTCGTTGGGTAGAAATCGACCCGCGAAAGGCGCTGAATCAAGATGGAAACGGTTCGATTTCAAACGTAGCACAAGCCATCTGTGACGCCGCCGATGCTGGTGCCAACATTATCAACTTAAGCCTCCAGCTTCCGCCACGACGGGATGACCCGCGTTTACGCGATGCGATTGAATATGCCCACTACGATAAGGGTGCTTTATTGATTGCCGCTAGTGGAAATGCGTTTCAGTCCGCTCCCCAGAATCCAGCGGCGTACCCCGAAGTTGTCGCTGTGGCAGCAACGGACTTTGCAGATAATATTACAGATTATAGTAGCTGGGACAGTCGAGTTCAACTTGCTGCACCGGGAGGAGAATTAAGCGCCCGTCGCATCTTGTCTACATGGGCCGAGAATAAATCATGCCGGAATACAGATGCGGCATCCATTGCCGGTAGTTATTGTTTCGAAGCGGGTACGAGTATGGCTGCTCCGTTGGTTGCAGGCGTTGCTGCGTTAGTTTGGGGAATACAGCCAGAATGGACGGCAGATCAAGTAAGCCAAGTATTAATTGAGACGGCGAGGGTTGTCGATCAAGATGAACCTGCTCGACTTGATGCACATGCTGCTGTTCGACGCTCTGTGGATAGCAAATTGCAGATCACAACGCAGAATAATGCGCAAAGCTTGATATTGGGAGCAGATCCCTACACAATGACGCTTAAACTTGAAAATCCCAGCCTGACCCCGCTACATTGGCATGCTAGCTTGCCGTCGTTAACCGAATGGTTAACCGAAACAAGCGCGATGAGCGGAACAGTTCGATTTGGGGAGCCTGCTTATATTACATTAGAGATATCACCCACTCATCTATCCAATGACATTTACTCGACGCCTCTTACAGTCATAGCCACTGGTACGCATCCGGTTCAATGGACTGAAACGATTACGCTGTCTCAACAGACGCAAATACCGCTGTTTGGCGAATCAGAGTTGGTCTGTCCAGACGATCTTTGGTTGGTGGGCAGATTTAGATCCAGGTGCACCAAAGGCCAGGGTCAGTTCGTTTTTGGCAAATCCTGGAAAATTTGTGATAGAATTCAACTTTACTTTCTGGTAAAAGAAAAGAGATGAGGTGAGAAATGTGACAAAA
>JAHBNG010000144.1 GCA_019217005.1 Chloroflexi bacterium TSY
CAGGCGTCGAATTCATTCGATGCTGTCAACCACATGAGATCCTGTTGAACCGATATGTCTTACAAACGACAAGCTTTAGGACGTACGTGGTTGCTGAGATTTGTGAAACGACTGTTGTACTTACTCATTATACTCGTTATCGGCAATCAAATATTGCTCGATGATACACAAGCTGCTGAATTATCTGCAACAACTGCTTCTGAATCTAAAGTACCCACAAACCAAAATAGCTCTAACTTACTTGTAGAGATTTTGAGTACACTGTCCTTTGAAGAATTAGACGAGCAAGTACAGAACCCATTGCCTGCTTCTGAGAGGCAAATCATCCAGATACCGGATCCCACTCCTGATATAAGTGTTCCGGTATCACCCAGCATCAGTGGAACTGCTGAATTGGGGCAAACCATCACTTTCCCACCTTCTGAACCTGATCCCGCCTCAATCGAAAACAACGACCCTCCGATTTTACCCAACATCATCTCCATCCCTTCTGGCAACTTTATTATGGGCAGTAGCGATGCCGACAGACAACTAGCTTTGGCAGAATGCAACGCCATTGAGGGAAACTGCCAGGCAATCTGGTTTGATAGTGAAGTATCGCAAAATACGATGTACATAGGCGACTTCCAAATTACTGCGACCGAGATCACCAACGCGATGTATAATCGTTGCGTTGCTGCTGGGGTCTGTGGGCAGGCAGGTCGCTCTGTTGCTGATGACAATATTCGCTATAATAAAGAATTATTCAACGATGATCATCCTGTAGTTGGTGTCAATTGGTGGGATGCGCAGACCTTTTGCCAATGGGTTGGAGGTCGTCTGCCCACAGAATTCGAGTGGGAAAAAACAGCCCGTGGTAATACAAACAGGCGCTACCCTTGGGGAGATCAATTTGAATTTGGCGTGGCAAATTTGCACACCGGCGTCCCGTCCCCCGTGGGTTCCTATCCTATGAGTGCAAGCCCTTATGGCGTAATGGATATGGCCGGTGGAGTCTTCGAGTGGACAGCCTCGGCATCCGATGCGCAATATATTGTGCGCGGTGGTAGCTGGTTCAGCTACTCGTTTCGGGGTCGAATCAGCGACCGTGGTACGAAACTCGTTCCCGATTCTTCCAATTACGATATTGGGTTTCGCTGTGCATTTGATTCCGTGATACAACTACGTAGCGCTCCTCCTATCAATTCCACTTCTCAACAATCTGCGTTGACAGACACCACATCCACCAATAATGAACAGACTCCCATTCTGCAACCGCCGCCTTCAAATTCTATAGATCAGTCGAGTCAAGATGGTTTGATTCTAGATTTTGAAAATTGGGGACGGTGGAGGCGTGGCGATGAACCCTATGGAACGTTCACCCAATCAAACGAAACCACTCATTCTGGTCAGTATGCTGGTCGGTTGGACTATGGTTTTCCAGCCAATGAACCACGGAACTATGTGGTTTTTCGCCAGACCATCCCCATTCGCGGTCGCCCTGATGCGCTTGGACTTTGGGTCAACGGTGATGGCTCGCGCCATTTTGTGAATGTTTGGGTACAGGACGCCCGCAACCAGATCTGGCAATTCACCTTTGGTCGTATTGAGCATACGGGTTGGGAGGAAATGATTGCGCCTCTCGACTTGAGCCTGGGGTGGCCCAACCAGCCGATTGCCAATGCAAGCACATCACAGATTGTCTACCCGATTCGGTTTTATGCCTTGGTATTAGATGGCTACCAGGAAGATATTGCCTTTGGTGGCTCCATTTACGTAGATGACTTGACCAGCATTGATTTGTCTTCCCCATAAGAAAAAAATAGGCAAATCGACATTGGTATAATTAACCACTGCAATCTGAAACAGAATGTTATATTTACATATCATGATATACCGCGCTCATCTATATACCTCCCGGCAAAGCTGGACATCGCAGCGATCGATTGCGGTATCCTTACACGACCGTATGGACGATATCTCTAAGTGCTTATCCGAAAAGTTCTGTGAAGGTGCATTCTCGCTCGAGAAGCTTGTGGGACTCACAGCCACTTTTCGGATAAGTTCTAACCCCCCATCTATCACGAGGTAATACATGCAGCACGAACCAGTTCGACCAGCATTTTTGTCTGACCGCCGTAAACCACCCCTTTACACACTGCTCGTTCTCGGCTTATTGATCATAGTCACCCTCTTCAGCAGACAACTCCTTGCACGAGAATCAACCAAAGTTCAGGTGTCAACCCAGACGCTCTTATCACGTCAGACCCTGGCCTTGGGCGGCAGCGCAGGCCCCCGTGACGTTGTGAATGGCAGCAAACCCTCTTTGACCAGCGACAGTCTCGCCATCCAGCTAAGTGACCTGATTCCACCTAGAGATGGAACCACACTACAAGGTTATCTCCTAAACGCTGATGGTTATGCCTCAATCTGTGGGGATCTCCCCGTGGCAAGTGGTGCCATCAACACCACCTATTCATTTCCTGGCAAGAATTTGGTCGCCAATTACAATACATTCCGCATTATGCAGGAGACGACAATTTTTAGTGCATTGCTGCCGCTGGATGCGTTAACGCATTTACGGATGATCTTGGACAGTGCAACAGACACGCCGAACCAAATTGCCTATGGAATCGGGATTGTGAAGCAGGCTGAACTGCTTGCCCAACATGCTGGTTTTCTCAAGACGGCTTTAGACCAAAATAAACTGTCAAGTGCCAAAGTTCATGCCGAGCACGTTCTGAATATCTTGCGGGGTGGCAACCAGGATTATGACAATGACGGAGACCCCCAAAACCCCGGCGATGGCTACGGCGTTTTGAATTATGCGAAAGGGATTCCCCAGACCATGCAGTTGGTGTTGGACAGCTCAGATGTCAGTGCCAATATGCAACAGCGAGCGACAGAAGTACGGACAGGCTTAACCAACATTGGCTTCTCAGATAATACGGGCTTGTGGACACCTTTACTCATTGATTATACAGAGCAAGTACTCGCCTCAACGACAGTGGCTGATGCTGCAACACCGGCTGAGCGCCTTTTGCGACGTGCTGAACTCATCCTGGACGGTCAAGAATTTAATGACAATGGCAAGATAGAACCCATTCCCCAAGAGGGAGGCGCGCGGACTGCTTTTGAATATACCCAATATGCTGCCGATTATTTGCCTGCCAACGGCAGCGGTATGGTGCGCTACAAGAGCTCGTCGGCCAGCCTGCTCAGTGATCAGTTACACATCACAATTCCATCCGTGTCTGAACCGGCAAACAACGAAAGCCTATGGATCTATCTCGTGAACGACGATGGGATTTCGCGTGCGATTGGTTCGGTCCCTCACTCTGGCACGAGTGTCGATACAACCTTTACCGTTGCGTCAGAAAATCTGATCGGGCGTTACAAAGGCATCTATCTGACTCAGGGACTTCTCTATGCCGAAGATACGTTGCCGTCGGGGGCACTAACCCATTTGCGAACCGTGCTAGATAGTGCAACAGACACACCAAACCAGGTTGGCTATGGAATCGGTGTGGTGCAGCAGGCTCAGCTCATGTTTCAACATGCAGGCTTTCTTAAGACAGCGCTAGACCAAAATAAGCTGTCAAGCGCCAAGGTCCATGCCGAGCATGTCCTCAATATCTTGCGCGGTGGCAGTCAGGACTATGACAATGACGGAGACCCACAAAATCCCGGTGACGGCTATGGTGTATTGAATTACACAAAAGGCATCTCCCTGACCATGCAAGCAGTGTTGGATAGCCCAGATGCCAGCGCCAATATGCAACAACGGGCCACCGAAGTGCAAACGGGATTGACCAACATCGGCTTCTCTGACACGACAGGAGTGTGGGCACCCGATTTGATCATGTATACCGAGGAAGTATTGGCTTCTGCCACAGTGGCCGATGCCATGACGCCTGCTGCGCGCCTGCTGCGGCGTGCTGAACTGATCTTGGATGGGCAGGAATTCAACGACAACGGCAAGATAGAGCCCATTCCACAAGAAGGAGGATCTCGCACCGCCTACGAATATGTACAGTTGGCCGCTGCTTACTTCCCTGAGCTAAAATTTACGCCTGTTACTACAGCTACCCCAACCTCGACCTCAACCCCAACCTCGACCTCAACCCCAACAAAACCATCGACCGCGGCGACCCCCACTCCGACCGCAACTCGTCAATCTGGGGATGGTGACATATACGAGATCGACGAATCTTGTGCAAGTGCTTCACCGATTGCGGCAACCGGTGCTGTCCAAGTCCATACATTCCACAAGCAGGCCGATCTGGATTGGACGCGATTTGAAGCAACCAAGGATGTAGACTACTTAATCGAAGTACAGGCTCCTCCCGGTTCGTCGGCAGATGTCTCGCTAGAGTTATATGGTGCCTGTGATGACGCACTACCGAGCGACACGCAAGATCATACCTTTAGTCCAGGCGTGCGTCTGCACATCAAAGCACCGGCAAGCGGTCCTATCTTCCTCAAAATGTCGAATCACGATCCCGGTCAGTTTGGGGAGAATGTTTCATATCATCTATCGGTGCGAGACCTCGGCACAGAAACAACAGGGGAGGAGACACAGGGTGCTCTGATCATAGTCGCTGGGCGGCTCAAGGTAAATGATTTCCTACAAGAAAATATCACCAACGTCGCCAACGAGTTTTATGAGCTTTTTCAAGTACAAGGGGGATATTTGGACGACCGCATCACCTACTTGAATGCTGACTTGAGCCAGGTGGGTGTTGATGGCAAACCAACCTTGGACAACTTGCGCACGGCCATTACGAATTGGGCACTCGACAAAGTGGACGCCTCTCGGGCCCTCACCCTATATTTTGTCGATCATGGAGACGAAGATCTTCTCTACCTGGACAAGCCAGCCGGAGAGTGGCTCTCCCCGTCTGATCTTGATGGGTGGCTCGACCAGTTAGAAGCGGCTCGACCCGGTGTCAAAGTAAACGTCATTGTGGAGATGTGTCATGCAGGTAGTTTTATTGAAGGTAGCCAATCCGTGAGTCAAGAAAACCGACTGATTATGACCTCAACCAATGCGCGCAATCTTGCCTATGCATCGGAAAAGGGTGCGATTTTCACCGACAAACTGATTCCGGTGCTGGCACAGCGTTCGAGTCTACTTAATGGATTCCAAGCCGCCAAATGGGCAGCTGAACAAGCTCAACCTCTTCAGAAGCCCCTGTTAGATGGAAACGGCAATGGCATTCCCAACGAAGCAGCTGATGAGATGGTGGCTGCACAGCGTGGATTCGGATTTGCAGGGACTCTTCCGGGCGATGATTGGCCTCCGTATGTGCGAGAGGCCCAAGTGCCGAACAGTATCGACGCTGGAGTGGGCGAGATTCGCGCAACTGTATTGGATGATATACGCGTTAAACGGGTTTGGGCCGTGATCTATGGCCCCTCCTATGTGCCGCCAAACGACGGTGAAGAGATCGTGCGCGAGGTGCTTCCCACGATTGTGCTGCAGTCGCAAGGCAATAATGTTTATGCTGCACAATACACGGGATTTACGGAGATGGGGACATATCGCGTTGTAGTCTATGCCGAAGACGATAAAGGTCTAGAGGCTCGTCCCTTGAATTTAACCGTGCAGACCGGTGAGACCGTTTTTCTCCCCTTCGTTACTGAGCAAGAATAAAGAGATTCTTCCGGAATAGAGAGAGTTGAACTTCCCGGACACGCTTTGTATGTAATGGCAGTTCCAAAAGGGCGCGTTGAAGAAGAACTGATAGAGAGAACCAGCAGCGTGTTATGTCAACATATAGATGAGGACAAAGGCAAGGAACCCAAAGGCGATACATAGTAAAAAATTAGAAGCAATTAAGCGATAGGTTGGCGACGATGGGCTCGTTGCTGCAAATGGAAAGATTCATCATAAGGTTTCTTGTCTTGCCACAATTTCCAAATGATGCAAATCCAGCGATTAGCGAGAGTGCGATCAGCATGACTCTTTTTGAGACCGCGTTGGCGAGCGGCGGTGTAAAAAGCAGCGGCCCAAGAAGACTCTTTGCGGGAGCAGCGAGCAAATTGCTGAGTAAAATAACGAAAGTCGTGATCGCAAGCTCTGCGGAAATGAACGGTTCTGACTTTGCCACTTTGTTTGGTGACAGGACAGGTTCCCGCCAGAGACTGAAGGCTCATGGGAGAGGGAAAGCGTTTCCTGTCTTCGCCAAACTTGACCAGAAGACTGGGAGCTAAAAGCTGGCCAGCACCAGGTAAAGAAGCAAAGATATGCTGATCCGGATGTTGCAGAAAAAGTGACTGTAACTGGTCAAGGGTCTCTTGTTCATAGCGCAGTGCAAGCAAAAGACATTCAGCCAGCTGAAGAGCTTCTCGTTGATACGCTGGCACAAATGCAGGAGCTGATGTGGGATAAGTGGCGGTTAACTTATCATAACAAGTGACCCATTTACGGGGTTGCGTATGTCGGTGCTGCTTGAGAAACTCTTGGAAGCCTTCATAGGTGGAGTTGCGCACATGCTCTGGCGTTGGATAGGTCAGAACCAGGTGGCAGGCAATCCGAGAAGGCCAGTTGCTGAAGACCTCAAGCAGCGCCGGATGGTAACGCAACAGGCAAGCGCGCAGACGGTTGGATAAGGCCACAGTCTCTTTGGTCCAGTATTGTGGCACTGCTGACCACTCGCATCTGCTGGAGTAATTCACTGCCAGGTGACCAAGGATAAAATCGATGGACATCGGTCCGCAACAAATCTGCTATCACATAGGCATCACTCTTATCATTATGCGCACCACTTTGACTATAGCGCTCCCGACTCTTGTTCACCACATTCGGCGGCACCACATAGACATTCTTGTACCCGCTCGACCAGAGATAATCAATCAGCAAATTATGCGCTGTTTCCAGTCCCACTGTCACTTCATCATGGCTCGCTCCTGTCTTCTTTCTCATTTCTTCAATTTGGCGAAATCCCTTCTGGCTATGCTCTATCTGCGCATAGCCCAGCGCTCGTCCTGTCTCATCCAACATCATCACATCATGTTTCTTTTCACTCCAGTCGATTCCCATTTTCACTTTCATCTTGGACCTCCTCTCCCGTATCGCCTGAGCTCCTCAACTTTGGACGCTGTTTTCCGTTTTCCTGTTATGGCACTCGAGGTGCTGCACGCTTTCGACGTTGCACGGCGTCGACCTGGCGGACTGTCCGGGAAGGGCGGTCGCACCGCTCGAAGAGGTTGGTCCTTTTTGCCAGGTCGAGAGTCCAATAAGTTTCGGCTTTCCTTGCTTTTGCCTTCCCTTATTTTATCTCCCTTTCCTATATTACCTAACAGGAAGAGGTCAAGAACAGCCTCGTTGGCGAACTCATTTCTGACCTCTTCCAGGAAGTTGGTGGTGCTTCTTTGTCAACCCCCTGAGTTCCTGAAGAGCCAATAAAGATTCGCAATCTCTTATCCATATTTTGGCAAACGGCTCGCGACCAACCAATCGCGTAATCGCGTCGGCAAATGAGACATCAACACGGGGACCCATGCGCCAGGGCCTACGAGATAGCGTGCACGTGGACGTTGTCGTGTGATGGCCTTTTCGACCACTTGTGCGACCTCAATGGCAGGAATTCCTTGATTGGGACGAATCTGTTTCAACATAAAATCTAACGCGGGACCATAGTTCTCCTCAGCGATCGGTGGCAAAGCCTGACGCATCGCCTGCGCCGCGGCCAGTGACTTTTCCCATATGGGCGTGGCGATGGGACCTGGTTCGATGCTCACAACGCGGATTCCTGCCGGCCGCAACTCCAGTCGTAAGGCGTCACTCAGCGCCTCAAGTGCAAATTTTGAGGCAGCGTATGGTCCCAGAAAAGGGGCGGCAAAACGACCCGAAATAGAACTGATATTGACCACTGTGGCACGACTATGGTGAGAAGCATGGCGCAGAAGTGGAAGAAATGCCTGAGTTACGGCAACGGCTCCGATCACGTTAATTTCTATCTGCTGGCGCACCTGTGCAATTGGCAGATATTCCAATGGACCGCCCACGGCTATGCCGGCGTTATTGATGAGTCCCGTCAGCTCACTCTCTTTACCCGCTCCGTTGCCAATTGCTTTGTTTACAACCCGTTCCGCATTGGCAATGTCGGCATCATTGGTCACATCCAAGATGATTGGCGTAAGACGAACGGACGCGGCTACTTGCAGGGCATCGCCATCTGCCTCGTTGCGAACATCAGCAAAAACTCGGTATCCAAGTTTGTCAAAGTGCAAGGCACATGCTCTTCCGATACCTGTCGATGCACCGGTGATCACAATTGCTTCGGGCTGCTTCATCTGCTTCTCTTTATAGGGCGGCTGTGATGAAAGCATAGTTTTTCCGACAGCTCCACCAGATAAAGCAAAACTATGTTTTCATGCAGAGCACAATTCAATCGTTTCTGGAGCGATACCTGCTCCCCTTTTCGATTTTTAGGAATGAGCCGTAAATAACTTGGAGATTGTGAGATTAGAGATGGAGAGATTCGGCCCTTGTAATCTCTAATCTCTCAGTCTCAGTAGATCCAAATTTCAGGTTTTGAGAGAGAATTCTGGCTAAACAGTTGACATAAATACAAATTTGCCGGTCGATATCTAGTTTTTGCGTTAGATTTGGGCGATTTTCAGATATGAAATAGGTTGTTTTCTGTAACCGAAATCTGAATAAATGACTCCAAAATCCCTGCAATCTCGACTGAAAATAGCCAAAAACGCCAAATTTGGATCTACTGAGTCTCTAATCTCGCATACACTGTACAAGTTATTAAATTCCCATTCCTCAGCATGCCACACGTTACTAGAAAGGTTCAATCGGATCTCGGGGGGATGACAAAGAAGAGCCAATTTTACCATGAAGGAAATGAAGAGATTGAAGGAGTGTCTGCCTCTTCTTCAATTCCTTCAGTCCCTTCATGGCTCTATTTTTCGTGCCAACCCCCGAGATCCTGTTGAGCCACTAGGAATCTTCATATCGAAAATCTAGACAAATGAGTCAAGTTTTATGCAGAGTGGCCGAGTGGCAAAGTTGTAAGGTGGCTGGTTGAACCCTGAAACCTTGCAACACTGCCGCTTTGCAACCTTGCACCAACCGGTCGGTTTGAGGCGCAGCTTCGCTAGAAACTTCTGGTATACAACGGGTTATCCAAACAGAGGATTCGTCCTGCCGAAGGCGTCAATGGCTGCTCCAGTAATGGCAGAGCTGTTATCTGAGGCCAGAAAAAGAGCCACTGATGCAATTTCTTCAGGCACCATGAGCATTGGGTTATCTTCCCGACCCCGGTTGTCAAATGCCTCACGATAGCCCTCTGTATCGACGCCGCCCGGGCAGATGCAATTTACATCGATGCCGTATTGCTTGACTTCTGCGGCCACACTTTCAGTCAGGCTAATCAATCCTGCTTTTGTCACCCGATAGGCACTGCGTCCTTTGCCACCTTTGCGTCCGCCAATGCTGGAGATATTGATGATCTTGCCGGATCGGCGTTCGATCATATTGGGCAGGGCTGCCTTGGTAAGCAACGCCGCACTGGTCAAGTTCACATCGATCACCTGACGCCACAGTTTGGCATCGAAATCGACCAGATCAATATATGGATGGATAATCGCCGCGTTGTTGACCAGAATGTCGATGTGCCCAAAATGTGTCAATGCTTCATCCGCAATGCGCTGAATGTCAGATTCGACGCCCAAGTCAGCCGTGACGGCTAGCCCATCCCCACCCATCTGCTTGATTTCGTCAGCGATATCGACGATTGCTTGCGTTGTGCGCGCCGTGGCTACGACATTTGCGCCCTCTTGCCCAAAGGCCAGTGCGATTGCTTTGCCGATGCCCTGGCTTGCACCGGTGACAATGGCGGTTCTATTTTCGAGTTTTTTCATTGCCCTCTCTATCCATGTCACATTATTCTACTCGACTTCAGTCTGGCTGAACACTGCATATTTATAATCTTGTTCGATCCAAGCTACACAAATTTCTTCAAGGTAATTATCTGTGGCGCTGTGTCAAATGCTGGGTCATTTTGAAACACGAATCGCCTCCATTCATCTTCGCTTACAAATATTCGCCGATGGAATGTAATCATATCACAATATCATACAATCGTACGACGTTGCTCAATACCTCTTACAAGATCCGGTTGTTATACGTCCAACCAAGAACATGGTCTGGATAGCTATCGATAACAAGACCGGTCACGTTCCGACGAGCATGGACCGTTGTACCGTCCGGTCTGACAATACAGGCCGATAATGGTGAGTAACGTTTTGATGAGTTGCTTGCAGAGATCCACATTTGGTTGTCGGCGGCACGCACGATTAGGTTAGCAAGCATCAAATCCTTAATACTTGTCGACCGACGATTTGCAGCATTGTAAAACGAATGGAAGAGCAAACCGACACCCAAATCACGGTATTCGTCGTATAGTTCGGGAAAGCAATTGTCATAACAGATCAAGAATCCACACTTGAAACCGTTAATCTCGATGACACATGGCTTGTTGCCTGCCCTGAACATCTGCTTTTCTTTCTGATAGAGGCGCTGCTTGTCATATGTCCCGACTATCTCACCCTCGTCCGAAATCACGTGCAGACAACTTCTTGGCAACTGATCACCCTCAATCATCCGCATTGACCCCAAGACCACCCAAAGTCGATATGACAAAGCTAATTGACAGATATCTTGGGTATGGTTGCTCAAGACGTCCCACGCATAGTTTGCTAGCGTTTCAAAGTGCGCTGGAGCATATCCAGACAACCCAGTCTTGCGTTTCGTGCAATATTAGCAGAAACGGGGAATTGAGCAGCTGCTATACGCAGCGATCTATTTCCATGCCCATCTTCCGTGTGAATCATTTGTCGTCAGCTCCAGTCGTTTCATTTCGATTCCAAAATGGCTTTACACTTGCGCATTGTGAAATTACTGAAACACCCCCTGCTTTAAGGCATTTTGACGTCCTTCCTCCAGTGTGAGCAAAACTGCATCGATGTTCTCCGGTTCATGCACGAACAGCCAGAGCGCTTGTTCAGATGCCATCATCATGGCTGAAGGCAGAGACCAGAGTTGAACAATGACGGCGTCATCCGCTTCGTTGACCAAGTCTCTTCCTTTGATCTGGCTAGGTTGCAGAACGTCAGCATCAATGTTGGGCTGTGTCGCAATGGCTGTGGGACCGAGTCCCTGCGCAAGAATGGTTTGCGTATCCACTGAGCTCATGTAGGTGAGAAATTCCACTGCTTCGTCAACATCGTCGACACCAATGGGCATTGCATAACCATAAGACCAGACGAGTTCTGCCAGTGGCACAGATGGATCGATAAATGGAAAACGGAAGAAGTCGATCTCATTCTGCCACTTTTCTGGCAATGTACCTTTTTCCCATGATGAAACCAGTGTCATGGCAGTTTTCTGCTTGCTCAATTGTTCATCATCATCGTGAATGATAGACAATCGACTGTCCGTAGACGACATTGAGAGCATGTTTTCGCCAAAGCAACCCCGTTCGAATAGCGTTCGCCACGCTTCAAAAACATTGCGCACACGATCATCATCAAAGCGCTCTTGGCCCATCAAAAGACCGCGATGAAAATCAGCACCGTTCAGACGTAGGTTTAGATAGTCGAACCAGTAAGTCCCGGTCCATCCCACTGGTCCAAATGCCAGAGGCGTCACACCTTCTAATTGTAACGTATCACAAACAAGGAGAAACTCATCCCAGGTTTGGGGAGGCGTTATATTGTATTTCTGAAAAACTTCGATATTGTAGTAAATGGCTACCCAGTTGATCACCATTGGTAGAAAAAACTGCTTCCCGTCAACCGCGCTTAGTTGTTTCAGGCTGGTAGGAAATGTCTCATCCCAGTTGGCCTGTTGCCAAAGATCTGTTAAGTTTGAAAGTTGGTTCTGTTGGGGTACTCGTAAGAGATCATATCCAGCTTCGCCGAACAATAGATCGGGTAGGGAGACTGGCTTAAGGTATCTTGCCAGGTTAAGTCTTGATTTCTACTCTTGATCTGAATGAATGGGTGATTCTCCTCAAATCGCTCAAAGACCGCTTTTTCAGCTTGGCCCCATAGGTTCCCGTAACCGGTGCTGATGTTCAATTCAACCGGTTCAGCAACTATCTCGTCTGGTCTATCTCGACAAGACGTGGACAAGATTGCACATCCAATCGCAACGAGCACCATCTGTATTCTGACCATCGCAGGAAGATAGTAGAAGAGGTTCATGAGCAGATTCTCCTTCAAAGCAGACTGAAATCCCAATCACATTCATACTCGGGCAGAATCATTTCTGGCTCTACGCGAGATAGTGTACTTGACAACGTGATTCGTGATACGTACTGGATCGCTTGACGTACCACGTATCACGCACCACGAATTCATCGCTTGTACACTTTGTCGCGAAGACCCTCATTTCTATGATGGCATTTAACTTACCTCAAGTTCTGTCAGAAAAACAGCGTCTTTCAAACCATCTAGCGGAGTCGTCAAATGGGTACATACGATTTCAACACGATTACAGTAGTTGAAGGCTTTGCGATCGCGGGTGACAAATACCAAATCAAGACGACTACATAAAGCACTAGTGAAGCTGCGCCTCAAACCGACAAGCGGTCGTCCGAGGCGGATAGTTGATGGTGGATGGTTGAAAATGGTCACACAAGTCACTATCAACTATCCACCATCCACTGTCTACAAAACTTGACTCATTTGTACGGATTTTTCTATATGAAGATTCCTAGTGAGGGTTTGGTTCACCTCCAGTTAAAAACATCTGGATTATAGCTGTTTTTACATATCTGTCAACTGCTGAAAAACATACCGGGGTATAGGGCAATCACCATCGGTTAATGGACATTAAGAAAATAGTCCGGCAAAAAAGTCCAGTCAGCACGCCTCGTGGGAGTGGCGTCCCGTCAAGACCCGCACGGGGCGTGCTCGCTGAACGATTACCGAACTTAATTTTGAATCTTCATCAACCGACGTCTAGCAACCAAAGTACGCCGAAGCGCACTCCAGTTCAACCCGCTTGAGCGGGTTTACGCTTAGTAGACCGGCGTTTCAACGCTGAGCGGCAAAGTTCGCTATTGCCCTACCGGGGTAAACGCATTACACTTGACAAGCCAACATCGCGACGCTATAATTGTCCTACTGTTTGCTTCGACCTCGAAGTTAGATAGCAGTGTTGTCAGCCAAGATGGTCGACGACATACCATTCCATTTCACGATTCCAGCAAAATTCGAATTCAATAGAGCATGCGGTAGGAACACCATGACCAGTGCCGTCGTTGAGGGATTTTCTGTAACCGAAATCGCAACCTTTACACGCAAAGGTGAACTTGTCTCCCCAAACTTCCTCAACTTCCGGGCATAGCGCACCAAATCTTATGTGACAAGCGAATTCATAAGCGAGAAAAAGTATTGCCAGAGATTATCCTGATTGACGACAGAGATCTGCTGTTTCGTCAACTCCGGTTGGTCAACTTGTGCCAACCTCACACAAATTCTAGGAGGAGAAAGGACAATGAAAAGGCGAGAAATCACGCGAAGAGAATTTTTGCAGTTATCAACAGTAGCGGCAGCTGGCGTCGCATCCGCAGCCTGTGGTGGCGGTGATGCTGCAGCACCAGCCGCAGAGCAGCCAGCCGAGGCACCCGCCCCAGCCGAGCAAGCAGCACCAGCCGGCCCCCCATCAGAGTACAATGAAGCGCCCATGCTCAAAGAGCTCGTGAACGCCGGAGAACTGCCATCAGTGAGTGAGCGCTTACCTGCAAACCCACGAGTCGTTGTTCCACATTCCGAGGTTGGTCAGTATAGCGACACAATACGGGGTTTTACCCTCAACGAGACGGATCGGGCGGCACCGGGCTATATTGTGAACCGCGGCTTTCTAGACATCCCACCGGATCTGGATGCCTTTGGCGGCGGTTTGCCAGTGGGTGGCTGGGAGTCGTATCTGTGTGAGAGCTTTGAATGGAACGAAGACGCCACCCAGATCACAATTCACTTGCGGGAAGGGATGAAGTGGTCTGATGGTGAACCATTCACGACCGCGGACGTTCTTTTCCTTTGGGAGGACATGTGGTTTGACGAGGAGTACAGTCCCAGACCGCCCACTAGATGCTTAGTAGACGGCGAACCAGTGACGTTAGAGGCGCCGGACGACTTCACGCTTGTCTTCAAGTTCCCTGCCCCATATCCCACATTCCCCTTCCTGTTCCGAGGGAGAACGTTGGCAAGCAAGCCCAAGCATCATCTTATGCAATGGCATCCCAAGTACACTGACGGAGCGACCTACAAGGATCTGCGGGAGAATGATAACTATCTCGAACCTGACTTCCCCGTGGTCTATCCTTGGGTATCAAAAGGCTATAACGAATCGGGGCTGCGGCTAGAGCGCAATCCATACTATGGTGCCGTGGATACCGAGGGCAATCAACTCCCGTACTGCGATAATTATGCTTTCCCGTTTGCCGGGACTCAGGAAAATGCCGTTCTCATGGCGGTCGACGGCCAGATCGATGTTGCGATCCGGAACATGCAGCTGTTCGAAAGCCTCCCGACCCTACGCGAGAACGAGGAACGTGGCGGCTATCGGCTACTCTTCTGGCCCGGAACCTCTTTCACCACAGGCAACCATATCACCTTCAACTACCGCATCGCCGATGAAGAGTAAAAAGAGCTGGCAGAGATGTTCCGGAACAAGGATTTCCGTCACGCGCTATCGATGGCCATCAACCGCGATGAGATCAACGAGACGCTCTATTTCGGGGCAGGTCGACCCGCAAGTTATGCGCTTAGCTCCACGTCGCCCTACTGGGACGATGATATGGAGACCATCACCATGACCAACGGTGAGTTCGACCTAGCACGGGTGGAAGAGCTCTTTGATGAACTGGGCCTGGAAAAAGGGGATGATGGGATGCGCACTTTTCCCAGCGGCAATCCGGTGACCATCATCATGGATGCCGCGACCGAGATCACGGTGCATCGGCAGGTCGCCGAGATGGTCGTGGCGGATTGGCGCGATGCGGGCATCGACGCTCGGCTGAACGCGGTCCAGCGCTCAGTGTTGTTCTCTCGTTGGGGGGGGCAAGAGACCCATACCTTTATGTGGGGCACGGATGCAAACGAGATCCCCCTAATGCGACCCAACCAGCCGATCTTTACCACCAAGGATGGTTCTCGCTCCTTGAGAGTGGAGGATTATGAGGATGTACCTGACTGGCTGGCCGAACTTGGGCCGCCCGAAGGGGCTGATGGTCTGTTTGCATTACAGGAACAGATCAAAAAGGAAACTGATCCTGAAGAGAGCAAACGCCTGCACAAAGAACTGTTCAAGTATCATGTCGAATGGCAGTTTGATATCCATCTGATAGCCGATGTGCCTCTCATGGTTTTGGTCAGCAACCGCGTGGGAAATGCACCCGACGTGGGGAATGGGCTGCAAGATTTCACCTACACCTATCCTGAGCAGTTCTACATCAAGGCGTAGGCGAGGGCTTCAAATTAACAATTCAGCAAGTCAATAATTAATTGCTGAATTGTTAATTGTTTTGGTGAAATTTAGATGCTAACCTACGCCATTCGCAGAATATTGATTGCAATTCCCACATTGCTTCTCATCTCCTTTATCTGTTTCTTGGTCATAAACCTCCCTGCCGGGGATGTGATTACCACATATGAACAAAATCTCATCGGGAATCGAGGATGGAGCGCAGAGGATGCCAGAATCGAGGGTGACGGTATTCGCAAAGCCTATGGACTGGACCGCTCGATACCGGTTCAGTACGTCTATTGGCTGGTCGCCTTTGTGCAAGGCGACTTTGGCGTTTCATTGGTTACCTATGAGAAAGTTGCAACCGAGGTGATCTGGCGGAACTTGGGTTATACGATGCTGATCGCCACTCTTGCGCTTGCTCTTTCCTGGGGTGTGGGCTTGCCCTTGGGCATCTATTCTGCGGCCCGTCAGTACTCCATACCAGATGGAATCTTTACCGTTCTTAGTTTCGTTGGTCTTTCCGTCCCTGGCTTTCTGCTTGCGCTGGCCATTTTGGTCTTCATGACCTTTGTCCTCGAGGCCCCCCTGCTGACAGGCTTGTATTCCCCAGAGTATGCAGATGCGCCTTGGAGCTGGGCCAGAGTCAAAGATCTTGCCGCGCATTTGTGGCTTCCGGTGCTTGTGGGCGGTATCCCAGGCATCGCTTCTTTAATGCGCATGATGCGCGGTAACCTATTAGACGAGTTGGGACGTCAATATGTTGAGACGGCTCGCGCGAAGGGGCTTTCTGAGAAAATTGTGGTGCTTAAACATGCCGTGCGCGTGGCGATCAACCCGCTGATCACCCTGTTGGGTATGCAATTCCCAGAGATCGTTTCCGGTGGGGTCATTACCGCGATCGTGCTGGGGCTTCGGACCATCGGTCCGAAGCTCAATGACGCCCTCATTGCTCAAGATGTCTACGTGGCGTCCGCTATCTTGATGATCCTGAGCGTCCTGCTTGTGATTGGCAATTTGGTTGCCGATCTGCTGCTGGCGTGGGTCGATCCGCGAGTGCGCTTTGATTAGATATCTTCATCTGTACAAATAATGGTAAATGAATCAAATTTTATGGATAGTGGATGGTAAATGGCTCTTCACTATCCACCATCCACTATCCACTATCTCAACAAACAAGCACCCTAGCTATTTGGAGATTCACAATGGCTGCTGCCACTGATATTGGGCAATTAGCCAGTGATGCAGCATCCATTCAGCCTGATGTGTCGCGCGGTCGGCTCCTGGCGGCGCGGATTTTGGCCAATCGTTTGGGGGTTGTGGGCATTGTCTGGTTAGTGCTAATCATCTTCGTCGCCCTTTTTGCGGACTTTGTTGCGCCGTATGAGGTCGATCACGTACACAAAGATGCTCTGAGAGCACCACCACAGCGCGTGCATTTTTTCGAAAAGGATAGCTGGCAACTCACGCGTCCCTTTGTCTATGGCTACAAAAGCGAACGGGACGCGCGGACTTTTCTGACGACGTATACCGAAGACCCCGAGAAGGTGTACCCGATCCGCTTTTTCGTTCAAGGGGAACCGTACCGTCTATGGGGGCTGATACCAAGCCAGCTTCGCCTCTTTGGCGTTGATGAGGGGGGAATGATTGCCTTATTGGGTACAGGGAGGTTGGGGCGTGACGTCCTCTCCCGCGTGCTCATGGCCACGCGAATATCACTTTCGGTTCCCATCATCGGTATGCTCATCAGCGTGATACTCGGCTCGGCCATCGGCGTTGCATCGGGGTACTGGGGTGGTCTGGCCGATACGCTGATCCAGCGCCTTACCGAAGTGCTGATGTCCTTCCCACGTATCCCCCTGTGGATGGCCCTGGCCGCAACATTGCCCGCCGATTTATCGTCCCTAAACCGCTATTTGGGTGTGACCATCGTGCTCGCTCTGATCGGTTGGGCCGGACTGTGCCGGCAGATCCGGGGCAAGACGCTTGCACTTAAGGAATCTGACTTCATCATGGCTTCGCGTGCTGCCGGATCGAGTACATCTACGATTCTCTTTGGGCACCAGGTGCCGAATTGCTTCAGTCACATTGTTGTCGTTGCCACCCTTTCTGTTCCGGGTCTCATCCTGGCCGAGGGTGCGTTGAGTTTTCTGGGCATTGGCATTACGCCTCCACTAGTGAGCTGGGGGACATTGCTCAAGGATGCGCAGTCGGTACAAGTTCTGACTAAGCATCCATGGCTCCTCGCTCCAGGCGTCTTTATGGTGCTAACCGTGCTGGCCGTTAATTTTCTTGGCGATGCGCTGCGCGATGCGTTGGATCCTTATTCGAAGATACGGTAGTCAAAAGATGAGTACACCCGTTCTCGAGGTACGAGATCTAAAAGTATATTTCAAGACTTTGGGAGGAATCGTCAAGTCTGTTGATGGGATGAGTTTTACCGTTGAGCGGGGCACGTGTCTGGGCATTGTTGGGGAGAGTGGCTGCGGGAAGAGCGTGACGGCGCGATCCATCCTGCGCCTGCTGCCGGATGCCATGACAAGCGGTGATATTCTATATCGGCGCAATGGATCAGAAGCGATTAATTTGGCAGAACTTGACCCAGAAAGTCAAGCGATCCGGGAGATCCGAGGCAAAGAGATTGCGATGATCTTCCAGGAACCAATGACCTCTTTGACGCCGGTTTATACCATCGGGGAGCAGATCACAGAGGGTATCCTTGTCCATCAGAACGTTGGCAAGGCCGAGGCGCGTCAGCGTGCGGCAGAGATGCTCGATCTGGTTGGTATCCCAGATAGTGAGAGCCGCCTGAACGATATTCCTGCTGCGATGAGCGGTGGCATGCGCCAGCGGGTGATGATCGCAATGGCGTTGGCGTGCCAACCAACCGTTCTGATCGCCGATGAACCAACCACTGCCCTGGACGTGACCATTCAAGCCCAGTTTTTGCGGTTGCTTCGCAGGCTTCAGCAAGAAATGCAGATGGCGCTGATTCAGATCACCCACGATCTAGCGGTCGTTGCCCAAACGGCAGATCATGTACTCGTCATGTATCTGGGACAGATGGTTGAGCAAGCTCCAGTGAAAGAATTCTTTGAGAATCCCAAACACCCCTACTCTCAGGGGCTTTTGAACTCGATTATCCTGCCTACGACAGAACCGAAGAGCCAGTTGTCGTCTATACCAGGTTCGGTGCCCGACCCATTAAATGCACCGTCTGGATGCCGATTTCGGAATCGGTGCAGCCAAGCGCATGACCGCTGTTCGATTGAGCCGCCGGTTCTTGATATCGGGATGCAGCATAGGGTTGCTTGCTGGCTATATGAGTCGTGAGCAGGGTTGCAGAATTGCAAAGGAGCAAGGTGGCGAGCGACCCCAGCTACCTTGCAACTCCGCAACCTTGCCTAGAAAATCGAACGAGGAGAACAAACAGTAGGTGACCACGAAATCGATCTTGACCGTCGAACATCTTCGCAAGTTCTTTCCGGTAAAGCGAGGGATATTACGTAGGACAGTTGGCCACGTTAAGGCGGTTGATGACGTGAGTTTTGCCGTGGAGAAAGGCGAGTGTTTTGGTCTGGTCGGCGAAAGTGGTTGTGGCAAAACAACATTGTCACGCTGCATTCTGCGGTTGATCGAGCCAGATAGCGGGCGCATACTGCTGCATACCCAAGAAGAGGAGATCGATGTACTTGCAGCGGACAAGCAGGAAATGTCCCATCTGCGGCGAAGCGCTCAGATCATCTTTCAGGATCCTTTCTCTTCGCTTGATCCGCGCTGGCGGGTCAAGGAGATCATTACAGAGCCACTTGTTGCGCAGGGGATGAATCGACGAACTGCAGCGCAGCGTGCGCTCGAGATACTCCCCATTGTTGGGCTGAATATGCACTTCGCCGACCGATATCCCCATGAGTTAAGCGGCGGTGAGCGTCAGCGGGTTGGCATTGCACGGGCCCTCATCGTTCAACCAGCTCTCGTCCTGGCCGATGAACCAGTTTCTGCACTGGACGTTTCCGTGCAGGCACAAATTATCAATCTTTTGCTAGAGTTGCAGACGCAGATGGACCTCTCCTATGTTTTCGTCGCGCATGACCTAAGCATGATCAAGCATGTCAGTGACCGGATTGGTGTGATGTATCTAGGGCAAATGGTTGAGATTGGGAGCAGAGCACAAATCTTCGAGGCGCCCACCCACCCTTATACATATGCCCTGTTGGCATCAGTTCCGATTCCAGACCCCGAAACACGGGGACAGGGGTTCATGCTTGAGGGCGAAATCCCAAGCCCCACAAACCCACCATCGGCCTGTCGCTTTTCAACCCGATGCAGCTATGCACAAGAGAGATGTCATGAAGAGGCGCCGGAACTTCGGACGATCCGACGTGGACATCAGGTCAGGTGCCACTTCGCTGGCGAGTTAGATTTTTCCGGAATTTAGACCCACTATCCACGCCCCGACTCAGCCACGCCTGATATTTTGATTTGCATAACAGATTCATGGGACAAGAGTACCTTGGCTCCTGTGTTCTGTGTTACAATATTAAGAGGCTACCACTGTTTATACTGAGCACTGCCATCGATGAGAATCCCTTACTCGAGTGAAAGAGCGGAAATTATTCTCATCTATGAGCGAGTGCGGTATATATAGGAGATTGAACATGGCAATTGTTCTTGAAAATTTAGATGAAGAGATCGCTCCCGAGGAGTTGGCTGAAATGGGTTCCTTAAATCATGGCTATTTACAAATTAAAATTGGCGCGCGTTTCTTGGATGTGCCAAATTTGACGCCATCTTCTGAATTTGCGCTCGATATTTCAGCTCTCTCTGATCTGCCGGATCTAGAGCTTGTCGAGAAACCTAATTCGCTTGAGCCTGATATTGCTGTCTTTCATGAACTGCCAATTGATTTCCAAAATGATGTTCTCAAGAGCAAAAAGATGCCAGTTTTGGCGATCGAAATTTTGTCTCCGCGTCAAGGTGTACAAACACTGGTTGATAAATTCAAACTCTATTTTGCACTTGGTGTTCAATCTTGTTGGTTGGTATACCCCCATGCCAAAGCCATTGCCGTCTATCACACACCACAGGAATTCACCCTCTTCGCTCAGGGGGACGTTGTCGATGAAGTCGCAAATGTTCGCGTGCCCTTAAGCGAGATTTTCAGCTAAATCCTCTTTGCAAGATTCGGCCTGTCTATGTGTATTGTTTCCTTCGTCATCCCATTCTTTCTTTGATAAACGCCTCTTTTGTCTTTGCAAGCATGAAACGATTCGTCTTTTTCTGGTTGGCCAGTGTATCGGATGGTTTGGGACCATAGTTGTGACCGGGATAGATGACTGTATCGTCAGGCAACGCCATCACCTTGTTGTGAATGCTGTTGTACATTGCTTCCACATCGCTTCCGGGCAAATCACAACGCCCGCAACCATCGATAAAGATCGTATCGCCGGCAATCAGCTGGTTGCCATGCAGGAAACACTGACCGTCGGGTGAGTGGCCAGGTGTATGAAATAGGGAAAAGGTCACGGAGCCAATGGAGAGAGTATCTCCATCATCAGTGTCGATAATTCCGTCGACAGCAGGACGCAACCCGCCGGTTGCATGTCGCGATTGATAGACTGGAACAGGGTGCGATGTGAGAAGTTCAGCTACGCCGTTGATATGATCTCCGTGATCATGAGTCAACCAAACGGCCACAATCGTATATCCCAGCCGTTCTGCTTCTGAACGAATAAATGGGACATCCCAAGCAGGATCAATGACAACCATCTCCTTGGAGTTTTTGTCACCAAGCCAATAGATGAAGTTCTCCGCTGGACCAACTTCCACCTGATGAACCACCAAACCTGATTCTAATTCGACCATGATTCGCCTCCCTTTCTTTGACACTGTATAATTAAGTGTGTCCCACAAAGTGTATAAATGGGCACCGCTCAGTCAGAGAATCGGTTGCATTGACACACTTTGGGACACACTTCCTATAATTGGGATTAGGAACTGATAGCCACATTATTCTTTACTTTCTGGTAAAAGAAAAGAGATGAGGTGAGAAATGTGACAAAAAGCGGTTAGCAGTTCATCCTAAAGGTAGAGAACCCAAAAAGGAGGAAGGAATGCTAACCGCGCCAGAAATAACTATAGCAGTACTGATGAATGTATTGCAAGTAACGCCGATGGGAACAAACGTAAATGTAATGCGTCTGATGTGGGCAATGCTGAATGGGTCGTTTCTGAAAAGTCGAGGAGCAATCCATAGCGCATTGAAAGAAAGCGGGTTTGAAGATGAGGAGCTCCGGCGAAGCTGGTGGAGCTTTCGATATGGATCATGGGATATCACAAGTCTGCTGGGGTCGTGGCAAGAAGAAGTGGAAAGGGAATGGGAGGCAAAAAAGTTAGAAGGGTACCGAGTGAAAAGCATAGATATCACAGGGTTCTGGCGACCGAAGCTGCAAGGGAAAGTGAACCGACTCTATAACTCAACGGCTCGTCGGGCATTGCCCGCGCTCATCTTTGGAGTGATGATAAGCTCGGGGAGATAGGCGGGAAACGAGTGCCACTGCTCAAGGCAATCATGAGATGCACGGTTGGAACAAAGGAAAGTGAGTTTCGGAAAAAGCTGCTGAAAGAGACGAAGAAATCACTGGAGTCAGACGAAGTGGCGGTGGTCGATGCCGGGTTTACAATCAGAGAAATGCTAGAAAGCGGCATAGACCGATTTGTCCTGCGGGAAGCGATTAACTGCACAGTGCGCCGCAATGAGTTCCCCAAACGCAAAGAAAAAGGCAGACCACCTGAATATGGTGATATTGTGCGTCCGCTCTCTCGCAGCTATAAGGGAAAGCGACTCGAGGCTACAACTCCGGACTCGTCTGGTCGCTTTCTCTATAGTGGTCGCCTGATTTGCTATCAAGCATGGCACAATCTCGTCCCCAGAACAACCAAGGTGGATACAGCCAACCGTACCTACTCGATTTACGTCATTCAGGATCCGGCCTACAACACACCTTTGGTTTTGGCGACCGTTATGACTTTGCAGCCTGAAACCATTTATCTTGTCTACCTGGAACGCTGGCCTGTTGAACATCCCCCCCTTGGCTTCCAAGCAGATGATTGGCTTACATCGTCAATTTGTTCATGCCGATGAGGCTTGTTTCCGCTTACCTGAACTGGGGCTGCTGGCTGGCAATCTTCTTTCCCATTTAGCCGCTTCTCTTCCTCCCATACCGACTGGCTACTGGGCTCGAGAGCCTCAAGCCACTCCCGGCAGGCTGCGCCGTGTTCTCTCGAGTGCTCTTTTTCCAACTCCTGACCAACTCGACCCTGACTTTCGGAAAAAGGCCTCGGTTTCACACCATTTCCCTAAAGGCGTTCTCGCTCATCGCCGCCTCAATGCCGCTGCTTAAACTAGCCGAGCACTATTTTTACATTTTATCCCGTTTTTTCAGGGTGGATTCTTTTTTCCGCCCCTTTCGGTTTGCCCTTTGTCACTCAAGCCTTTACCAGAAAGTAAAGGTAATGCGACTGTATTCATGTTAAAATACGGGGTGGTTCATTTTAGCTGGATAGATAGGTTTACACTTTTAGAAACAGAAAGAACGTTTATATTCTCTGATTTCGCCGGTTCTCAGAGAGAAAACGGTCTCATATAGATTTTTGTCTATATATCAAAAGTGTAAACCTAATTTTGAACCACCCCTAAAATACCTTTCCAAAATAAGAACCATCCACGAGTGGAAGAGATTACGTGGTTTTCAGTTAGATAGCTGGTTTGATAGTTGGTTAACCAACTATCAAACCAGCTATCTAATCATTTTTTAGGGTGTGTACCACAAAGTGTGTACATAGAGCGGGCTCTCTGACTGAGCGGTCTCCATTTGCACACTTTGGGACACACCGTCATTTTTTTATTTCTCAATATTGATCTGAACCCGCAGGTTGACACCCTCAGTTGCATTAAGCCCCAACAGTGTCTGCGTGGACTCACCGCGGGCGGTGCTGTACTCACCAGAGCCGCCAGTGATGGCACGAGCAATGGCGACATCAACATCGGCCAATTCGTAACCTTGCGTCGTGATGGTCTGTGCACCTGGTTCGTCGCCAAACTGGAAGAACTGCGAAGAGAAGACCCAGACACCACCTGTTGCGTGGCCAGCATCGTTGATCATGTAGCCTTGGCAAACCCATTCACCGATTACCTTGTCTGGGAACTCAGGTGAACCGTCGGGGTTGACACCGTTGGACCCATCTAGCGTACCTGCTTCATACAGATATCCACGCGTGATGAAGCTACTGCCATCTGCCGGCAGGCCATCGTCGTAAACAACATCTTGATCGAAGATAAAGCGATTCATATCCTCAGCGACATCGAATTCGAGCACTTGGGTGTTCTGAGGTGCGGCTTCAACTGACATCACAACGGGCGTACACGCAGCCAAGACAAGCATAAGCATGGCAACTGCGGCAACAAATAGTCGATTGATATTCATAATTTTGTTTCCTTTCATTCAAGAGCTAAATTTTTCGTTATCAGTAGACAGCAATCGTGTCATTCTCGAGTGGAACGAAGAATCTAACGATTGCTGTCTACTGATCATTTTTTAACAGAGACTGTTTGCGAGGCTCATCTACCCGACAGACTCACGAACAACGATTCTTCTCTGAATAAAACTGAGGTAAGCATTCAGCGAGTCAGCCATCAGCCATCAGCTCGGCACGTCCCTGTATGGTTCGATGACTTCGTGACCGCCCGTGTTCGAGGACATCGTAGCCACTGCTTCAGGCGACAGGGACACGATGTCTCCGAACAGTTGCTGATAAGCTGATAGCTGAAATGCTGATAGCTGAAATGCTGATAAGCTGAACAGCTACAAACTGAGTCTTGTAAATTTTGGGAGATGAACGTTTGTTTGCTCTGCTTGCGCCTATTGTAACGGGTTGGGCGTTGGTGCTGCGTCCATGATCGCGTCCTATATTGCGTCGGTTGATCTTTCAATTAAACTGAGCTCTGTATGAAAACATGGTTTTGCTTTATCTGGTAGAGCAGTTGGGAAAACCATATTTTCATCACAACTGCTGTAAAGATGAGTTTTCGATTGAACTGAAAAAGGTTGCGGACTTCTCTCAAAACATGTAGGATTAGGATGAATATCCACGAGGAGATAGAGTATGCCCCAACTGAAGTTCTACCTTTTTGGCACGCCACGGATAGAAATAGACAGACAACAGCGCGAAATTTCACTACGCAAGGCACTCGCTTTGCTCACCTATCTGGCCATCATGGGCCAATCCCGAAGCCGCGATGAACTCGCGACACTCTTTTGGCCAGAGGCCGAAAAGCGTACGGCGCGCACCAGTTTGCGCCGCACAATCTATGATATTGGCAGACGCCTTGATCCACGACTCATCGTTGCGACATCAAAAGAGATCGATTTCGACCCAACAATGGAGCTTTGGATCGATGTAACGTTATTCAGACAATACGCAGCTGAAGGTCTGAGAAAGCCAGCCCAAATCGAACGGCTTCTTGCGGCTCATGCGCTTTATACAGATGACTTCATGGCTGGTTTCAATCTAGAAGATTGTCCAGCGTTTGATGAATGGCAATTCTTTCAGCGCGAGGAACTACGCCAGACCTTCGCCCAAGTGTTAGTCCGTTTAGTGGATCAATATGTCGACCGAGAAGAGCATGAAGAGGCATTGCCCCATGCTCGCCGTTGGCTGACCCTCGATCCGTTGCACGAACCTGCCCATCGACGCCTCATGGAGCTCTACACGTTGGCTGATCAACAGGCAATGGCATTGCGTCAGTATGAAGAGTGTATACGCATTCTAAATGAGGAGCTGGGCGTTCCACCGGAAGCAGAGACAACGGCTCTGTTTGAAGCAATTCGCACGCGTCAGCCCCGAAAGAAACATAAGATCGTTGGACAAAAGAGAGCCAAGACCCAGCCACCCCCTCATCCAGCCACCCCTTCATCCAGCCACCCCCTCATAATCTCCCACACCAGACGACCCCATTTATCGGGCGAGAGCAAGAGATCGACGAGATCATCAGTCGCATCACAGATCCCAGTTGTCGTTTGCTGACATTGATTGGCCCAGGGGGAATCGGCAAAACCCGACTCGCCCTTGAAGTTGCCAGAAATGTATTGAACATGACTCTGCCCACAGCGGATTTATTCAACGATGGTTGTTATTTTGTGCCACTTCAACCGGTGAATACCATATCCAATATTGCAGCAGCAGTTGCCGATGCGCTCGACCTACGCCTCTACGAGAATCGAGCAAGTCAAGAACAACTATTTGACCATTTGGCTGACAAGCGAATGCTGCTTGTATTGGACAATTTTGAGCATCTACTAAATGGGATTGATCTACTCACTGAGATCCAAAAAGCTGCGCCAGCGGTTACGCTTCTCGTTACCTCACGCGAAGCAGTACGTTTGCACGAAGCCTGGTTTCACCCTGTTGCAGGCATGTTCTTCCCAAAATCAGCGGATGAAAACGGGAAACCCCAAGCCGAATTCGATGCTGTCCGTCTCTTTGCCCTCTGCGCATCTCGAACCCAAAAGGATTTCAACTTAGAGAAGCATCTGGCGCACGTGGTACATATTTGTCAGCTCGTAGATGGGATGCCGCTGGCCTTAGAATTAGCCGCTGCGTGGCTGAAAGCCCTCCCTGCGAAGGAAGTTGCGGATGAGATTCGGCATAGTCTAGACATCCTCATGGCCCAACATCAAAATGTACCGGAGCGGCATCGTAGCGTGCGGGCCGTCTTTATGCAAAGTTGGGAACAACTCCAAAGAGATGAACAGGACGTTTTAATGAAGCTTTCAGTCTTTCGGGGTGGCTGTGACCCGGAGGCCGCACAACGCGTGACAGGTGCATCCATGCCGATCCTGCTCTCTTTGGTCGACAATGCTCTGTTACGACGTACGCAAGGTGGACGATATGAGCTCCATGAACTACTGCGCCAGTTTCTTGTCGAAAAAGTGGCGGATGCTCGTCTAGAGATCGAGCTTCATGAAGCACACAGCGGATATTACTTGCAGATGCTTGATCAACAAGGTTCTGCATTAATCGGTGCAAACCCCAGGCAAGCCATCGCAAGGCTTAAAGTAGAAATGGATAACTTTCGACAGGCATGGCAATGGGCAATGAACTGTGGCCACTGGGAGACCATCAATTCTACGATGGAACCTTTTTTTGCGCTCCATGAATTCGCTGGTCTTCACCAGGAAGCAAGCAATCTGTTTTGCGATTCGATTCAGCAAATAGAGATGGATACAGAAAATAAGTTCCTAGATGATAGCAATTTGTACAAGACACTTTGTCACTTGTATGGCTATTACGCCGAGAGCATTGCCTATACGCAAAATCTTGACCAAGCAACGGAGATCGCAGACAAAGCTCTTGAATTGGCTGAGAAAATAGGCGATAAATTTGGGGCGGCGCGTGCACATCTGGTCAAATCAATCGCAATGGATTTTGCTGGCAAACCTGAAGAAATGTTGGAGTGCGCCGAGCAAGCGGTGGCCCTCAGTCAGGATTCTCACCAATCGCGCTTGAATGCAGATGCACTAAATTCATTGTCATGGGCTTGTTATCGAAACCAGCTTCCAGAAAGGGCATTAGCCTATGCCCAAAAGGCAACGCAGATTCATACCCAGGCCCAGAATCCATTTGGACAAGCGAACGGTCTCTGCCAAATCGCGGCTGCATATCATCTGCAAGAAAGATATGATCAAGCGCTTAGATACTTCCAAGAGGCGTTGCTGATCTTCGAAGAACTTGACGCGTCTCTACGCGTCGCATATACAGCGAGCAACATAGGCGTTGTCTATTATCATTTGGAGCGCTATCAAGAAGCGCTAGATTATTCCTACCGTGCCCTAAAAATCCATGTCCAACATGGCAATAAATCACAAGAAGCAAGCGTATTGGAAAACCTTGGCGAAATTCAAGTAGACGTAGGTGACTATCCAACTGCCAAGCAGACCCTCGAAAGATCGCTGGAACTCTGTCAGCAGACCGGAGCGAAACTAGTTGAATGTGGCGTGCGTTACAAATTGGGACGTCTCCATATCGCACTGGGTAATGACAAAGAAGCCGAACGTCAGCTAGAAAAGGCGCAGACCTTGGCCCAAGAGATACCGGAACCGAAATTCGCTGCTGCCTGTACGGGAGAACGGGGTACTATTTATCATCGCAAAGGGCATTTTTCTCGGGCGCTTGAATTCTATAACCAAGCATTGCCAGAATTACAGCAGTATTGGCAATTCGCACGGCCACAATTTCTGCTCCAGAAAGCAGCCCTCTTGCTCAAACTAGAGAAATTCCCTCAAGCACAGGCAGTGCTCGACGAAGGCATAGAGGCCGCGCGCGTGATGAACCGTCAGACATTGGTTTTTAAGGGACTCGTCCTGAGCGCTAAAATTCTCTTTGCTGCAGGAGAGACGATCCAAGCAACCAAGCAGTTGAAAACACTCCTTGAAACAGCCGATGATCAGGCTCACCGAGCGGATCTCTACTACGAATTATGGCGTATCAATCGAGAAGATACGTACGCCCAGCAAGCGCATGAGCTTTATACCCAGCTTTATACCAAGACATCAAACATTGACTACTACAATCGAATTGAACAATTAGCCGCCCCACTGCATTAGATCCTGTTGGGAGACAAATCATGCCTCACCTGAAGCTCTACCTATTTGGCACGCCGCGTCTGGAAACAGATGGGCAATTATGCAACATATCTCTACGCAAAGGACAGGCGCTGCTTGTCTATTTGGCCGTCACGCACCAACCACACAGTCGCGATACACTGGCGACACTCTTCTGGCCCAGAGCTGATCAGCGCACGGCTCGCACCAACTTACGTCGTTTAATCTACGATACTGGACAACGAGTTGAAGGGGAGCTGTTTGTGACAACGTCAGAGTCAATTGCTTTGAACCCAACAACCTCTCTTTGGACAGACGTCAGGACCTTCAAGAAACTCGCGCGCGAGGGGTTAAGTGATCCAATACAGGTAAACCGACTCATCGCTGCTGCTGATCTTTATCGTGGCGACCTGATGGATGGTTTCCACCTAGATGACTGTCCCGAGTTTGATGAGTGGCAGTTCTTTCAGCGTGAGGAATCGCGCCAAATTCTGGCCCAAGTATTGGCACATCTGGTGGAGGAGTATACCAACCAAGAAGAGTTCCAAGAGGCACTCTTCCATGCTCGCCGCTGGCTCACCCTCGATTCCTTGAGTGAGCCTGTCCATCGACGCCTGATGGAACTTTATGCGCGAACGGGGCAGCAGGCCATTGCATTGCGTCAGTATGCTGAATGTGAACGTCTTCTCCGCCACGAATTAGATATTTCACCAACAAGAGAAACAACTGCTCTCTACCAAGCGATTCGAACAAAACGCTTTCCGGCCGCTGATGAAGCACATGGCGGGGCGATGGTCCAAGAGACGGCAGAAACCAGTGTATTCATTTCGTCAGCCGTTTCTGCATCTCCCCCTCTGACAATCAAACATAATCTCCCGGTCCATGCGACACCGTTTGTTGGTCGCACACAGGATGTGGCCGAAATTTCCCGGCGGCTACACGATTCGGACTGCCGTCTTCTGACGTTGATTGGACCCGGCGGCATTGGGAAAACCCGATTGGCATTGCGCGTTGCGCAGCAGCTGATCGATGAACAGAGCCCGACAAACGAAACCCTCTTTCGAGATGGGATCTTCTTCATTGCGCTGCAACCATTCACCGAAGCAACTGAGATCGTGGCAGCAATTGCTGAGGAATTGGACTTGCGTTTTTACGGTGAGTCCTCGCCCATCGACCAACTCCTGGAACATTTGCAAGCGAAAGAGATTCTACTTGTCATGGACAACTTTGAGCATCTCCTTGAAGGGGCGCCAATGATGCTTGAACTCCTAGTGGGTGCACCCAAGATTAAAATTTTGATTACGTCACGTGAAGCATTGAAATTGCGGGAGGAATGGTTGTATCCGATTGCAGGGATGCAACTTCCGCCTCTATCAATGTCTGCGCCTGCCATACAGAGCAGCAATCATGCGACTGTTGCGTTTCCAGAAAAATCCACTCAAGAACAATTACGCTACACAACCTTTGATGCGATTGAATTCTTCATTCAGACTGCGCGACGAATGGTGGTGGCGTTTCAACCGGATGCTCATCTGGCGGCAATCATTCGTATCTGTCGATTGGTGGATGGAATGCCGCTGGCCATTGAATTGGCCGCCGCCTGGTTGAAGATCCTCTCGTGCGAACGGATTGCCGGTGAAATTGTAAAAAGCCTCGACTTCCTGACATCTCAACATGATAATGTTCCGATCAGGCATCGCAGCGTAAGAGCCGTCTTTGAACAGACGTGGCAACAATTGGAACCAGAGCAGCAGCTTGTGCTGAGCAAACTATCGGTCTTTCAAGGCGGATGGACACGAGAAGCAGCAAAAACAGTGACTGATGGCAGCCTGTTCATTTTGATGGCACTCGTTGACAAGGCATTAATTGATCACAATATCGCGTCACCAGAGGCGGATGAGCAGGAACATCGCTATAGTTCTCATCCCCTTGTACAGCAATATGTCGCAGAGAAACTCGCCATGTCAACCGAGCTTTTGGCGCAAACACGGTTGCGTCATGCCGACTATTACCTACAGTTGGCTGAATCTCAGATCGATCGTCTGCGTGGCACAGAACGTACCCGGGCCTTACGCTTTTTTGATGCGGAGTTGGCCAACATTCGAACGGCATGGCAATGGATAGTTGAGCAACAAGAGTGGTCAAGGCTGTCGCAGATTGCCTTGTCGTTGCTGGTCTTTTGGGAAGAGCACGCAGTAGAGGGTGAGCGATTATTTGTCCAGACAGCGGACAGGCTGGATCCAGAGAATCCCAACCAGGCTATTGCATTCAGCCTGATCCTAGTTGGATTGGCACAGCTACGGTTTTGGTTAGGCATGGCTATCGATCCAATTGAGACATTGCTTGATCGAGCCATCCCCTTGTTGCGTCAACAGAACGCCTTTGACGGGTTGGCCAAGGCATTTGACATTCTTGGCAATATTGTGTGGTTGAAAGGCAAACACCGCCGCGCCAAAACAATTCTCGATGAGGGCCTCGATCTGGCACGAACCTATGGTACACAAGATGGAGTATCAGACCTGCTAATTCGCAAGGGATTGGTGGAACGGGAGTTAGGCGAAGTCAAAGAGGTGATAACCTTCTATCAAAAATCATTGGATGAATTGCGAGCAATGGGCGATCTATCCAATCTCGCCCACCAATTGCTCATCTACGGTGAATATTTGGTGGTGCAAGACCAAATCGAGCAGGGGCAGAAATATCTGGAAGAGTGCTGGGCGTTGACCCGTGAGATAGGCACTGAGCACAGATTCTATGCATTTCTCCTGATTCACTTGGCCATTGCAGCCTATAAACTGAATTCTTGGGATGAATCCGAAGCCTATCTACAAGAGGTGCTGACACTGGCTAAACAAAGCGAGCGTACCCACCCAGAAGCATTGGCCCATCTCTTTATCGGGCGCTGCAAAGTAGCACAAGAACAGTTATTGCAGGCAGAATCGCATCTCATTGCAGGCTTATCGTTGGGCTGGACACACGACTTGACGCTTGTGGCAACCTTGGCCATTGTCTGCTTTGCAGAACTATATTTAGGGCAGGGTAGAACGCGGGAGGCCATTTGTTTACTAACAATTGCTCTGAATCATCCGGCAACAGAGAAGCGAGACAAACAGGATGCCGATCGGCATTTGTCTTCGTTGCAAGAGAAAACACCAACAGACATATTTGATGAGGCCGTGAGACAGAGCCATACACAATCATTAGAAGAAGCGGTGGAGCAGATATTATGGAACGAGAGTCGTTCCCCACTTTTACGTGATGATGAGCGCAGCAGGTTGCTCGCGGGTCACTGATTCTGTAGGATATTCCACCCAGGAACGTTTTGCGGCACGTCTCTCCGTACACTGTCAACTAAGAATTTCGATGGTTTCCCAGCATCTGCGCTCTAAAGTGGGCAAGACCTTCCCGGACACGCTTAGTCAGTAAGAGAGATACCAAATAGGCGCGTTGAAAAGAGTCGGAAAAAATCAACAATTCCGACTTTATGTAAACTTGGGTATTGAGCTGGTAGCAAGTAGACATAAGAGAGAAATCAAAGGCAATCAAGAAAAAAAACAGTAGCAGCAAAAGTCGGGTACAAATTTTTCATGCAAACAGAGGGCTGCTCTAGGATTTCACCCCTTATGGTCATTTTTTGTACCCGACTTTTGCCGTAGCTGAAAAAAAAGAAAGCAGAAAAACTAAGCTTGTGGTCGACGACGGATAGTTCGTTGACGAATGTGGAAAGATTCGTCATGGTGGTTCGGTCTTGCCACATTTTCCAAAGAATGGCCAGCCAGCGGTTGGCTAAAGCCCGATGAGAGCGACTGACCGAGTGGCCCTTTGACGAGCTTGTAAAGTAAGCCGAAGCCAGCGAGATTGCTGGCGCGAAGAACGAGCCAGTTGCTGAGAAAAGTAACGAAACTCTTTATCACAAGAGCGGCGAAAGTGGACCAAGTGGACTTTGCCACTTTGGTTGGTAACGGGAGCCGTGCCAGCTAAAGTCTGGACCATGCTGGAATGGGGGAAGCGGCGGCGATCTTCGCCAAATTTGACCAGCAAAGAGGGAGCCAAGAGCCTGCGCCCGGCAGGGAAGCAAAATGGGGTGATCCTCGTGTTGCAGAAAAAGAGAGTTCAACTGTTGGAGTGTTGCTTGCTTGGAGTTGAGGGTATGGAGCAAGAGTCGGGCAAGTTGCTGGGCTTGAACTTGACAAGCTTGGGCAACACCCGGAGCTGAACGGGGATGTTGTGGTCAAGGCATCAAAACAGGTGAGCCATTTGGAGGGCTGATTATGTTTATGTTGCTTGAGAAAGACCTGAAATTCATCATAGGTTGCTTTTTCTGCTGCTTGCGGCGACGGATAAGCCAGAATCAGATGAGCTGCAATGGGCGATGGCCAACTAAAGACATTGAGCAAAGCGGGATGGTATCTGAGCAAACAACTACGCAAGCGATTGGAGACAGCAACTGTTTCTTTGCGCCAAAACTCGGTCATGCTCACCACGATGCGCATTTGCTGGAGTAATTCACTCCCTGGATGCCAAGGATAGAATCGGTGAACATCTGTTCTGACCAGTTCAGCTATCGTATATGCATCACTTTCATCAGTGCGAGCACCGCTCTGATTGTACCTCGCCCGACTTGCTTTGACCACGTTCGGTGGGAGGACATATAGATTTGTATACCCAGCATCCCATAAGTAGTCAATTATCAGATTATGTGCTGTCTCTAATCCGATTCGACATTTTTCATGGCCGATATCCATCGTTTCTCGCCACTTTTCTAGTTGCTTAAAGCCATCCACACTATGTTCTATTGTCATGTAGTTAATTCGACGACCGTTTTCATCCGTTATCATTACATCATGTTTTGTTTCACTCCAGTCTATTCCTATGAATATCTGCATTTTTGACCTCCTCATTCACTTGAGGATTGCCTTTGGTCATTTTTTTCGGACGCTCTTTTCCGTTTTCCTATTATGGCATTCGAGATGCTACACGCTTGCGACGGTTCTAGGCGTCGGCGGTGGACGGTCCGGGGCGGTGCGGAAGAGGGGTCCTTTTACCAAGCCGGAGTTCGATTCCGAGTGACAGTTTCTCTTTCTGTCTTCCTTATTTAACTCTTTCCTATATTATCTACAGGAAGAGGGTAGAAGACGTCTCAACAACTCTTTATTCTTCCTGTTAGGTAATATAGGAAAGGGAGATAAAATAAGGGAAGGTAAAAGCAAGGAAAGCCGAAACTTATTGGACTCGACCTGGCAAAAAGGACCAACCCTTCGAGCGGTGACTGCCCCTTCCCGGACAGTCGCCAGGTCGACGCCGTGCAACGTCGAAAGCGTGCAGCACCCGAGTGCCATAACAGGAAAACGGAAAACAGCGTTGAGGAGAGCTCAGGCGATACGGGAGAGGAGGTCCAAGATGAAAGTGAAATGGGAATCGACTGGAGTGAAAAGAAACATGATGTGATGATGTTGGATGAGACAGGACGAGCGCTGGGCTATGCGCAGATAGAGCATAGCCAGAAGGGATTTCGCCAAATTGAAGAAATGAGAAAGAAGACAGGAGCGAGCCATGATGAAGTGACAGTGGGACTGGAAACAGCGCATAATTTGCTGATTGATTATCTCTGGTCGAGCGGGTACAAGAATGTCGTGGTGCCGCCGAATGTGGTGAACAAGAGTCGGGAGCGCTATAGTCAAAGTGGTGCATAATGATAAGAGTGATGCCTATGTGATAGCAGATTTGTTGCGGACCGATGTCCATCGATTTTATCCTTGGTCACCTGGCAGTGAATTACTCCAGCAGATGCGAGTGGTCAGCAGTGCCACACAATACTGGACCAAAGAGACTGTGGCCTTATCCAACCGTCTGCGCGCTTGCCTGTTGCGTTACCATCCGGCGCTGCTTGAGGTCTTCAGCAACTGGCCTTCTCGGATTGCCTGCCACCTGGTTCTGACCTATCCAACGCCAGAGCATGTGCGCAACTCCACCTATGAAGGCTTCCAAGAGTTTCTCAAGCAGCACCGACATACGCAACCCCGTAAATGGGTCACTTGTTATGATAAGTTAACCGCCACTTATCCCACATCAGCTCCTGCATTTGTGCCAGCGTATCAACGAGAAGCTCTTCAGCTGGCTGAATGTCTTTGCTTGCACTGCGCTATGAACAAGAGACCCTTGACCAGTTACAGTCACTTTTCTGCAACATCCGGATCAGCATATCTTTGCTTCTTTACCTGGTGCTGGCCAGCTTTTAGCTCCCAGTCTTCTGGTCAAGTTTGGCGAAGACAGGAAACGCTTTCCTCTCCCATGAGCCTTCAGTCTCTGGCGGGAACCTGTCCTGTCACCAAACAAAGTGGCAAAGTCAGAACCGTTCATTTCCGCAGAGCTTGCGATCACGACTTTCGTTATTTTTACTCAGCAATTTGCCTTGCAAAGAGTCTTCTTGGGCCGCTGCTTTTACACCGCCGCTCGCCAACGCGGTCTCAAAAGAGTCATGCTGATCGCACTCGCTAATCGCTGGATTTGCATCATTTGGAAATTGTGGCAAGACAAGAAACCTTATGATGAATCTTTCCATTTGCAGCAACGAGCCCATCGTCGCCAACCTATCGCTTAATTGCTTCTAATTTTTTACTATGTATCGCCTTTGGGTTCCTTGCCTTTGTCCTCATCTATATGTTGACATAACACGCTGCTGGTTCTCTCTCTATCAGTTCTTCTTCAACGCGCCCTTTTGGAACTGCCATTACATACAAAGCGTGTCCGGGAAGGTCGGTTCTGTCCCACTGCTTGCGATTGAAAAAGCCTCTTAATCGTGAAAAATGTCGAATTATTTAGTTTACGATGTACTTAGATCAGAGACGGTACAAACTTCTCTAAGGAGCAATAAGTCGTCCCATGAGGGTGACGTAAATACCGCGGCCACCCTCATGGGACTGAACTTTGTGTGAAAACGTAGCTTTGCTCAGACTAGTGGAGCAGTGGAAAAGTTATGCTCTCATTGCAACCGCGGTTTAGAAACAGAGATCATTGACGGCAAGCTTTTGACCACCGATGAGCAAGTCATTGACTGTGCCGTTCAGGTATAGCGTGCCCTGTTCGGGTGTACCAAACACTTGTACATTGACGCCACCGATCCAAAGACCGTGGATATCCGTCATCTCACCAAAATTGAGGAATTGTCCATTGATGCGGATATTCAGGGGACCGCCCGGTACAACATAATATTGTAGCGTGAGTCCACTTGTCAGTGGTGCTGGTAAATCAAAGGTGACACTGGCGAGTTTGATTGCTAACTCATGTGGAGTACCAGTTGTCATACCGCCAGGGCCGACTTGAACGATCCCCTTTTGGGGTTTGCGGTAAGGATCGAAATAATGATTAACACCAACCCCAACTCGACGAGAAACAAAGACGTCGCCATAATTGTAGACGGTACCCACTGTTAGATC
>JAHBNG010000140.1 GCA_019217005.1 Chloroflexi bacterium TSY
CCATCGACGCTTTCGTGGCAAGGGACCCCTGACTCTTGGAACGGTCCTGCCAGCTTTACCGGGAACCCGGACCTACGCGTCACGGTTGAGGGCTACAATCAGGATGTGGGTGTTGCAGCTGGCTTGGCCAAAGCTCTTGCTTATTGCAGCGCTGGCAAACGCCTCCATACAGGCTCTGAACATGCCGATGCTCGCAACGCTGCAACAGACCTGATGAATCGGATGTGGTCCAAGCACCGTGATGATAAAGGCGTTAGCGTCACAGAGGCACGTGGCGATTACGCCCGCTTAGACGATCCGGTTTACATTCCTGGCGGTTACAATGGCGTGATGGGCAATGGTGAGTCTATCAACAGCAGCAGCACATTCCTCAGCATCCGCTCCTTCTACACGAGTGATCCCGCTTACGCGAATGTCCGTGCCGCCATCGATTCTGGCCAAGCACCAACGTTTAACTATCACCGCTTCTGGGCACAGGTTGAGATCGCATTGGCCTATGCCGAGCTAGAGCGATTGTTTGATTAATTGATGCTTTATAGTCCAAAGAACCGCAGCTTCAGCACCGCCATTGTGTATTCGCGGAAGATCGACCAGAATCCCGTCTTGCTCTCTCCATGTCGACGGAGGACGTAGAAAACGGGAACTTCGAGGATTCTCCATTTTTTGCGCCACGCTAACAGAAGGAGGCGGATAAAGTAATCACCATATCCATAAAAGACTTGATCGAATTGTGGTTCAAGCTCAAACAAACGTTCGGTGCGAATGGCGAAGAAACCGCTCAAGTTATCCTGAATCTTGGTCTGGAAGAGGATACGAATAAAGACGTTATAGAGAAAACTGGCCCAATAACGCGTTGCCTCTTCCATGCCACCATGCATGACAAAACGACTGCCAATGACTAGATCATAGTAGCGCAAAAGCTCCACCATTTGAGGGATCATGGCAGGATCGTGGTTGAAATCGGTATCCATGACCACCAATGTTTGCCCTGATGCACGTTCCAACCCATCGCGAATGGAGTTGGCCAAACCGCGATTTTGCGTGCGGATACAGACTCGGACCACCCCATTCTGATGTAAGGGGCCAATGAGTTCTTTCGAGCTATTGGCTTCGTGGAGGGCCAGATCGTAGCGTTCTTCAACAATCTCTGCCGTTCCATCGGGACTGCTGTCGTCCATGACGAGTAGTTCAAAGCGAACGTCTGTCGGCACAAGCTCTTGGTTGATGGCGTCAATTAGATCACAGATATTGTCCCGTTCGTTGAATGTGGGCAGGATTACGGACACATCCATCCCCTGGATAAATGTGTCAAGCTTAGAAGTTTCTTGATTTGGGTGTGAGGAAGGCTGATTCATTGTGCCAGTTCTCGCAATACGTCGCAAATATAGAGTACTTGCTCGTCGGTTAATGTGGGGGCGCTGGGCAAACTCAATCCACGAAGACCCAAGTCATGTGATACCGGACAAGGAGTCTCTGATCGATAGGGGGGAAGCGTGTCAAGGGCGTGGAAGAAGGGTCGACTATCGATGGCGCGTTCACGTAAGGCGACGATGAGTTCATCGCGTTTGAGAGGATATCGATCTTCCACGAGAATCGAATACATCCAGTAGACGTTGGTACAATTGGCCCGCTCGACTGGGGTCTGGATACCCGGCAAGTGTGCCAGGTGTAGATCATAGAGCTGAGCGATTTGGCGTTTGCGTTGAATGAAGGATTCGGCCCGTTCGAGCTGGGCCACGCCAATGGCCGCTTGTAGATTTGTCATGCGATAGTTGAAGCCAATCTCATCATGCCAATAGCGTCGTTCGGGGCGCATGGCGTGGTCGCGCAGGTGGCGACAACGTTCCATGAGGGCATCGTCATTTGTCGTTAAGACGCCGCCTTCACCTGATGTAATAATCTTATTCGCCATCAGGCTGAACGAGGCAATTTTGCTTAGACTGCCTGTGCGACGCCCATCATAGGATGCTCCATGAGATTGGGCGGCGTCTTCCAGGAGAAAGAGATGATGTAGATCGGCGATCTCCTCAAGTTCTGCCATCGGTGCAGGATGACCATAGAGGTGCACCGGGATAATGATTTTGGTTCTGGGTGACACTTTGCGTGCGACCTCTGTGGGATCTAGCGTCCAAGTCTCAAGGTCAACGTCTGCAAAGATTGGTGTTGCACCCGTATACTCAATCGCATTGGCCGTCGCAACAAAGGTGAGCGCTGGCAGAATTACTTCGTCACCTGGACCAATCCCCAATGCATGAAGAGCGAGATGAAGCGAGACTGTCCCGTTACAGGTGACGATGGCATGTTTGACGCCACAAAATTCAGCGAATCCTGTTTCAAAACGCTGACAATATTCACCGGCATAGGAGATCCAGCTGCTTCTCACTGCATCCAAGATATACTCCTCTTCGCGACCATCTAGCAAAGGTTCATAAGCAGGAATAAAATCGGGCGGACGCTCGGATGATTGTAATTCTTGATAGGGGAAAAGCGAAAGTAGTTTGGTCAACATAGTTTGTATCGAGCCTCGATGCGGTGGCTGTTTGTTATATACCTATAGTTTGCTGCGGGGTATGGATATGGGCTGAGTATTGGGCTTGATTGAAAATTTGTTCGAGGCATCATAGCCGATTTGCTGTAGAAGACGAAATTTGGAAGTAGCGCGCGGAATCTGTGGAAAGATTATAGGACACAGATAAGAGTTAGGCACCTGTCGTTTTGTGTATAATGTGTAAAAATCCATTGACATTAGCCGTTTTGTGTGCTACACTTACGGCTACGATTATAAAAGGCAGTCGTGGGTGACCGATAAATGGTGAATCATATCTGATATCAAGATGTTTGGGTTTCAAGCAGATGTCGATCAGACTTGGGCATTTATCATCAACCCACGATACAAAAGGCAATGAAAGGGACAGATCATCTAGACCAGCCGTCGTATAGAGAGTGACGTATGTGGACGATTTTCCACATGCTGAAAGCGTCATCTACGGCCCTTGATGGTGACACCCTTGAGCCGATCAGTGAACAAGCCAGTAGCTGATTCCGGGAGCGCCCGTTATTGCGCAGCGGTTTGATTTTGTTCTACCAAAATGAACCGAGCAAGGCTTCTTGTGTGAACATTTAGGCCATTCCAGAAAAAAGATACCCCATTGAGACAGGTTCTTATCCCTGGAATGGCTTGGGCTTTTCCATCCGAATTGGGTACTTTATTTCTTGGAAAAGCCTTACCGAGAAGTGAATGGTGGTGGCACCACGATGCGGCTTAGGCCCTCGTCCTCCAATGGATGGGGGCTTTTTTAATTGGTTCTATACTGAGCGAAGCCGAGAAAGTATTTGGACACGGATTGATTGGATTTTCAGGATTTTATCCGTGTGTATCTGTGAAAATCCGTGTCCTATTTCTAATCTCTTTCTAGACTTTACTGAGTATAGAAAGGAATACTCTATGGATGATGTTGACAATATGAATGATGATAGAAAGGATAGGAATTTGTAGGAAGACGCTTTTCTTTTGGGCCTGCAGGGCGGACTTCCAGAACGTGGATTGCAGGTCCGAATGTAGAGATTTGTGTCACGAGTGGTTCTTTGCAATCTTGCAACTCCATTCGTGTGAATGCAAATCATCACACAAGACAAAAGGAAAAGCATTATGCAAGTACAAACGACTCTTCAAACAGAACATCGTGTGCGAACAACCGAGATCGCTCAACATATTGGCAAACAGGTCCAATTAAAGGGCTGGTTACAGTCGATTCGTCGTCTGGGGGGAATCAATTTTCTGATTCTGCGAGATGGCTGGGGAACGGTTCAAGCCGTTACTGAAGAAGAGCAGGATCTAGCCCCACTGCAGAGCGTAAACGGGCATACAGAGTGTCAACCCGAAACAGTCATTTACCTTGAAGGAGTTGTGGTTGAATCAAATCAGGCTCCTGGAGGATTCGAGTTACATCAACCGAGAATCGAGGTTGTTGCGCCGGTCGATGAACCACTACCTGTCCTGATCAGCAAACGAGAAGTCAAAGCCAATTTGCCAAATTTGCTCGATCATGCCGTCACAGTGAATCGTCATCCACAGCGGCGCGCCATCTTCAGGCTGGCATCAGTTGTAATGGCTGCATTTCGAGATTATTTGAACCGTCAACATTTTACAGAGATCCAATCGCCCAAGATCGTTGCCTCAGCGACAGAGAGCGGTGCAAATGTTTTTGAGTTGGACTATTTTGGTTCGCCAGCTTATCTCGCGCAGAGTCCTCAATTTTATAAGCAGATCATGGTTGGGGTCTTTGAGCGAGTCTATGAAGTGGGTCCGGTTTTTCGGGCTGAACCCCATGACACAGTGCGTCATGTGAATGAGTATGTGAGTCTGGATGTGGAGTTTGGGTTTGTCGAAAATCACTTTACAGTGCTGAGCATGTTGCGCAACGTTCTCGCACACATTTTCGGTGCCTTGGAAGAGTGTTGTGAGGCTGATCTACGCTTGGTAAATGCTGCCGTTCCGACCATGCCAGAGGTTGTGCCACATATTCATTTCAGCGAAGCCAAAGAGTTGATCCATCAACTTTACAGCAGTGAGAAAGGCTATGTGGACGAGCGCAGTGAACCGGACCTATCGCCTCAAGAAGAGCGTTGGCTCGGCGAATGGGCGCTGGCAGAACATGGCAGCGATTTTCTGGCCGTTACAGGGTATCCTATGAAGAAACGTCCATTTTATACCTATGTCGATCCCGAACGGACGGACTATTCCTACTCTTTCGACTTGCTCTTCCGCGGAACGGAACTTGTGACTGGTGGCCAACGTCTACACTTATATCAGGACTATCTTGCGGTGCTAAAAGCTGCAAATCTATCAACCGAACCATTCGAGAGTTATCTAGAAGCCTTCCGATATGGAATGCTACCCCACGGTGGATTTGCGATTGGTTTGGAACGATTGCTGATGCAGTTATTGAAGTTTCCAAACTTACGTCTGACGACACTGTTTCCGCGTAACATGAATCGATTGACGCCGTAGGATAGTAGATGGTGGATAGTTGATCGTAAGATTTTGTCAATAAAGGGGTTTGTTTGATTGGACCAATCTTGTATTCGTGCATAGTGAATGATGATATCCAAACCATTTTCGTAGGCTAGTATCACGTAACACGTGTGTCACATTTGTCAGGTAGTTGATGGCTATTTGTAGGGAAAGTTGAGCAAAATCGTGTTAACATAAACGCGTACACATACACATGTGGAACTCCGGGCTCAATGCTTTTGGGAAAACGAGCGTTGAGCCCAAATTTTGATTAATAGGATAATTTCCGAGGAGATTGAATACGATGGCAGCAAATTTTGATATGCAACAAATGCCGGTAATCGGGATTGAACCTGATGCGCGTTCGCGTTTCATTATGCGAACCTATTGGCATCTCTTTGGCGCAATACTAGGTTTTGCGGCGATTGAGGTTTTTCTGTTTAGTTCAGGCTTGGCGTATACAATTGCTCAAGCAATGTTGGGTGTCTCGTGGCTATTGGTGCTGGGTGGTTTTATCGTCGTCTCATGGCTGGCATCAAGAGCTGCGCATACAGCCCAGTCATCCATGACACAATATTTGGCGCTGGCAGGTTTTGTTGTTGCCGAAGCAATTATCTTTGTGCCCCTGCTTGTGATTGCTGAAGTCACCGCACCAGGCGTCATAGAGAGTGCTGCACTCGTTACGCTACTTGGCTTTGCGGGCTTGACAGGCGTGGCCTTTATCACGCGTAAGGATTTCTCGTTCTTGGGGAGCATGCTCTGGTGGGGTGGGATCGTGGCCCTCGTTTTGATTGTTGCAAGCATCATCTTTGGCTTTCAACTTGGTACATTCTTCTCTGTCGCAATGATCGCTTTAGCTGGTGGTGCTATCCTGTACGATACCTCCAACGTATTGCACCATTATCCTGAAGACAAGCATGTAGCGGCTGCATTGGAACTCTTTGCATCTGTGGCGTTGATGTTCTGGTATGTGCTGCAATTGTTGATGTCGCTTTCGCGGGATTAGGGTTTTGGGTATTCGTTCATTTGTCCTAGCACAGTAAGGCGTAAATACCGATACAGTTAGCTGTAGCTTGTCCATTCTGGACGGGGTCGATAGAGTGTCCCTTCGGTTTCAAGAGAAGCTAACATTCGTAATAAAATGTAAAAGCAAGTAGGTTCGCTCGTTGTAGAAGCATAAGCGAACTTGCTTGCTTTTTTGTTATCCAGTCGTCTTGTCATGTTCTACCCAACTGAAAACGGTCAAATTTGCTTTAAATCTATGACGGTACATGGATAATTTACCGATGGCGAGCAATTTGAGAGATTATTGTGACAAAGCCGTCATGAAAGCTACTGCTGATTAATGTTAAACTTGATTGACTCATCTTCCCAGTGACCGAATGATTTTGATCCGAACGTATGTAAGACCATTTGAGCTTTGTCAAGATTGGTGCTTCCTATAAGAAGTGAGGAGAAACATTATGATTGAGTCGCAGTTGCGCGTTCTCTTAATTGCCGATGCACAGAATCCCCTTGCTTCTCAACTCAATCACCTAAAGATTCAATCCTGTTACAATGTACGAGTCGCGGACACGCAAAAGGCACTCTGCTCATTGATTGAGAGCAAGAATGAACAATTTGATGTGGCAATCATTGCTCAGAATCGCAGGACGGAAACCGATCAACAGCCACAAAATTTTGGTATAGCTTTTCTTCAGAAAGTCAGGGCACTTTGTCCGTATCTAGAGTGCATATTCTTTACTGATGACGAACAACCTGAATTGGGTCTTGATGCATTGCGCAGTGGGGCATCCCATTATCTTACAGGTTCATCCCCTCCAGACGAATTCACCATCCTCCTCAAAAAAGCGGCTGAACATTCGAGAATACACAGAGAACGCGATCTCCTCTCGGATGCCCTCAAGATCAGTCAGAGTATCACAAGCCAACTGAGTTTGATGCAGTCGTTAAAAGGCATTGTCGATGCAGTTGTTCAATTAACTGGTGCTGATATCTGTACTGTTGTTTTGGTTAACCCGATCACACGCAAGACCATAAAAGTGCATTCAACTCAAAGTCAGGAGCGGAATGTGCGTTGGACACACCACTATCAAAATAGGCTACTGACTCGTGATATTCTTGAAAGTGACCAAGGTCATTGGGTATCTAACATCGACCAGGAGGGGGAGATCGACCAAAATTTTCGTCAGACAGGTATCAAATCGTTTGTTGTGCTTCCCATACCGGGCAAAACCAAGAGTCTGGGTGTGCTTTATGCTTATAGTTTTCAGAACGATGCCTTTTCTAATCATGCCTTTCGAGTTCTGGAACGAGTTGCCGAACAGGCTGGAATCGCGATCAAAAATTCTCATTTGTTTGAAGAGACAGTTCTAGAACGTGACCGATCCGAATGGATGGCTTCACAGCTTATGGCTTTGTATGAAATTGCGCACAAAATGCAATCTGAGCTGCGTTTACCTGAACTTTTGAACACAATTTCGAGACTGGCTGTTCAGCTATTAAAGGCTGACTCTGGTGGCATTCTACTACTTGACGAATCAACAGAATCGCTCGGATTTGCCGGTGCCTATGGATTAGGTCAACAGATTATTCAAGGAACCCGAGATGTTTTGGGTACCAGTATTGCGGGACGTGTTGCAAAAACAGGAAAAGCTTTCGTTGCAAATGATGTTCCAAATCATCCTTACTTCTTTAATCCGGCGGCCGATGGGGAGGGGTTGCTCGCCATTATGAGTACGCCATTGAGAATTGGTGGTAAAATCATTGGTACACTGGATGTGCATAGCAAAACAGATCCACTTGCATTCAACGAAGATGGACTGAAAATTCTTTCATTATTGGGAAATCAGGCTGCTATCGCCATTGCAAATGCCCGTCTGGTTTCCCAGCTAGAGGAGCAGAAAGATCATTGGAAGCGACTGGTTTCCAGTTCTCCCAATGGGGTCATATCGATTGATCGTGATGGAACAATCACAAGCATAAATGACAAGGCAAAGAGTATTCTGAACTATCACGATAACCAGCTAATTCACCAATCTATATACCTGTTCTATTGCGAGAAGCGAGAGGCGCGTAAAATTGGCAAGCTTTTGCATGAGTCTCCAACCGGTACGATTGTCGGTTATGAAACATTTGTACGGAACGCAGATGGCGTTCAGATTCCAATTCGCTTATCTGCCACACGGCTCTATGACTCACAACAGAGGCAGATCGGGAGTGTTGGTTATTTTGAAGATATTCGGGTTATTCAAGAAAATGAGAAACGATTGCGTCTACTGCTTCGAGCGAGCAGCGTGATTGCAAAAGCAAGTGATCTCTCTAGTGCGTTACACAATCTTGCCGAGTTGTTGGTTACATATCTCGACATGACATTTTGTCGGCTATTTCTCTATAACGACCATCTAAAGGCACTGACAACAGAAGCTGTTTTTCCATCTGCGAACAGCTCGCAATTGAACTGGGAACCTGGTTTGGGTCGAGAGATATTATTGGCAGAATGGGCCGGTTTAGAGAACTTTTTGAGAGCGGGGGATCCGATTGTGTTGAGGCAAGATGAGGATAAGAGTCAACCGTTTCTTGATGATCTGGCGCTACGCCTGAAGTTGACAGAAGAAATTCAATCTCTATTGCTCATACCGATTCGAACAACTGACAAAGTTGTTGGTCTATTGGGGTTAGGCGAAATAGCCTCGAGTGGAAATTGCGGTATTTCCATTGCGAAGCAGGAACTCGCTGCTGCAGTCGGCAATCAGACAGCTGTACTCATTGAACGTTTGCAACTACAAGAAATAGCTCAATCGGATCGAGAGCGCTTACGTCTTTTCTATGAAGCTAGCAACCGTTTTGTTTCAACTCAAAACCCCCATCAGGTGTTACAGGATATTGTCGAACATGCCAAAGCTGCCACAGGTGCATCTTGGGTAAGTGTTATCCTGATCGACCATTCCGGGGAAGCACAAGGGTTAGTCTCCACGGGTGTACAAAAGAATTTTGACTTTCGACAGGTCTATCATGCCAAAGGGATCTCCGCGCAAGTTGCACGCAATGGCGAAGTGATTGTGATCGAAAGCGTTGAGAAAGCTGGTGATCGAATTACATCTAGTATCTTTTGGAACAATGTTGGAGCAGCCCTCTGCCTACCCTTATCCCTATACGATCAGTGTATTGGCGTCATGTGGGTCCATTATCCTCAAGAACGTACATTCCCCAAATCAGAAATTGAAGCAATTCAACTCTATGCGAATCAGGCTGCGGTTGCATACGACGCTTCACAACGGATGGATACACTTGAACGGATCCGACAGGGCGCTACGGATATCACCAGTTTCTCTGACCTGAATGATGTTCTCAAACAAATCGCCGAGAGTGCATGTAGAGTCTTTCAAGCACATGCTGCCATTTTTCTGTCTTACGATTCAGACCGCGACCGATTTGTCTTGGATGAGTGTGAATCGATTCACCTGTCTTCGACACTGTGGGAAGAGTTTTGTATTGCTGTCAACTTTGATGAGTGCGGTACAGCGAAACAGATCATGAATCTTGGTTGGTACAGTGTTGGTAATCTGAACGCAATTGCGGAAGATCGAATCATCAAGTCTACGACTCTTGCGTTTTTGCGAAGATTCAATTCCCAGAGTTTTCAAGCAGTTGTTTTGACCGCCGAAAGAGAAGCACATGGTGTTTTATATTTGATGTATCGTACGCAGCATAGTTTCACTGAACAAGATAAACAGACGGCCCATACGTTTGCGAATCATGCAGCATTGGCTCTGCGCAAAGCAAAGCTACATGCTCAAATCCGCGATGCGCGTGATACGGCCCAGATTGTAGCCAAAGTGACCGCGTTGGAGGATGATTTATATAGCACGCTTCAATCTGTTGCCGACGGAACCCGGAATGTTCTCGGCTGCGATGCCGTGACTCTCTATGAATATAATCCCGATACCGACAAAATCGGACCGATCCCTGTACTACTTGGCTTACGTTATAACGAACGAGTCTCGCGGAGTCCGAATGTGCAGAAAGATTCATTTGTGAATGAAATGCTACAACGAGACGAACCTTATATCGTAAATGATATAGGGCAGGATTCTCGATTTGGAGCGACGCGTTTTGCACAAGAAGAGCAGATTCAGTCTTGCATTGCTATTCCGCTGAAAGTTGGCCAGGATCGAGTTGGTGTGATGTTTGTGAATTTTCGAAGACCGCATCACTTTACAGCAGACGAACTGATCAATATTGAGTTATTTGCCAATCAAGCTGCGGTCGCAATTCGCAATGCACAACTCTATCATCAAGTTCAACGGCGAGCAAAAGCGCTAGGCACCCTCTATACAGCAAGCCGCGCGATGACTAGTTCACTCGCTCTCGACAAAATTCTGGCCACTCTGGCTGAGCAGGCTTAGGCTCTCGCAAGCGATACGGGCGAAGATCAGGTCTTTAGTCATATTTCATTGATAGATGGTGACGAATTGGTCCTACGTGCGATCTTTCCTATTCAGCATTTAGAGTCGAGCAACATCGGTGTTGGACGAATTAATATTAAGAGCGGTGAACAAATCGGTATATCTGGCCGCACAGTTCAATCAAGACTTCCTCAAATCGTTGAAGATGTAACAGTGGATCCAGATTATGTTGAATATGATTCACAGACTCAGTCTGAAATTGCTGTACCGATAGAACTTGACGGGCAAGTGATTGGCGTGATCAATTTGGAACATTCACGTCTACAAGCTTTTGATCGGGAAGATAGCGATGTTCTAATGTCGATCGCCCGTCAGGCCGCTATCGCCATTCGAAATGCTCAGCTATATGAGGATATTAAGAGACAAGCTGGCGCGCTTCAAGCGCTCTTCAATGCAGGAAAGGTAATGACAGGTTCTTTGGATTTAGATGAGATCTTGAACCGCATCGCTGAGCAGGCATACCGTCTCACTGGCGAGCACCACGAGCCTGCAAGTTTTGCAGATATTGCATTAGTCTACAATGGAATGTTGAAGTTTGTGACATCGTATCCATCGGCAGAGTTACGCAGAACACATTGCGAACTGGTTGATAAAATTGATTTGGGAGATAACCACTCTGAGCGGATTGGGATAGCAGGAAGGGCAATTAAACAGAATGCACCGCAATTGGTGAATGATGTCACAAAAAGTAATGATTATTTGCAATCACATTCGACAACAAAATCAGAGTTAGCAGTTCCGATCCAAGTAAATGATCAGGTCATTGGAGCCATCAACGTTGAACACCCAGATTTAGAAGCGTTTGATGTACAAGACCGACTTGCGTTTGAGGCTCTTGCTGCACAAGCAGCCATTGCCATAGAAAACGCTCGATTATTCCAACAAGTGACCCATAAAATTGCAGAATCAAATGCATTAAATGAGGTTGCCGTTTCTCTGGCAGGTGCAGTTGAATTTGAAGATGTATTGAAATTGATCATGGTGGCGGCAGTTCGATTTAGTGATAGTCATGACGGACATATTGTATTATGGGACAAGGATAAAAGAGAGTTCACGATCTCTCTACAGCTGTCAGAAACAGGCGAATTGCGCCAAAATCAGAGTTTGGCGCGACAACAAGGTGGATATGGGCGAAAGATTGTGGATAAACGTACGACGTTGGTCGTGGAAGATATGCAAAAAGATCCAAATGCGAACCCAGGCGCACTTAGACATGGATATCGCGCGACGATGGGCGTTCCTCTCTTTAGCCAGAATGAAGTAATCGGTGTATTGTTTGTTCGTAGCAAAAAACCGCGTCAAATATCTGATTCTCAAAGAAAACTCGTGGAAACTCTGGCCAGCCAAGCTGCAGTTGCTATCCATCGTGCGTATCAATATGACATTCTTTGTCGCCAAAGTCGACATCAACAGGCATTATTTTCAGCCAGTAAGGTTATCTCTACTCGGATTGAAAGCGGACTGGAACAACTGCTGGATCGTATATTAGAACAAGCTGTTGCCCAAATCAAACCTGCGAAAGGCGATATGGTACACTTTGGCGTGTTTCATCTTGCTGATGGTGACAACGAGGTATATGTTGCCAGTGTATATCCACTTGATATCAACTCTACTCTGAAACTACCCAGAAGTAGTCGATACGTTCTTGACCGATCAAAAAATAAGATTGGTATATGTGGGCGTACGATGTTAACAAAGAAACCACAGCGTGTAGGCAATGTCGAAGCTGATTCTGATTATATTAAGTCTTATACAGAGACTCGCTCGCAACTGAGCGTTCCGCTGCTTCAAGACGAGCAAGTTCTTGGTGTTTTGACATTGGAAAGTAAGGAACGAGACAGTTTCGACGAAGCAGATGAGATCGCCTTACAATCCTTGGCAGAGTTGGCTGTTATTGCAATTCGCAATGCACAGCAATATCAGGAACTGAGGCAAACCAAAGGACTTGTGGGGTCGAGCACTGCTTTAGCCTGGATGGGAATGGCCAATAATGCATGGCGTCATAGTATTGAGGGCTATGCCGTGAATATTCGCAATGCCGTGACACTGATCCACAAAACGGTTGATGTTAGTGAAACCTTACAGGTCAAGCTTGATTTAATTAAAAAACAGGTCGAGCGAATTCTGGATCGACCGATTACGCCACCATTAACATCAGAAGAGAGTGTCGAACCGATCGACGTTAACGAGCTGATTTCGGAAAGACTCGAACAACTCTGGCAAGATGAGGAGTATCCGCATGTTGAACGAACGCTTTGCCTTGATGCTGATACAAATCTCACTGTGGCCGCTAGTCCAGAATGGCTCTGCCGCGCGTTGGATCTGCTAGTTGATAATGCGGTTCAAGCAATGGCCTCCAGCTCAATTGCTTGCCTTCAAATTACAACACGCTTAAATAAGGACTCTGCCGAAATCCTGATTTTGGATACCGGACCAGGTATACCCAAATACCTGCATCAACGCCTTTTTGTTGAACGAATCGAACATAAAGATATGTCAAAAGGGTTGGGCATTGGCCTGCTGATGGTACAAGCGATTATTCAAGCTTATGGAGGTGATATTCGGATTGATCGATCTGATTCAAGCGGCACAACAATGCTCATCTCCTTGCCACTTGTTGAACCATCTTTGTGAACCGATAAAAAAACTTTCACACAATTTGTAGGATATCATCGAGAATAGCGAGAAGGTCTGTGAAGAAGAGTGTTATATTAATTAGCAATAGCTTGGATTCTCTATGGACAAATATAGTCGCAGACTCACTAAAGTCATTGGCATCTGTCACGGTTGTTACGGATCAAAAGATCGCAAAAAGCTCGTTGATTAATGCTGCTGACTTGGTTCTGATCGACGTAACTGCAATTCGACTAGATATTACGATTTTGCTTCGCTTGATTCACGACCAACAACCTGAACTCCCGATTATTGTCGTTACCACGTCCCCCACCTGGCAACGTTCAAGGCAAGCATTTCTGGCTGGCGCGACTGATTATATTCGCAAGTCGTTTCGCCCGGAACGAATTCGAGCAGCTTGTACAGCAACTTGGAGTGAAATAGAATTACCAGAGTAAAGACAGTGTGTCCCAAAGCGTGTAAATGAAGTCGCTCAGTCAGAGTACCTGCTCCATTTACACACTTTGTGGTACACACCCGAATAAAGGAGGAAGCATGCATCCCACATCCCCAAATCTTCTTCTTGTCGATAATGATTCAGATTTCGTTGCCATCTGTGCTGAATATCTCGAGCTCGTCGGTTATCGTGTCATGACTGCCACATCGATTGATGATGCACGCCAATCGTTGCATAAGCATCGGATTCACTTGGCCCTTTTCGATTTGCGATTGGTCAATGATACCGATCAGAAAGACAAGAGCGGACTTACTCTGGCGCGCGAGATCGCTCCGTCGATTCCCAAACTGATCGTCACAAAGTTTCCAGTTCATCAAGATGTTCGAGATGCGCTAAAGCCTAGACCGAATAGACCACCAGATGTTGTTGATTATATTGATAAACGCTGGGGGCTTGACGAACTTCAAACTGCAATCGAACAGTCGCTCAAAGCACATCTCCAGATCAACTGGACATTGCCCATTCGTTGGCGTACTCCTTTCTCATTTGTTCAAATGGTCCAGGCTATTGCACCGTTCACGAGTAGCATGTATTTACAAGAACGTGCAGATGAGTTTGAAGATCTATTCCGTCGACTCTTTTGTGATCGTAGACAAGTAACGATCGGTCGGATTCTCCTATTACGGGATGATTATGCTCTTTTGGAGGTCTTTGCTTATGGTGAACAAGGGTTCGAAGAACAATATCTCGTTTCGTGCGGTTGTCGACTACAGCTAATTACCGAAAAAGAACGCTATCAGGTTCTGGCTTTGGGCGATATGGGAGTTGGCAATTGCGTAATGAAAGAGTTTGCCGAAACGATGCGGTACGGTGCGGCAGCCTACATGTTGTCAGACAGCAAAATAGATGAAGTTAGTACACTTCGTGAGTTGATTCGTCATCAGCACGCTTCTCAGCTTCGGTCAATCGTCACGGGTTTGTTTAACAACACGTTGAGTCCGTGGCATAAACAAAACAGGTATCTAGATTTTACCGAGCTTGCGTTTGCGAAGGTCTGTCGAGAATGGCTGAAGTTACCTGAGCAGAAGCTGACATCTAACTCGCTGCAGCAGCAGATCGAGATTATCTGTCAACAAGCGCGTGAACGAGGCCTCTTACATCTAGAGGCAACCAAGTCAAAGATCTGCTGGCAATCAGATGAAGAGACTGTTGATTCGTATGCGAATTTTGTTCCACATCTAGACAAGGTCAACTATGGCGGGTCACTTAATTGCGGTTTTACACATGGTGGAGTCAATACGGAGTCAGTTCTTGTCAATACTCAGGGCAATAGCTGGTTGACAGATTTCTCTCGCTCACATGAAAGGCCGCTACTTTTCGATTATGTATCATTCGAGTTGAGCCTGAAATGGGATCTGGCTTATCACTTGGAAATTGCCGAACGGATCAAACTTGAACGTTATTTATTAACGGAGCTGACTGTTGAGCCGTTTACATTCACTGGCGATGAAGAGCGTTACGTGAACTCTAAATCTGTTGAAGAGTCTGTGCATATACTTGCCTTTGTTCGACAAATGGCACTAGATCGAAGCAAGGCAAACTTCGATGTCTATTTGGCTGTATTCTTCTGGAGCACGCTGAAACAACTCGCTCAATTTGATGCAACAATGTTTTACACACACCGCGAATTGGTTCCTTTTGTTCATGCTCTACTATCGGTGACGCTCATCTATGACAAATTGACTGGTCAGCATTCATCCAATCAAATGGTTCCTCCTCAAGCCCATACAAGCTTCTGGATTGATGATGCTCAAAAGGAGGTTTGGATCGAAGGGTCTATTGCAAAGGTAACGCCCCAAGAATTTGATCTATTGGCGTATATGTACGAACGCCGCGGGCGGCTCTGTGCACGTGAAGAATTGACCGAGCGAGTTCTGAATGGGGTCCACAAAGATAAGCTTGGTCAAAGCCAGTTGAATAGTGCAATGAATCGGCTGCGCCGCAAAATAGAGTCTGTGGCGCGAGAACAAACCTATTTGGTAACCGTGCGAGGACGTGGGTATAAGTTGGTCTTTTAAGATTGTTCGTTCATCGTCTCAATTCTAACTACAAATCGATCCTATATTTCGTAACTTTACGTTTTGTGTCATCGGCAATCCACTACCTTTGATTACCGAGGCACACATGGACCTGATCCTTTTCGCGATACACCTTTCTTTGGGGTTAGCCGATCTGTGGCCCAGGTTCCCCCCACCGCCGTGCCTCTCGCCCCTGTCTTCTGCATGGCGTATGCTAAGTGGCCCAGGGTAGCGCAGAGTGGTTCAGCGCCCGGCCAATCGTTCCCGCGCGGTGCTGCTTTTCCTCTTCGCATGCCAGCAACAGGGCCACAAAGGCCCGAAACAACTGCTCCCGATTCTGCGGCAGTTCCCCCTGATTGGCATAGACTTGCGCCATCATCACCAACATGTTTGGCTAGAGCTTCTCCATGCTCCTGGTACGCTTGGTACGCTCGCTGTAATGCGGTATTCTTGCCATACTCTTTCCGCGCGACCTTCAGCAACGGCTTCATCCTGCCCTCCTTGAACGCTTCGTTTGTCGAGTTGTTCCGATCTGCAATGATGGAATGTTGGCGATTCAGACGCCAGTAGAGAACACAATCGGGATGTTGTGGAATCAATGCGATAGCGGGTTCTTGAAGCGGCCGGGGAATAAAAGGTCTGGGCGCAGATGTTCGCTGTACATCTACACCCAGAGAGTCAAAATATGAATTGACATAAATGATTATATCATGAAAACAGCAAAAGACTCTATGGTTGGTCTAATCGGTTTCCTCACGGGAGCCACCGCAGCGGCTGCTCTGGTTGCCATCGTTGTCATGTTTCTGATATCAAACTGCTCCTACATGGTGAGCCAGTGGCAGACGACGCAAATATCGAAACAGGCCATCCGGGCAAATACGGAGCAAGTGCGCATCGTGGCTGACGCTGAGATCAAGACTTCTCCCCTTCGCTAGCCAACCGCACAATATCTTCCTCTATCAACTCTGCAAAATGCTTCAGCAACAAATACTCCTAGAAATGAACGGAAATCCAGAGCCACGACAAGCAACGTCGTGGCCCCAGTTAGCAGTGCGTTCCCCTCGCACACATTTCAGGTTGAGATGACGAAGCATTTCTGCTTCATATAACACAGATGCAGCAACGGGTCGATTAAATACATGGATATTGAAATTTAAAAAATGCGCTCTGGTTATCATCGGTAGTGTCCCTGACGGGTGTGTATTGGAGTAATGAGGAATGCAAAACAATTTCACAAAAAATAGAAGTAGATATGAATTAAAATAGGAGACAGAGAGTTGAAACAAGCATCGTTAGACCACAATCGTGTCATTCTTGTGTGAAGAGAAGAATCTACGACTGCGGTCTACTGATTCCATGTTTTTCTCACAATTGGGATCTTCTTGCAACGGATTTGTTAGCGCTTTATCATAAAATTAGCACTTATCTACACAATATTTCTTATATAATATATAATGTAGGTATACTTTGTGTGAACACCCAACGCACAACAGTCGACGAAACGCTCAACCGTAGGTAGTCTCTTGTCTATACTTGTATTGCTGCTTGACGGGCATAGCAGTATAGGAAGAGAAAGGAGAAGAAAGATGGACGAAACATTGTCGATTCTATTGCTATTTGGTGTGGTTGTTTTGCTCCTCTATACACTATGGCTTCGTCTGAATCTGTGGTTCATGCGGCAAGGTCGTACAATCATTGTGACCAATGATCATCTTGATGGTACACAATCAGGAGCAGGATGTAGTGTGGGTGCGTTGTTTGTCTTGTTGATAGGGGCGCTGTTCTTGATTGGCTTGCTGAACGAAGTTCTTCAGTTCTAATAGCCTGTCCAAGAGAAAATAATTGTACTCAGATGAGACAGATTCACGCAGATTTTGATCCCGATTTTATGATAAATCTGAGAAAATCTGCGTGAATCTGGGTACTAAATTTCCGTCTTCAAGCCTCTCGGACATCCTGCTAGTAGTTGCGTGCAGTCTCTTTTGGATTTGCACTGGTGTAAGCATAAGTGTTGCTGTCATAAACGTATCACAGGCACGTAGATATCACACTCCGCTCCTTCATTTCGACGGCTCCGCTCATCATAGACCTCAAAGCCAGGGGCGATAGCAGGTTTATACTGAGAAGAGTTTGGGAGCCATTCTTCCCCAATATAGACATATTGCCTGATAATCGAGTCCGGACCTTCTAATTTGGTTGTAAAGACTGCATAAAGCGCAGTAGGAATCGTATGGAGCTTCAACCCTGCGGGAATCTTTTCTGCCTTGTCGACTTCGACGCCATAGACAAACGTGAACGACTGGTCCTCTTCAAAGTCCATAGCTATCCCTAACATAGCGGCAGGATTTACCCGATCCGCCACGTTGTCGAAGATCCCCTTTCGGAGACATTCCTCCGTGAATTTGGGAACGTCTACGGCATTTTGGCCACCCTGGAGTGAGGTATTTAATTCTGCACCAACGACGGTGAATTCTGGTTTTTCTATGATGACTGGTTCCATGTTTTGCTTGCCTTTCTGCCGCAATGGACGTCGCATTCTCGCGGTCGTCGAACTTCAGTTTGAAATCGGCCCGAAGCGCTTATCCGAAAAGTTCTGTGACGATGTATTCTCGCTCGAGCAACTACCTGAATTCACAACCTCTTTTCGGCTAAGTTCTAAGCGCACGATCGATGAGTTGTAATACGGCGTCCGTCAAGCATTTCAGCCGTGTCGAATCGAGAACACCGCGCATAATTATACTATAACTTCCCGTCATTTTTGATCTAACCTCGCCCCCAAAGTAAAATATAGCCGCCTATATCCTCTGTGTGATGGCCCGTCATCGCTCGTGTAGTACTAAGGTACGAAAGAAGGGTGTAGGCTGAGGATCAGCCAAAAGGTTTACACAATACACCCACTGATACATCTAATGGTGGATGATTTCTATCGCTTGGCGTGAGATACTTTGTGTAGTTAAAACTCAAGTCAGGAGAGAAGAAAATCATGTCCGCTACACCACTAAGACGAGTAATATCTACTCTACCGTAGAGCGCATTTGAAAAGTCTGATGAAAGGGCGAGCAAACGCTGGTTGAGTAGTGAAGGAACATCGAAACCAGCGTTTGCGGTTGACCCGTTTGGTTTCGATACGCCTTCGGCTACTCAACCGGCTCTGATCGCATCTCTTAAACCACCTACTTGGTGCTTATCCGAGAAGCGCTGTGACGATGTCTATTCCCGATGAGTCTCAAACCAGTCATATTCTCGTCTCCAAGGCATCTTGGTCTCACCAAGAATCATTCTTGACAGCTCTGGATAGATACGTCCCGCCAACCCGTTTACATTTGCGCGTTTCATCAATAAATGGGCACCAGAGTTGAGTGCTGTTGTGTTCCGTGCGATACGATTATCCCCCACCCAGCCATGCCAGGAGCGCAATGGACAGGGCTAACACCCATTGTGGACAGCGTCGCAACGGCTCTAATCGACGCAGAGAAAGAGCTGGTACAATGGCGATGACAAAACTGTAGCCGAAGAAGTACGTCGCAATCAGCCGTCCGACGATATGTGCCGGTTCGACCCAATTTGTCAGACCAGTGATCAGCAGAACGCTTCCAGAAACGAGAAAGTCGATACTACCGATATGCCAACCAAAACGGATTTCCTGCTTGGCAATGCTGCTATCACCATTTGGAATATTGGGAAATGCTTCAGTTGGCGTGCGGCGCAGCGTGTACTCGCCACCCCACACATGAAAAGGCAGGGCTAGGAGCGTTAAGGCACCCGCAATGATGAAAAACCAGTTCATGCTGATTGTCTCCTTTTGTTGGACTGACAATGTGTCCCAAAGTGTGTAAGAACCTATCCGAAAAGTGGTTGTGAGTCCAACCAGCCTCTCGAGCCGAATGCTTGGCACAGAACTTTTCGGATAAGCACTAAGTCGAGACCGCTTAGTCAGAGAGCCCGCTTCATTTACACACTTTGTGGTACACACCCGTTGGGATTTGTGGTCTGTTCAATGCTCATATTGATGCGACAAATTGATCTCCGAATGATCAGAGATAGACGTCTCTCGGTAAACATATGCCAATGCAAATGCGACGAACGCTATGCCAAAAGCAATGTCACCACCATACCAAAACGAGCGAATGGACACACCCAACAGGGCTAGGGTGACGAGCATATTGAGCAGCAGGATCGCCCTGGAGCGCGCGATTGCGTCATAAGCCGCTCTGGCAAATAGCAGATTGATCACACCGAATCCCACTGCTCCCACAGCAGTCGCGAGACTGAACCCGTTAAAAGCTGCAAGCATGTTGGTGTGATCGCCGAAAATCGTCACATCCGATTCTGCCATTTGTGTCAGCACTTGCTCACGGTTGGCGATCTGGATAAATATTGAGCGAAAGATGTCCATGACCAATATGTGCCCTATTCCAATCAGCGTCATCGCCCAGGCACCGATATTGAAAAACAAGCGCGAAGATTTCATCGTTCTCCTCCAAATTCATTCCTTTCCGCCCGCTGTTTGATGGCCCACAACCATGCTCTGCGGATCAAAAACACACCCGGATAGATAAGCGTCCAGTATATTCCAAATCTGCGGTGCGTGGCGGGGTCTGGGGCATAAACACGGGTCTCATGTTGTAAAGAAACTGGGCCAAATTTATCCCCACTATCGAGAAAAAAGTTAAGTGCTGCAACAGCGTATCCAGGCTGTTCGAACAGAAGAAAATTCCGCGCATCGGCAATTGGATAAAACTCTGCCCCCTGGGGAATCCACCATTTACCGATTGCACCAACGACCAGTTCACGGTCCTCCTCTTCTGCCAACTTTACAAAACCGCCAGCTTGCATTGCCTCATGGAGCGTTGGCTCGTTCGATCTGCGATAGGGATTTCCACGTCCCATGAGATAGGCCGGCAGGGAGCGAATCCCAAAGAGGAGGCGGAAAAACGGGATGTCGGACGCTGAGATTTCCTTGATTGCTCGCATGACGGAACCAGGTGATGCTTGAATCTCTATTTGATGGTTTGTATGAAATTGATAAGTTGGTATATATGTATCTAAGAGCATCAGTAGATCCAAATTTCAGGTTTTGAGAGAGAATTCTGGCTAAACAGTTGACATAAATACAAATTTGCCGGTCGATATCTAGTTTTTGCGTTAGATTTGGGCGATTTTCAGATATGAAATAGGTTGTTTTCTGTAACCGAAATCTGAATAAATGACTCCAAAATCCCTGCAATCTCGACTGAAAATCGCCAAAAACGCCAAATTTGGATCTACTGAGTCTTCAAAGATCAAAACTACCTGTTCATCCAATATCGCAAGCGCATTAATTAAGTCAACCAGAATCATCTCTGCTGCTGTCAATTGATCGTTCTCTAATTGTTCCATGAGATGCTCAGGAAGCGCCACATCCACAGTACGAAGAGACGCAATGACATACATGAGAAATCGAGGGAGAGAGCTATCCGACGCATCCAATGAAAGCCAAGCAATTCGCGTTGATTGCTCCGACGCTGATTGCAACGTCTCCAACCAAGTTGTAACGAGCGTCGTTTTCCCAAACCCAGCCGGCGCAACCACCAAAGTTAGCCGATGACCACGACTCAACGGTTCTCCAAGTTGAGTGATGAGTCGATCTCGATGTAAAGCATTCGGCGTTGCGTTGGGCGCACAAACTTTGGTTGTCAGGATGGCCATAAGAGAGTTGTTGGTGAACAGTGAATACACTTAACGGTGATTCTGTTTGAGTCACCAACCACATTATTGCGAAGTTTGGTTCAATTTACAAGTCTTGTGTGGAGCGATCCTGTCAATCCTGTTCATCTGTGGATCTTTTATTTTTTGGAATCGCCGTACTTTCAATAATATTGACGGCAACAAGCTTCAGCCCCAGACGATGAATCCGGTTGAGTATACCCTGAAGTTGGGACTGATCGAGTCGTCCACGCAGCAGCGTCTCACCTCGGTCATGATCATGTTCGAACGTCGCAACGTCAAACGCATCCTTCCATGAAGGATTCAACAGGCTGCGTACGCGAATTTCGTAGATGTCCATGCCGTTTATTGTAGCAGTCGGCGGAGGAAATGGGATGGTCCAAAAGATGTATTTGAGGGATTATTTATACTGCGGTTGTGATGAAAACATGGTTTTGCTTCATCTGGCAGAGTTGTAAGCAAAACCATGTTTTCATACAGAGCTCAGTATAGGATCCAACAGAACATTAGCTTCTTTCAAGTCTCAGTAGATCCAAATTTCAGGTTTAGAGAGAGAATTTGGGCTAATTAGTTGACATAAATACGTATTTGCCAGTCAATACCTAGCATTTACGTAAAATTTAAGCGATTTCTAGATATGAAATTGGCTGTTTTTGGCAACTGAGATCTGAAAAAATGGCCCCAAAATCCCTTCTCTCCCGACTGAAAATAGTCAAAAACGCCAAATTTGGATCTACTGAGTCTGTGGTATCAAAACCTTCTGTGAACCAACCATAAATAGCGGCCAACTGCATTCGGCCTTCTGCTTCCTTACCCTGCTTCCGTAACAGTCGACTCAAGCTCATCACCGCGCGTAGCTCCAACGATTTCGCACGCTGTCGGGGAGCAATCTCGATCGCTTGGCGAAAACAGGCCTCAGCCTTGACTGCAGAGATCGGTTGCAAACTGACCCTGCTCGCGTCCTGCATCAAGACCAGTTCTCCCTGAATACGATATAGCTCAGCTTCCCAGACACGCTCTCCTGTGTTCTCCACCGCGGCCAGTGCCTCGGTTAGTACGCGCAAGCCCGTATCAGGTTGCCCTAATCTTCCGTATGCCTCAGCGAGTAATGCTAGAAAATAGGGAACCGATATCTCTGATTCCATGTCTCGCCAGTCGGTTATACTCTGATACATCTGGACAATTCCTTTTCTATTTCCGTGCTTGGTCAATGCCCATCCGCGCAGTATCTTTCCAAACACCAAATAGGTCGGCGGCAATCTCTGCTCGGTTGAAAGGGCAATCAGTGCCTCTGACTGCTGGCGGGTTTCTGCGACTTCACCGCGAACCTGATGGAGAAAGGTCTTCCAGCCGAAGGTATTCGCCTGACTCAGGAGGTGAGAGTGTCCCTCTGTTAACGTTAGCGAGTCATAGATTCTCGTGAGGGCTTGGTCTGGATAGCCAAGCTGCCATAGACAATGTGCCCAAGAGCCAAACATGTCGGGAAAAGTTGAAGGAGGGTGCTGAACAGGATCGTAAAGATCTACGACGTGCTTCAAATGTTCTTGTGCGGGCAACAATTCGCCCGACGTGAGCAAGGTTGTCCCCATCACCCAGTGGGCCGTCAGAAGAGATACGCTGTTTTGGTTGGATTGGGCGAGGCGCAGACACTGCCCGGCTAGCTCACGCGCCAGCGATAACTCCGATCGCACCCAGTAATAGGACCACAATCCAGTCAGCACCGGAATGAGCGGCGTTCTGAGTCCGTCGCAGGATTGAGATATCTTGTCCAACTGTTTGCATAGCACACGTGCCCTGGCAAATGCCTGTTCCACCTCCGGGGCTGTAAAGCCCTTTGTGGCTCGATAAACCAGACCGAGCTGGATCTGGAAGTTCAGTTCTTTTTCAACATGCATGGGCGTATTGGGGATCGTCTCGAGCAACATCAATCCCTTGGTCAGATGGGTGATTGCCTCTGTATGGGCCAACAATCGATACGCTCTGCGAGCAGCTTGATATAGACAATCAATCGCCTTTTCCGTCATTCCCGCTTCTTGGCAATGATGCGCCAATTGTACTGCAACTTCCTCAGTGTGCTCACTGTAAAGTCGCTCTAATGTGTTTCCTACTGCCTCATGCAGATAGGCGCGCTCCGCTTGGTCCATCCTATCGTATAGATATGTCTGATAGAGGATATGTCGGAATCGATAAAAAGAGAGACGTTGGGACCCCAATCGCTGGCTGCCCTCACCCTTGACCAAATGATGTTGTCTGTCCAATTCGCGACTCAACTGATGGATGACCCTCTGGGTGTCGGCCCCTTGTATCTGTGTTACCACCTCCGCCGTGAAACGCTCGCCTTCCACACTGGCGACCGCAAGCACCCCCTGCAATGGCGCAGGAAGTCGCCCGATACGCTCCTCGATTACGCCCTCGACCCGCGCTGGCAACCTTTGCCAATCCACGGTCGATCCTGTCATCCACAATCCAGTCTCGTCTTGAATCAAATCCCCGCGCTCCTGCATGCCGCGGAGCATCTCAACAGAAAACAGTGCGTGACCTTGCGTATGCTGGTAGAACGCCTCCCGAAAATTGGGGCTCAATCGATTCGGCTCGCTATCCAATAGGCTGTCAACAAACGGTCTGTCTGCTGCTTGTCGCAAGTCAACCTCAATCTGCCCAAAACGGCGCTGAAGTTCGTTCACCACAGGTGTCAGGGGATGCCGTTCTCCGCCTCGCCCCAGAGCAACGTCGGACGGTCGATAGGCGCCCACTATCAGGATCTTGCAGCCTTGGAGGCGCTGGCTCAGGTGAAACAAGAAGCTGATAGAACCGGCGTCACCCCACTGGAGGTCGTCCAATACTAGAAGCAATGGCCTCTGGCGCGCAAGAACTTGTAGAACCTGCGCATACTGCTCAAAGAGATCCCGCTGTTGTACATCCGCCTGACCCTGAACAACCGCCTTGCGAGCCACAAGCTCTTCCAGTTGGGCCAGCCAACAAGCGCCAGCGGGTGCAACCGATGCTGCACGTGTGAGAAGGGGTGGGCCGGGTACAAACGTATCGATCAAATCTGGACCAGCATTCACCAAAGCCTGCACCGTATGAGGAATCAAGTCCCATAAACAGCAGGCTTGTTCTCGGTCGATGGTCCCAGCCGCCCACTGGGTTTCCACATCGCCAGTCAGCATTTGTAGGATCTCACGGAAGGGCAGGTATGGATCGCCGACACCGGTGTAGGCACAGCAATTCCCCTGGGCAACAATGAGTGCGTGCTCTGAACGACGTCCTGCTTCTGCCGAAGGAGCGGCACACGTCCCCTGCGCCCGGCGGGCAAATTCTCGGATCAAGGCTGTCTTACCCGTGCCAACCTCACCAGTAACAAAGATCGCTCGGCCCTGGCCAGATAGGGTCGAATCGAGGAGGGTATTTAGTTGCCCCAGCTCGCGCTCTCTCGCAACAAAGACGCCGTGTTCCATCCCAGTTAGTCCTGCATTCTCTTCAAAGAATAGTGGCCGGAAGGGAGTAGCTATCTTGGGGGGTGTCGGGCTGTAAAGGCTGGCGTCCGATGAAGCTGTTTTGGCCTGCTGATTTCTTCTCTTTTGTGCTAAGAATTTGCGAGTTTTAATTTGTTTGTAGAGCGTCGTTGTCTCTTGCTCTGGATCAACACCCAGTTCCTCGTCAAGAATGCGCTTACATTCTTGGTATTGGCGTTGCGCAACCGCGTGTTGTCCACTCCAGGCATACAATTTCATCAAGTGGCAATGGGCTGGTTCGTGTAGCGGATCTAGTGCCAACCAGCGCCGGGCAAATGGGATAGATGTCTCATAATTACCTTGATCACCATAACCTTGCACCAAACGCTCCAGCGCACCGGCCAGTGCCAGACGTAAGCCTTCAGTCTGAAAGAACTGCCAGTCATCGAATTCGGGGCTATCGGACAGCGTGAAGCCGGCCAAGAAGTCATCACGATAGAGTTCCACTGCCTCAGTCAAGCTGTGCCGACAATCAAGACACGTTTCATCTGCCGAGTGAGCATGGTTCACGCACGTTGCCAGCAGAGCGTAGAAGTGATCAACATCGAGCCAGAAGTCAGAATTGCGATCTAGACTGATGGTGTCTCCGTCGATCTTGAACCATCGATCACAACCCAGGTCCCGCTTGAGTGCTGCAAGGGCAACGCGTAAGTTATTCCGGGTACAGGATTCGTCATGCTGTGGCCAGAACAGCGTGGCGAGCTTCTCGCGACTGTGGCGCTCGCCCGTAATGGCCAGATAGACCATCAGTGCAACAGCCTTACGTCGCTGAATTTTGACTGGCTCACCATCAAGTTCTATGCGAGGCGGACCAAGCAAATGGAGAGCTAATTGGGACATGGGGACTCCCAGTTTCTATAGCCTTTCAGGAAAAGATTTTCCTGTTGTTGATGGCGTTTCAGCCAGTCAGCTCTCTGGCTGATCGGCTGAAACGTTGACTAGCGACTGTTTTGCGTGGAAAAACATTGTCTGAACATCTTAGATCAGTCCACGAAGGTTGACGTCCGAACTTCAGCCACGTGAAGCATTATGATCAGTTTGTGATCTTGCTCTCTCACCAAGTTCTGTCCTCTGACATAGACACGCCCATGAACCTTATTCTTTCATAAAATGTTGTATCAATTGCAAACAGATTGGGCTGTCATGCTGCTTGTAATGGTTTGTGTAATGGTTGTTGCAATGATCGTGAAATAGGCACCCGCTATGCTGTAGTCACTGCGCAGACGGTTCCGCGACGAGACAGCGGCGCGTGGCTCACAACGTGAAATTGTGTGAGCAAGGTTCGAAATCGTAGGAAGGCCAGTCCAACCTACAATTCTATAGCCAGGAGAATCAAGATGACTACAGACAAAATGAACACAAGCGAAGTTAGCGTGAATGAACCGGCAGAAGGTAGTGAGGTATACCAACTTCAGACGACAATTACGACACTGGATGATAAAGGAGCTCCCATGGAGTTTCAAGCGTCCGCTTCCTATCCACGAGGAGCGGATCAGAAACCCTTTATGGGGGCGACGCATGAGCAACACAGCCATCAAGCTGGAGGACTCACCTTTGCAAGCGACTACGAAGGCATTTCGCCTGAGCAGGAATATGCGATTCAGCGCATCGTAGTCGATCCCAATGGTGGAGAAGAACAGGTGAGAGGGAACGGCCCTAGTCCATCGGACATCGTCACGGGGCGATCAGTCAAACCTAATGCAGGCGAAGAGACAGCCTCTAATGAGTTTGCGCAAAAGCCCGACGCCCTTGACCCCGGAGACTCGCCATCGATTGCCGTGCCCACCGGGATTTCTGACGCAATTCAGGAGTTGCCCGAGCGGATCGGTGAGCAAATCCGGCAACAGGTCCAGGATATTGAGGGGTTCACCGTCACCTTAACGAAACAGGACGATGGCTCGTTAACGGTTGATAGCGATATTAAACGTACGCTAGGAGCCGTGCCCCAGTCGGCTGGTGACAATGGGTCCAATCAAGAAGTCATTCAGGTTAGCGAAGATACCATCAACGAACACAACGACGATACGAATCATGCCGTCAGCAAAACAACGAATCCAACCGTAATTCGTTTGGGGACCAGCACGGAAGTCGCTCAACCAACGCAAGAGGACGCAGACACCATATCCGCCAACGTATCGAGCGCGGCCTCGGCGAGTACGCGCAACAGCGGTCTCATTGTGACAAAGATCGCGACCGTTGATGGCGTATCTCTCAGCGTAAACGTCAACCTTTTTACTCTGATTCTCGATGCGTAGGAGTTGAGCAATGATGTTTACACACCCCGCAGTCGTTGGGGTGGCAGTAGTCGGCGATAACTTACTCGTCTGTGCTGATGGCCCGCTCACCGTCCCGCCCAAGGTAGAGATGGGTGATCGAACCTACCAAACGGAGGTCGTGCAAACGGGCCGCTTTGTTGTCGCAGGTCAAGGGGGCTCACCCGCACGGGCAGCCCCCTATCGTGCCTGGCAGCGTCCGCTACAGGCTGGTTATAGCCTGGGGACTCGCCGCACGGTGGGGACAGCGGGTCTAATCGTCACCCCAACAACGGGTCGCGTACGTTGCCTGTTGCTCACGGCTGCGCACCTTCTCATGTGGCGCGGTCGGCGGTATGAGACAATCGTCACCCAGCCAGCTGGTCCCGACGGAGGAATACCAGGCCGAGATACGATCGGACGCGTCTATCAAGTTTCCCGACTTCAATCCACCAAAGCAAACTCGCTGGACGCAGCTCTGATTGTCCCCAAGCCACATCTTGAATTCGATCTGACGTATCCAGGTCTTGGACCTCTGCGCGGCCATTGCCGGCAACTGAATGAGGGATGGCACCTGTATAAGGTCGGGCGGTCAACAGGCTCTCTGACGGGTCAAATTCTATCCACGTGCTGGTCCGGTTATGTGGACTACCCAACAGGTAGATGCCGCTTCACACGCCAAGTCCTGATTCACGAACCGGGCACCGCTGTTTCCCTGCCTGGCGATTCAGGGGCTGTCTGGGTTACACCGTCGGGATATGCGGCTGCGCTCAACTTTGCGTCAACGGACCAGAGTGGCCAATTCTCTATCGCTACCCCAATTAACCGAGTCTTGGACGCCTTCAACGTACAAGTGGTGGTGCCATGAAGCACGCTAGACGCTGAAGGGATTAGGAATCAGACAATCGTTTGGTGCATGAAGCATAGTCTCACATCAACTCGGTTCGCCAAATGCAAACCGAGTTTTCTTTTGTTCCTCATTAGTTCCACACACCTCACATTTGTAATCCACTGTCGTAGCTAGGCGACAACCGCAGAAATTCGCGACTAAATCGGACCTGTAATGATTTGTGTAATGGTGGCTGTAATAAACGTGACATGGACGTCGGCTATGCTATAGCCACTGCGCAGGCGGTTCCGCGACGAGACAGCGGCGCGTGGCTCACGGCGCGCGATTGTGTGAGCAATTTAGGTAGGATACTGCCTAACAAAATAGTTACTATGAGGGAAGAAAAGGAATTCCATCATGTCTAAACAGCTAGATATAAATTGTGCAAGCCAAGAAGATCTCGTGAGTATTCTCGGGATCAGTGTTGATGTGGCCGACGAGATCATCAGCTTGCGAGATATCGTTCTCTTTGAAGATGCAGATGACCTTAGTGAAGTTGTCGGACTACCGCCGGAGCAGCGAGAACGTGTTGCAGATTTGGCTGGACTACCGCGTCTTGTCGAATTGCCCGAAGACCCGACGACTACCGCCATTTTTCGACTCAGTGATATTTTGCTCCAACCGCGGCAGCCAGGAACAGTCTTTGGTGATACGACACCAAAGACTCCGGGACCAAAGATTACCCCTCTCCCACCACCTGGGGGCGGACAACAACCTGGGGGCGGACAGCAACCAATAGTTTTCCCTCCTGGAGATTACATTCTGGACCAACGAAAATGTCGGGTCATTACATGGGATCCTGGCCGTGCTGGGCGGCATACGCAAAACCACACTGGGGATGGATATGCTTTCACTATATCAGCAAAATTTAACGCAGGGGGTGAGCTCGTTGGGTTTACAATTGTGAGCACACAGCCTGGTGGCCCGTCAACGGATATCAAGAAACGAAAAGACGAAGACATTCTTCACATAATCAAGGATGGGTTCCTGATTACGATCGTCACGAGCAAAAGGATCCTTGTCTACAACGGCATGAAGCAGCTTAGCCGTACAAATCCATTGCAGAAAAAGATAAAATAGTAGACCAATCAAACAGTTAAGGAGAAGAAAAAATGGAATACAAGAGTCAAGTTCTTAGGGTTTCACTTCATCAGGGAGTTAGCGATTTGATGCAGATTGCCTCCGTCTTGGACAAGCTGGATCTGGGCCTGAAAGAGGAGCTATATACATGTATACATAAGGCTGCACAGGACGTAAAGTCTGTTGTTACCTATGATCTTCGGTTGGCACGTCCGCTGCTTGCTAATCAAATGTTGACAGAGAAACTCCTTCTGAATAGTCAATTCTTGGAGATCACTAATATCATAGCCAAAGAGGCTAATGTTCCTGAGATTGTTGCTGGAGTAATTGTAATCTCGACCTGGGATCTGGTAAGTCAGTAACATTCACGGACATCTGGTTGACCCCAATCACCAGTGTCGAGATTGAACAACGAGCAGTTTAGTAATGTTTGCGGGTTTGCGGCGGGTTGTTTTGCCTTAGTCTTTCGGCAAACCTCCGCCGCAACTCAATGTTTTCGTTAGCCTTCGGGGAATGATCTGCATCAAATTGCACCACGCTTGCGACGACTTTCTTCAACGAGGGCTTGAATAGCCTTGCGCCTAGGCGTTATTTCCGTGGGGAATTGCTTCTCACGCTCAGCTTCCAACGCACGATAGTATTTTTCCCGCTCATCTGCTTTGCGTAGAATCTCTTTGAGTTTTGGCTCCAACGTAGGTCGATGCTGTTCGATATATTCAAGTGCGACTTCAACCTGGTGAAATGAGAGATTATAAATATCGCGAATTTCTGCCGGGCTATAGCCTTCATCGTACGCTTCCATAACATCGTAAACAGAGGCACGACTTTCGCTAATCATCGGGCCGATATCGCTTTCAATAATCTTGATAACACCACTATCCGCCTTGCCATTTGAGGGCCAAAGCGTATCAACCCCCATCGACACAACAAAGTCAAAGTCTGACAGCACTTCTTTGATTTGCTCTGCTTGTTCATCTGTATCGACTCGAATCGTAATCTGTTTCATGCCATTTCTCCAGTAAGGCCAAACACAACTGATTTGTGCTGTATTCTAACATAAAACCGAGTGGCTTTCTAGCAGGTTCCTCTTACGATGGTTGCACTCACTTATGCTGCTTGTTGCTGCACGTACTGAAGGAGTTACACAGAAGCGCCATTGCCATCGGCTTTGGCAAAGGAAGTGCTCCAAGTCGGGTTGTTTCGTTTGACATCCATCGTTTGGCAGTATCGCGTTGCCCATTGTAACGTTCTCTGCTACAATTTCAGCCGTATCGGGTTTGTTGATTCAGCGATAAGTTTCTCGCTTCCAGTCTATCTTACAGCCGAAGGGCATGAAGTGATCGATGCCAGAGCCGAATACCGAGTGCAAGATGTGGACCAGGTTCTGGCACGATTGGATGAAGCAGAAGAATTTGCTTACGCTGGAGAGAGCGGCGAAAGACCAAATGCCGAGCACTATTTTGATACACAGACAGAGCAATTTCAGCATGAGGCACCTCTCGTGCAGAATGAACTGATGGCACGAGAGATGGAGAATTGGCTGGAAACTCCAATTCCACAGTTGGGTAACCTAGCCCCGCGCGAGGCAGCCAAAACGCCCGAAGGCCGAATGAATCTGATTGAAATTCTCAAAACATTGGAGTATCTGGAAGGAGAAACAGGCCGAGACATGGGACTTTTACAGTCAGTGCAATACGGCGAGAGTTGGGATTCGTGGGCGAACCGTTAGAATAGCTTATCGTTTTAGACGATTCCAAAAAATAAATTATCCACAGATGAACAGGATTAGAAGAGAGAAATCCTATCAATCCTGTCAATCTGTGGATAATTTAAAAAATTGGATTGACCTCAATCCCCAATCCCCAAACCTTACCCTTTCAAAGCCCCACCCGTCAATCCTGCGATGAATTCCTTTTGTAGGCCAAAATAGAAGAAGAGAACAGGCAGCGAGGCCAATGCCATCATGGCGAACATTTGGCCGTAGTTGATGGAGTAGATCTGCCCGATGGCGATGTAGAGCCCTGTGGTGATGGTCATGCCGCGGGCGGGGCCCAAGAGGATCAACGGAAAGAGAAAGTCATTCCAAACCCACAAGCTCAGGAAGATTGCCACCGTAGCCGTGGCGGGTCGCATCAAGGGGAAAATGATCTGCCAGAAGAGCCTGAATTCGCCTGCGCCATCGAGGATGGCTGCTTCATCTAGCTCGCGGGGGATGTTTTTGACGAAACCGGTGTAGACGAAGACACCAAACGAAAGCAGCCCACCGCCGACAAAGACTAAGATCAAGCCGAAGCCAGAGCCGATGAGACCGAGCGTGCGGTAGATTTGCACAATGGAGATCAGATAGATTTGGGGCGGGATCATGAGACCGGCCATAAAGAGAACCAGCACAATGTTTGTCAAGCGGGAAGGGTTGCGTGCCAGATAATATCCGATGGCTGACGACAAGATGATCAAGAGAATCACCGAGACTACGGTAATGGCGAGGCTGGTGACCAATCCTCTGTAAATGAGGTTATCGGGGCGAGTCAACGCATCACGCAAGTTGTCGAGCGTGAAGGGATTGGGTATCTCAATGGGTTGGTAGAGGATCTGATCCTGGGTCTTGAAGGTGTTGACCAAGGCCAGATAGAGAGGTAATGCATAGAGTATGGTGATCGTTGTGATCAAGCTTATGCTTAAAATACGCTTTATGCTCATCAATATTCGATTTCTCGTCTACGGAGATAGCCCGCAAGCGTTGCCGAGGTCACAGCGATCAGGATGAAGAGCACCACAGACAGCGCAGAGGCATAACCGGTTTTGTTGGCGGTGAAGGCCATGCGCACAATGTAGAATGCCAATGATTCTGTTGCACCACCCGGCCCACCAGCCGTCATCACTACGATAACATCATAAATCTTCAGGGTGATGATCAGAAGCAGCACGACGTTTATCGTCACGCCCGGTGCCAACAAGGGAAACGTAACGTGGCGGAAGCTCTGTGCTCTGTTGGCACCGTCCACTTTGGCCGCTGCTTTCAGATCATCGGGAATGCCTTGCAGCGCCGCCAGGTAGACGACAACGCTGAAACCGAGCATGGTCCAGATGGTCACCAGACCGATAGAAAAAAAGGCAAGTTGCGGATCGCCCAGCCAAGGGATATTGGAATCGGGGGCGAGCACCCCAATTTGTTGGAGGATGGTGTTGAGGATGCCGTTGCGATTGCTCAACATGATGCCCCAAATAAAACTGACAATCACGGCGCTGAGCACTTGAGGCACAAAAAAGAGTGTGCGCAAAAATGCAAAAAATCGCCCCCGCTGGTTTAAGAGCATGGCAACGCCCAACCCCAGTAGGTTGACCCCAAGCGTGACCACGATACTGATGTTGACCGTGAATAGTAGCGCGCTGCGAAATGTCGGATCTTGGGCTAAGTTGATGTAGTTGCGCCAGCCAACAAAATCACTCGAAGCCTTTAACAGATTCATGTTGGTGAAGCTGTAATAAAAGCTCAGAAACAGTGGCGCGACCAAAACCCCAAAATAGAGCAATACCCCAATGAGGGTCATGGTTTGAATATACCCAAAGTGGAGTTGCCACCAGGGGTTACTCAAATGTGGTCGAACGCCACTTTTTGCCATTATGCTTGAGTTGGCTGGATGGTTTTCGGGAGTGTGTCCCAAAGTGTGTAAATGCAGCCGATTCTCTGACTGTGCGCCGTCCATTTACACACTTTGTGGTACACACTCATGTTTTTCTGAGACAGGCTAGTCATCCTGTTCCTGATCGGCTTCGATGAGGTAGCGCTGCACGTTAAAGGCGCGCGCATAGATGGTCTTGAACTTCTCTTGATCGGTATTCATTTTTTCTTCAAAGAAGCGATCAAAATTTTCGTGATGGACAAAACCCTTCACCGCTTTCCAAACGGTCTGTACTTGCTTGACGGTCAACCCATTGTCATGGGCACTATCCAACAGCTTCCATAGAACTTCATCAAAAACAATTTCCATTTTGTCGGTTGGCATACCTAATTCATTTTCAGCCATAATTTTACCCCCAATTAAGTTGTTGATCATTGGTTTGTCGATGAATCATTGAACATGACGGAGATAAGTATATCTGCATATCCCAAAAGCCACAAGCAACAGACCACTGAGCTCACCCTACGCACGTGATACAGATGTGCCTATTGTTCAGACAACGAATCCCACACTTGATCCAATCGCTCTACTTCTGTCTGCCAGTCCGCACCGGTAATGATGCTTTGGGCCGACTTGTTGAACTCATCGAACATCCCCGCGATTGGTGCATTGTCAGACGTTGTCCAGCCGAATCCTTCCACTTGGATCGCACCCTCGATTGAGGTATAGGTTAGGCCTTCCTCCATCAGTGAGGTCACCTCTACCCCATAGTCCTCAAGCGTTTTGCCTTTGAGAAGGGGAATGTATGAATCCAATTCAATGAGGGCGGCGATGCTCTTGGTGGAAACACTGAAGGCTTTGGCAAAGGCCATGGCCTCTTCTGGGTGCTTGGTCTGTGAACTGATGTGGGTACCGCCACCGACGACAAAGGGGACGACGACCTTGCCATCCTCGCGGGGCATGACAAAGATTCCTGGCTCAAACGTTGCTTCTTTACCGGCCTGCTGCAAGAACCAGCTGCCCATGGGATACATGGCGACCTCGCCTGCCGCAAAGGCTCGATTGGCGTCGGCATAACCAATCCCCAGATCGCCTTGATCGACGTAGCCATTTTCGACCATCCAGGCGAATTTTTCCCAGGCACCCGCCATGTCTGCATCAGTAAACCTGACTTCCCCTGCGCGACGTTTCTGCATCCAATCTGGCGTATCCCCTAACACATCGGCTGAGATCAGTGATGAGACCAGCATACCAGTGGCCCACGCGTCACCTGCCCCCACAACCATGATTGGTTTATGACCAGCATCCGCGATCTTGGCGACCACATCTTGGAATTCGGCCCAAGTTGTTGGCGGCTCCACCCCAACATCTGCAAAAATCTCCTTGTTGTAGAACCAGAAAGGGATGATCTGAGCACCAGTGGGCGCATGCCAGATCTTGCCGCCTAAAGCACTGCCATAGGGAATTTGAAAGTTCTCTTCGATCCACTCGGGATCCCATTCTGTTAAGATACCGGCATCAATGAATTCTTGGGTCGCGATCGACTCCAAAATGTCTGGCAACTGACCAGACGCGAGCAACTGCTTGGCATAGGTTGTGCGGTCAATGCCAGGAGAGACGATTTTCTTGACGGTGACATTGTCGGGGAGCTGGGTCAAGGCATCCGCAATCGCTTCATCCCAGAATTCTGCCGTCAAGACAGGTGTTTCAAAGACCGAGTAGACGAGTTCAATTTGCTCCGCGTCTGATGCCGTTTCCCCTTCCGATGCCGGTGCCTCGGATTGTGTGGGCCCTATTGGCGCAGCACAAGCGCCAAGTAGAATGATGCTGATGAGCAAAAGCCCTAAATATGTCTTGTTCACGTAGGTTCTCCTTTGATGTTTATACAGTCGATTTTTGGATAATAGCTAACAAATTCCGATTTACGCTCTTTGCGTCAAACTCGCATATCCCCAGGCGAGCGCAAGGACAATGGCGCCATACACCACCTGTTGGATATCCTGTCCCACGTTGAGGAAAGTTAGCATTGAGTTGAGCACACTGAGGATTAGGGCACCAATGATAGTGCCTACATATCCCCCCACGCCGCCAAAGATCGAGGTACCGCCGATTACCGCAGCGGCAACCGAGGGCAGAAGAAAGGTATTGGCAAGTTGAAGGTCAACGGCACCGGTGCGACCCGCCAGGAGAAGACCCGCGATGGAGGCAAGTACGCCTGCCACAATATAAGCTGTGATCCGAACTTGCCAAACTCGCACGCCTGCAAGGCGCACTGCAACTTCATTGTCGCCCACTGCATAGAGCAACCTTCCCCAACCCGAGCGCCTGAGTAGCCAGATCAATACCACCGCGATCAGCGCCCAAACCACAACACTATAGGGAATTCGATTCCCAAAGAAGGAACCTGCGCTGAGAACTTTGATGAGGGTACCCACTTGTGTAGAACCTTGCAGGATCGTCTGAGTCCAAGCTGTAAACAACCCCAAGAGAATCCCCGACATGGCAAGCGTCATGATGAGGGGATTCACGCGGAATAATGCCACGCCGACACCATTGATCATGCCGGAAATCAATCCAACCACCATCCCCAGCAGAATCGCGATCCCGTCGCCATTCTCTGACTGATTCGCCGCGACATAAGCAGAGCCTGTGGCAATCATGGTTACGGATAGGTCAATGCCACCGGTGAGCATTAAGATTGTTTGCGCACCCGCCAGAATACCCAAAGGCGCGGCTTGAAGGAGTGTATTGCGCAGTCCATTGACCGATATGAATCCGGGTTCAATCACCCCTGTTATCAGGACGAGAAGAGCGAGCACACCCAGCAGCACGAGTTCAGGTCGCTCTGCGATGAGGATTCCCGCGCGATTGTTTGAACCACCTACATTTGTCTCAGGGCTGTCGGCTGCCGATCCCGTATCCACTTGGGCAGATGATGGTGATTGTCTCATGATGACCTCTCTCGCAACAAGGCGACAAGCCCTCCGACCATCATCAAGCCTGCAATCAACACACCTTGGATGACTTGGGCCGTATTGGGATCAATACCCATTGCACTTAAAACTGGGTTCAGCATGATGAGGATGATAGCCGCCGCCACCACACCAAGAATCGATCCGGTGCCGCCCGTGAGGGCGATCCCCCCGAGAACAACAGCTGCCACGCTGTTTAATGTGGCATTGGCACCGACGCTGAATCGAGGATCCCCCGTACCTGTGATGGCAACGGTGGCGAGACCGGCAAGTGCAGCCATTGCACCGCCAATCGCATAGGAGGCAATTTTTGCCCGACGAACATCAAGACCGGTCAACCGTGCGGCGGTGCTATCGCTTCCAATTGCGTAGAGGCTCAGTCCAATTTGACTACGCTTCGACAAGATAAAGAGCGCAATTGCGGGAATTGCCATCATGAGAATGGGCATAACATAGGTACCGCCGATGCCCGATTCTGCACCGGTAAAGAGCCAGCGAAATGTTGGCGCTGTGCCACCACCAGGCGACGGCAGAATCCACAACGCCAAACCTGACCAGATGTAACTGGTCGCTAAGGTCACGACAATATCTGGTACGCGGGAGATGCTAATGATATATCCCGTCATGGCATTGAGGATACCGATGCCGACAACCAAGGTAACGGCAATCAAGAGCACGACGCCGAAGGCTTGGCCCTCCATCAGGCGGGCTGCAATCGCATTGGCCAACAGCAGCAGGGCACCAAGCGAAAGGTCGATCCCACCGGCAATCACAATGATCGCTTGCCCAATGCCAAGATAGATCAGCGGTAGGCTATTTTTGCTAATCGATGTAATCTGGAAATTGCCAAAGACGGGAATGAGGGTTGCATACCAGTAGAGCAACAGGCCAAGTAATAACCAGACGCCGAACACCCAACCATTGCGTGCAATTCCTTGTCGCCACAACAAATTGCGCGTAGTCATAAAAGTGCTTGTCAAAACAACACCCATCATGGTGAAACCTCTAATCCATGCGCGGCGGTTAGCAGGGAAGACTCGGTTGCAAGAGTTGCATCCTGCTCGTCGACGATCTGGCCGTTGTGTAGAACAATCACTCGATCGCATACGAGAGGGATCTCCGAAAGCTCGCTGGTGTAGAGCAAGATTGCCGCGCCGTCAGCCGCCAGATCCCGCAACAGAGCGTAGATCTCGCGTTTGGTTTGAATATCAATACCCCGGGTTGGGTCAAAGCAGAGCAGTGTGCGAAAGCCACCCACGAGCCAGCGACCCAATACCACCTTTTGTTGATTTCCACCAGAAAGCCGCCGCGCCTGGGATGCTGCTCTGGTGTCGATCGACAATCGGTTCACCGCGTCGGCCACCCGTTGTGGTTCATCCACCTGAATACGCAACCAACGCCGGATGTGGGAAAACAGCGCCAGAGCCAGATTCTGGCGTACGGGCAAACTTGGCAAAAGAGCAAGAAGCCGATCTCCCGGTATCAGAACAACGCCCTCTCGTACTGCATCATAGGGTGAATAAAAGTGACACGGCTGTCCTCCAACGAAAATTTCCCCCGACGTTGGACGTCGGTCACCCGATAGTAGTTCAAATAACCGCTCTTGTCCTTGGCCTTCAAGCGCAACAACACCAAGAATCTCACCACCTCGTACAGAGAACGAAACGTCGCGTACTACCTCTCGCGACGTCAACGCTCGTACTTCGAAGGTCTCTTCGCCGTGCTTATGACATAAACCGTCATGCTCCTGCTGGGCACTTTGCTCCATCGGGACACCGAGCATGGCCTCGACCAACTGATGCTCATCGACATGCGCTGTCTCGAGTAGGGCAACGTTTCGTCCGTCGCGCAAGATTGTGGCTCGATCACAAATTCGCATCACTTCCGCCAACCTGTGCGTGATCAGCACTGCTGACCGTCCCAACTCCTTCCAACGAGTCAGCAACGCAAAGACACGTTCTGCCTGATCCGCCGTGAGCGCCGCCGTGATCTCATCAAGTAAAAGCACCTGCGGATCGCGTGCGACAGCTCGCATGAGATCGACCATGCGCAGCGTATCGAGTGGGAGTTCGCGAACGGGTGCTGAGAGATTGAGCAGTTCGAGGTCGAACCATGTCAGCCAATGCTTAAACGCAGATTCGTCGATCCGGCTAAGATGCAGATTCTGCTCGATAGTGAGATCTGGAATGAGCGCCGGATCTTGAAAGACTGCTGCGATTGCATCCACGGGAGCCCGAAAACGAACTGATTGCGTACCCACAGATACTGTGCCCGCATCAGCTGGATGAACACCCGCCAAAATTTTCACGAGCGTACTCTTACCCGCCCCATTCGCACCGAGCAGCGCATGGATTTCTCCAGGTTGCACATCAAAATTAACGGCCTTCAATGCCACCACGGATCCATATGACTTTGCGATATCGGCGGTCGCGAGGAGCGGGAGCGGCTGACTCATGAAGAGGTCATAGGAGTGTGGCGCATTCATCCCCGCTGCCTTGGCTCCTGCCTGAA
>JAHBNG010000143.1 GCA_019217005.1 Chloroflexi bacterium TSY
CCCTTTCGGTTTGCCCTTTGTCACTCAAGCCTTTACCAGAAAGTAAAGGTTAACTCAATTTGGAAAAGTAAAGGTAAATGATCTGACGTCTGAAATTTATCCGGAGTGCCATTATCTAATAACAGTGACTTCTCCCCATCAGTGTCCACAACTTTTAAAGTGTTGTGATCAAAGAACTCCAGTAAATCCGGGCGAATTAACAGCTGATCAAAAATATGCCAATAATAAGAACTATACCCTGACGGATGAAAATAATATGTACCAGGTGGTCCAGGTGAAATATCGCCTGACAAACTCCACATTGGATTGTAAAAGAAGGGATACGATTTCCTTTGAATAGTTCGTTCTTGTTTTTTTGCAATTGATCGACTCATCACAGCATTAAATCCAGTTGCATTTACCATAGCTTCTTCATATGGATTCATATTAAAGTCGCCAATTAGAATCGTTCTTTTATGTCCCACTTGTTCTTCAGCTTGTTTTATCAAATCTAAATAATCTCGACTTGCAGATAATTGATCTAATTCAGACCAGTAGCTCTTACTTTGGAAATGGAGAGCTGCCACAAGAACATCTCGAGACATTGTTGACGTTTTCAGCCTTCTTATCGTTATTCGGTCTGATTCTACGATAGGAGGCATCAGATCGTTCGAAAATCTTGTGAATATCTGTATCTTTTTGCATCCCTGACTTGGTGCATAGTGAAAACTAGATTGATGACTGTTCAATGTAGCAAGCAATAAGGCCGGATTAATAGTGCATTCTGCTAATATAACTATATCTACAAAATGCAAATTTACTATTCGGAGAATTGACTCTTGAAGTTGTCGTTTGTAAATGTTCCAAAAAAGAAACGTCATAACCTTGCAAACCTTTAGTGATGTGCAAGTCGCAAAAATGTGCTGCTAGACAGTCCTATCTTCTATGAAGAAGATATTTATCTTATAATCAAATTCTTAATGCCCCAAAACGTCCACGCTATGGCTCCGACCGTGATGCGAAAGCCGCCACGAGCCAAACGACTCTAACAATTGACGCACGGTGTCTCGACGTGTTTCCATGCGCTCGGATTTGCAGCGCCAATGCCCCAACACTTGGTTGACGACAAGCAGCGAATCCCCACGGATGTCGAGACGGGCACTAGAGGGGTCGGCACCATCATCATCGAGACGCTGGAGCACGGTCTCCAAGGCTGCAATGAGCGTATCATACTCAGCTTCATTGTTGGTCACCCAATTGCCAAATTGCAGCCGCACCATTTGAGGAGGGATGCCCGGCCAACTCAACTGGTAACTTCCATAGCCTACGCCTGGATTGCCTTTGCTGCCACCATCAAACACAATCTCGATCGGCTGTTCAGGCGCTTGTCCTGGCAACGGTGGCATAGCGTGGGGATCGTCTTGCTCTGGAGGGGTCTTGTCTTCGGGTGTCGGGGCACCCACAACGACTTTGCCGCTTACAGGAGAACGATAGCCGGATCCATCATTCGTCAGGCCGCCGCTTTGTCTACTTTGTGGTTGCGCCAGAGGAATAAAGTCTCTTTCTGGTATTGCGGGCGTGGACAATGTGTCTGAGGTCGAAAAAGCTTCGTCTACGGAGGGTTCTCTTTTTGAAATGTTTTGGTCCGTTTCTGTTTCAAAAGGAACGGGGTGAGATCCGTCTGGGGCTTTGTTGGGCACAAAGGATAATGTTCTTTGCGCCCCATTTTGCTTTTCTTGTGGTATGTGTTGTTGCGTGTATTGAGGCTTGTGGTTCTCAAATCCACTCACGATAGAGGACGAATGAGGCTCTCGCTCTAGTGGTGAGGAGAGTACGACCGGATCTTCTTTGATGTGCCGGTTTTCACCAATCGCTGTGGCAACTTGTAGACGGTTCTGGTCGGTTGACAATACTTCCTTTTCCAGAAGACCACTCACGCGTAAACGTCGAAAAAGTATACGCCGATCTTCAACTGAGAGGGCCTTAATCTGCTCAATGATGGACTCGATCACGCCTTCTACTCCCGTTCAAGCTTCGCTCTCGCTTGCGCTCGAGACGTGCCTTGTCCCACAAATGGAGCAGGTTCGACTCGTGGAAATGCTGAACCATTCCACCCAATGGAATCCGGCTGCGATCAAATTGCTCGATGTCGTACAAAAGCAGATCATGTTTCGTCTTCCCCTCTTCTGTTAGTCGCCGCACCAGTTCCTGAATATTGTTTAGATATTGAACACCACTATCGATACTGCTGCTCACTTCACCGCGGAGGAGGATATCCCCATGGCCTTGCACAATGCTCTCTAAATTGTACTCATGCAGATTGAGGAGTGATCTTTTGTATGCCTCGAGATCGCTAAACTCAGTTGCAATCATTGGCACAGGCATAATCAGATCACTCGCAAAGAGCACCTTGTCTTCCCGCACGTGAACCACACTCACTTCTGGGCTAGGACCCGACGAATGAATAAGATGGACAGTCTTGTTGCCCAAACGAATCAACATGCCTTCGTTGAAGACTAATTTGGGGAGACGAACTTCAACTGATTGCAATTCAGGGGTATGTTCTTTGGCTTGTCGCAATGCTTCCTGACCATATTCGACCAGCATCTCGCGACAGCTTTGATGCGCAATGAGTTCTGCATCCGGGAAAAAACAGGATCCGTAAATATGATCGGCATGACTAATCGTATTGACTACATATTTAATGCCCTGGGGACACATTCGTTGCGCAAATTCAGTGATCTGGCGGGTTTCGGATGGAAAAGGCAGGGTATCAATCAGAATACCACCCTCGTTTGTCACCACCAACCCAGCATTCACTTCGACATATCGTTCGCTTGTAAACACCCAGGTATCATCAGCAACCCGTGTTCGCGTAACTGCCACTCGTCGCTCCTCTTCCGCAATGATGTAATTTGGTTCGTGAATTAAACTTCACATCTTGATCATCTCAGTAGCCGCAGTCGTTCGATTCTTCGCTTCACTCGAGAATGACACAATTACACTCTACTGACGCTTCTCTTACGATTAAGTGCTTATCCGAAAAGTTCTGTGACGGTACATTCTTACTCGAGAAGCTAGCTGGACTCACAACCACTTTTCGGATAGGTTCTAAGAGCAGCGTAGTTTACCATACCACATGAATCACGTCAAATAAGTTGACATAACAACAAGAAAGCATGTTATTTCTCAATAAAAATACTCCACAGAATCGTGTGAGCAGTAGGTTCGAACCTGCGTAAGCAGGTGGGCGCCGACTGGGTGCTTCCGCTTTGCCTGCTGCCAGGCTATTGCATCCACACCACGTTGCCAAGCTCCCGTTTGTCTGGTGTTGGCTCGACCTGTGTGCTGCTCAATCACGAAATCTGTAGAGTTATCTCTACTATAACATAGGCTGCGATGTTGTTCAAGGGGTATTTTAAGCGAAGGGGACGCAAAAGAATCACTCCCCCACAGGGGCCTATAGCTTTTCCCCTTTCAAACGAATGTGCAACTCATCTAATTGCTTTTCCTCCACAGGGTCAGGTGCACTGACCATCAAATCTGTCCCCGCGGCTGTCTTGGGGAAAGCAATCACTTCGCGAATGCTGGTGGCTTCGGCAAAGAGGGCAACGAGGCGATCAATGCCAAGAGCGATGCCTCCATGCGGAGGGGCACCATACTGAAATGCTTCCAATAAATGCCCAAATTGGTGCTGCACTTCGTTTGAGTCTAGCCCAAGTACAGCAAAAAGCCGATTCTGTTGTTCGCTTCTATGAATACGAATGCTCCCTCCACCAATTTCCCAACCGTTGAGCACGACGTCGTACGCCTTGGCGAGCACTGATCCAGGATCATTTTCCAATCGTGCCCAATCCTCATCACGTGCACTGGTGAATGGATGATGAACAGCTTGCCATCGCGCCAGATCATCGTTGTATTCTAGCAGTGGAAAGTCCGTTACCCAACAGAATGCCAGTAAATTCTCATCGATCATCCCTGTCCGTTCGGCAATTTCCAAGCGAAGGCTGCCCAGGCTTTGGGCAACCACATCAGGCTTGTCCGCCACAATGAGAATCAAGTCGCCTGTCTGTGCGCCACTCGCTCCGATAATGCCGTTGATTTCATCCTGTGATAAAAACTTTGTGATTTGGCTCCGCTGTGCATCCGGACCATAGTTGCCATCACTATCAGCCTCGTCCGTCACGCCAATCCAAGCCAAACCCTTCGCTCCATATCTTTTGACAAAATCGGTTAACTCATCGATCTCGCGGCGGGTCATCTCAGCTCCACCTGGATAAACAATACCTTTCGCCTGACCACCACCTGCAACTGCATTTTTGAAAACGCCAAATTTGCTGTCACGAACCAACTCGCTTAGTTGAAAGAGTTTCAGGTCAAAACGGAGGTCGGGTCGATCCACTCCATATTGATCCATTGCTTCGGCATAGCTCAAGATGGGAAATGGTGTCTTGAGGATGGGCTTTTCGCTAATTGTAGATGACAGCTCTAACAACATTCCCTCAATTAGGTTGCGAATATCTTCCGCTTCGACAAAGCTCATCTCAAGATCGAGCTGGGTAAACTCTGGTTGTCGATCAGCGCGCAGATCTTCATCACGAAAGCAACGCGCGATCTGGAAATAACGCTCCATACCGGCGACCATCAAGAGCTGCTTCAACTGTTGGGGGCTTTGCGGTAGGGCATAGAATTCGTGGGGATGCAAACGACTTGGGACAATAAAATCCCGCGCCCCTTCGGGTGTACTTTTTAACAAAATGGGGGTTTCGATCTCGAGGAAATCTCGTTCAGAAAGAAATTCGCGAATAAAGCGAACAATTGTGTGGCGTAGGATCAAATTCTGAGCCATGCGTTCACGGCGCAAATCCAGGTAGCGATACCGTAGGCGTAATGCTTCATCCACGTCTTCCGTCCCATTGCTGATGTAGAATGGAGGGGTCTGGGCCGGGTTTAGAATCGTAACCTCATCCGCAATCACTTCGATCTCACCTGTAGCCAAATTGGGATTCTCAAACCCTGCTGGCCGTTTGCGAACAGTTCCACGTACATGCAATACATATTCATTACGTGCCTGTGACGCAACTTCGTGGGCAGCTTTGCTTGCCTCGTTTGTTTCCGGATCAATTGTGATTTGTGTAATGCCAAATCGGTCACGGAGATCGATAAAAATAAGTCCACCATGATCACGTCGGCGGTTGACCCAACCTGCTAGATGAACCATTTCAGCAGCGTGAGCAACCGTCAACTCACCGCAATTATGCGTTTTTAACATACGTTCCTCTCTTCGTTTTATACCGTACTCGCCCCAAAAGACAGTAAACTTAGACCTTTTCAGTCGGGTAGAGCAGGTTACTTTGTTGTCATGTATGGCAGTACTCTGTATGTTCCATAAAGGTGATATCCATATTCAGTAGACCGCAACCGATAGATTCTTCACTTCGTTGGTGCTTCGCACCCACTACGTGAGCGGAATGACACAATTGCGGTCTACGATATTGCATGTAAATGCGCTTTGCCGTTGAGAAGCCAAATGCTATTCACACAATTTGTGGTATACCACCCTTGATAAGACCAGATAGATGACGACTGAATTATATGTCTCGGATGGACTGGATGCAATTTAACAGTGTGATGTTGGGAGTTAGGCGGAAGCCTAATTTGTCGGTTTTTTCAAGACAGTTGACGATGTCACACGAGATACAGACTCAGTAGATCCAAATTTCAGGTTTTGAGAGAGAATTCTGGCTAAACAGTTGACATAAATACAAATTTGCCGGTCGATATCTAGTTTTTGCGTTAGATTTGGGCGATTTTCAGATATGAAATAGGTTGTTTTCTGTAACCGAAATCTGAATAAATGACTCCAAAATCCCTGCAATCTCGACTGAAAATCGCCAAAAACGCCAAATTTGGATCTACTGAGTATACTGAACAAACTATTTTAAAAACATACTCTTCAAGGAGATGTATCATATGAGTGCAAAAAAAGCGAAAGAACCAGATGTCAATCTAGCAGGCATTGCGCCAGGGGCGAAGCTTGACCGGATCCGTGACCTAATCTTTGGGCAACAGATCGAAGAATATGGACAAAAATTTAGTACACTCAGTCAGGATCTGTCTCGTCTGGAAAACAACTTGACCAAGTTGTCCGATGAGATGCGCAAACAACACAAGACGTTGATGGATACACTGCGCGAGCAGGAACAACATCAAACAACCCAGCTGAAAGAAGTGGATTCGCGGCTGACACAACAGGTGGAGATTGTCGATGAACGTGCAAGCCAAGAACGTCAGGAGCTGCGTCAAGCTTTGCGACAGACAGAGGCATCTGTTCGTCAGGAGTTGCGCGAAACAATGCAGAGACTCGACCACCTAAAAATGGACCGCGAAACATTAAGTACACTCCTCATTCAACTTGGGTCAAACTTGAGTCACAGCAGCCCTGAACAAGAGGCGGTGGATTTGCTTGACGAGTTGACAAAGGAATTAGAGTAGGGATTTGAATAAAATCTGGAGTAGGTAGAGTGTTGTGGTTCAAGACTCAGACCAATCCTTGAGATTGGATCAAGGAGATCAGCCTTTGGAAACGGCCAATGGACTTGTTCCCATTGGATCGGAAGATCGCGATGATCAAGTGCTCTCGGACGACGAGCAGGCATTGGCTATTTTACGCGACATTTTGCTGGCACCCTACCGAGAGCTTGTCGAGCAGTTAGAAGCAGATCTTGAAAAATCAAAACAAACCCTCAAACTCTTAGAAAATCAGATCAATGATGAACAGGCGTTGATTGACACAGTGACGCCTATTATTGCTGATTCGATCCGGGCAACCATTGCAGACTCGCAAGATGAGATGGCCAATGTCTTCAAACCCATTATTGCAGACACCATTCGTCGCAATATTAGCGAATCAAAAGATGAAATGGTGGCCGTACTCAATCCAATTATTGCAGACACCATTCAATCAAGCGTTAGTGAATCTCAAGACGAGATGGTCGAAGCGCTTTACCCAATTACCCTCCAACTTGTACGACGTTCTGTTTCAGAAGCAATCCAAGATCTAACGCGCAAGATCGATCAACAAATGCGTAACACCTTCAGTCTGCGTACGATCCGACAGCGGATCCAGGCGAAGACAAAAGGCGTCTCGGATGCAGAATTCATTCTCCGTGAGGCCTTGCCGTTTGACATCCAAGAAATCTTCTTGATCCATCAGGAAACGGGGATTCTTCTTGCCCATTACGAAATCGGAGCGTCGTCGGAGTCTGAAGTCGATCCAGACTCTGAGATTATTGGAGGCATGTTAACAGCTATCCAGGATTTTGTTCAAGATGCGTTTGGGCGGGATGATGATAGGCGAGCAGAGGGTGATCAGTTAGGTGAGGTGCGGTATGGTTCGCAACATATTATGATCGAACCTGCCCAGCAAGTCTATATTGCCATCGTAACAACGGGTGTCAAACCGCGTGGATTTCGTGAACGCATGCGTGAATATGTCTATGCGATTGAGCGAGAACATTCTGATCATCTGCGTGATTTTGAGGGTGACACATCGCTATTTAACTCTGCTCGCACTCAGCTGATCTCATTGGTCGAGCCCTACGTTGAAAGCAATCAAAAGAGCGAAACAAGCTCCGAACTCAGTCCATCCAATCCCCCTGTAAAGCCAGCCAAAAAGATAGCCCCCCGGAAAAAAGAATCGAATAGGCAGGCAAAACAACCTGTCACGCCAAAAGAGAGTAAAGAAGACGAACGTCGATCGACCCTCTTGGGACGAATTTATAGAGACTCAGTAGATCCAAATTTGGCGTTTTTGGCGATTTTCAGTCGAGATTGCAGGGATTTTGGAGTCATTTATTCAGATTTCGGTTACAGAAAACAACCTATTTCATATCTGAAAATCGCCCAAATCTAACGCAAAAACTAGATATCGACCGGCAAATTTGTATTTATGTCAACTGTTTAGCCAGAATTCTCTCTCAAAACCTGAAATTTGGATCTACTGAGTCTAAGAAAAGCCTCTCGATACCGCGGATTTCCGGCAATTTCAACTGGCTGACCGGTCTCGATCGAATCAATTGCCGCACTGAGCATTGCAAAAACTTTCAAATTGTTGCGTCCGCTAAAGGGTGGTTCTTCCCCTCCAGCCATATAGTTCTGCCAGATATCAAAGAAGGGTAGAAACGGTGTTTGGAGCGGCACATCGTTATCGATTGCCGCTTCTTCAAACTGGCCCAATGCGGGCGCAAATTGATAGCTCATCGTATCTTTTGACATGTGAAGACCGTGGCAGCGCAGGGCTCCCTTCATCCCTTCAATACGGAATTCATACATACTGGATTGAGCCGAGAATCCCCCATGATAGGCCAAATGTAGCCCACCGCTGAAGCGAATCAATGCATTAATCATGCATGGTCCAACATAGGGCGACCAAGAGGGAATAAAGCCGTCGCAGGAGATCCACTCTGGCTCATATCCATCAAAGACAGCCAGAAACGAATCGAAATGATGACAAGAAGTTTCATAGAGGGCGGGTTGTTTCATGCGGGCCAAATTGAGCGCATTTGGTCGGGGCTTGCTGTTCATAAACCAAGCTCCTTCAGGTCGCCCAAGCTGCCCAGAGTGGACAAATTGGGCGACCACTTGATAGTGGCGGTTGTAACGTACCTGCTGACCAACACTCAGAGTCGGTTCGACATCTTCTGCCAACTTGACCAGTTCTACAGCATCTTCAAAACTATTTGTAATTGGCTTGGCCACCAATGTATGCGCACCGGCCCGAAGGGATTCTTTTGCTTGCTCATAGTGCAGTTCGGAAGGTGTGTTGATCAATACTGCATCGGGCGCAACCTTTTTCAATGCTTCATTCAGATGTTTGAACGTAACATCCGCCGAAATGCCCAACGTTTCTTGCGCACGTGCCAGTGCTTCACCTCGCACATCCACAACACCGGCTGTTTCATACCACGGCAATTTCAGAAGTAGCTGCGCCATGTGGTTGCTAATGCCGCCCCACCCAACAGTAAGACACCGGATCGTTTGGTTTGACATAATTTTCTCCGAGAGGTTGCAAAAGAAGCCTCAACGTGCGTGCTCATCCGATGACTGACGCGCGTCAGGCCCCCTCCGCCCGCTCTTTGAGTCCTGCGACAAAATCTTCAAAAGTCTGCGTCAAATCGGGGAGCGAACGACCCATGATGGGCAATAGAAGACCGCTGAACTCTTCTCGCACCACAAAATTAACCACGCTCGTTTCTACATGATTGAGTGTAAATGTACGAACTCCCTTGAACAGCCCAAGAGGCATACCGCCAGACCAAGTCATGCTCTGATTGGGTACAAACCCAGTCACTGTTACTGGAAAAGCGCGATCGGGACTTAGCTTGGTGTAGGCCGTTATCTTGTTATTCAGGCCAATCGTTCCCTCAATTCGGATAACGCTCGGATCCCATTCTGGATAATTTGGAGCGTCTATGAGTATTGACCAAATCGCCTCAGCAGGTGCATTGATGTTTGCCGAAGCAGTAAAAACCTTCATGATATGTCCCCCTTTGATGAGTTGACTGTCTCTAGATATTGCTTTGCACGGTCAGCAATCCAAGTATTATAGCTAGTTAAGAAAAAGCGAGCGCCCCGTTTCATATATCCCTTGACCCTGTCCTCGATACCCATGGCGCCTGGAATTCGTCCGGCAGCTGCGATCCGTTCGAGGGTTGATTCAACAACCTTCTGAACCTCAGGATGATAGGGCTGCCCAACATGCCCCATGCTCTGGGCCAAATCGCTGGGTGCCACAAAGAAGACATCAATCTGATCTACCGTGAGAATTTCATCCAGATTCTCTACCGCCTCGACCTCTTCTATCAGTACGACGACTAAGATTTCATCATTGGCCCGTTCGAAAAAGTCGCTACTGCCATAGGCGCGCCGTCCCGAATACATGCCGCGCTTACCAAGTGGCGCAAAGCGCGCCGAATCGGCAACATGTTGCGCTTGCGCTTTGGTGTTCACGTGAGGAACCACAATACCACTAACGCCCAAGTCCAGGACACGCGTAATCACGCCTGCTTCGTGGCTATGAATGCGCATAATGGAGGCCATATTCCAGAGATCACAAGCTCGCGAGAGATCCCCGATGCGGTCCCAGGTAACGGGCCCATGTTCACCCTCGATCCAATAACCATCAAAGCCCAATGGGCCACAAAAGTCAATCGTATCACCACTGACACTATGTCCACCAAGTGCAATGGCGATGTCACCTGCCGCCAGCTTTTTCTTCACGCGATTTCCATACATTGATGTTTGCCTTTCGTTGTGTTGGGGAATAGGGATTGGGGAATAGGGATTGGGATAATGAATGAAACATAACACGACTCACTTGCAAAGTCAATCATGGTAGTAAACTATATCACACCCCAGCAGCTGCCGCAGCCCGCAATGCAATCATCTGTCCAATCGCAAAGGCCCATCCAATGCGCGAATCCGCTGTGTCGCCGCTGATGCCAGGGGTGTGATCGGGGTCGATTAGACCGTCGTAGCCGACATCGTGAAATGCTTTCATACAAGCCAGCATGTTGCACTCACCATCATCGTGAAACGTCTCGACATATTTGTAGTAAGGTGTTTCAACTCGTACATTGCGAAAGTGTACTGTTCCAATGCGATCGCGACGACCAAAGTAGTAGATTGCATCGACCGCATTCTCACCCAGCTCAGTAGTGACACCTGTATCAAAGTAGATTGAGTTGGCGGGGCTATCGATAATCTCGATCAATTGCCTGAGACCGGCAAGATCGGCCACGGGCTGGGCAACGCCACGATAGATCGGAATGGGTGGATCGTTGGGATGACACGCAAGCCGCACCCCCGCTGCTTCAGCAGTCGGAATCACTTCATGCAGAAAATGGCTAATTCGCTCCCACATGGCGTCAAGTGAATGCTCACCGACGGATGGCAGGGATGGCAGATTATGAATGCGATCATAATCAAAATCACGCAAATTTGCCCCACCGCGTCCACCTCCCATCTGTGCGCCGTAGCCTTCTGATGCTCTCAGAGCGGTGAACGTATATGTGAGCACTTTGAGTCCAACTTTGCCAGCTACTTCGATACAGGCTTTGACTACCTCCAGATCCCGTTCACGCTCTGGACGTCCCAGTAAAATATTGGCCGAGAGAGGCAAAGCCGCCATGGTGGGAACCAAGTCAAAGGACTCGATACGCTGCCGAATCTGACGCAGTTCTTCTTCATCCCATACTTTCGGTTGTGAACCTGCTGGACCCATCTGCGCTGGTGGAACTAAGGGACGAGTGGTCGGTACTGTGCCAGATTTCGTGACATAACGTGTCGGCATTCCCACAGATTCGACACCAATCTGACGGAAAAAGCGCAGCGTTATTTCGGCAACGTCGCCAAGACCCTTGCCGATCTGAATCTTAGAGACCTGATTGATTGTCATTGTTCTAATACCAAAATTGGGGCTTCGGATTTACAATTGGTCATTTTACCACATATGGATGTGTCTGGGCGATCACAAAATGAAAAGCGCATCCGGTGTCGTAACATCGAATGCGCTTTTCATTTTCGGATATGCCGTGAGCGTTCCAGATCCAGCTCTTAATAGATTCAGTCGATCCAAATTCTCGCGGGACAGGCGTTAGAGATTACACGCAGTAGGATTTCTCAGAGGTAGAGCGTTCAAATGGCGAAAAAAGACGCAGTAGAGAATCTCGGACCATTTGGCACGCTCGAGTCTGTTTTGACTGAGAAGTGCAGGATTATGTCTACTGCGTGTAATAGAGAATGCTCTCTCCGCGAACACAAGACACATTTTGGATCGACTGAGCCTGATTAGCCTACTAAATGCGCCCGATCATGGTTCCAAGACGGGCTCGATTCTCGTCAGCTAAAAACGTACGCAAAGTACTATCCGCTTGCTGTTCGATTTTGCGAATCACCTTATCTTGTCTTTTGATGTAGGTCTTCACGGCTTTTGTCTGCACCTTTTTAGGCAGCGCCAGGAGCATGTCCCTGGCGACACTCGCATCATTCAGATCACCCAACAGGTTTTGTAGCTTTTTCAGCTGTTGGACAAAGTGTGGCCCCTCTTCACCAAGTAGGGTCGATGCAAACTCCAGACCATAACGCAAATACTTCACCTCAATACGCAGCGCATGTAGCGTATCAATCTCAATGAACGGCTCTTCAGCAGTGCGACTGATATCAAAGAGAGCTTCATATTTCCGTACTGCTAGAAAGCGGTCTAGTAACATCAAAGGAAACACATGGCGCACCTGCGTTGCTTCTGGTGGTTGGCTCACAGACGCATAACGTTGCTTGATCCCCTGTCCGGGTGTCTTACAGAACTCGGATAGCTTGGTCAGAAAACGACGATACTCTCCACTGTCTAGCCATGTTAACAATTCGGGTATACATTGAGTGCGCTGGTGCTGCCAGTGCTCAGCAAGCGGCTGCAGATCTGCCTGCTCATCCTTACCGAGACGTTTGCTGTAGCGAGCTAGTTTGTCCAAGGCCACATCCAGATCACGGACGTGGCCAAGAGCTTTGGCTGTCCGTCTGAGGTTTTTCACTAGGGGGTTGATCGTTTCGGCGGTAAAAAAGCGACCAAAGAGCAAGTAGGCAGCCCGCATCCGCCGAATGGCAACGCGCATCTCATGCACGTGTTCAATATCATCATCGCGTCGGACACCTGATTCTGTGAGCAACATTTGCGTAAACTGCTCTCGCCATATCAGGCGGTACGCTTCAGCAATATGGGTTGTGATTTGAATCCCACGCGTTTTCGCAGGCTGTTTGGCATCGGTCCCCATGCAGCTTCCCTCTGGCATCGTTTGACTGATGACGGCCAAGGCATGGATAAATTTGCTGTCTTTCTCTGGAGTCAACCCGTCCAGTTCGGTCAAAAGCTGAGCAAGCGGCACCAACTCCTCTATGTCGTGGCCTGGCAGAAGCTCGGCTTCCAACTCAAAAAAGTCGTCAACCCACTTGGTTTCATCTGCGAGGCGAACAGCCCCTTCATAGATGGCAACTTCATCAATCGATAGTGCCACTACATCCGATGACGATTCTTTCTGACCCGTTTGGTCTATCTCTTCACTCGTTTCACCAGGCGTTCCTTTTCCAGTATGGCTCGATGAAACGAATCGTTCATGCCGGGTCTGTTTGATGGTAAAGAGTGGAGATACCTTTAACTTTTTGCCCGCAATATCTGTCACGGCCATGCAGATGTTCTCTGGCAAGAGACTAACTTTAAGAGGTTTGCCCAATTTTAGCATCTTTGGGACATTCTGAAAAGGTTCTTCTAACTCATACCTTATTTTTGCGCAACGAGAGCGTGATTCTATTCGTTCATGCAACTAGAGGGGGTTTCTAATCGGCCTCTAGATAGGATTTCAAGCAAATCAGAAGGTCACGAGAATAAGGATGTGAACTTAGCAGGTCAATCCGTGAAAGTGAGCCGTTCTGAAAAGAGAGAAAACCAGGTATTTGTAATAGATCTCGAACAATTCGTTTCTGCCGGAAAGGTTCAAATCTAGTATCCACGAGAGCTTGCTGATGGAAATGGCCTATCAAATTATGCGCCAAATCAGCCAAAAGGATAAGAGATTTTTGAGCTAGAAATAGGGTCTTGCGACGAGAAGCTAAGTGTAACCCCATTTTATCATTACGGAATTGTTCGATTTCAGCCGCACCTCGATTGTCATAATATGAAATGAAGTGACGCTTGGATGGCAATTTGATGGTCGAAATGTAGTAACTGACACAAATTTGCTCGTTTTTCACTCTTTTTTTTGAGAAAAATGCGTACAGGGCGATTAAACTTGATAGGGGATGGAATTTCAGCCAGAAAGACGTCACCGCAAGGATCCCATCGAGTCACCTGTTGCGCCCACAGATGGGCACGACGGTTGGAGTTGCCCTTCATCATAAATTGATAGTTGCGGTTGAGCAGCCACCGAATATTTTCTTCACTACCTGCACCGCCATCGGTGCGCCAGACGACTCGCTCGCGTTTTTTCTCGTCTAACTCTAATGAACTTTCCGTGGCAAGCACGGCTGGCTGAAACGATGGAGCTGTATGCTGACTCCCTGGATAGAGGTCTGACCAAACCGTTTCATGGTATTTAACCGAACTTACACGGACCAATTGGCGTCCCGTTGCGTTTTTTTGCCGCTAAAATAGCCTTTTTGACTTTTCTGTGCCTTTTTTGCCGCATGGTAATCCGGATAGGTCAAAGTCTAACCACAAGAACCCTCGCCAATCGTGGTTGTGTATTTGGCTTAGAGGCTTGCAGATTTCGCTGACCGCACTCTACCGATATTCATTAGAGTTAGGGCGTCTAATGTACGAGACATATTTGATTGCTCACTAAGCTGCTCCATCCCATAAATTTCGCAAGGAGTCTTTCTGGTCTGACCTTTGTATTGAACTCAGTCAGCGTTGCGCAACCACATAATATGCTAACCAGCACCTGTTCCAACTTACTTGCTGGTGTATATTCATACGTTTTGACCGGTATTTCGATCTTCTTCAACGCAGTTAGCACTTTCTCTTGATGGTAGTGTGCCAGCAACGCAGCTAATGGTGCATACTGAGTATTGCTGATCTCGTTCGTTAGTCCGAATTCTATTGCCATGAATGCCTCCTTGGATCGGGTATCTCTAATGAATTTCTTTGAGGCTATCCTTTTTTCGGCATTTTGACGAATTTGATCGAATAGAATCAGGCTCTTATTGCGTCAACGAATAGAATTCCCTTCCCGTTGCGCAAAAATAAGGTCATAACGCTGGTGAATCGCCGTCTCTCCGTTATCGACAATTGGGGAGTCGTTGTGGAGCGATTTGAGCGTAACCAATTGTTTATCATTCTTTTGCCGAAGACGCAATGTATAGCCTAACCGCAATAAGCGTGCATCCTTCGTATCCATGTACACATCAGTCACCTTTGACTGGATCGATGGTCCCAGCTGATAGCGATTGCCAAGCGTTTTGCGTGTGCGCAGCCGGGACGCAAGACGTTTGTTGGTAATGCGATATTTGGCTTCAATTTCTTCAACGGCGGATTGAGCCATCGATAACTTTCCTCGTATTTGAAAATGATGCTGAATGTTGGGATAGATTTTAGCATATTTTCAAATACGCATATGAATTTCTGAATTTACGAATTGTTAATAAATGTGGGTCTTCGCGACAAAGTGTACAAGCGATGAATTGGTGGTACGTGATACGTGGTGCGTCAAGCGATCCAGTACGCACCACGTATCACGGACTACGTTGTCAAGTACACTATCTCGCGTAGAGCCATAAATGTACTGTTATATTACATGCAACCCGCGCTGCTTCGCTTTTATCTCAGCTTGCACCAACAAATACCGTGACAGCAACGTAAAGACCACGGCAAAGAACAGCAACACGATCCACTCCTGCCAGATCGGCAAAATCGGCTTCCATGCGCCGTTAAAGCTATAGTAGCGAATCAGATCATACCCCCAGGTGTAAGGCAGGAAATAGGCAACCACCTGGGCCGCTTTGGGATATACACTGAGCGGGATGTAGGCCCCGCTTAGCATCTCAAAGAGAATGGATAAAACAGCAACCAACGCACCCACTTGCCGCCAAAGCAATGCCAACAGAGCAATCAAGATCCCCATTGCGGTCAATGCAACCAACACAAAAAGGCTCGCCAGCAGCATCATGCCTACGTTAACGAGGCTGGTCTGGGCATAAAGTACCAAAAAGAGATAAAGGGGCAGAAAGACAATACTGCCCACGACGATTTTAGCGATAACAGTTCCTACATAATAGGCATAACGTGAGGTGGGATTGCTGTACAAGTATTCCAATGTTCCGTTGTACAAATCGTTGGTAATCGCCTCCAGCGGACCGTTCAAAGTGGCGCGAATAAAGACAAAGAGGAGCAAAGCCCCTTGTATAAAAATAAATAGATTGGAACCGCTCAGATGTACCCCTAGATCGGTATCACCATCCATCGTGGCGACGCTTGTCAAAAGAAAAAAGAAGGCCAGCCGAATGCCCAACTCGACAAATGTACCGACCAGATTGGGCAGATACCGTCGCGCAATCTGTAAATCTTTGATGACGGTGCTGATCACGACCAGCCAGGGCGAAGGTGTAATGGAGAGGCTCTGAAGACGCCGCTCTTCTTGTTTCAACGACAACGGTGTCTCAGCAGTAGCGATTTGCATCATGGCTCCCTTTTTTGTGAGCGAGAATCTGATAAAAAGCGTTTCATTCTACTCAAGCGCTTCATCAAGCGCACCGATGTGATGAATAAAGGCGTCTTCCAACGAAACTGACCGTTGACGCAAGCGCGCCCGCACTTTATCTTGGCGCAGTACGTGGATAATCGCTTCCAGTCCGTCCAGCGGATCGATGACGGCCAACAAAAGCCACCTCTCGGAACGCTCTAAAGTCGAGAGAACAGCGTCCAATGTACACAGACGTTCCTGGGTTGCGAACGGTAAATGGGTTTTCTCAATCTCTATCAGATCACCAAAGCCCATCTCTCCTTTCAGACTCTCTGGCGTTCCTTCAACTGGAATTCTTCCACGATGAATCAAAGCAACCCGACTCGCAAGCTCATCGACTTCAGAGAGTATGTGCGATGTCAACAGCATTGCCTTGCCTTCTTGATGGACATATGAGCGCAAAAAGGAGCGGATATTCTGGGCAATCAGCGGGTCGAGCCCCTTGGTTGGCTCATCCAGATAGATGATCGGCGGGTTATGCAGAAGTGCCCGCATAATCACAACGGTCTGCTTTTGTCCCCCGGATAACTGCACAAACAGTTTGCCCAATTGAGGTTCAAAGTCGAAAGTTTGGGCCAGCTTCTCGATTTGCTGATTAATCACACCTCTGCTCATCCCGCGCAGTGCGCCAAAGAAGTGCAAATTCTCACGCACAGTCAGGCGCGCGTAGGCGGATCGTTCCGTATCTTGCCCCACGTAGCCAAAAAGATGACGTACCTCAGTGGGGTGGTGATCCAGATCGTAACCCATGACATTGACCTGACCATTGTCTTTTGTCAACAAAGTTGCCAGAATCTTAATTAGCGTTGTCTTGCCCGCGCCATTGGGGCCAAGCAAGGCCAGAATCTCGCCTTGGTGAAGAGTTATGGTGGCGTTGTCTAGTGCAGTGGCCTCGCCATATTGCTTATGGATGTTGTTTGCCCTCAAAAATTGTTCCATTTTTGTCCTTCCCTTTCCCTCCCATAGAACGCGAACGAGACGGATCCAGCGGATTTTTGCAGATTCTATGGGGTAATTCAGAATTGTAGTCCCGTCTCTGGGGGACAAGTGTCAAGAGTACGACGCCTTTCGTGTGAAGATCTGGGGTTCTTGATACTTGTCACTTCAGAGAAGTGACCTACAGTTTGGCCGTCTTTTTGGTAAAGATACGGCATCATCCTAGCACCTTGGTTGCTCCAGGCAAACGGCGGATGAGAATGCTGAGCAAAAAGCAGACTGATACCGTGATCGCCCCCGCAACAAAGAATTTCAGAATCGATGGCCATGCGACTGATAACAAGCCTATATTCACCGCATAGAGAACAGTTGCGTGAATAATGTAGACCGTATAGGCATTCGCTGCCATCATCTGCAACAATGGGTTGCTCCGATTAAAGCATGTGCGGAAGAGGTAGAGCAGCACGATTAGCATCGCTATCATTACAAAAGATTCCCACAGCGCATAGCCAAAGGCTGCCCAATGCCAACCACCCATCACATTCGTCAAGTTTGAGGCATCTGCTAAAACACCTGCAGCCACCGCCAACAGCACGAAGAGTGGCAGTGCCAGTAATGCCCCAATACCCCAACGCCGCGCCTGTGTGAATGATATGGCCGTGAACCAATCATTGCGCCAAGCAACGGTACCGATCACAAACGCAATGATATAATGTACAAAGTGTCCGGGCTGCACACCAGCAAACCAAACGCCCACTGGAAAGCGCAGACGCACGGCAAAAGTGAGAACTGTCAGCACACCAATCCAACTCCACAGCATTCGGTCTGACAGAACCGGACGATTCGCATATCTTTGCTTCTGCATAGGTAGTTGACTTTGACGAGGCTCGGATTCGTGAGCGACACGCTGGTCCATCAGTGTTCGAACCAGTAGATACCCCACGGCAAAAACAAGCAATGCCTGCAAGAACCAGAGATGTCCTGGTGCATACCCAAGACGAAACTGAAACGGCACGTCGCGATAAAAAACATCTAGCAGATATTCGTTGAGATTGCGTACAACGATTATGTAGACCAAAAGAGGGATGCCCAACCGCACAAGACGGTCAGTCAGAAACTGTCTTGTTCCTTTGCGCTCGAATGATGCCGGTGTAAAGTACGCTTGATTGACTGCATTGAAGATGGACAACAGAATCGGGCTGATCTCATCGGTTACAACATCTTGTACACCCCAGTCACCTGCGCCACCATAGGCGATAGCGGCATGGTGCAGAATCACCAGCACGGTCAAATAGACCCGCAAATTGTCGATATATGCAAACCGCGAACGCGTCTGTTCGTCAGCGTGCGTGCTTTCGATTGTCATCCTTTGTGTGGCGACCATTTCCTGCTCCTCTCTTGTTTAATGATGCGATAGGGTGCAAATCTGTCTCAGTAGATCCAAATTTCAGGTTTTGAGAGAGAATTCTGGCTAAACAGTTGACATAAATACAAATTTGCCGGTCGATATCTAGTTTTTGCGTTAAATTTGGGGGTGGTTCATTTTAGGCGGACAATTAGGTTTACATTTTTGCAAAGAGAAAAGATGTTTATATTTTCTAATTTGAGCCATGCTCAGGCAGAAAATGACCTCATATAGATTTTTGTCTATGTATCAAAAGTGTAAACCTAATTCTGAACCACCCCGTTTTCTGTAACCGAAATCTGAATAAATGACTCTAAAATCCCTGCAATCTCGACTGAAAATAGCCAAAAACGCCAAATTTGGATCTACTGTGTCTAGCAATTTATGCCTACATGTACCACCCTGAATTGTGTATGAGTATAGCAGGGGCAAAGGTCCGAGGAATCACATGATGATGTAATTGTGAATGTGATAGAGAATGTGATTTCTGTTATAGCAAACCCAGTTCTTGGGCACGCTGCACTGCTTGATTGCGCCGATTGACGTTGAGCTTGCCATAGATATGTTTGGCGTGGGCGCGCACAGTATTTAAACTAATGAACAGCCGATCCCCAATCGCCTGATAAGTTAGATCGTCAGCCATCAAGCGTAAAACATCGAGTTCGCGTGCACTGAGCGATTCGGCCAATGGGGCTGGGTGTCCCGGACTTGTGAGGGGTGTCATTTGCGTGGGAGTGGATACATTCGATGTTGCGTGCATGGTTGTAAATGAATTTAACAGGGTATGTACATAGGGTGGGGTATTTTCTTGACCAATTATCATTTGCAGCAGGTATAAAATCGGCGGGCCTTCGTCCAGAAAAACTCGGAAATATCCACTTGATTCGCCCATCACGAAAGCGTCATGCAAGGCGCGAAGTGCCTGATTTAGTTTGTTTTGATGATGGTAGAGTTGCGCCCGCAGGAGGAGAAGCTCAATTTGCTCAATATAGTGAATGCGTTTGTTGGTCTTTTGTTGCAATTGAGCTAGTAGGGTCTCAGCAATCGTCCATTGTTGTTGGGCTAATGCTAGACGAATGCACGCGACAGTTCTTTCAGTCGTTCTAGCACTTGATTCATGAGCAGAGAGTTGATCCGCCACATCTTGTTGACGCCCTTGATGGTTCCACAAGCGCCATTGCAATAGCTCAACATCAGCCAAAAGTTCATCCGCAGCATCGGTCGGTGTACCTTGTTGAGTTGCCGACGTCCAGGTCTCTTTGGCAAGCAAGCGCGCTGAGGCAAAAAAACGATCGACCTCATCATGCTTCCCTTGCACATACAAAGCCTTGATCAGTTCCAAATAGCCGTCCATAATATGACGAGTATGACCCCAGCGTTGACTACAGGCAACTGCTTCTCGTGCATGGGCCTCCGCCTCTTCCAACTGATTCCATTGATAGAGTATTCGTGAATATTTGGCGTATGCCTTGCCCGTTGCGGGATGGCTCTCGCTGGTTCGCTTACCCCATTCTTGTCCTTTTCGAATGGCGCACCGATAGATAGCAGCAGCTTTTGGCAAATGACCCAAATTCTCGTACAAAGCACCTTGGCTTCCCAGCGCGGTCAACTGCAATGTGAGACTGTTTGCCTGCGAAGTTAGCTCAACTGCTTCGGCCAAAGCTTGTTCCGCAAGGGTCGCTTCATGCTGCCGTACATAGGCATCGCCAAGGTTGAGCGCCACAGCCCCCCGCAAAAAAGTTTCATCTGATGGCAGCTTGATGAGAGCGCGCTGCGAGACAGCGATAATCTCCTCAGTTTGTCCTCTGAAATTGACGGCAACAGTTGAACGTATGGCGTTCAGATATCCTTGAATTGTTGCCGCATCAAGCGGCAACGCTGCATCTGTTGGCAAATGTGTCAGAGCCTGTTCGGCGATCTTCAGCCAGTGGTCGGCTTGCTCAAACTGGGCCTGGATCAGTGCGATACCAGCCTGGGCAAAAGCCAGTATGGGACTTGCTTCGCACATGGAATGCGGCAGCGCAGTGAGCCCCTTGACGAGGGCAGCCACATCATTCGTACGCGCCATTCGCATCGCATTGGCTTCAATGAGTCGGGCTGCACGTTCAGTATCTTGGGCAATCAGAGCATGATTAATGGCATCCTCAGGCAAATCATGCTCTGCATACCACGTTGCGGCCCGACGATGTAGAGTGTTGATCTCGTCCGGGTCGAGTTGCTCTAGACGATGACGCAGAAAATCGGCGAAGAGACCGTGGTAGCGATACCAGAGACGCTCGTTGTCTAACGGCACGAGAAAAAGATTCTCTTTGGCCAAGGCTTCGAGTTTTTGTTGACCATTGGTTCCAGCAGTCACGGCATCACAAAGTTCACCACAGAGTCGATCCAATAGGACGGTTTGGATGAGAAAAGACTGCTGCTCTGTACAAAGTTGGGTAAAGACTTCCGCTGTCAAGTAATCAAAAATGGGGCGATCATCACCGCGGAAATTTGTTAGGTGGGTAGCAATCTGTTCTGCGGATGGCGTTGCGCCGATAGATTGTAAAACCATACTCGCCAACCGGAGAACGGCTGCCCAGCCGGCAGTACGCTCTTCGAGCATGGTCACAATGGCTGGTTCAAGTGACAGATGTAGTGTTGCATCGAAAAATGCGGATATCTCTGCTGTGGAAAAGCGCAAAGCATCAATGGTCACCTCCTGCACTTCGCCGTGAACGCGAAGACGGGCAAGCGATAGAGGCGGCTCTTGTCGGCAGGCAATGACAACGTGGAGGTGGGGCGGTGCATGTGCAAGCAAGAAGTCGAGCATCTCGTGAACCGCTGCTTTGTCGATCAGATGATAGTCGTCTAGCACCAGCAACAGCAACTCTGAGTGCTGCGTCAACTCATTGATCAATGTCGTTAACACGGTCTCGATGGGAGGTGGCTCCAAGGAATGAAGCAAGGTCAACGCTTGTTCACCCAAGTGAGGATAGACCTCTCGAATTGCTGCAATAAAGTAAGTCAAAAAACGGCTCGGCTCATTATCCGCATCGTCAAGTGTGAGCCACGCGGCGGAACACTCCAATGTATTGACCCACTGACTGATTAAGGTAGATTTACCAAAGCCGGCTGGTGCGACGATCAATGTGGCTCTGGCTGTTAATCCACTGCTGAGTCGAGCCAATAATTCGTGTCGCACAATCGCCGTGGGGTGTGATATAGGCGTGTAGAGTTTGGTTGCGAGGAGTGGCGTTTGCATGGTAGAAGTATACCATATAACAATATAAGTGGACCGCAATCGTGTCATTCTCACAGGAAAAATGATCAGTGCGCCACCATTTTTCAATAGATCAATCGCCCGCTGCTTGGCTTGGATGTTCAGCTCGGCTGCGTTATGCGTTTCTTGAAAGCCGATGGGGAAAAAGTAGGGGTTGAGGTGCTCGATTTCGCAGAATTTGTAGTAGATCAACGCTCCCCAGTTCGATCGACTCGTCGCACCTAAAAAGGAGAGAAAAATCCGGGGTGGTTCAGAATTAGGTTTACACTTTTGATACATAGATAAAAATCTATATTGAGGTCATTTTCTGCCTGAGCATGGCTCAAAGTAGAAAATATAAACATCTTTTCTCTTTGCAAAAATGTAAACCTAATTGTCCGCCTAAAATGAACCACCCCAAAAATCCCATCTAAAACTCCAAAAGGATGATTTGCAATAAAGACCAGTGGTCCCGAAGCTGGAATCTTCTCAAGTTGCGCACCATCATACTCGATCTGAACGTTTAGAACCCTAAAAGCCTCAGTGAAAAACGAAGCTTTTCCAGTATCAGTAGATCCAAATTTCAGGTTTTGAGAGAGAATTCTGGCTAAACAGTTGACATAAATACAAATTTGCCGGTCGATATCTAGTTTTTGCGTTAGATTTGGGCGATTTTCAGATATGAAATAGGTTGTTTTCTGTAACCGAAATCTGAATAAATGACTCCAAAATCCCTGCAATCTCGACTGAAAATAGCCAAAAACGCCAAATTTGGATCTACTGAGTATGGCATTCTGGAATCAATTCATAGCGTTTCTCAAGTTGTCGTTTGCCAGAGAGGAATTCAATTGTGCGAATCAGTTTTCGCTTGAAAAACGAGTATTCAGGTAAAGCTCCTACATTGGCGAATATATCGCTTGCAAAACCATCACCGGCACTCTTACAACAAGCCGAAACGTTGTTGGGGCTCGCTCCAAATGGAGCATGGATGGTTGGCGATCGTATTAGCGATTTGCAGACCGCGCAGGCCTACGGTGCAACACCGCTTTTGGTCAGAACGGGCGATGGTTTACGAACGGAGAAGGAGCTTGGTGAAAGAGGGATAGACGGGATAAAAGTTTATGATGATTTAGCGGCGGCGGTCGAGCATATTCTTGGTTAGGATTGCTCTGTCTATAGTAGACGCTCATCAGATGACATTGCGCAAATGCTCCATTTTGCCTTCGCTCGACAAAGCAGTTCGCACAATTTTCTTAGACGAGCCTAGTATTTTGTCAACAAAGTTGTGATATCTCTAAACAAACCTATGTAGCGACAAACCAGGTTTCTGACAGAAACCTGGTTTGTCGACCTACCATTCAAAGCTCTGAATCACGATAACGCCTTCACGATCGGCCCGGCGAAGTGCTTGTGGACGGGCCATGTGGGTGATGAGGAGGGGCAGAATGCGATAGTTGGGCAGTTCGCCATCTGCTTGTGCTTGACGCACGGCTTCAATGTTATCGAACAGTTGGCGAAAATCATCTGCCCCCAATCGAGTTTTGCTTTCGCCAACAATGAGGATCGGTTCGCCATCTTGATGCGCTTCAGCCAGAAGGTTAATCTCTCGGTCACGCACATATTCGCGAATGAAACGGCGGTCGACTGTGATTCCATGTTCTTCTTGTAGGAATTGGGGCAGTGAACGATAGGCTTCATTTTCCAGCGCATACCCAAACGAGCTAGACAGACCAGCAAGCTCCGATCGGGTAGCCGCAAGATCTTTACTCATACGTTCCGTGGTTTCGGCTAGACTAGCCATTGCTATCTCGGTGCGCTTTTGGGCTTCAGCCAATTCGTCCATGCGCTGCTCGGTGCGCTTTTGGGCTTCAGCCAATTCGTCCATGCGGAGTTCAGTACGCGTTTGGGCTGCCCCAAGATCGCGTACGATCTCTTTCAGTTCGTTGAAGTCACCTGTCTTGACCAGATCGGTATACGCGTCCGTAATGACCTTGGACAGCAAGGTGGCCTGCGATTGTGTAAATTCTTTCGTTAGGTGGTTGGTTAACGCTTCACCAGTTAACATGATTGTTTTGCCTTCATCGGATCGGGGAATGATCGCTCAGTTATCCCCACCTATCTACAGAGTATAGAACTCATCTCAATATTGTACTACGTTTGTTCCCTCTTGAGCAAAGGATCTTTATGGCACAAGCATCGGTCCGAATACAACCAAGAGAGAATCGGTCATTTTGGCTGCACATTTCTCCCCGGCTACGCGACGACATTGCGGGCTACCTCTTTGTAACACTGTGGCTGCTTTCATTATTGACGTGCAGGCTGGTTCACCATCTACTCACGCATTCTCATATCCATGAGCAAAGCAGCTCTGAGTGTCGTATGCTGATTGTCTTTTACATTGCACAGCAGCGTTTTGTGCGAGGCATTGTGATTTCTGGGGTGAAAGGTTAACCAACTGCCAGATGATTACCTGCAACGGGTGGCGAGGTTGATCTACGTGATTCCAGCCTTAATCATCTTGCTCACTTTCAGCGGTGGTTTGCCAGGCGCGCTCATGCGCGGCGATTATGACATCACCCACTATGTCTTTAGCGACATCCTAATGCCATTGGATGGCTATATCGCCGATGTTGAGTATGGGTTTACCCAAGAGCAGATTGATGACATCCTGCCCCTTCAGTACAGCCGCCACACGCTCGATATCTATGATGGCAAAAACTACGCCCTCACCCAAAGTTTTAGCGCATTTGCGACCTTCTGGAACGTGGAGACCATTGCCAAAGCGGGCTATGATACACCACCCGCAAGCTGGGACGATTTCCCCGAATATGCGCGGGCTATTTCTGAAGCCAACGAGGGTGTACCAGCATGGCTCATCGGCGGCGCTGACGACCGTTTCATTTCTTGCTTGCTGACCTATGGTGTAGAATGGCTGAAAGATGGCGGCGAGGAATCCAACTTCGATGCCCCAGAGCGTTGGAGATTATGACATGGTGGCGTGCATCACCAAAATCTATGGGCCCATTAACTGCCTACCCAAGACCTCTCCAGAAGAGCTGTTGGCTGGATCTGGATCAAGTGGCTGTTGGAGCCAGAAAATCACGGAAACAGGAAACTTACCGAAACAACTCCGGACACTACTCACATGAATCTAGGTGTCTCTACCATTGCATTTCGACACGATCTACTTGATGCTGTATTGCTCAAGAAATGAAGGAGAGTGGGATTGATATTTTGGAGTTGACCGATTACCACCCAAAATTTGACTATACGAATCACACTGCCTTCAGGACATTGCGCCAAACTCTAGATGACTTGGCCTTGCAGGTCTATACACTTCATGCCCATCTAATGTACCTCGATCCAATTTGCGACCCGACTGCTTCTACACCAGAACAGCGTCAGCATCTACTTGCTCGCTATCGACAGGCCATTGATGCATTCAAGTTGATCGGCGGCGGCATCATGGTGACCCATGACATTGCTCTGCCAGATGTCGGGGATCCAGAACACGAGTGGAAACGCGCCGCCCTGGTGAATAATTTGCAATCCATCGCTCGCTATGCTGCCGATCACAACGTTCGTATTGCTGTCGAAAATTTAACCAGCGGCTACTTTAGCGACCCTGCCAATCTTCTCACGCTTGTTGAGGAAATTGATCTGATCAATCTTGGCATCTGCATCGATACGGGCCACCGCAATCTACATGGCGACCCCACAGAGGCTCTGCGCATGGCTGGTGACTACCTATTCACTGTTCACATCCATGACAATCATGGAACCAAAGATGAACACCTCTTACCCACCCGTGGTACAATCGACTGGCCTGGAGTTTTGAACGCGTTGGCTGCAATCGATTATCCAGGCGTCTTTATGTATGAGCTTTCTCGCCCAGACGACATCGGTCAGGTAACGGTGAATTTCGAACAGCTCCACTCGCTTTGACAAGTAACAGACAATCGCTCAGGCGCCCGATTTGATATTCGGACCGAACCGATCCTCATATTCTGCCGGATGAAGACGGCGATACCATCTTCCAAACAGAGGAAACAGAGATGCTTCAACCCATCATCACCAACATCGGCTTTAACACGACAACCTTGCCAGACGGCGATCTGAACGCACTAGACAACATGCTGGCTAAGTATGTTGCGGTGGGTTGCGACACCGTTGAACTCACAGCCCGCCGTCTGGACGTGATCATCAACGGCAAACTCAATCAACCGCGGGTCGATCAGGTGAAGGCAATTCTGGAAAAACATCAACTGGATATCGCCGTTCACGCACCGCACGCGATCAATTTAATGGATACACCTCGACTGGAACGCCACATCGCCGTGGCGCGTGCCTCAATTGAATTTTGTGCCGCTGTTGGCGCAACCAGCATGGTTATTCACGCAGGCGTTGTTCCGGCAGCCACCTGGCATGATGGCGCAACGGCGTTGCTCAAGTCAGAGCAAGAGACAGTGCGTCAATTGGCCGACTTTGCCCAAAGTCACAACGTACGGCTGGCAATGGAAAATTTGGGGGCTGGTCCCCCACGCCACAACTGTCTGCTACGGCAGTGACATGCGTCGGTTGGCAGAACAGATCGATGCCATCGATCATCCGAGCGTTGGTGGTTGCCTCGACTTTAGCCACGGATGGGTGGCGGCCAACTATCTGGGGTATGACTATGCCGCAGCTGTGCAACTCTTTGCGCCATATGTCCATCATCTACACCTCCACGATTCCTGTGGGAATCCCGTCTCCATGCGTCTAGGTGACGGAGGCGATCAAGTGGCCTTTGGCGAGGGTGACCTGCACATGCCTCCTGGCTGGGGCACTATTGATTGGGCAGGCATTTTACCGACGCTGGCGTTGCGTCCTGGTACCGTCATGGGCATCGAATTGCAAAAGCGATATTGGCATGAGTTGCAGGCAGTCGCAGATACGGCACAACGCTTTGCAGCAATTCTGAATGAACGGCCAATCTGATGAATGCGCCTAACGCGCATCAGGGGGTGGGAAAGATGATTGGTCGTGACTAACTCCAGTTGTATGTATGTCAGAGAGTTGCGTGTTTCCTGTCAGGTTTCAGCCCACGATTCGTGATTGAATCCAAGTACGTATAATTTTAGTACAATAGCCACCAAAAATCGGAGGATAAGATGGATTGTTTACGTTGCAATGTTGAAATGCAATTCTTGAGCGAATACCGCTTTGAATCTCAGGAAAATAAACGCGGTCTGTTCGATGCCCTCTTTGACATCGAAAAGCATTTGATCTTCGACATACATGTTTGTCCAAAATGCAAGCGGACGGAGTTTATCTACAAGAATGTAAAGCGGAAGAAAGATTAGGAGGCGGAATTAAATAAGTTGAACACGATTCTTCGTTTCACTCGAGAATGACTGTTCAACTCATTTAATGCTCATTCCTTAGCGTTGATTCTGCTGAAACTATAACTAGATTTGGATATGTCACAATGAATGGAAGCCAATCAAAGGAGATTAGATCGTTTTGAAACTCACTTTCCTCGGCACATCAGCGTCCGAAGGGTATCCAAACGCCTTCTGTCAGTGTGATAACTGCCAGCGCGCCCGCCAACTAGGTGGCCCCAATCTGCGCAAGCGTTGCTCCGTCCTGATCGATGATGTTCTCTTGATTGACATCGGACCCGATCTGATGGCAGCTGCTCAACAGCATGAACTTTCGCTGGCAACGATCCAATACTGTCTGCAAACTCATCCACATGAAGACCATCTTGACCCATCTCACTTTGGCTCCAGAAGTGCAGCCTGTGGCGTGTTCGACGTACCTCGATTGTATTGGTACGCTTCTCAATGCGCCATCGAAAAAGCAGGTCGTCATTTTGGTCAGAACTTGCCACCGGATGGGTTACTCTCTCCCAATGTTAAGGAGCAACTAAACTTGACTGTTCAACCAGTTGCTCCTTTTCAGGAGCTCGATGTGGGTCCGTACCGCGTATCGAGCGTTAAAGCCAACCACGCGCCTGATCTCCAAGCAATGCTCTATGTACTCGAAACGACTGGTCGCACACTCTTCTATGCGACAGATACAGGCGGTTTGCCCGAAGAAACGTGGCGATATCTAGCAGAACGACAGTTTCGCTTTAATGTCGTGGTGATGGATCACACGTTTGGCATAACCGATCGCGGTGGTGGTCACATGAATAGCCGACAGTTTGTCAGGCAAATAGAACGCATGGCTGTCGAGAATCTACTTGCCGGGGATGCCCGAATTTTTGCAACCCATATCGGACATCACAGCAATCCCGATCATGAAACACTCGTCAACCATGCCCAAGAGCGGGAATATGATGTTGCGTTTGATGGGTTGGTGATAAGCGTATGAATATCAAAAATATTGACATCTCATTCGGCATTCCAGCCGGTCCACACCGTTTTCAGCGGCTCGAAGAAGGTCTCGGCTTCATTGCCGATCTGGGTTACACGCTGGTTGAGATGAATCCACACTCACTGGCCATGATTGTCAATGGTGAGGTGCGTCAGAAAATCCTGGCTGACTTTGTGAGTGTGCTGGGCAATTTTGACCTGCATTACACCATCCACGGACTCAATCGGCTCAACTTGGCTTATGACCCGCGGCGGGAGCTATGCCAAAAGATCATGCGTGCGCAGATTGAAGTTTGTCGCGCTGTACAGGCAAATGTACTCGTCTATCATAGCGGTTTGCAGGCGCTGGACTTAGTTCACCACGGCGTACGACAGACGCTACTCAGTGATGAAGAGTTGACAATTGGGGCACAGCACGAAGTTCATGCTCTACGAAAACTTGCTCCGATGGCAGAAGATGCCGGTGTGATCATTGGTATGGAAAATGGTGACTCACATCTCTGGGAACATGTGTTGATAGCCGATCACGACTTACCGCGTGAGGCGCTCTCTAAACATCACGCACGGCTGCACATTCCACCGATTGTCCAGCAACTCGAGGCCATTGATCATCCACACGTCGCCATGACGTTGGACATTGCTCACTTGCATATCGCGGCCCATGATATGGAGTTTGATTATCTGGAAGCTGTCGAGCAAGCCGCACCGTGGGTCAAACATCTCCACGCCAACGATAATTTTGGTCAGCTTGATCAAGGCTTTGACACAGAGTCAGACCGCTGGGCATATGGTGAAGCGGATGTTCACATGCCACCTGGCTGGGGCAGCATCCCGTATGAAGATGTGTTTGCTCGATTACCCAACTATCAAGGCGATCTAATTCTCGAAATCAAAGCTGGATTTGCAGATTACTTTGGTGAGAGTCTGCAAACGATGAGAGCGATTCTCAATGCAGAAGAATCTTGATTCATAAAACTTAGCTGCTATCAAGAATTGTTCGTCTCTCTATGTGGTTTATCTCCGTCCTATTCACATGGTTAATTGCGTCAACGTTCATCTATCTAGATGTTCACGAACGCGTAACGCCTACAATTCTTCCCAACGTTCAACAAAATTCGGCTCTACGCGACAAAGTTGTACTTGACAAGCGGAATAGCGAAGGAACGGGTGGCGGAGTCTGCACACTCGCCACCTGCTCCTTCGCTATTCCGAATCGTTTCTCTTACTCTCGGTTCTTTCGGATCTCAGTGACAACCGTAGGTCACTTCAGAGAAGTGACTGAGCCGCATCAGTGGAACCCACCCCGGAGAAGTGACCTACAAACGAGCTTTTTTCTGTCACCCCCTGAGATTCTGTTGAGCCTTAATCTCTAATCTCCCAATCTCCAAAGGTCCAACTTATTTACGGCTCATTCCGAATTCGATCGATGAATTACAGGCAGGAAGATCTTCCGCTGGGTCAATTCGTCAGGGTCGATTTGAGGGGCTATGTCATCGTTGGTCACCGTACAGCTTTTGCTTTCACCTAACGCTATCGTGCCAGAGCAGTCGTCAGAGTACGAGATGGCATAGCCTTCAGCCACACTTTCTGTCACGTTATAGTTGCCTGCCTCTAAGGTAATCGTGATTCCGCTGCTACTGCCGACAAAACTCGTTTGGCTAGGATTGGTTGCGCTGATATTGATGGTAAAGTCGCTGGCTACGCTTGTTCCGCCATTGTCATTGATCACCTCTTTGATCACGGTCAGTTTGGGCGTCTCGACATTTACATTCGTAAACGTACAGGTGGTATCCTCGCCATTGAGATCAATTGCGATGCCGTCGTCGAGCAACGTGGTGCTGACGTCATTGTCGCAAGTGACGTCTTGCAGAACCCAGCCGACGGGAACAGTCTCGGGGAGGGTGTACGTACCTAGCACAAGGTCAGAGAATACCCGGCTTTGGCCTGCAGTAATGCCGGTAACAGGCGTGCTGACAGGTGAGGCAGGGGCAAACTTCTGGATGCGGTGATTTTCAATGTCCGCCACATAGACGTTGCCGCTACCATCCACCTCAACGCCAATTGGGTAGCCAAATTGGCCACTGCCCCTGCCCTCGCTGCCCCACCTTGTGAGGAAGTTGCCACTGCTGTCAAACTTCTGAATGCGGTGATTGCTGCCGCCTGCGACATAGACGTTGCCAATGCCATCCACCGCAACGTCAGTTGGTCCGACAAACTGGCCATCTCCAGTGCCATAGCTTCCCCACTTGGTGAGAAAGACTCCGTTGCTATCAAACTTCTGGATGCGCTCGTTTTCATGGTCCGCCACGTAGACGTTGCCGATGCCATCCACCGTTAAGCCCCCTGGTCTGTTAAATTGGCCATCTCCATTACCGCCGCTGCCCCACTTAGTGAGAAAGGCACCGCTGCTATCGAACTTCTGGATGCGGGAATTACCGCGGTCCAAGACATAGACGTTACCGCTTCCATCCACCACTACGCTAGATGGGTCGTTAAACTGATCATCGCCACGGCCCTCGCTGCCCCACTTAGCGAGAAAGGCACCGCTGCTATTGAACTTCTGGATGCGGTGATTGCCGCTATCCGCAACATAGACGTTGCCGTTACCATCCACCGCCACGCCCCTTGGTCCGACAAACTGGCCGTCGCCATCACCTACGACGCCCCACTTGGTGAGAAAGGTCCCGCTGTTGTCAAACTTCTGGATGCGGTCGTTTTCCCACTCTGCGACATAAACGTTGCCGCTGCTATCGACCGCTACGTCTACTGGGCCGATAAACTGACCATCACCAGTGCCTTCTCGACCCCACAAGGTGTCAAAAACCGAGGGAATAGTGGCTGTAGCTGGTTTGCCATAGGTGAAGTTGAAGTCAGTGTCGTCTTTAGGGACAGCCTGCTTGGTCAGAGTGATGCTGCCAGTCGTCTTGACATTTGTAAAGGTGCAGGTGGTATCCTCTCCATTGAGAGCGATTTCGATTCCGTCCCTGATTGGTGCGGTGCTGACCCCGTTGTCGCAGACGACGTGTTGTAGAGTCCAGCTTCTGGGCACTATCTCGGTAAGGGTATAGTTACCCGGCACTACGTCAGAGAATGTCCGACTCTGGCCTGCGGTAATGTCGGTAACAGGCGTGCTGCTAAGTTCGATGCGTGCAAACTTCTGGATGCGCCAGTTGTTGCCCCCGTCCACAACATAGACGTTGCCACGGTCGTCTACCGCCACGTTCACTGGCTTGTTAAACTGACCATCGCCACTGCCCTGACTACCCCACTTAGTGAGAAAGGTGCCGTTGCTGTCAAACTTCTGGATGCGGTCGTTGTCTGTGTCCGCCACATAGACGTTACCGCCGAAATCCACCTCTATGTCTCCTAGGTTGCTAAACTGGCCATCACCACTGCCCTGGCTGCCCCACTTGCTGAGGAAGGTGCCGTTACTGTCAAACTTCTGGATGCGCCAGTTGCCCCCGTCCGCCACATAGACGTTGCCGCTGCCATCCACCGCTACGGCCCCTGGATAGCTAAACTGGCCATCGTCACTGCCTAAGCTACCCCACTTGCTGAGAAAGGTGCCGCTGCCGTCAAACTTCTGGATGCGCCAGTTGCCCCCGTCCGCCACATAGACATTGCCGCCGCCATCCACCGCTATGTCTGCTGTGACGTTAAACTGGCCATCACCACTGCCAAAGCTGCCCCATTTAGTAAGGAAGTTTCCGTTGCTGTCAAACTTCTGAATTCGATCGTTGTCTATGTCCGCCACGTACACATTGCCGCTGCCATCCACCGCTATGTCTGCTGTGACGTTAAACTGGCCATCACCACTGCCAAAGCTGCCCCATTTAGTAAGGAAGTTTCCGTTGCTGTCAAACTTCTGAATTCGATCGTTGTCTATGTCCGCCACGTACACATTGCCGCTGCCATCCACCGCCACCACACCGGGGGAGAGAAACTGGCCGTCGCCACCGCCGAAGCTGCCCCACTGAGCAACGTAAGCCGGGGGTATAGTGGGAGTGGCCAGTCTACCATAGGTAAAGTTGAATGTGGTACTGTTTTCTGGGGCAGCCCGCTTGGCCAGAGTGATGCTGCCGATCAGTATAGAGTTATTGAAGGTGCAGGTAGCATCCTCGCCAGCGAGATCGATTTCGATTCCACCGTCGATCAGCGTGGTGCTGACGCCGTTGTCGCAGGAGACGCTTTGTAAAGCCCAACCTCTGGGTCCTGTCTCGGTAAGGGTGTAGATACCCGGTACCAAGTCAGAGAATGTCCGACTCTGGCCCGCAACAATGCCTGTGATGGATGTACTGGTGACGGGTGCAAACCTTTGGATGCGGTCGTTGTTTGTATCCACCACATAGACGTTGCCACGGCCATCCACCGCCACGTCAATAGGGTCGTTAAACTGGCCATCACCACTGCCCTCTCTGCCCCACTTGGTCAGGAAAATGCCGCTGCTGTCAAACTTCTGGATGCGGTTGCTAGACAAGTCCACCACATAGACGTTGCCGCTGCCATCCACTGTCAGACCCCCCAAGTCGCTAAACTGGCCATCGCCAGTGCCCTCTCTGCCCCACTTGGTGAGGAAGTTGCCGCTGCTGTCAAACTTCTGGATGCGCCGATTGCCCCCGTCTGCCACATAGACGTTGCCGCTGCCATCCACCGCCACGTCAATTGGGCCGTTAAACTGGCCATCGCCAAAGCCTTCGCTGCCCCATTTGGTGAGGAAGTTGCCGCTGCTGTCAAACTTCTGGATGCGGTCGTTGAACCTGTCCACCACATAGACATTGCCGCCGCCATCCACCGCCACGCTGGATAGCCGGTCAAACTGGCCATCGCGACTACCCTGGCTGCCCCACTTGGCGAGGAAGTTGCCGCTGCCGTCAAACTTCTGGATGCGGCGGTTGCCCACGTCCGCCACATAGACGTTGCCGCTGCCATCCACCGCTACATCCGCTGGGCCGTTAAACTGGCCGTCTCCACTGCCCTCGCTTCCCCACTTGGTGAGGAAGTTGCCGCTGCCGTCAAACTTCTGGATGCGGCGGTTTCCCCAGTCCGCCACATAGACGTTGCCGCTGCCATCCACCGCTACATCCGCTGGGCCGTTAAACTGGCCGTCTCCACTGCCCTCGCTTCCCCATTGGGCAACATAAGCCGAGGGTGTTGTAGTAGTCGTGGGTGGTTTACCATAGGCAAAGTTGAAGGTAGTGCCGTCCGCTGGGGTAGCCTGCTTGGTCAGGGTGATGCTGCCGAGCAGCATGTCGTTATTGAAGATACAGGTTGTATCCTCGCTGTTGAGGTCAATTTCGATTCCGCCGTCAATCAGCGTGGTGCTGACACCGTTGTCACAGGCGACATTTTGCAGAACCCAGCCGCTAGGCAATGTCTCGGTGAGGGTGTAGGTACCCGGTCTCAAGTTAGAGAATACGCGACTCTGGCCTGCAGCAATGCCAGTGATGGGTATGCTCGTGACAGGTGCAAACTTCTGAATGCGATCGTTGTTTGTGTCCGCGACATAGACGTTGCCACTGTCATCCACCCCTAAGTCACCTGGGGAAATAAACTCACCATTGCCGCTCCCTCTGCTGCCCCACTTGGTTAGGAAATTGCCATTGCTGTCAAACTTCTGGATGCGGGCGTTGTCTGTGTCCGCCACATAAACGTTGCCACTGTCATCCACCGTCACACCAGATGGGCCAGCAAACTGGCCATTATTGTTGCCATGAATCCCCCACTTAGTGAGGAAGGTGCCGCTGCTGTCCACCGATACGCCTCTTAATGAGTCAAACTGGCCGTCGCCACTACCCACGCTGCCCCATTTGGTGAGGAAGGTACCGTTGCTGTCAAACTTCTGGATGCGCCGGGGGCCGTCGTCCGCTACGTAGACGTTGCCGCTGCCGTCCACTGATACGCTTATTGGTATGTTAAACTCGCCATCGTCCCTCCCAGCGGTGCCCCATTTGGTGAGGAAGGTACCGTTGCTGTCAAACTTCTGGATGCGCCAATTGCCCCTGTCTACGACATAGACGTTGCCTCCGCCATCCACCGCCACGTCAATAGGGCCGTTAAACTGACCATCGCCACTGCCTTGGCTGCCCCACTTAGTAAGAAAGATACCGCTGCTATCAAACTTCTGGACGCGGTGGTTTCCAAAGTCCGCCACGTAGACGTTGCCACTGTCATCCACGGCCATACCAAATCGGCCATCAAACTGGCCATCGTCACTGCCTTCGCTGCCCCACTGAATATCATAAGCCGGGACTGCCGTGTCCGCAGGGGGTCCGCTATAGGTGAACCTGCATGATCAGGGTGATGCTGCCGATCGTCTTGACGTTCGTAAAGGTACAAGTGGTATCCTCGCCGTTAAGATTTATTTCGATGCCGCCGTCGATTGGCGTGGTGCTGACACCGTTGTCACAGGTGGCGTTTTTTAAGACCCAGCCGCTGGGCACTGTCTCGGTGAGCGTGTAGGTTCCCGGTATCAGGTCAGAGAATATCCGACTCTGGCCTGCGGTAATGCCCGTGACAGGCGTACTGGTGATGGGTGCAAACTTCTGGATGCGGTGGTTGAACCATTCTGCCACATAGACGTTACCGTTGTCGTCCACTGCCACGTCCATTGGGATGTCAAACTGGCTATTGCCCTTACCATTGCTACCCCACTCGGTGAGGAAAGTACCACTGCTGTCAAACTTCTGAATGTTGTCATTTTCTGAATGCACCACGTAGACATTGTCGTTTCCGTCTACCGCCACGCCCTCTGGATGTTCACCATGACCGTTGCCATTACCTCTTGTGCTCCACTGAGTGAGGAAAGTGCCACTGCTGTCAAACTTCTGAATTCGATCGTTGTCTATGTCCGCCACGTACACATTGCCGCTGCCATCCACCGCCACACCTCTTAGGCTGGCAAACTGGCTATCACCACTACCGCTGCTGCCCCATTTGGTCAGGAAGATGCCGTTACTGTCAAACTTCTGAATTCGATCGTTGCCTATGTCCGCTACATAGACGTTGCCGCTGCCATCTACTGCCACGTCTCCTAGATACCTAAACTGGCTATCATCACTGCCGAAGCTGCCCCACTTGGTGAGAAAAGTACCACTACTGTCAAACTTTTGGATGCGGTGGTTGCCTCTGTCTGCCACATAGACGTTGCCGCTGCCATCCACCGCCACGCCTGTTGGCTCGATAAACTCGCCATCGCCACTGCCACTTGTACCCCATTTGGTAAGGAAAGAACCGCTACTGTCAAACTTTTGGATACGGTTGTTGCCGCTGTCCACTGCGTAGACATTGCCGTCGTTATCCACCGCCAATCTTGGTGGGCCAGCAAACTGGCCATCGCCACTGCCCTCACTGCCCCACTGGATGACATAAGCCGGGACTGCCGTGTCCGCAGCTGGTCCACTATAAGTAAAGTTGAAGGTAGTGCCGTCTGCCGCGGTCGCCTGCTTGATCAGGGTGATGCTGCCCGTATTAGAGATTTCGGTTTCGTTACGCCCAACTAGCGCTGCCGTCTGATCCATATTGATCTTAGGCATTGAAACGGTGGCAGGCTGTTTGGCAAAGACCGTTGCCGCTGTTGCTCTGTTACCCGTTTGAGGTGCGTTAAATGGAATCGCAAAAATAGTGAGGCCCACAACGATCACACACGTCCAAACAAGGCTTGCTTTGAGGAAAAATATTAGATTTTTCATTCTAATCCTTTCTTCTGGTTACCCAACGAAAAAAGTTGGGGGAATATAAATTCGACAAATAAATAAATTTTTTATGGTATAGGAATTGATAAAAATCAGTTAAACTTTACTTTCTGGTAAAAGAAAAGAGATGAGAAATGT
>JAHBNG010000145.1 GCA_019217005.1 Chloroflexi bacterium TSY
CCCTTTTGGAACTGCCATTACATACAAAGCGTGTCCGGGAAGTTTGTGGAACTTCGTTGTCGACCCCTGAAATCCTGAAGAGCCAAACCTATTTGAGAAGTGGTTGTGAATCCGCTCCACTTTTCGGGTGAGAATGCATCATTGAAGAACTTTTCGGATCAGTACTGATCCGAAAAAAATATTCCTATTTGCCCTATGTGACCTTGAATAAAATGAATGTTGTGACAAAACTCTTAGGCGTGCGTTCTATATAACATAGATATAAGAATTCGCTGTATTGGAGTTTGACGAATTTTTTTCAGTGAAGACTTGTCAGGTTTTGGAGCCTATTCAGTCGTATTGCAATCGCGAGAGAACCTGTCACGTCCGATTTTCATTAGAGTCGAGTATAGACTAGGCGATTCCAAAAACTTAATTGTCCACAGATGGACGGGACTTACAGGATTAGAAAGAGAGAAATCCAGGCAATTCCGTCCATCTGTGGATCGTTTAAAAATTGGATTGGCCTTACGACAATGTGATTAAGCCGGAAATGAGTTTATTTCCATATTCGTAGTGATGCGCCACAGGATTGATGCGCCAAAGGAGTAATTTGATGTATAGCACTTTCTCTTATCAACATCTGCTTGCACGAAAATCGAACCAAATATTATTGTTATCGCTTGCAGTAACCTGCGCGCTGTTCATGTTCTTCATAGTTCAATCATCGGTGCCATATACAGCCGCTCCACTGAGTGAAGCAAATCTGGACCTGAGCCAATTCCCTCTCTCGTTCGTCCCCAATGAAGGACAAGCGGATCCAGTTGTTAAGTTTCAGGTTCATGACATGGGCGGCACTGTTTTCTTCACGCAAGATGCAATTGTACTTGCGTTGCCGGCGACAGATCAAACCGATTCAGCGATTGTTCGTTTGCGATTTCATGGTGCGAACCAAACGCCAACGATAGCTGGTGCCGAAAAACTTTCTGGTCTGGTCAATTATATGACCGGGAACGATAGCGACAAGTGGTATACAGATTTACCCACTTATAAAAGCGTTGTCTATCAACAATTATATCCAGGGATTGACCTTTACTATGATGGCCAGCATGGGTATCTCAAGGGTACTTATGTGGTTGCTCCAGGTGTTGACCCAGCGCTGATTCGTTGGCACCATGATGGAGTAAGCGATGTACAAGTGGATGAGACAACGGGAAATTTATTGCTGACTGTACCCAATGCAATATTCAACACAGAGCAGCAGTCGACTATTCTTGTCGAAGAAGCCCCAATTGCCTGGCAGGAACGGAATGGGGAGTTTATTTCTGTCCCGATACGCTACAGTTTGGCTGAAGATGGCAGCGTTGGTTTTGCACTCGGCAGCTATGATTCCGCTTATCCCCTGACCATTGATCCAACGATTCGTTATAGCACCTTTCTTGGTGGGAACAAGAGAGAAGATGTAGAAGGCGTTGTCGTCGATAGCTCGGGTGCCATTTACATCGCAGGATCGACGGAGTCCACAAGTTTCCCGAAGCAAAATGCTTACCAGGGATCAAAACTTGGCGAGGATGATGCCTTTGTCTCCAAGATTAATGCAGCTGGAAATGCTCTGGTCTATAGCACCTATTTGGGCGGTAGTGATGGCGATCAAGCTATCTCCATTGCGATAGATAGCAGTAACAATGTTTATGTGACCGGTGATACACGATCCACCGACTTTCCAACACGAAACGCCCTGCAGAGCAAATGTACTCCGATTCACCCGTCAGTGTCCACATGTATGGGTGACGCATTTGTCACGAAGCTGAATGCCAATGGCAATGGACTTGTGTACAGTACCTATTTGGGTGGTATTCACATTGATCGAGGTGGCGGCATCGCTGTCGATAATAGCGGGAACGCCTATGTTGTTGGCACGACTTCATCTGAAGACTTCCCCACCAAAAATCCCTATCAAAGTCAAAAGAAAGGCGATGGTTTGGATGTCTTTGTGAGCAAGCTGAATGCCAATGGCAAATCGCTGATCTTTAGCACCTACCTGGGCGGTAACGAGAATGAGTCTGGTGCAGGCATTGCTGTCACTAGCGGTGGCAACGCCTATGTGACTGGTTTCACGAACTCGTCCAACTTTCCGACAAAGAACGCTGCGCAGTCCAATCTCAGTGGCAGTGGTGATGCCTTTGTGACCAAACTCAATAAGGCGGGGGATGGGCTGGAATATAGCACCTATCTGGGTGGCAGCAACGAAGATCAGGGAGCAGACATTGCGCTGGACAACAGTGGCAAGGCGCATATTACCGGCAAAACAGAATCTAGTAACTTTCCCACAAAAAACGCTATACAGAATTCGCTTGGTGGTGATTTTGATGCCTTCGTAACCAGACTGAATTCCAGCGGTAATGCATGGGACTTTAGTACCTATCTCGGCGGCAATCGGGATGACGAGGGCAAAGGAATTGCAGTCAACGGCGCCGGCAATGCTTATATCACTGGTCAAACTGCTTCGAATAACTTTCCCACAAAAAACGCGTTGCAAGGCAGTAAGGCAAACAATGATGATGCGTTTGTTGTCAAGCTGAATAGCAATGGTAAATCACTGAACTTCAGCACTTACCTAGGTGGTAACAGTGATGAGTACGGGGATAGTATAGCAGTCATCAATAATGGAGTTGTAGTTGCAGGCGTCACTTTTTCCGGCAACTTCCCCATGCATAATCCGTTGCGGGCCAATAACGCGGGTAATGGGGATGCATTCGTGGCGATCATTGACGATGATGGTGGGTGTGGGCCTGAAAATACGCCCACACCAACTGATACACCGACACCCGTGGATCCTGTTCCGACAGATACGCCAACATACACACCTGCACCGAACGAACCAACATCGACTCCTACACCGACACCCGTGGATCCTGTTCCGACTGACACGCCAACATATACACCTGCACCGAACGAACCAACATCGACTCCTACACCGACACCCGTGGATCCTGTTCCGACAGATACGCCAACATATACACCTGCACCGAACGAACCAACATCGACTCCTACACCGACACCTGTGGATCCGGTACCGACAGATACGCCAACATATACGCCTGCACCGAACGAACCAACATCGACTCCTACACCGACACCTGTGGATCCAGTTCCGACAGATACGCCAACATACACGCCTGCACCGAACGAACCAACATCGACTTCTACACCGACACCTGTGGATCCGGTACCGACATACACGCCAACATACACACCTATTCCAAGTGAGCCGCTACCGACCGTTACGCCAACTACCACACCAACAGATATATCTTTGGCGGATTTCAATCTGACTGCGTCACGTAAACGAGCATCAGACTTAGTTGTGGATTCTGGTGATAAACTGGTTTATCGAATTCAGCTACAAAATAGCGGCCCTGATGGCGTAGCTGTCAATGTCCGTGACGAATTGCCAGCGGAGCTGAACTTTGTTGAAGGTTCTATTACGGGGAATGGTCGATATGAACCCGAAACTCGGGGGTGGTTCAGAATTAGGTTTACACTTTTGATACATAGATAAAAATCTATATGAGGTCATTTTCTGCCTGAGCATGGCTCAAAGTAGAAAATATAAACATCTTTTCTCTTTGCAAAAATGTAAACCTAATTGTCCGCCTAAAATGAACCACCCCGAAACTCGAACAATTTTCTGGGACAATGTTGCTGTAGCCGGAAACGATAGTGTGTTGCTGACCTTTGCTGCCGCGGCTGGAGCAGTCGACTTCCCGGATGTTGTTGTCAATACTGCTGTCATTCATCCCGTAGGCGGTGATTCATTTGACCGGCACTTCCCGATTCTGTTATTGCCTGCTGATGGCAACGGGGGAGGGATCCCAGAACTCGCTGGTTCCTATAAAGATGCGTCTCGGCTCAAGCTGGAATCTGGCGAAGAGGTGCAATACACGATCACGTTGCACAACAGTGGCACGGGAGAGGCCGTGGCAGACGTAGTCGACCAGATACCAACGCCATTGAACTTCGTTGAGGGGTCGATTACCAATGGCGGCACGTACGATCCAGCCACACGCACAATCTCCTGGAGCGGTGTGACTGTGCCCAGCGCGGATGCTGTGTCGCTTAGTTTCGTCGTCAAAGCTGATCTCATCGACGAACCATCTATTGTGTTCAATACTGCTGTCATTCAACCTGAAGGTGACGACCCATTTAAACGTCAGTTCCCATTGCTGTTGGTGCCCTCTCTCGGCGAAATCGATGTGATCCCGCCAGTGGTCAATAGCGTGACAATTGCCGACAAAGATGTACTAACAGATCGAGATGTCACTCTAAAGATTTCGGCCTCTGATAACACCGGCGTTACCGAGATGTTTATTCGAAAATGGCATCTATCTGCCGATCCCTTACCTCATTGGGAAGTCGTACAATCCAGTGGGTGGGTGCCCTATCAGGAGAACTATGCTTGGACACTTGGTGATGAGAGTGGTACCTATTTTGTTGGCGTATGGGTAGCGGATAATACCTCAAATCGTTCGCGCATGAATCGAAATGCACTCGACTCTGCTAGTTTGATCTTGCCGGGAGAGACAGTCTCACATCAGGGCTTGATACCTTACTTGGTTTCCTATGAAAAAGGGGCCAGCGTCAAGGCCAGCCTGACGACAACGTCCGGCGATGCTGACCTATATGTTTGGTATCCTGGCAATATCTTCCTTCCTGATCAGAAAAGCACGACCGCGGGTACATCCATTGATGAGGTGAACTTTGTAACACCGCGTAGCGGTCCATATCTCTTCGTGGTCTATGGTGACTCTGATGCAAGCTACGATATGACGATTACGCCTGACGGTGGACCACAAGTCCAGACAATCGCAGCAGCGAACATAAATGAGAGCAGTCGACTCACGCCAAATAGTCAAGCGAATCCTAATAAAGAGGAGCTAGCGGCTGAACTCATACTGACTCAGAGTGGTCTCGATCCGTTGGGAATCGCTGGTGTGCCAGATGAAAGCACGAACCTTATTTTCCTGCCGTTAATCAATCGTTAAGGATTGGGGATTAAGGACTGAAATTCAATTGTTCATTGATCCCTAATTTGCCAAGTCGATTCCTCTGGAATGGCTTGAGCTTTTCCATATCAAATTAGGGATTGTAATTGTTGGAAAAGCCTTAGCCGGACAAGCAAGAACCAAAAGGGATCTGCGAGGGACACGAAGGAACACGAAGGTTTGCGTTCTTTTCGTGTCTTTTCGTGTCTTTGCGAATCCCTTTCTTGTCCAGTGTACAAAATGAACTATGCGTAATCTCGTCCACGATGAAGCTATTTTGGTAAAACTTGCCGTTGCAGGCGACGCTGATGCCTTTGGTGAATTATATCAGCATCACCAAGATTCTTTACTTTCTGGTAAAAGAAAAGAGATGAGGTGAGAAATGTGACAAAAAGCGGTTAGCAGTTCATCCTAAAGGTAGAGAACCCAAAAAGGAGGAAGGAATGCTAACCGCGCCAGAAATAACTATAGCAGTACTGATGAATGTATTGCAAGTAACGCCGATGGGAACAAACGTAAATGTAATGCGTCTGATGTGGGCGATGCTGAATGGGTCGTTTCTGAAAAGTCGAGGAGCAATCCATAGTGGATTGAGTGAAAGCGGGTTTGAAGATGAGGAGCTCCGGCGAAGCTGGTGGAGCTTTCGATATGGATCATGGGATATTGCAAGCCTGCTCTCATCGTGGCAAGAAGAAGTGGAGTGGAAAGGGGAATGGGAGGCAAAAAAGTTAGAAGGATACCGAGTGAAAAGCATAGATATCACAGGGTTCTGGCGACCGAAGCTGCAAGGGAAAGTGAACCGACTCTATAACTCAACGGCTCGTCGGGCATTGCCCGCGCTCATCTTTGGAGTGATGATAAGCTCGGGGGAGATAGGCGGGAAACGAGTGCCACTGCTCAAGGCAATCATGAGATGCGAGGTAGGCACAAAGGAAAGTGAGTTTCGGAAAAAGCTGCTGAAAGAGACGAAGAAATCACTGGAGTCAGACGAAGTGGCGGTGGTCGATGCCGGGTTTACAATCAGAGAAATGCTAGAAAGCGACGTCGACCGATTTGTCCTTCGGGAAGCGATTAACTGCACAGCGCGCCGCAATGAGTTACCCGAACGTAAGGAAAAAGGCAGACCACCCGAATATGGTGATATTGTGCGTCCGCTCTCTCGATGCTATAGGGGAAAGCGACTCGAGGCCACAACTCCAGACTCGTTTGGTCAATTTGTCTATAGTGGTCGCCTGATTCGCTATCAAGCATGGCACAATCTCGTCCCCAGGACAACCAAGGTGGATACAGCCAACCGCACCTATTCGATTTACGTCTTTCAGGATCCTGCTTATCACACACCTTTGGTTCTGGCGACCGTCATGGCTTTACAAGCTGAAACCATTTATCTTTTCTCTCTGGAGCGCTGGCCTGTTGAACATCCCCCCTTGGCTTCCAAGCAGATGATTGGCTTACATCGTCAATTTGTTCATGCCGATGAGGCTTGCTTCCGCTTACCTGAACTGGGGCTGCTGGCTGGCAATCTTCTTTCCCATTTAGCCGCTTCTCTTCCTCCCATACCGACTGGCTACTGGGATCGAGAGCCTCAAGCCACTCCCGGCAGGCTGCGCCGCGTTCTCTCGAGTGCTCTTTTTCCAACTCCCGACCAACTCGACCCTGACTTTCGGAAAAAGGCCTCGGTTTCACACCATTTACCTAAAGGCGTTCTCGCTCATCGCCGCCTCAATGCCGCTGCTTAAACTAGCCGAGCACTATTTTTACATTTTATCCCGTTTTTTCAGGGTGGATTCTTTTTTCCGCCCCTTTCGGTTTGCCCTTTGTCACTCAAGCCTTTACCAGAAAGTAAAGAGATTCTATTTATCGTTATATCTACTTTCGAGTCGAAAATGCGAGAGATGCAGAAGATTTGACTGGACAAGTATTTTTAAAAGCCTGGGAGGCACTTCCTCGATTCCAGCTGTGTCCAAGCGGTTTCTCCAGCTGGTTGTATCGAATTGCGAATAATACCGTAATCGATCATTATCGGCGACAAAGATCGACAGTTCCTCTATCGAATCTAGAAGCAGATGATTCGGAATACAGTCTTTGGGCTACCAGATACCGTTCTCCAGTCAAGGAGGTAATTGAAGCTGAGGAAAGGGTGGCGCTGACCACAGCGATTGCCCAATTGTCACAGGAACAACAGCAGGTGATCAACCTACGTTTTGCAGAGGGGTTAGATCATTCAGAAGTCGCAAGTATCATAAACAAAAGTGCTGGAGCATCTCGAATGATCCAGCTCCGAGCACTGACTTCGCTCGGTAAGATATTAAGAAGCAAGAGTACGAAGGCAGCTGCAACTGTCATCGCCACTCTGATTCTGTTACTATTTAGTAATGAAATAGTTCCCACTTGGGCGAATGCCTTGCCTGGAGACCTAATCTATCCAGTCAAGCGAACTTTTGAGGACATGCGAGTTGCATTATCTAGCGAGCACAATGGTGCAAGCTTACGCTTAACCTATGCCGAACGGCGACTGAGCGAAACAAGCATGTTAATGAACCTTGGTCGTTATGGAGACGCAAAGGAGACATTGATGGCTTATGTTGGTCAGCTACAGCCTCTTGTGTCCCTTTTTGGCGACGATAGTGCACTCTCTCGCGAAGAGCAGGTCACTCTACTCGCGACGATAAGTTCTGCATTCGATCATTATGAAGAACATTTAAGTAGCTTACAGGGTCAGGGACCCGAAGATATGCAGCAGACTGTTGTGTGGGCACTTACCATCTCCCAGAAAGAGCATCAGAATGCGATAAAAGCTATTTTTGATGATCTGAAAGACGCAATACCGGCAGCAACTCCTACTCCGACAGGCTCGTCTACTTCGGCGATAATGCCGATTCCATTTACGCCAACATCTACACCGAGCCTTGATTCATTGCCTGTACCACCGACTGTGCATAATACGTCTACGCCCGAGCCACTATTCATACCGACGAGTGTCCAGCCGCCAATGCAGCTCGATACACAGGCAACATCTACATCTGCCAGTATACCAACGTTACTGCTAGCGACGCCTACACCTTTGTTGTTGGTTGATATACAAGTACCGCCAACACCTACATCGGTGGCTTCGTCGATAGATACCCCATTGCCGCCGACGCCTACACCCTTGCCACCAACAGCCACCAACGCACCAGTGCCGCCAACAACCACAAACGCACCTGTCCCACCAACACCTACACCTTTGCTACCAACGGCCACAGATACGCCTGTCCCGCCAACCCCTACACCCTTGCCACCAACAACCACAAACGCACCTGTCCCACCAACACCTACACCCTTGCCACCAACAGCCACCAACACGCCTGTCCCGCCAACGCCTACACCCTTGCCGCCAACAGCTACAAACGCACCTGTCCCGTCGACTCCTACACTCTTGCCACCAACAGCCACCAACACACCAGTGCCGCCGATGCCTACACCTTTGCCACCAACAGCCACCAACACGCCTGTCCCGCCAACCCCTACGCCCTTGCCACCAACGGCCACCAACACGCCTGTCCCGCCGACGCCTACACCTTTGCCACCAACAGCCACCAACACGCCTGTCCCGCCAACGCCTACACCCTTGCCACCAACGGCCACCAGCACGCCTGTCCCGCCAACCCCTACATCTTCATCATCGATACCAACTGATGGATCGGTGCTGCCGAGACCAGACTGGTGGCCCTCTTCGTGTCCTTGGCCACTGGGAGGATCATCTGGAGAGTGGACGTTAGAATGTATTGCGGCTTTGCTGGAAATAGAGTTGCCGTCGAAGCCAGACTGGTGGCCCTCTTCGTGTCCCTGGCCTCCCTTGACGCTGCCTGAAGAATGGCCACACACTTGTCCTCTGAGACGAGCGTGATTGTAAAGAAACTGGCTCTTTCGGATCTCAGGGGGTTGACAAGGACGCCACCGATTCAAATCGGTGTCTGGCAAGGGAAACCTGCTGATGGACGTTCAGAAAATAATCCGGTATAAATCGCCACCGGTTGAAGCCGCTGTCTGATATAGGAAACCTGTTAAAACATGTTGGCGTTCCTCGTCCCCTATGTCTGAACAAGTTTTCAGCCTGTTTCCTCTACCAGACGACGAGTTTCAACTGGCGGGTTCTTCAAGACAGTTCCTACGGTACAAACACGATGGGTAGGAAGGTCTTCGTTCCCAGTCGTTCGATCCACGCTTTTCGCATCTGGCTCACTGTCTCCTCAAAACTATGGTCGGGCTGATAGTCTGTCTGTGGCGCAGCGGTGGATGCTTGAATCAAGGTTGCAGGCTTTTTAACCCAGGTCCACGTATAAGAGATCCGATATTTTCCACCGTGATCTTCCACCGTGATCTGACCACTGATAGGTGAATTCTCTAACTCCGAAAGATCCGGCGTTTCGATGGTAACTGGCTTAAATGGATCATCTGCAATGAGGGCGACAAGTACATCCCAAAGGACGTTGATGAGCGATCCTAAAGCGGAAATGAGACCGGCCCGCAGCGCGTCACCGAGCAGAGCACCAAAACTAGACGAAGATGCGTTTAGTTGACTACGTTGGTTGGACGCCGCAATGGTATCCAGTTCAGCGAAAAAATGAGTCAGCATGGCGGCCTTCGCTAGTTCAAATTCCTTGAGAGCCAGCAGCGAAAGATGAGCATCTTTCCCACCACCCGGATCCATTTCAACTAAAGACAGATCAATCTGAATCACATCTGTCAGATCGCTAACGGGTACATCTGCCAATATCCAATCATCGTATCCCTTTTGGGTCCCCTCCTCAAATTCTCCCAGCTCCTCATATTCAACTTGATCAACACCATGGACGCTGGCAATGATTGCGCCTGCTGCCACTTCATCGTGAATTGGTTCACCATTTGTTACGTTGAGCGCTTCAATATCCTCAATCGAAAGTTGGATCCAGTCCGAGAAAATTTGCCGGGGTAAGGATGTAGCATGAACTGGCACGATGCTTAAGCTCAATATACCGATTGCAAGAGTGAGGGACAAGACAAAACGCGTTCGCTGATTCATCGTACGGCCAATATCCATATCAACTTTCTCCTTCCACGTTTATACGTGAATCGTATACAAAGTATTGCCATAAACAAGAAATGAATTAGGCTGTTTTCAGTTTTATTATAACACCTTATTTTTGCGCAACGAGAGCGTGATTCTATTCGTTCATGCAACTAGAGGGGGTTTCTAATCGGCCTCTAGATAGGATTTCAAGCAAATCAGAAGGTCACGAGAATAAGGATGTGAACTTAGCAGGTCAATCCGTGAAAGTGAGCCGTTCTGAAAAGAGAGAAAACCAGGTATTTGTAATAGATCTCGAACAATTCGTTTCTGCCGGAAAGGTTCAAATCTAGTATCCACGAGAGCTTGCTGATGGAAATGGCCTATCAAATTATGCGCCAAATCAGCCAAAAGGATAAGAGATTTTTTGAGCTAGAAATAGGGTCTTGCGACGAGAAGCTAAGTGTAACCCCATTTTATCATTACGGAATTGTTCGATTTCAGCCGCACCTCGATTGTCATAATATGAAATGAAGTGACGCTTGGATGGCAATTTGATGGTCGAAATGTAGTAACTGACACAAATTTGCTCGTTTTTCACTCTTTTTGAGAAAATGCGTACAGGGCGATTAAACTTGATAGGTGATGGAATTTCAGCCAGAAAGACGTCACCGCAAGGATCCCATCGAGTCACCTGTTGCGCCCACAGATGGGCACGACGGTTGGAGTTGCCCTTCATCATAAATTGATAGTTGCGGTTGAGCAGCCACCGAATATTTTCTTCACTACCTGCACCGCCATCGGTGCGCCAGACGACTCGCTCGCGTTTTTTCTCGTCTAACTCTAATGAACTTTCCGTGGCAAGCACGGCTGGCTGAAACGATGGAGCTGTATGCTGACTCCCTGGATAGAGGTCTGACCAAACCGTTTCATGGTATTTAACCGAACTTACACGGACCAATTGGCGTCCCGTTGCGTTTTTTTGCCGCTAAAATAGCCTTTTTGACTTTTCTGTAATCGTGGTTGTGTATTTGGCTTAGAGGCTTGCAGATTTCGCTGACCGCACTCTACCGATATTCATTAGAGTTAGGGCGTCTAATGTACGAGACATATTTGATTGCTCACTAAGCTGCTCCATCCCATAAATTTTCGCAAGAAGTCTTTCTGGTCTGACCTTTGTATTGAACTCAGTCAGCGTTGCGCAACCACATAATATGCTAACCAGCACCTGTTCCAACTTACTTGCTGGTGTATATTCATACGTTTTGACCGGTATTTCGATCTTCTTCAACGCAGTTAGCACTTTCTCTTGATGGTAGTGTGCCAGCAACGCAGCTAATGGTGCATACTGAGTATTGCTGATCTTGTTCGTTAGTCCGAATTCTATTGCCATGAATGCCTCCTTGGATCGGGTATCTCTAATGAATTTCTTTGAGGCTATCCTTTTTTCGGCATTTTGACGAATTTGATCGAATAGAATCAGGCTCTTATTGTGTCAACGAATAGAATTCCCTTCCCGTTGCGCAAAAATAAGGTCTCAGTGGTTTGGCCACTCAAATAGACAGCTTTTCTACGCTATCCCGATATGGACACATCATTATCTGGTTAGCCTGATGCTCTTGTTTAAATCCTCATTTGGATGATATCTTTTGTCGATGCTCAGCTGTGAAAGAGTGAGTTGGCTAGCCTAAAGGATATGTGTTGAGATCTGAACTTACGTTTTTACAGTTAAGCCTTTACTTTACTTTCTGGTAAAAGAAAAGAGATGAGGTGAGAAATGTGACAAAAAGCGGTTAGCGTTTCATCCTAAAGGTAGAGAACCCAAAAAGGAGGAAGGAATGCTAACCGCGCCAGAAATAACTATAGCAGTACTGATGAATGTATTGCAAGTAACGCCGGTGGGAACAAACGTAAATGTAATGCGTCTGATGTGGGCGATGATGAATGGGTCGTTTCTGAAAAGTCGAGGAGCAATCCATAGTGGATTGAGTGAAAGCGGGTTTGAAGATGAGGAGCTCCGGCGAAGCTGGTGGAGCTTTCGATATGGATCATGGGATATTGCAAGCCTGCTCTCATCGTGGCAAGAAGAAGTGGAGTGGAAAGGGAATGGGAGGCAAAAAAGTTAGAAGGATACCGAGTGAAAAGCATAGATATCACAGGGTTCTGGCGACCGAAGCTGCAAGGAAAGTGAACCGACTCTATAACTCAACGGCTCGTCGGGCATTGCCCGCTCATCTTTGGAGTGATGATAAGCTCGGGGGAGATAGGCGGGAAACGAGTGCCACTGCTCAAGGCAATCATGAGATGCGAGGTAGGCACAAAGGAAAGTGAGTTTCGGAAAAAGCTGCTGAAAGAGACGAAGAAATCACTGGAGTCAGACGAAGTGGCGGTGGTCGATGCCGGGTTTACAATCAGAGAAATGCTAGAAAGCGACGTCGACCGATTTGTCCTTCGGGAAGCGATTAACTGCACAGCGCGCCGCAATGAGTTACCCGAACGTAAGGAAAAAGGCAGACCACCCGAATATGGTGATATTGTGCGTCCGCTCTCTCGATGCTATAGGGGAAAGCGACTCGAGGCCACAACTCCAGACTCGTTTGGTCAATTTGTCTATAGTGGTCGCCTGATTCGCTATCAAGCATGGCACAATCTCGTCCCCAGGACAACCAAGGTGGATACAGCCAACCGCACCTATTCGATTTACGTCTTTCAGGATCCTGCTTATCACACACCTTTGGTTCTGGCGACCGTCATGGCTTTACAAGCTGAAACCATTTATCTTTTCTCTCTGGAGCGCTGGCCTGTTGAACATCCCCCCTTGGCTTCCAAGCAGATGATTGGCTTACATCGTCAATTTGTTCATGCCGATGAGGCTTGCTTCCGCTTACCTGAACTGGGGCTGCTGGCTGGCAATCTTCTTTCCCATTTAGCCGCTTCTCTTCCTCCCATACCGACTGGCTACTGGGATCGAGAGCCTCAAGCCACTCCCGGCAGGCTGCGCCGCGTTCTCTCGAGTGCTCTTTTTCCAACTCCCGACCAACTCGACCCTGACTTTCGGAAAAAGGCCTCGGTTTCACACCATTTACCTAAAGGCGTTCTCGCTCATCGCCGCCTCAATGCCGCTGCTTAAACTAGCCGAGCACTATTTTTACATTTTATCCCGTTTTTTCAGGGTGGATTCTTTTTTCCGCCCCTTTCGGTTTGCCCTTTGTCACTCAAGCCTTTACCAGAAAGTAAAGCTTTATCTATTTCAACTATATCAGAATCACTCTGCGAACGATTGTCATTAAATTGTCACATCATACATCAGTTCCTTATGATATACTTGCGTCTCATATCGTCGCGTCTCATTTTGCAGTAAAAATAGGCAGTCGAACTTCTGTAGTCAACCCCGTAGTTTAGTGTACACCTTCATTGATCAGGCCGATCTGGGGGACTCTTGTAGTAACTATTGCCTCTTGCTCGAATTTTATGACCCAAAGCGTGTTCCTGATGGGTAGGGGCAGGCGCGTTTTTAGTCTGCCCAGGTTGTTCAATCAAAGGAAGTAATAGTATGTGTAACAGTTACGGGTGCATCTCTTTGCGCAAGTTTCTCTTTGCGCTTTTTGTTGGCTTTATTGCCAGCTTCTCTCTCGCAATCCCCCTCGTACAAGCCCAAACCCCCACCTGCAGTTTGGACGCTTTTGATGAAGCATCGCTAAATCAGGCGATTGCTTGCGCCAATGGTGCTGGTTCTGGCAGTTTTGTCATCCAGATTACGGGCAATATTTCTCTTACGCAGGCAACCTTACCAATTGACAGTAGCACCGCCATCATGATTACAATCCAGGGCAATGGTTTCACCGTAGATGGCCAGGGGATCAGCGGGGTTCGAGTCTTTGAGGTACGAAGCAACACAACCGTACAAATCAACAATCTGACTATCACTGGTGGCAATGTACCCGGTGATGGTGGTGGTCTCTTTGTACATACTCATGCCAAAGTATTCCTGGCCCACAGCACCATTTTCGCCAATCGTGCCCAACGTGGGGGCGGTATTTTTAATGCATTCGAAGCCTTGATCTGTCAAACAGTACAATACGCGATAATAACGCGGATCAAGGCGGTGGTATTTTTAATGATATTGATGGTGCCGTCTTTCTGACAGATAGTACCATGGATAACAATGTTGCGATACGCGGGGGTGCAATAGAAAACATAGATGGCCCCGTAATCGTTTCCCGCAGCACCATCAGCCACAATAAAGCCGATGACGGGGGCGGTTTTGACAACATAGACGGGGGCATTCTGCTTGTCAACAGTACGTTGAGCGGCAATATGGCTACGAACGGGGGAGGGATGCGCAATCAAGACGGGGGAGCCCTTCTATTGAATAGTACCGTCACAGATAATGGCGGCGGCGGCATCTTAAACATCGACAGTAGTTCATCTCTTGCCAACACCATCGTGGCGCATCAAGCATCCGGCAATGACTGCATAAACATAAATGGCACCATTGTTTCCCAGGGCTACAATCTCGATAGCGACGGATCCTGTCTGCCCATCGGTGTTGCTCAACTGGAAGATCAAGCCAACACGGACGCAAAAATTGGTTCATTAGAAGACAATGGTGGTGCCACGTTGACCCACGCCCTGTTGCGAAACAGCCCAGCCTTGGAAGGTGGCAACACCGAAACCTGTACAAATGGCCTCGTCGACAGTAAAGACCAGCGGGGTCTTGCGCGGCCACAGGGAATCAATTGCGATATCGGTGCATTTGAGTTTCAATATCGCGGTGCTGATCTGGGGGTAACGAAACACGATATCGTGGATCCGGTAATGCGTGGTCAGAACATCGAATATGCTATTACCGTCACCAATTACGGTCCGGAACCTGCCACGAATGTTGTGCTCGTCGACATCCTCCCTGGTGGTATGAACTTAGTCTCGGTCCATCCAGGTTCACCCACCTGCACAGTAAAGAAGGATGAAATTCGCTGTGAACTGGGTGACCTAGCCAACGGCGCAAGCAGCCATGTAACCATCATCGCTGCCACGACAAATGGTACATCCCATTACCCAGTCAACAAGGTTCAGGTCTCCTCCTCAACCAAAGATGCTACGCCAGGCAACAATTCCGAGAGCGAAGAAACGCTTGTTTGCGATTTTATCGCCACGGATGAGCTCTCTCTCAATGCAGGAATTGCTTGCGCCAACGCAGCCGCAACTGGCATACACACAGTGCAGATCGATAATGATATCAAATTTGCTCCGCCGACCGATCCAGTAGATGAGCAGGCGGTTCGTGAGATTATCACGGCTCTTGAAAAGACCATCGAGATGTTACGCAGCAATCCCAATCTGCCCATCGATGACGCAACGCTGATGGAGATTGTTTCGATTCTTCTGACAGCACCCGATACATTGCTCGATCATGCTGCAGTACAGGAAGTCATCCTATTTCTTTTCACTGCTCCGAATAACCCGTTAGAAAATGTTGACTTCAACCTGATTTTAAATATTCTGCTTACATCGGCCACGGAACCGCTCAACAACCCGTTCGCTGACAGAATCAACATTCAGGGGAACGGCCATACCATCGATGCGAGTGGGAATTGGCCTGTTCTCTCGATTCAGCCAGCCACACGGGTAAATTTGAATGAGCTTACGCTGAAAGGGGGAGACGCCCCATTGGGTCCGAGCACAGTTCGCAATTTTGGTACGCTTTCAATTCAGGCCAGTACCGTCACCGAAAATCGAGCACTATTTGGCAGCGCATTGGCGAACTTTGGCCAGATGACGCTGGTCAACAGCACGGTTAGCGGCAACAAAACCTATCGCGGTGGCAGCGTCGGTAGCTTTGGGCAACTGGCGCTCATCAACAGCACCGTCAGCCAGAATTGGGCAGAAGGGGGCAGCGGTGTTCGCGTTTTCTTTGGCAGCGCAGAATTGAGCAATAGTATCGTAGCGGATCAGCTCGCCGGACAGGATTGCAGCACCTTTCATGGCACTCTTACCTCTCGGGGACACAATTTAGACAGCGATGGAAGCTGCCATCTTGAACCGCTCCAAGGCGATCTGCCGAACGGGAATGCGAACCTGAGCCCCTTGGCCGATAATGGTGGACCAACCTTCACCCACGCGCTTTTTGCCGGGAGTGATGCGGTTAACGCTGGTGACAACAACATATGCACAAGCGCTCCAGTTAACAGTGTTGATCAGCGCGGGATGCCTCGTCCTGAAGGGGTAAGTTGTGATATAGGGGCGTTTGAAGCCGAAATAAGAAAAGTGAGTGAACAACTCGAGCTGCTCTCTACCAACGCTTCCTATGATTCGACGCCTCAAGCTCATGCACCGGCAGGTGTCTACACGATTCACGCCCACTTTAAGAATAAAGATGACTCACAACTCATCGGCAATTTGTACTTTAAGGTGCGGACTCTCAACGGCAATAACGTTCTGCTCAATGGCGATGGTTCTCCGATGGGTGCAGGTGCGATTCTCACGGTTGGACCTCCTGCAGATGCCCTGGATCCGGGTGAGCACTTTACGGTAACATTCCAGATTGGTATGCAACGACGAGCGCTGTTTAGGTTCTCTCTTAAAGCCTTTGGTGTCACATATGACGTCATCACGGCTGCGCAGCTTGATGATGATGATTTCGAAATTGACCTATCTGTTGATGAGATTGGCCAAGAGACAGAAAGCCAAGAAACCGCAAGCTATGAGGTATTTTTACCCCTTATCAATCGCTAGTGAGGCCTCGCTGCACATACATAAATGGCGAATGGTCACTGACTGGTCATGAATGTGACTGATGATTCGGGATTAATTCGTTCTATGGCCGTCAGACCGAATCGGCGTCGTTTGGCGCAAATTAGTTCGACCAAGTTGTGAGACAATTCTAGATTCTCCCATGTCTGCTCGAAAGGCATGGGAGAATCTTGTGTTTAGGAATTAGAATTAAACAAATTCAAACAACCTACCATTATACGGTAGAATCTTGCGAGCGACTCGGTAACACTTGTTGTGTACGTCGATGGTTCAACAGTTGATACGCTAGGACCACAACCGTCAACAGCGCCACAACGAGCGCTGTATTGATCATTGTCTGTTGAAAGGGCGTGGATGGGGTAAAATAGTCGTCCTCATCTGATTCTTCGTCATGCATATCCATGATTGAGACTAAGCTTATGTCAAACATGTGCGTTGCCAATTGGCCGTTGATGATGCCCTCGACCCCTATCTGCCAGTCTCCTATCCGATCAAGAGACGTGACGGCAGAATAGAGGCCCGGCTCAACAAATGCTAGCGGAATTGGAGATGAGTCTGCCTCCGATTGATCATTATGTAAGGTGATGTACAGATTTTCGATCGCTTCACGAGGAATTGGCTGTCCGTCTTGCCTTAACTGAATGTCAAATAAGTTGAGCCCTGTCCATACCGGTAGAACATCAACTTGAATATCTGCATTTTCTGTTTGAGCGGTAGAAGTCAAGACATCATCAGGCGTCGTGGAATCGATTGCCACATTGGCTGTCGGGGCCGATGTAAGCAGACCAGCCAGAAAGAAGACGAGTACGATCGTCCCAATCTCTACGCCGACCGAACGCACGAATCGGGCAATATATGGGACTGGTTCAGCCGTTTCCTGCAATTGCCGACGCATGACAAAGTGATGAAAGGTCCCTAACCCAACGGCCGCGATAAATACCACAACTTTTGCCACAAGCGAAAGACCATAGAGCGTAGAGACCAACGCCGCCCAGGTCGGTATATGATAAGATGCAAGCAGACTACCGCTGACTACGATGAAGGCCACACTTAATATCGCAATGATCGAGAAACGTCGAATCACGTTGACTGCCAAATCACGGACGTCCTCAGCACCTCCGGGGGGGATGATGCGTGGTAACACAATGACTAGGGTGAGCAAACCACCAGTCCATAACATTGCACCCATTAAGTGGGCGAAATCTGAGACAAGACCATAAAGGGGTAGCATGATGCCAGAGTGACTTTCGATGCTGATCGAAAAGAGTGTTAAGCTTCCAATCATCAGCGCACACCAATTCCATAAACGTGGTCTGACAACGGAGAACAAACCGACCAAGAAGGCGATCCCCACCACCGTGCGAATCGCGGCAATTAGACCCGCATCTAAAGCCAAAATCATCTGCGTGAACAGGGAGATGTCGACCTGACTTGGTGTTTCATAGGCAACCCACAGTTGGCTGACTACCAGCACAACGGAGACGAGTATCATCAAGATCATGGAGCCTGCAAAGATGCGGCGCAGCAGAGAAGTCGCGCTTGTGGTTCTTTCCTCTTCGTTGTGTAAGACTGGGTAGACCGCCGACAGCATTGTTGCGGGAAGACCAACGAGCAGCACAAACGTCAGAAAGAGCAGACCTCTCAAAAAAGGTTCTACGGGGTTCACATGGCTTTGACTTTCGTTGCTGGCTAGCAATCCTAAAAATGTTTCGCGATTGGGCACGGCTTCACCCACAACAAAGAAATATGAACCGCTTACCACGTGTCCGTCCACAGATAAGGTTTCCCATTGTACCGTATATGTCCCGTCGGCAAGGGGGTTCAGCGGCACATGGACAATGGTGGAATCATTGGTATCGATTGCCGCATTGCCATTAACAAGCTGTCCACTTTTATCCCAGACAGTAACGGTGGATATCTGCACACCCTCTGAGTAACGGAGAGTCACCTGCGATGGAGCAGAAGCGACCTGTTCGGCATTTTCTGGTATGGAATCCTCAATTTCCGCGTGGGCAGAAATGACCGATGGGGTAAGGAAAAAGAACATCAGGACGAGATAAGGTATTATGCACCACTTCGCCCAACAATATTGTTGTCTAATCATCGTCTGCTTTTCTCTCGATTTCAGATATCTTCCCAGTTTGAGTTGGGCGGTAAATTGGATAGTTTTTAGTTGGATAGTTGGTTTGTCAACAAACCAACTATCCAACAATTATTCGTAACTAAGGACTTCCTGTACACTTAGACGGGCAGCATTGAATCCTGGAAAAATGCTGGCAGCCGCCGCAACCACGATAATTAGCACAAGACCGAACAACAGCCCACTAACCGGAAAAGCGAAACTTAGAGGCGCTTCCATGAGAATGAGCCCCATATTGTCGCTAAGAAACTTACTCAAGGGCCATGCAAGCAGACTACCGATAAACCAACTGAACAGACCAATGAGAGTCCCTTCGACGATAAAAATCAGTACGATTGTCCGATTCGATGCTCCAATTGCGCGCAGAATTCCGATCTCGGGAATCCGCTCTAAAACATTGATACTCATTGTCCCTGCCAGGCCAATACTGCTGACAATGATGGCGAGCAAAGCCATGATAGATAAGAACACAAGCAAAATGTCAAACTGAAACTGCGTCTGCTCAAACTCATCTGATGTGGTATCCAAAGATGAAACCTGGACACCTTTCTGCTCATAATGTTCCTCCAACAAACTCGCGACTTGACTCTGAAACGCCACATTGCGATCTGCCGTGACCACGCGAATATTATCTGTGCGATTGACGGGGTGGTTCATTTTAGCTGGATAGATAGGTTTACACTTTTAGAAACAGAAAGAACGTTTATATTCTCTGATTTCGCCGGTTCTCAGAGAGAAAACGGTCTCATATAGATTTTTGTCTATATATCAAAAGTGTAAACCTAATTTTGAACCACCCCCGATTGACTTCACGTATCGCGCGCGCAAAGTACGGACTGTTTGCAAAGACGACCGGTCCCTCCAGCACGCTGCGTACAGTGCCTACCACAAGCCACTGCGTTTCGCGTGTTCCCAACTTAAGGGTCAGTTCGCTCCCAATATCAAGATCGGGTTCCTCATCTAGCAGTTGAGAATTGACGACGACCGCTCGACCATCGTCAGGATGCAACCAGCGACCATCTAGCAAAATAGGACGCAAGAGCTTTGTATCTGCCGGAGGCGCAACAATAGACATTTCCACTCCGTCGTCGCCATCTGGGCGCAAGCGATGTCCCTCAGCCGTGAGCCAACTTTCGGCATGGACAACGCCTGGAACCGTTAACGCAATCTGTTCCACTTGAGCAGGCCGATAGTTTCTGTCGAAGAAAACAGCAATATCGTAATTCCAATATTGGGCGGCATCGTCCAGCGTGCGGTGAACAGAACTACGCACACTGAAGACAGCGATAGCAATTGCACCCCCCAAGGCCAAAGTGAACAGAGAGAGCCAAAAGCGCCCTTTCCGTCGGAAGGTGTTGCGGAAGGAGATCAGAAACGGTCGCGACAAAAGGTGCGCGCGTTGGAGAAAGCGTTCGAGAAAGCCAACGCGCACCTGATCGGCACCAGCGGCATGACTATTCATGGCCTCACGCACAGTAATCTGCACACCCTTGCGAATGGGCCACCACGCCGCCGCCAAAGGAACGATCAGCCCAATTCCAATTTCAAGCAGCAAAACGGAAGGAGGAATCCGCATACTCTCAAGATCGAAATTGAGCAGGCCAGCCACATATGTCGTCATCGCCGAGGCGCCGACTATCGCAAGTGGAATGGCAATGATTGCCCCGGTCAGACCAAAGAGCACAACCAGGCAGATGTACATACCAGCCAATTGTCGACCATTTGCACCAACGGCTTTCATAATGCCGATTTGCTGGGTCTGCTGAATGAGGATGGCCGAAATCGTGTTATAAACCAGAAACGCGCTAACAACGAGCGAAATCATCCCCAGCGCGGTCAACACAAAGAGTACAGATTCCACGATATCGAAGACAGGATGTTGTCCCGGCGTAGGAATCCATGTGAAAAAGACCTGACGACCACTCTTCTCTGCTTTTTCGCGCACCTCATCAACGACTGTCTCGATATGCTCCTCGTTAAAGCGCTCCTCTGCTACCGTCAAATGCAGTTCATTATATTGACGCGGAATCCCCAAACGGGCCAGTGTATCAAACGTCACGAACCCATATGCCGTCCCGTCCAAATTGGCGGGGAAGAGGGTAATGTCATGTACCGTACCTGCAACCCTCAATTCGCGCTGACGGTTATCAGACGTTTCGATGAGGAGCGTATCGTCCACTTCTGCCTCAATCAACTCCATTGCAGCCCGTTCAATCACGACAGTATGATCTGGTGGAGGCCACGTGCCAGATTCAGGGGTGAGTTGATCGATGTGCATCTCTTCATAGTCAGATAGGGCAATCAGTTCCAGGCTTTCCCACTCATCAGGACCTGTTCGCACACGAACAGTCACAAACTGACGTGCAGCAGCCTCCCCTACGCCTTCTATTCGACGCACAGTATTAAGAAAATCATCGCCAAAATCCGAGAGGGTCAATTCGGCGCTGGCCGGATTGACGTCCATGTAGCGCGCGGTCATTTCTCGATCAAGGATGATACCTGAGCTGGTGATCATCCCAACTGAGAAGACACCAACACAGATGGCTAGAATTACCAAAAGTGAGCGCGTTTTGTTGTATGACAGATCACGCAGAACCTTGCGCCAACGGGGGTTTAGCGTTCGTCCGGCGAGAAAAGTCTTTTCTCGCCGGACAATTGGGGTTCTTGGTTTTTCTGCAACTTCAAGAAGCTGAAACTGGGCAGGAATTTTCAAATGACTCTTCAACATTGGTCAATCATAAGTAAGAATGACGATTCAATTACCGAATCTCAAACCCTCAACGTTCGATCCGATCCATCCACGGAGTTGGCAAAAATTCGTTAATCGTCGTTCCAGCATTTTCTGCAGCCGCTTGACTGTAGGCCAATTGCGCAACAGCCAAATCGAGGACGCCGAGCCCAAAGGGGCTAAAGATAGAAACTCTATCGTTCTGCACGCGTGCTGGTGCCGCTTCATTGAGAATGTCGCCCAACGTGCAGCGGATAAACTCACGATGACCCACTTGCTGTTCTGCCAGGTGGACGGACGTTTGGGCACGGCAAACGTGATCGACATCATCGACCACATTGTCTGCCGATAATATGACTTCAGGCGTGAGATCGCGTAACGACGTATGTAGAATGACGCTATTCGGATTTAGTTCAGAGATGTCAGAGATGTGAGGCGTGATGGCCGTTGTTGCAAGTGTTACCACAGAGGCATTCTGAAAAATTGAGCTCGTGCTATTGACAATCTGAAAATCGACACTCTCTGACAGTTGGCGACACTTGTTCTTGAATTGCTCCGCGCGCTCCGCATCCAGATCACAAATGTAGACCGTCTTTAACTCTGGACGGCGAGCCAATAAAAAGCGAAAGGTCTCGAAATTAATCAGCCCGCAACCGATCATGCCAACGGCATCGATTGGTTGACTGCCGCGCAAGGTATGGCCCGCGAGGGCCGCGCTTGCTGCCGTCCGTTTGGCGCTGACCACCGAACTTTCCATGATGGCTTGGAGATGACCGGTTTCGGTGGAGTTGAGAACCAACACAGCAGATGCACGTTCCAGGCCCAACTCCAGATTTCCAGGGAAAGAAGCGATCCATTTGATGCCAGTTGAGCCGAAGTCACCGCCCAAGTATGCGGGCAGTGCGATAATGCGATTCTTGTCGCTGTTGGGGAAGCGTACAAAGCTGGAATGAGGTACGCAGCTGTCTCCCAGACTATGGGTTTGATAAGCTGCTTGCACCGCGTCCATGATCTCAAGTTCGCGGTGTTGAAGAAGAGCCAATACTTGGTTGCCATTGAGAACAAGAACATTATTTTGGTTCATGGGAAAATCCTTGTTTGTTTTATCATACTCGAACACTCAGTTGACTAATAATTCTAAACTTTGTGTTAGGGTTCGATGAAAACCATTGGTCGACGAGTGAAAGTTAGGTAGAATATCACCGAGATTCTGCTGCACCCAGGTATCTAAATAGATAGTATCGAGATACCGTTCGCCTCGGTCACAGAGAATAGCCACACACGTCGCACCGCTGGTCAGGTCAGGCAACACTTTTTCGATGCCAGAGACGACTGCACCCGACGATCCACCGGCCAGGATGCCTTCTCGTTCGAGCAAACGACGACACCCGATGACACATTCGGCATCACTAATATAGATGTGCTGATGCTCCAATCCAGGCTGGAAGAGTTCTGGTATGCGTGCTGCACCATGACCGGGGATGAGACGCTTTTGTCGCTTACCGCCGAAAATAATGCTGCCAACTGCATCGATCGCGATGATTTTGGTCTGCAAATCGTTGTTCCGAATATAATCAGCGGTGCCACGGAGGGTCCACAGCTGCTTGTGGCACAGAATAAATAATCGACTTTGCCCCCACATGCCGTAACGATCTCTGCCATTGTCTGGTGATGCGCGCTCGCATTGGCCAGATTGGCGTATTGGTTGCACCAGAAGCTGTCAGGAATGGTGTTGAGTAAGGATTGCACGCGCTGAATACGTGCCGGTAAGAAATCTTTGGTGGCTGGGTCCGGTTCTGTCACCATCTCGACTTCGGCTCCATAAATTTCCATCATTTTGATGTTCTGTTTGGTCGTTTTTGGATCAACGACGCAGATAAAGCGCAAACCCAATACAGCGCATGTTTGGGCCAAGCCGATCCCTAAGTTGCCTGAACTCGATTCGATAATGGTTGTATTTTCGTCTATGTCACCTTTCTCCCAGGCACTTTTGAGCATATTTACTGCTGGGCGATCTTTGATGCTGCCACCAGGATTCAACATTTCCAGCTTGGCAAAAAGCTGAAAATCCACATCTGGAAACACCCGACTGAGCTTGACGAGGGGGGTGTTCCCAACCGCTGTTAATAGTCCTTTGTTCTCTGATATAGGCGTTTTGACATCAGAATGTTGCCATATAGATTGGAGTTTCATGGTTTCCTGCTTTCCTATTAGAAATATAATTTATGTGTGAAAAAAAATCAATACACATAATAAAAATCAAGGCAGTTCCACAATTCTTATGCATCATCCGCGCTAAAGGTTCGGATTTTCGTAATAGAAAGCAATCGAAACTTAAGGTTGGACAAAATACTAGGGAGCTTGAATGACAGAACTGACTAACTTAAAGATTTGTAAAAGAATAACTTCGAGATGTCATTCTCGGGTGAAACGAAGGCTTGCCCTGAGCGAAGCCAAAGGAATCTATATTGGAGTTATTCTTTTACGACTACAACTTTATGAATAGCTACACGGCGTACCTTGAGAAGCCGCCATAATGAGTTGATATATAAGATCAATTAAATATGCTAGATGGCTTCTACGGGCTGGAGAACCTTATCTTCCTCATCTTCCTCATCGTCTTCATCCTCGTGATACTGGTCCGGCAGTTCGTCTTCTACCAGTCGCAAGCGAGGAAATTGATATGCAATGATCGTTACGATGATCGTTAGGGCACCCATTGTAATGAATAAAAGTGCCGCGCCGCGTCCTGGTCCAGTGCCGATTAGCTGACCAAAAGTGCTCGCGAGAGGACCATTGTCCGTCATGAGTGGCTCGAAGACATAGTCTCAGTAGATCCAAATTTGGCGTTTTTAGCTATTTTCAGTCGAGATTGCAGGGATTTTGGAGTCATTTATTCAGATTTCGGTTACAGAAAACAACCTATTTCATATCTGAAAATCGCCCAAATCTAGGGGTGGTTCAGAATTAGGTTTACACTTTTGATACATAGATAAAAATCTATATGAGGTCATTTTCTGCCTGAGCATGGCTCAAAGTAGAAAATATAAACATCTTTTCTCTTTGCAAAAATGTAAACCTAATTGTCCGCCTAAAATGAACCACCCCCAAATCTAACGCAAAAACTAGATATCGACCGGCAAATTTGTATTTATGTCAACTGTTTAGCCAGAATTCTCTCTCAAAACCTGAAATTTGGATCTACTGAGTCTGCTAGGGGACCAGCGACAATAAAGCCCAGTGGCAGGAACAAACTAGAGATCGCATCATCCAGCGCAAAGACTCGGCCGTGAAACGCCGGATCGGTTTTCCGCTGCAAAACGACAAAGGAAAGATTGTCGATGATCGGATCGCAGAAGAATATGACAAATGCCGCCGTTAGCCAAAGAGGGATCGATGGGGGCAATCCTGCAACCATGACAAACAGCCCAATGACGATCATCAAGCCTAGGGCCAGTCTTATGCGCCCTTTGTCTGGTCCACCCCATACACTCATCAATATCCCGCTTGCTAAAACACCAAGACCGCCAACTGTATAGATCAGACCCAATACATCAGCAGATGCAATGGTGAGGACGATAGGCGTCACCAATACTTCTACAATACCAAGCAAAAAATTGGTTGTCGCAAAGAAAATCATGATTCCCAGCAGCCCGGGTCGGTCACGCAGATAGCGTAAACCAATCTGCAGATCTTCAAGCACCGATAGCTTTTCTACTTGCTTCGTTTTCCGCTCTTTGGGTTCTGGTATGGGTACCATGATCAGAGTCGCCACGGCGATGACCAACGTGACCAACTCGATAGCAACGATCCCGTAGAGTCCAATGGTGACCAGCAGCAGACCACCTAATAGGGGTGAGAGCAGCTCCTGTACGCCGTCGCCCAGATCATCAATGCCGTTGGTGCGACCGAGATGTTCCTTGGGGACAATCAAGGTAAAGGTCGCTGTAAAGGCTGGCCCTTGGAAAGAACTCAAAACCGAATGGACCGATGTGGCAACATAAATATGCCAGATCTGAATTTGGTCTGTTGCCAACAAAATCACAAGCACCAGCGTAACCAGACCAGCACCCGTATCGCCGAGTATCATGATCCAACGTCGGCTCCAGCGATCCACAAAGGTGCCAGCAATCGGCGCAATGAAGACCGATGGCAAGGTTGCAATCAAAAAAATAATAGATAACTGGGTGACAGAGCCCGTCTGCTCATAGACCCAAATCCCCAAGGCAAAACCCGTAATACTTGATCCAAGTCCCGAAACGAACTGCCCAAACCAGATAATCGCAAAGTTTCGTAAGCTGGCCGGGATAGAATTGCGTAACTTGATCACTCTCCTCCTTCCTCCATTGCAGATAGTTGTCCAGAATCGGTGGTCAGGGACAGTTCGAACACTGGCTGATCAGGGGTTTGTACAATGGAATTCAGCAACGTTTTCAATTGAGCAATCAGGCGCGCAATTGTTGATTCATCGAACAGATGGTGATTGTAGGTTAGCGTTCCGCGCACCCGCACCTCTGTGTCAACCATTTGCAAGACCAAATCTTCATCATCAGTCACTTTCGCTTTCGTTTTGTCTAATGAATAGGTCGATAGACCAGGCAGGTGCCCAAAGTCAATGTCATCATCCGTATAGAAGATGAAGAGCATTCGATAGAGAGGCAACTGGTGTAGATTCGATCCCCATCCCAATGCCCCCTCTAATTTGGCAAAGGGCATATCCTGATGCGCAAGGGCATTGAGAACATGGTGGCGCATTTGGGCAAGCAGGGCATGCCCCGACGGATTTTGCGAGAAGTCTGTGCGTATCAGCAACGTATTGAAAAATAATCCAAATAACTGGTCGACTTCGCTCCGTTCGCGATTGGCAACCCGTGCACCGATCACAATATCAGTCTGATTGCTCTCGCATGCAAGTAAAAGATTAAACGCGGCCATCAAGGCCATATAGAGCGTTGCATCACTCTGCTGCGCCAACTCATTCAACTTCTGACGCAGTTCAGGTTCAATCTCAAAGGAGATTTGGCACCGTTCATAGCTCTTCGCAGTCAAGCGCGGTCGATCTGTTGGCAATTCCAGAGGCAGTGTTGCGCCTGCTAAGTGGGTTTGCCAGTAGTTCTGTACCGTTTCAAGCCATTCACCCTGGAACCACTGCCGCTGCCAAGTGGCAAAATCTGCATACTGGACAGGAAGTTCCGAAAGTGGATAGGGCTGCTCGTTCATCTCTGCTAGACAGAGAGAAATCACCTCGCCAATGAAGAGATCAAAAGACCATTCATCAGAAATCATCTGATGTTGAGTCGTCAGTAATACGTGCGATTCTGGCCCCAAGCGGAATAAAGTAAACCGAATCAGTGGTCCCGTCGCCAAGTTAAACGGACGTTCCGCCTCGATCGTCGCCAGCCGTCGAACTTCGTTGGGCTGTTGGGCTTCGGACAGATGCCGCAGATCAATCACCGACATGGCAATCGATTCAACTGCATGGCCGTTTTGGCTATCAGCTGGATTTTGGTTGACAAGATGGGAACTTTCGCGATAGTCAGCCTGCGAGTGAACAGTTGCAACGTCGTATTCCCGACTGTATTGCCGATAGAGAATGCGCAAAAAGCCTCTCCTCAAAGCATCCATCCTGAGACTATCCAGGAGCACACGGCGGAAAAATTGCCCAAACTGGAACCATCTTGAACTAGATCGTGGATCAAAGATAGCGAGCGGCAGATGCTTCCGTGCCCAATTTATTCCAAATCGTCTTTTGTAGGCTGCCTCTACAGATACTGGTGGTCCAATCACCTGCACTGGTTGACCATTGACCGTTGGGAAGGTCGTGCGCAAGATCTCGTGTCGCTCGATCACTTCGGATAGGCTGTCTTCTAATATCTCGACGGGCAGCGGTACCTCAATGCCGATGGCCATGGTTAAATGATACGCAGATAGGTTGTCAGCAGATGTTGGTTCCTGCTGCCGGATCTGATGCCAAAGACGCTCTTGCGCAAAGGAGAGAGGCCAATGGTTTCCATGCTGACTCTCCCGCGGACGCTGCTCAATGGGCGGCAGAGCCAGCCGTTTATCGAGATACTGGGCACGTTCAACCACCTGACTGAGGTCGGCGATCGTTGGTGCTTCAAAGAGTCGTCGTAGCTCCAACTCAATGTCAAATGCCCGGCGCACGCGCGAAGCAACTTGCGTGGCCAGCAGCGAGTACCCGCCCAGCTCAAAGAAGCTATGCTGCACACCGATGTTGGTCGGTTCGACGTCGAGAACCTCGGCCCAGATGTCGACCAACGCCTCTTCTGTAGCGGTGCGTGGTGGCACAAACTCTGTCCCCAAGCCACTGCCATCAATATCCGGGGCAGGTAGTGCTTTACGGTTCACCTTGCCATTGGGCGTCAGCGGAACTTCATCCAACATCACAAAGGCCGAGGGGACCATGTAATCGGGCAGCTTCTCACCAACAAAGCGGCGCAGCGTAGCAACATTGGTGACTTGTTCGGGAACGGAGACCACATATGCAACCAGCTGCTTGTTGCCGGATCGATCCTCACGGTCGATGACCACGGTCTGTTGAACCGTTGGATGCTGATCGAGCATGGCCTCGATTTCACCCAACTCAATACGAAAGCCACGAATCTTCACCTGGTAATCCAAGCGCCCCATGAATTCGATATTGCCATTGGGTAAGTAGCGCGCCTTGTCACCCGTCTTGTATAGACGTCCTAGGTCCTGAGTCCTGAGTCTATGGTGTCACCCGTCGACTTTGGACTTTGGACTTTGGACTTGATATAAACGGATTCTGGACAAAGGCTTCAGCGGTGCGGTCGGGGTCAAACAGATAACCGCGACCCACACCGATGCCGCCCACGTAGAGCTCGCCGGCCACGCCGATGGGCACTGGCGGCATGTGGCTGTCCAGGATATACATCTGCATGTTGGCCACGGGATACCCGATCGGCATATTGAGCACGTCGGCAGCGGGCGGCTCGTGGATCGCGTAATGGGTGACATCGTCTGAGCATTCGGTCGGTCCATAGGCATTGATCAGCGGGATTGCTGGATAATGTGCAAGCCACTGACGGCATAAGTTCGGCGGTAGAGCCTCTCCAGTCGGAATCAACCAGCGTAGTTTTGACAAACCCGGTCGCTGACCTTGTGCCACTTCTTCCAGCATCATGCGCATGAGCGAAGGGACCACTTCCAAAATGGTAATCGCCTCCTGCTCGGTCTGCGTAAGCAGTTGGACTGGGTCGCCCGCAATTTCGTCGGGGAAAATGTGGACGCGTCCGCCGACCAGCAACGCCGAGAGGAATTGCCAGACAGAAATATCGAAGCTCTGTGGTGCGGTTTGCGCAACCGTATCTCCGGCCCCGAGATCAAGGTCCTGGATTTTGGCGTAGAGATGATTGATCATCCCACGTTGCTCGACCATCGCACCTTTGGGTAGACCGGTCGAGCCAGACGTGTAGATAACGTAGGCCAGATCACTTGCTTGGCTATAGATAGGTAAGTTTGCAGTAGGTGCATCTTGTTGTTTCAAGTCTTCGATCAACAAGACCCGTGGTTGCTCTTCCCCTTGCAGACCCGCAAGGATTTCGTCTACAACCTCGCGATTGCTCTCTATTGTTAAGAGTAGCGGTGTCCTACTTTGGGTCAATACTTGCCCTTGGCGCGCAGCAGGTGCATGCGGGTTGAGCGGCAGATACGCACCGCCCGCCTTAAAGATGGCCAGAACAGCCGCCAGGAAGTCGGGGCTGCGCTCAGTGAGGAGAGCCACCACCACATCGAGACCAACACCCTGGGCGCGCAGTTGATGGGCGATGCCATTGGCACGGATATTGAGTTCAGCATAGGTCAAGTGCTGGCCCTCGAATAAGACAGCGGTTGCATTTGGTGTCTGCACTACCTGCGATTCAAAGATCTGATGGAAGCATTGGCCGTCCTGACCAAAGTCTACTTGGCTCTTGTTCCACTCGACCAATATTTGCTGTCGTTCCTCTGTGCTCAACAGCGGCAATACCGAGACGCGTTGCTCTGGAGTGGCCACGATCGCTCGCAGCAAGTTCTCAAAATGATTGGCCATGCGCTGGATGGTCGCCTCATCAAAAAGCTCGCGGTTGTATTCGATGGTTGCGTCCAATCCGTCCTCTGTCTCGGAGATTGCGAGCAGCAGATCATCATCATTGGCTGTGACATTCTCACCATCCTCCAGCGAAGTGATCGTCAAGCCCGGTAAGTCCTCATCGTCCGCTGTCGCCGCCTGAAAGAGGAACATGACTTGATAGAGAGGCGTATGGCTCAGATTGCGTTCGGGCTGTAACTCTTCTACCAGTCGTGCAAAGGGGACGTCTTGGTGCGTGTAGGCATCAAGCGTCACTTGGCGCACCTGAGTCAGCAACTCCCAAAATGTGGGATCCGCAGACAGATCTGTGCGTAGAAGCAAAGTGTTGACGAAGAAGCCGATCAGTGGCTCGGTTTCCTGTTGAGTACGACCAGCAATCGGCGTGCCAACCACGATGTCATCTTGCCCACTGTAGCGGGCGAGTAGCACGTCAAAGGCGGCCAGCAGCGTCATAAACATCGTCGTTCCGGCCTGCTGGCTGAGCTGCTGCAACTGCGCCATCAAGTCGGTATCCAGGTCAAAGTCGAATTCGCCACCCTCAAAAGTCTGTACTGCTGGACGGGGTCGATCTGTGGGTAATTCGAGCAGCGGTGGCGCATCGGCTAATCGTGTATGCCAGTAGGCGAGTTCACGTTCCAATACCTCGCCTTGGAGCCACTGACGCTGCCAATGTGCGTAATCGGCGTATTGGATTGTCAAGTCGGTAAGCGGCGACGGTTCCCCCTGCGAGAATGCCGTGTAAAGCGCAGTCGCCTCTTGGACGAAGATCTCAATCGACCAACCATCGGAGATGATGTGATGCATGGTGAGCAGCAGCACGTGGACTTCGGGTTCCAGAAGCAGCAAGGTGAGACGTACTAATCGATCGTCTGTCAGGTCGAAGGGACGTTCTGATTCTTCGTCCGCCAATTGTAGAACTTTGACGTTTTGTTCATCGTCGACTAAATGCTGAAGGTCGACGATGGGAATGGTGATCAATTCAGGCGCAGCAATGACTTGGACAGGTGCACCTTCAATGGCCAAAAAGTTGGTGCGCAACACTTCGTGACGACGTACGATTTCGCTCAGACTCTGCTCCAATGCCGTCACGTCCAGCGCACCTTCAATACGCAACGCGGCGGGCATATTGTAAATTGCGTGTTCACCCTCCAACTGATCCAGGAACCAGAGCCGCTCCTGCGCAAAGGAGAGCGGTAAATTTTCGTTGCGGCGGGTGCCCTCTGGGCGCGGTTGGATGGCGGGTCGGTCGAGCGACTGCCCACGCTGCATGGCAAGTTCGACCTGCTCACCCAACTCGACTACAGAAGGCGCTTCAAAGAGACGGCGGACGGATAGCTCCACTTGGAAGGTCTGGCGGATACGCGAGACAACTTGCGTTGCCAGCAATGAATGCCCTCCTAAAGCAAAGAAGTTATGGTGAATGCCAATACTCGTCTGCTCCCTATCCAACACATTGGCCCAAAGCTCGACCAATGTCTCTTCTGTAGGGGTGCGCGGTGGGCTATAGACTTCAGCCGTCGTACTCGGATCTACGTCTGGTGCAGGCAGGGCTTTGCGATCAATCTTGCCGTTGGGCGTGAGAGGAATCTCATCCAACATCACGAAGGCTGCGGGAATCATGTAGTCAGGCAGTTTGTCGGCCAGGAAGCGATGTAATTCTGACTGGATGAAGGAATGACCGGATGAAGGAATGACTGGATGAAGGGACGACTGGATGATATCCGCATCGCCCATTGTCATCTTGTCATCTGTTGCCACATCATTTGTTACAACATAGGCGACTAGCTGCTTGTGACCGGGCCGGTTCTCAAAGTCGATGACCACGTTCTGGTTCACATCTGGATGTTGATCCAACACAGCTTCAATCTCACCCAGTTCGATGCGGAAGCCACGGATCTTGACCTGATAATCGAGTCGCCCCATGAATTCAATATTACCGTCGGGCAAGTAACGGGCTTTGTCGCCTGTTTTATATAAACGTCCAAGGTCCAAGGTCCAAGGTCCAGAGTCTATTGCGTCGACTTTGGACTTTGGACTCTGGACTTTGGACTCTGGACTTGATGCAAACGGATCCTGAAGGAAGGCTTCCGCCGTGCGGTCGGGATCGTGGAGGTAGCCACGTCCGACACCAACACCACCCACATAGAGTTCACCGGGCACGCCAATGGGAACGGGCTGCATGTGGCTGTCCAGAATGTACATCTGCATGTTGGCCACGGGACGACCAATGGACATATTAAACACGTCCACGGACGGTGGCTCAAAGATCGGGTAGTGGGTCACATCGTCTGAGCACTCGGTGGGGCCATAGGCGTTGAGCATGGGGATTGATGAATAGTGTGCGAACCACCGACGGCATAGATTGGGAGGCAGTGCCTCCCCGGTCGGAATCAGCCAGCGCAGCTGCGTGAGTTTTGGCCGTGTGCCCTGTGCGATCTCCTCTAGCATCATGCGCAAGACAGAAGGTACAACCTCTAGGATTGTGATTTGCTGCTCTTCGGTTTGCACCAGCAACGGTCTGGGATCTGTCGCAATTTCGTTGGGGAAAATATGGACGCGTCCACCCACCAGTAAAGCAGAAAGGAACTGCCAGACCGAGATATCGAAGCTCTGGGAGGCAGTCTGCGCGATGCTGTCTTCAGCCGTTAGCGCCAAATCCTGAACTTTGGCATAAAGATGATTCAACATCCCACGTTGTTCGACCATGGCCCCTTTGGGTAGTCCGGTCGAGCCAGAGGTATAGATGACGTAGGCCAGGTCGCGCGGCGTGCTGCGGGGGGCAGGTTCTCCGTTGACTGTGCCCATTGCCGTCGGTCTTGCAGGAATAGAAGACTCGGTCGCTTGGTTGTTGGCACGCTCTCTAATGCTTCTTCGATAATCGGCATAAATTCATGCGTCGTGAGGAGTAGCGTCGTCTCACTTTGGGCCAACACTTGCCCCAACCGTCCGGCAGGTGCACGCGTATCAAGAGGCAGATAAGCTCCACCCGCCTTGAAAATTGCCAGCATGGCCGCGAGGAAATCGGGGGTACGCTCCGCATAGAGCGCCACCAGCACATCTGGGCCAACGCCCTGTTCGACAAGCTGGTGTGCGATTGCATTGGCCTGTTCGTTGAGCTGGCGATAGGTCAGTTGTTGTTCTTCAAACAGAACAGCTACTGCATTGGGAGTCTGAGCTGTCTGCGCCTCAAAAAGCTGGTGGAAGCACTGTTCATCATGCCCAAAATCTACCTGGCTATCGTTCCACTCGACGAGCAGTTGATCGCGTTCAGCATTGTGCAAGAATGACAAGGTAGAGACGGGCTGTGTCGGGGCGGCAACAACGGCCCACAGCAACGTCTCAAAGTGTTGCACCATGCGTTGAATCGAGGTTTCGTCGAAGAGGTCGCGATTGTATTCAAAGGTGCCACTCAACTCTGTTTCGCTCTCAGCGACAAAGATACTCAGGTCTTCGTCACCAGCAACAATGGTGTCCTCTTCCAACGAGGTAATCGTCAACCCCGGAAACGTTGGTTCGTCCTCCGCATCCGCTGTTTGGAAGACGAACATGACTTGGTACATGGGCATGTGGCTTAGGTTGCGTTCAGGCCGTAGCTCTTCGACGAATCGCGCAAAGGGCATGTCCTGGTGGGTATAGGCATCAAGCGTTGTGCGACGGACCTGAGATAGGAGATCATGGAATGAGGGATCGTCAGATAGGTCGGTTCGCAAAAGTAGCGTATTGACAAAGAAGCCAATCAGCGGCTCAATCTCCTCGTGCGTCCGACCCGCAATCGGTGTCCCGATGACGATGTCATCCTGTTGGCTATAGCGAGCGAGCAAGACATCAATGGCCGCCAGCAAGGTCATGAAGAGGGTGACGCCGCTCCTCTGACTGAGCGTTCTCAGTTGGGCAGTTAAGTCGGTCTCAAGCTCAAATTCGATACTACCACCGTCGTAAGTCTGGAATGCTGGACGCGGTCGGTCTGTTGGAAGCTCCAACAGTGGTGGGGCATCCGCCATCTGCGTTTGCCAATAAGTGAGTTGCGCCACCAGCACGTCACCCTGGAGCCACTGACGCTGCCAATAGGCAAAGTCGGCATATTGGATGGGCAGATCTGGCAGAGTGACTGGATCGTTGCTGATGAATGCTTGATAGAACGCAGCCACATCTTGGATCAGCAGATCGGTTGACCAGCCGTCGGTGATGATGTGGTGCATGGTCAGCAGGAGCACATGTGATTCTGGCGCAAGCCGCAGCAAGCCAACGCGCAGGAGAGGACCATTGGCTAGATCAAAGGCCAGATCTGCCTCTTCATCCACCAACTGTGCCACCCTTGTTGTTTGCTCCTCGTTAGCCAGATATTGTAGATCATTGATAGGAATCGTAACCGGTGCGGGGGCAGCAATGACCTGTACTGGCATCTCATCGACGGTCGGGAAGGTGGTGCGTAAGATTTCGTGGCGCTGGACGAGTTCGGTAAAGGCATGCTCCAACGCGGCAATATCCAGCATACCGTCCAAGCGCAGTGCCACGGGCACATTATAGACAGTATTTTCTTCATCCAGTACGTCCAAGAACCAGAGTCGCTCCTGAGCCAAAGAGAGGGGTAGTGGTTCATTGTGACGTGTTTCCCGCGAAAGCGGCAAAATGGGTGGCAATGTCAACCGCTGCTCTTGTTGCAGGGCTATATCTACCTGCTCAGCAAGCTCCGCAATCGTCGGTGCTTCAAAAAGCTTGCGCAGCGGCAGCTCAATCTCAAAAGCCCGGCGCACCCGTGAGGCCACCTGGGTCGCCAGCAGCGAATGTCCACCTAGTTCAAAGAAGTTGTGCAATACGCCGATGCTTGTCTGCTCCGCCGCCAGCACAGTGGACCAGATGTCCGCTAATGTTTCCTCCGTGGTTGTGCGTGGCAGGACTAATTCTGTTCCGAGGCTACTGCTATCCACGTCCGGTGCGGGCAAGGCTTTGCGGTCCACTTTGCCATTTGGTGTCAGCGGGATCTCGTCCAGCATGATGAAGGCAGCAGGGATCATGTAGTCAGGGAGTTTATCAGCCAGGAAGTGACGTAGATCTGACTGGATGACACTCTCGTTATCACTTGTCACCACATAAGCCACTAGCTGTTTGTTACCGGGCCGGTTTTCATGATCGATGACGATGCTCTGCTTCACGGCTGGATGCTGGTCAAGGACAGCCTCGATTTCACCCAACTCAATCCGGAAACCGCGAATCTTCACCTGGTAATCCAAGCGTCCCAAGAATTCGATGTTGCCATCAGGTAAATAGCGGGCCTTGTCGCCCGTCTTGTATAGACGACCTAGGTCCTGAGTCCTGAGTCTATGGCGTCACCCGTCGACTTTGGACTTTGGAC
>JAHBNG010000148.1 GCA_019217005.1 Chloroflexi bacterium TSY
TTTTGTCACATTTCTCACCTCATCTCTTTTCTTTTACCAGAAAGTAAAGGTTTATCTTATGTGGATATAGAGGCAATATTGAGGACGGTTTTCGCATGGGCACACTGGCTGTGGCTTTGTCAGAGCGATTGCAGGCCAACGAATATCAGGCCAAGATTCCTGTCATGGTGAATTTCTACTTACGACCCTGGAAAGTGCATGTAAGAGAGTGCGCGCCGGAATTCCGCACAGCATATCAACAGGGCTTGGAAGTAGGAGATCTGGAGTGGGCAGCCTATGCAGAATTTTGTTATACGGCCATGCTCTATATCTGTGGTGAAGATTTGGTTGAGGTCCAAAAAAATATGGCAGTTTCACTGGAAGCACTTGAGCAGCTTCGTCAAGAAACACCCTACGGTTGGACAAAAAAGTTCCACCAAACCGTTTCAATCTTGCTGAGTAATCAAGAAAAGCCTGAACAGCTCAGACAGGAGGCAATCGAGAGTGTCACAACGCCGAACAACTCGTCAGAGACAACGACAGATGGGCTAACGAGTTGGTACACCTATTTTGATCAAATGCTCTTATGTTATCTATTACGCGCCTACCCACAAGCGCAACAAATGAGCAGTCTGGCTTCCTCGTATCTGAATCATACGCCTGGATCGTTCCTGATTCCAGTCTATTATTTCTACGACTCACTCATTCAGTTAGCCACATTGCCGACCGCCTCAAAACACGAGCAAAAACGCCAGCACAGACGAATCAAAACCAATCAGAAAAAGATGCACAAGTGGGCCAAACACGCCCCCATGAATTATCTCCATCGGTTCCATCTCATTGAAGCCGAACGTACCCGGCTCGCTGGCAAGGAGAGCTTGGCCAGAGAGCACTATGACATGGCCATTCGCCTGGCCCGTGATAACCAATACCTAAATGATGAAGCTGTCGCCTATGAACTGGCTGGTCAATTCTATATGGAAAGGGGAGATTCTCACCTGGCCCTCCACTATCTACGTGACGCACATAACGCCTATCAACGTTGGGGGGCCAAGGTAAAGGTTAGGGATCTAGAAATACGCTACCCTCAGATTGCTATATCCATTGAAAATGCGTAGCTCTAATTGAAAGGGCACTTCGTAGTCCCTGACTCCATCACAAGTTCGCTCCACGATTCGGTGTTATTCAGTTCATCGCCAACCACAGGTAAAGAAACGTCTGAGTCTGCCTGATTTTGCATCCGGAACCACTTGCTTCTGACAAAACGAGGAACTGCTTAGATATGCATCCTGCTAAAATTGATCACGCGCTCGTATAGGGCGTCCAAGTGCGGCCACTGCCGCACATAAACTTCACAAAAGACTCGCAAAAATGGAGGTGACGGTTTGCAACATTTATGAATCATTGCATTTCCAGAAATGGTCGCAATTAGTGTTGTGTCAAATAAGTTTCGATAGATTAATAAAGTCGATTGAAGAAGAAGGTTTTCTGTTTGTAACGGAAATTCTTTGAGGGTAAATGATGAATTGGAATGCCGATCTGACTGAACTGCGTGACAAGTTATTGGATTTGTATCAGCGGAATGAAGACGTGCGTCGTGTGGCAGATGACGCTGGTCTACGATGCGAGCTGATCAACTTTCAAGATAGACCCATCAATATCTGGTATAACATTCTCGCTGAAGCCAGCCGTAGCAGGAAGCTCCGAGCCATTATCGAAATCGCTTGCAAAGAATACCCAAACCAACGTGCGAATCTTATTCGTACCCTCGGTCTCTATCTTGCACAAGTTGATGAATTCCTCGCGACTGTTGTGCAAGAACCGGTAACGATCTTAATACCTGCCGGAATATTTTTGATGGGCAACCCAAATGTAGAAGAGTTAGTTGTGGGGGAGTATGAGCAACATGAAGTCTATCTATCATCGTACAGAATCGGCAAGTATCCCGTGACAAACGGGCAGTATGCCAAGTTTATCCAGCAGCATCCATACCAGGATACGCCTAGAGGTTGGTTTCTGCGCAAACCACCTGAAAGCAAATGTGATCATCCAGTGGTGGACGTCAGTTGGCATGACGCATTGGCCTACTGCAATTGGTTGAAAGACCAAACTGGGCGTGCATACTGTTTGCCGAGTGAAGCTGAATGGGAAAAGGCTGCCAGAGGAACAGATGGCAGGCGCTATCCCTGGGGTAACAAATGGAGAGAGAGAGTTTGCAATACAGGAACGAATGACACGACGTCCGTCACTGCTTTTCCCGATGGAAGCAGTCCATATGGCTGTGTTGATCTAGTAGGCAATGTGCAAGAGTGGACTCGCACACTTTGGGGAGATGATCCTGAGCAAAATGCTTTTTCATCACCGTATCGACCGCACGATGGCAGAGAGGGTTTAGATACCGACAAGTATCAGGAGAGTGTTTATCGCGTCTATCGAGGAGGCAAATTCAATGATGATCGCATGGAACTAGCTTGTTGGGCTCGAGATTGCTCTCACTCTGGCACCAAGATTCGGTGGCGAGGATTTCGGGTAGCGTGTCCAGAGTAATGCAAGGGGGAATACGACGGATGACATCTAGGCGACGAAGACGACGCACAACAAAGGTAGGTTGGTGGCCGACGATAGTCGAGCGCATAAAAAGTGGCAAGGTAGTGCCTGTGATCAGCAATGTGGTTAGCAATGATCTTGTGTTAGGCGGACACGCTGCACTGGTTGAAGCATATGCAAAGTATACAGAGTATCCTCATGCTGACATGTTGAATCTGCCTTACCTGGCACAATATGACAGTATCACCGATGAGGCCATTCACGATGAGTGGGAATTGAAGGATGATTATATATACTTTGTCAAAGATCGACTACGCAACATTGCGACAGCCAATGATCTTGTGGAGCAGAAACTCAAAAAGAAACTTGAGGTTGTTAAGGAAAAACTCGAGGAAATGTCCTTTTCCAAGATCTGCAAGGAACTGGGCTACCCACGCTTTAAACGCGGGCGGGAAGATCTATTTCTAGCCTTGGCCAACTGCGACCTTCCTATCTATCTTACGACTAGTTATCATGGTTTCCTTGAAGTCGCCTTACGCCGGGCGCAAAAGAAACCACGTATCGAGGTATGTCGATGGCATGAGGGACTGACAAGTATTCCTTCGGTCTTTTCAGAGGATTACGAACCGAGCGTAAAAGAACCGTTGGTCTACTATCTACATGGTTATGATCAATATCCCCAGTCTTTGGTGCTAAGGGAAGACGATTATCTAAAATTTCTGGCCGCTGTTCGAGAAAATGTCGGGCGTGGTACTGATGCAATTCCCAGACGCATACGACAGGCCCTAACGGAATCATCCTTGCTGTTGTTGGGCTATGACCTGCGCAGTTGGGATTTCAGGGTCTTATTCTGGGGATTAATTGAGCCGCGACCCACATTTTCGCGGCATACTAGCGCTTATGTTCAGCTCACACCCACTGGTACGGACAGAAATTACGTAGAAAAGTATCTCAAGAAGGCCGCAAACGTGGATGTGTACTGTGGTGACATCTTTCAGTTCTGCCAGCAGCTACACTCTAGCCTGGAGGAGCAGCATGAGTAAGTCTCAGTAGATCCAAATTTCAGGTTTTGAGAGAGAATTCTGGCTAAACAGTTGACATAAATACAAATTTGCCGGTCGATATCTAGTTTTTGCGTTAGATTTGGGCGATTTTCAGATATGAAATAGGTTGTTTTCTGTAACCGAAATCTGAATAAATGACTCCAAAATCCCTGCAATCTCGACTGAAAATAGCCAAAAACGCCAAATTTGGATCTACTGATTCTCTTAAAAACCCATATGTAGGGTCACGCACCTTTACGCGACAAGAGAGCGATTGGTTTTTTGGTCGCGAACGTGAGGCGCGCGAGCTACTGTCGGTGGTTATTTCCGAACGGCTGGTCCTTTTCTATGCCCAGTCTGGTGCGGGCAAGAGTTCACTGCTCAACACCCGTCTGATTCCACAGCTAGAGAAGGCGGAATATGAAGTGCTGCCCATTGGCCGAGTTGGTGGCGAATTGCCAGAAGGTGTGACCACCGTTGACAATATATTTACGTTCAACCTGCTTCTCAGTCTGGACCAAAGTGGCAAAAACCCAAATCGTTTTGCGCATATGACGATAGCGAACTTTTTGGCAAATCTAACCAACCCAGATGGCAAACAGTACGTTTATGACAAAACTTCTGCCACCGTGACTGCAGAGGAAGAAGGGGATTACGAAGAGTTGCCCTACGTTCTCATTATCGACCAGTTTGAAGAGCTTTTTACAACTCACCTAAATCGCTGGCAAGATCAGGCAAAATTTCTGCGCCAACTAAACCAGGCAATGGTGGATGATCCGCTGCTGTGGGTTGTGCTCACACTGCGCGAGGATTATATAGCAGCGCTAGATCCGTTTGCCCTACTTTTCACTGATAAGATGCGCGCTCGTTTCTACATGGAACGCATGGACTATGATGCCGCACTGGAAGCCATCATGAAGCCCGCGGCAATGGAAGAATGCGCCTTTACCCCTAAAGCTGCCAAAGCGCTTGCTGATAACCTGCGCCAGGTGCGCGTTCATGGACAAGACGAGATCCAGTTAGGACGCTATGTTGAACCAGTACAGCTACAGGTAGTCTGTTATCAACTCTGGGAGAAGCTAAACGAGCAGAAAGTCAATCGCATCAGGCTGAAACATGTAAAGGAAGCTGGGGACGTTGACGCTGCATTATCCACTTTTTATGAGCAAGCGATTCACGCGACTTTGGTACAGACCAATGTCTCTGAGTTTGAGTTGCGCAACTGGTTTGATCAGAAATTGATCACAGAGGCCGGAACCCGCAGCACGGTCTTTCGGGGGACGGAGAAGAGCGACGGTTTGACCAACCAGGCGGTAGATCTGCTGGTGACCCAGTTCTTGCTGCGATCCGAAAGAAGAGCTGGAGGAATCTGGTATGAGTTGATACACGATCGCTTTATCGAACCGATTCGCGCATCGAACCGAGAATGGGGAGGATTCGTATTTGAAGTTGAACCACTGGAGATTGTTGCAGGAGAGCCGGTACACCTAACCTGGGAGGTTGTTGACGCCGACGAAGTGCGTATCGACGGACTCGATTCAGAGATTCGTTCAGCCCGCGGCAACGCAATTGACTATCCCCAACATACAACATTTTATGAATTAACCGCATTGCGAGTTGGTACAGCGCCCGTTACAAGCCGTATTTACAAAGTTTCTGTTGAGAGAAGACCTGTCGCTATACCCAAAAGTCGCATTAATTGGGATTACGTTGCTGACTCTGTCCATCGAGAACGAGTTCTCCCGGTTATCAGCAACCAGGTTATCAACGAGATGCTTTTTGGTAGCATCAGTTTGGCTAAGGCTTGGGCCGACGAAGTTGATTATTCAGTGATTGCGGAGTGCGCAATTGTTGACGTCGCCCAATTTTTAAGTGTACAAGATCGTTTGAAGACCAAATGGCAATACTTGGAGTTTCTGAAATACAGTTTATGGAATGTAGCCAGATTGGAACCAGACGCCGATCAGATTTTCCTAGACAAAGTCAAACGTGAAGTCAGGGAGCTGACATTCTCACAATTAGGCATTGCTCGATTACGGCGTCCAAACTTTGAAAAAGAAAACAGGAATCCCTTAACTCTTTTGGCTTCGCTGCCTCTACCAATTTATGTAACGACCAGCTATCATCGCTTCATAGAAGCTGCATTGAGCTCAGTGGGGAAGACGCCAAAAACCCAGGTATATCCATGGAGTGAAAGTGCTCACGATGTTTTGCCCGATGATTTGACGCAGGATTTACACTTTGCAGCTACAATAAACAAACCTTTAGTTTATCACTTACACGGTATTGATGACTACCCTGAATCTCTGGTTTTGACCGAAGACGACCATCTTGAGTTCTTAGTCAAAATTGTGCAGGATATGAACAGGCCAGGTATTATTCCATCCGGGGTGCTTTACCCCTTAGCCCACAATCTTCTACTGTTGCTCGGTTACAATGACTTGCAGTCTTGGGACTCAAGAGTACTTTTTCATGGAATTATCGGGCAGGTTCAGAACAAGGGATGAGTTAGGTTTACAAAATTGAAATGGGCACGTTAAAAAGAGAATAGGTTAAAGAGCCAGTTGCTGTTGAGGCTGAAGAATGGCATCAAGGGCGTCAGCCAAAGAAGGGACATAGGAATCGGTAGCCAGTTCTAAGGGTGAGTGACCGGAGCGTTTGCCACGTGAGAAGGTGCGATGATTCCAAAAGAGCTGTAAAAGAGCGGCCAACCAATCGGGCAAAGAGCGATGGATTGCAAGAAAGGGCCTGAGCCAAGCATGAAAGGATTCAGCTAGAGAAGAAGCCCGATGGAAGCGATCCAGTGCATGCCAGAAGGCAAGAGCCATAGGCTGCAATGAGGGAGGGAAAAGCTGTTCAATGGGAAGTTGATGGTCATGGCGATAAGTCCAGAGGTGTGTGATGAAGGCTTCGTACTCAGGTGAGAGGTTCTGGCGGAGGGGAGCCAGGGATAGTTCCAGGCGACGGAGGGGAGCCAGCAATGTAGGTAGATTCTGCTGCAGTTGGGTGGCAAAGTGTGCAATTTCATCGCGGTTCATCTCCATCATAAGTTGGGTGGCAGCCAGAATGGTTTGTTGCGCGGCATCTGTGTTGACAAGCTGCCCGGTCGGTGAAATCGGCTCCAGTGCCTGACGGACCGTTCGGAGAAGCCATGTCCAGTTCTCGTGCAAGTCAACTGCTGTCAGCACCGTTTGGTCGGCAACCTCGAGAGTCACTGTGCATTTGCGTGGTCGCCCAGGGCGACGTGCAGGAGCAGTCTGCTCGTCCAACTCTTGCCAAGCTACGTCACGGTCGGTCATGGCCTGGTCCATTTCTCTCTCCAGACGTTGGGTGATTTTGGTGCCATTCTGCATTTGGTGAAAGAGGTCATAGGAGTGTGGCGCATTCATCCCCGCTGCCTTGGCTCCTGCCTGAATGCCCAAAGCCCCATCGGTCACCAAGTCATCAAAGGTGATGCCTCGCTCGAGCAATTCGAGAAACTTCAACCCCCATGTTGTTTCATCTCGGGCATCGGCTGCTGAGATATTCAACAGCGCAAACGATGCTCCGTCCACCACCGTCAGGCACGGTTGGTCGCCACAGAAAATTTCATCCGCTTCCCCCAACACCGGCAGCGTCGGCACCATGCTCTCATTGTACGCCGATGCCAGTTCTCCAACTTCCGCCAGCGTCCCTTGGATGAATCCCACCGACCGCTCCACACCTAGCAGCAACCCCAACCCCCTTTGGATATCTCGTACGCTTCCTCGCAGCATCGGCAACACCGTTATGGTTCGTCGGATGAACGTCTCATCCACTTCGATCACATGGCTTTTCGGCTGCGGTCCTGGACTCACTGGCGACAAGATCGCTTTCAGCGCCGCTTCACCGCTCTCTCTCAACTTATAGAGCCACGTTCGAGACACATTGTACGCCGTTGACAGTTCGCTCACTCTCCCCCACTCTCGATTCGGGTTGACAATGATAGGGGGTCTGTTCGATACTCTGACATTTAGAGGCTCCTTTTTGGCTATTTTGGTCTGAACACCCTTATTTTGCCTGAACAGGAGCCTCTTTCTCTAACCTACTCGATAGTTGTATTTTGAGCAGGTGCCGGATTTGACAAAGTCAAAATTAAGCAGAGCAGGCCTGCTGTTTGGCGAAAAGGGTAGCGAAGACCTCTGCAATCTCCTGTCCGTCATTCAAGGCATGATGTGCAGTCAAGATGAGATCTTGAATTAGTGACTGAGCTTGCTGCCGAGTAGCCTCACCAAGGGATTTGCTGGGCGAGAATTGAGTTTTAGCCAATGATGGTCCCAAACAATCAAGGTGCAAGAGAGAATAAGCCACGAAGACCAGAGACCAATGTTTTTGAAAGGCGTAGGCAGTTCGCATGCAATATTCATCAAGGCCAAGCAGTTGTTTACCATCCTGATAAACCGTCTCGATAGGCCAACGAAGCAGGTAAATCGAGAGAATGCGTTTGGCATTACAATCAGTGCGATTGGTCACTAAAACGGCCTAATTGCCTTGCAATTCAGGATTATCAAAACTAATCACGATGCGTACCTTGCCGATAGAAGGGATACGCACAGTCATGGTAAAGGTATAGTAAGTACGACCATCAATGGTGACAGGTTTGTAGGCATTCTGGGGGGGATGTAGGGGACCAACTCTTTGACTTTAATATGTGGCCCCTCGAAAGTTATCGGCTGACCGTCTTCATCTCGCAAACGAAAGCTATTTGTCTCCAGATTGCGATTGCACTTCAAGATGCTGATCCAATCTTTATTCAGACGATCGAGTACAGCTAGAAGATCTGGAGCGAGATACCAACCATCGAAGAGAGCCCAACCAAAGATAAGGGTTCGTTCAACAGCTTTTTCAACCAGTTCACTGGCAATGGTTATCTTGGTCTTAAACGCTTCGTCTAGCCCTCGAAAGGCGGGGTCAGTTAATAGGTGGCTATCCACTCGTTTATGAAAAGCGGTTCGTTCTTTCTTTTTTCTTGGGAATCTCAGTCACTGGGAAATGGTTTTCCACAAATGCTTCCCAGTCGGTAAACTCTTCGTACCGTCGGTAGATACTTGCATCGACCGGAAAACGAACAGCGCCACTGACATAGTGACTTGTGACTAAGTTATGAGCCAGTGGATGCTGACCATTGCTATGATTGTAGTGTGTATCGATATACTCGAACAGACTTCCCACGTGTTCACATAGTGTATCGTCAATCGCTAATACCGATTCTGACTCTGAACGTTGGTATTGTGCTGTCTCTGACTTCATGTAACCTATACGCTCATCATTGAGTTTTTCGGCTCGCCAAGGAGCTTCACTCAAATACCGTGATATATTCGTCTTATCTGCACTATCTAGAATGCAGCGGGCAATATTTGCCATGCTTTTGTTGTCCAAGACCATCAGACCCGTCAGATAGTTTTCAAAGTGGCGAAACTGTTTACGATTGGCAAATACTGAACGAAAGGTTTCGCTATGCTCCCTGACCAGTGGCGCTACATTCACTATCGGCAATTGCATCTTGATGGCTCCTTTTTCGCACTTTTTTCTTGATGCAATCTATTGAGATGACTTTTGTCTCTTTTGTCAAATTTGGAAAATATTCATTTCACAACTATCGAGTAACCTATTCTCTTGTTAACGTACTCTCTTCTTTGTCAACCTATTTCTGAACCAGCCCTAATTATCAAAAATCTATTTAGGAGCAGGAGACCTTCAAGCGGCAATATTATCCAGCTCTTGCCTAGTACTGAACAACAGACGGAATATTTGTACGACGTTGCTGCTCGAGCAGGATTTGAGATATATTGGGGTGACGCAGCTGATTTGGTGCAGTTGCTCTGGCAAAAAATAGACGAGGATTAACTGTTATCATGGAGTCGTGAAATGTTAGATAGCAAATTTACAGATATAGCTGAACGTGTGCTTCAAAACGCTTGTACACCGATCATTGGCAACCAGCTCGTCATGAAGACTCTATTTGGCGCAGACGATGTGGTTGCAGAATGGGCAGAGCGAATTGGTTATCCCGAAGCTGACTATAAAAATACTGCAAGGGTTGCCCAATTCTTGAGAACTCAGGAACCTTTACTTTCTGGTAAAAGAAAAGAGATGAGGTGAGAAATGTGACAAAAAGCGGTTAGCAGTTCATCCTAAAGGTAGAGAACCCAAAAAGGAGGAAGGAATGCTAACCGCGCCAGAAATAACTATAGCAGTACTGATGAATGTATTGCAAGTAACGCCGATGGGAACAAACGTAAATGTAATGCGTCTGATGTGGGCAATGCTGAATGGGTCGTTTCTGAAAAGTCGAGGAGCAATCCATAGCGCATTGAAAGAAAGCGGGTTTGAAGATGAGGAGCTCCGGCGAAGCTGGTGGAGCTTTCGATATGGATCATGGGATATCACAAGTCTGCTGGGGTCGTGGCAAGAAGAAGTGGAGTGGAAAGGGGAATGGGAGGCAAAAAAGTTAGAAGGTACCGAGTGAAAAGCATAGATATCACAGGGTTCTGGCGACCGAAGCTGCAAGGGAAAGTGAACCGACTCTATAACTCAACGGCTCGTCGGGCATTGCCCGCTCATCTTTGGAGTGATGATAAGCTCGGGGGAGATAGGCGGGAAGCGAGTGCCACTGCTCAAGGCAATCATGAGATGCACGGTTGGAACAAAGGAAAGTGAGTTTCGGAAAAAGCTGCTGAAAGAGACGAAGAAATCACTGGAGTCAGACGAAGTGGCGGTGGTCGATGCCGGGTTTACAATCAGAGAAATGCTAGAAAGCGGCATAGACCGATTTGTCCTGCGGGAAGCCATTAACTGCACAGTGCGCCGCAATGAGTTCCCCAAACGCAAAGAAAAGGCAGACCACCTGAATATGGTGATATTGTGCGTCCGCTCTCGCAGCTATAAGGGAAAGCGACTCGAGGCTACAACTCCGGACTCGTCTGGTCGCTTTCTCTATAGTGGTCGCCTGATTTGCTATCAAGCATGGCACAATCTCGTCCCCAGAACAACCAAGGTGGATACAGCCAACCGTACCTACTCGATTTACGTCATTCAGGATCCGGCCTACAACACACCTTTGGTTTTGGCGACCGTTATGACTTTGCAGCCTGAAACCATTTATCTTGTCTACCTGGAACGCTGGCCTGTTGAACCTCCCCCCTTGGCTTCCAAGCAGATGATTGGCTTACATCGTCAATTTGTTCATGCCGATGAGGCTTGTTTCCGCTTACCTGAACTGGGGCTGCTTGCTGGCAATCTTCTTTCCCATTTAGCCGCTTCTCTTCCTCCCATACCGACTGGCTACTGGGATCGAGAGCCTCAATCCACTCCCGGCAGGCTGCGCCGTGTTCTCTCGAGTGCTCTTTTTCCAACTCCTGACCAACTCGACCCTGACTTTCGGAAAAAGGCCTCGGTTTCACACCATTTCCCTAAAGGCGTTCTCGCTCATCGCCGCCTCAATGCCGCTGCTTAAACTAGCCGAGCACTATTTTTACATTTTATCCCGTTTTTTCAGGGTGGATTCTTTTTTCCGCCCCTTTCGGTTTGCCCTTTGTCACTCAAGCCTTTACCAGAAAGTAAAGGGAACGCAACGATCAAAAAGCCAAACATGATTACTTACACTTTCTGAGTGGCTGCCTGCTTGATTGGGTTGAAGCTAAGTCAAATCTGAGCGACGATCAAGCACTTCTTTTGAAACTCAGAAGTCAATTGGATCAACTGTCATTTTCAGAATTAGCGATGGAATTGTTACATTATCCTAGGTTGGAGCAGGGATCCGATAGTTCTCTAAGCATTCTAGCCAGAATAGATTTTCCAATTTATATAACGACTAGCCCTCACCGATTTTTGGAAGCAGCTCTTAAAGCAGTTGGGAAGAGACCTTTAACTCAGATCTATCGCTGGCGAGAGGATCTCAATATTCCTGACCAATATGTAGCGGATATAAACCACGAGCCATGGGTGACAGAACCTCTGGTCTATCATTTGTATGGCATTGATAATATACCCGCATCCCTAGTTCTCACTGAAGACGACCATATTGATTTTCTAGTAAGCATTATCCAGGATTTCAGGGAAGTCCACGCGATACCGACTTCTGTTCGAAGAGCCATATCCAATTCAACGCTACTGTTACTTGGTTATGAAATGCACGGATGGGACTTAAAAACGCTCCTAAAAGGGCCGATTAAACAAACACTTCCGCATCAGAATGTTGCCATCCAGCTTGAACCGACAGAAGTCGGCAATATCAAGGATCCGAAGGAATATCGTGACTTTCTGACGAATTACTTTGGGCAAGAGCAGTTTGAAGTTTTTTGGGGGACTCCTGAGGAATTTTTGGGCGATCTCTGGCGGCAGTTGCAGGGAGGTTGGGAATGACTACAGCGATCGATAATTCGTATGTTGTTAATCCGTATGTTGGCCCAAGGTCGTTCACAGAATCTGAGTCAGACTTATTCTTTGGTCGCAAACACGAAACCGATGACCTCTTGTCACTCATTCTGATAGATCGGCTGGTACTTTTTTATGCGCCTTCAGGAGCAGGAAAGAGTTCGCTCGTAAATGCCAGCTTGCAACCGAGTTTGCGGCAAGAAGGTTTCGAAGTGCTACCGATAGGTCGAGTTAGCGGCGAATGGCCAAACGAAATTGCTGAAGTCAACAATATCTTCACCTTTAATCTGATTCTCAGCTTGGATCAAGGCCAATGGGATGTTACACATTCTGCTTCATACACACTGACAGACTATCTTAGTCATAGAGAGCGGTATGAGCCAGTATATCGTGAAAAGACAGAATACAGTCAAGAGACAGAGGCAAAACCTCATGTCCTGATCATTGACCAATTTGAGGAGATCTTTACATCGAATTCAGAGCATTGGGGTAAGCGCGAAGATTTCTTTATGCAGTTAAGTCAGGCAATCCACCAAGACGAATTGCTGTGGGTTGTTCTTGTGTTGCGCGCAGAGTATGTGGCGGAACTGGATCCGTATGCTAGGCTTTTACCGGGTAGGCTGCGGACCCGATTTTACATGCAGAGTCTAGACTTTGAAGATGCAATTGTAGCAATTACAGCACCGGCCCAGATCGGTCTGCGCCCTTTTGAGCAGGGAGTAGCCGAACACCTTGCGGATAATTTAAGACTGATCCAGACCCGCGATCATGGGACGAAGATCTACAAAGGTGAATTTATCGAACCTTTGCAGTTGCAGGTGGTTTGCCATCGACTATGGGATATTCTGTCGCGTCAACAGCCAGCAACGATTTGCGAGACCGATCTGATGAGTGAAGCTGAGACAGAAGATCTGACACAATTTGTCAATGCTACCCTGGCTCGTTTTTACGATCAGATTATATTTACGACCGCGCACATAACCTCTGTTCCTGAAGTTGAGTTGCGCAAGTGGTGTGAAGAGCAGCTAATTACAGAAGCTGGCACACGCAACCTCGTCTTCCGCGGACCAACGCAAACAGGAGGTGTGCCTAACGAAGCGATTGATATTCTCACGGATAGATTACTCATTCATGCGGTAAGAAGATTTGCTGCAACGTTTTATGAATTGATCCATGACCGCTTCATCAATCCCATATTGGAATCCAACCAAGAGTGGTATCAGCGACATCCTCTACTTGAGCTAGCCCGCGCATGGGAAGAATCTGGCAAGAACGCCAACAAGCTGCTTGAAGGCCAACTCCTGACAGAAGCACGACAAGCCGGAAATCAAGATTTAGGTTCTTTAGTCGTGGAATATCTAAATGCCAGCCAAAAAGCTGACGCGGTAAAAAGGGAAGCAGAACGTAAAAGGGAAGCAGAACAGACACAGGCATTAGCTGAAGAGCAACGGAAATTGGCAAGAGAGATTCAAGAACGAAGAGAAGAACAGCAGAAGGCAAATCGTTGGCTCCTCTGGCTTACTGCAATATTTATTTCGGTGTCAGCGATTGTAATCTGCGCATATTGGGTATTCTCTTAACAAGAGAGCTGTCGTTCGTCCAGGCTTAGGAGCGGATAGCCGACCCCCTCTAGTCCGGTTATCAGACCCGGCACCTCTACCTGTAGTGGGTTGCCACTGAGCCAGCCGTTTTCGCAGCTGCTGGCAAAGTCAAGCATCTGGAAGAGACCTACCCGCTGACGGCTCACCAGTCATGAGGATACCCATCAACTCTCGCTTGTATGCCGGAGCCAATCCAATCGCCACCATTGAACTCCTTAAAAACATCAAAAGTGGAAAATGCCATAATTTTCACCTCAATGAAGCTTCCTATTTTGACTGTAGCAGGTACTCGAGACCTGTGCTACAATCAATAGACAGCAATGAATTGCTTTGGGTCTCTCCGTGACCGGCAACAGGTCGTGGACCGTGGCTTGAGAGATTGTGATCTACTGACATTTATATGCAATTTTCTTTCTATCTTCTCCGGAGATCATCGTGGCTCGCTTAAAATTCTATCTTTTGGGGCCGCCGCGTCTAGAACGAAATGGTTCACTGCTGGAACTCAGTCGGCGCAAAGCATTGGCTCTCTGGTCATATTTGGCAATCGAACAGCAGCCACAGAGTCGCGACAGCCTGGCAGCTTTCTTCTGGCCAGACTACAACCAGCGAGATGCCCGGACCGACCTGAGCCGGTCGCTCTCCTATCTCAATCGAACTTTGGGAGATGGCTGGCTATCGGCAGATCGACAGTCCATCGGCTTGCATCCAGAAGCCAATCTTTGGGCGGATGTAGTCGAATTCCAACGGTTGTCAGCTCAAGGAGAGATGGCAGATGAGAATGATCCGGAAAAACAACTCGCTCTGCTGACCTCGGCAAATGACCATTACCAAGGCGACTTTATGGCTGGCTTTTCGCTACCCGATAGTCCAGCCTTTGACGATTGGCGTGCATTCCAGATGCAGTCGCTCCAGCAACAGTTCGGTCAGGTGCTGGAGCGACTTTCGAGCTTCGCGCATTGCGCGAGGAGTATGACCCAGCAATCACCGCAGCGCAACGTTGGCTCGACCTGGATCCGCTGCACGAGCCAACCCATCGCCAACTGATGCGGCTCTATGCCTGGTCGGACCAACATGCAAACGCCTTGCGTCAATATCGGGAATGCGAGCGCATCCTGAAAGAGGAAGTCGGCGTTGGCCCAGATGCAGCAACCGTTGAACTGTTCGAGGCAATCAAGACCAGACAAGTATCAGCGCCCTTCATAGCGAGTAAAAGTGAATCCACTCCCTTATCGTACCGCGGTGCGATTTCGCCACTCGAGCATGCAATCGTAACGGTCCCACAGCCAGAGACTCCCTCTCTCTTTGTGGGTCGCCATCGTGAGTTGGCGCGATTGGACGAGTACCTACACAGTGCACTGTCCGGTCATGGACAGATTGTCTTCGTCACTGGTGAAGCTGGAGCGGGCAAAACCGCATTAGTCGGTGAGTTTGTCCGTCGTGCGCAAGAAAATAACACCGACCTTTTGGTGACCTACGGCAACTGTAATGCACAGACGGGTCTTGGTGATCCATACCTACCATTTCGTGAGTTGCTCGCCATGCTCACAGGAGATGCCTCGGCGATGCTCAGCAGGAACGACGATGAGGCAGAGGCAGAGGAATGGCAAGGCCCAATGTCGGATGAGAATGTTGTCCGCTTGCAACGCTTCCTGCCTGAGTTCGGTCGCATTCTGGTGGAGAAAGGGCCGGAGCTAATCGACCGTCTGGTCTCCGGCAGTGGAGTGGTCCAACGAGCAGACCACTCGACACAGCAAGAGCCTGCATGGTTTGAACAATTGGCAACTCAGACATCGCGCCCGAAGCAGGCTGGTGGATTCTCCAATCTCGATCAAAATCGTATTTTCGAGCAGTTCACGGCGGTGGTGCAGGCTATAGCCGTCCAAAAGCCGCTTATACTCATCCTCGATGATCTGCACTGGATGGATGTTGCGTCCGCCAACCTGCTCTTTCACCTGGCGCGACGCATCGGTCAAAGTAGGCTCTTCTTGATTGGAGCCTATCGTCCTGAGGACATCATCGCAGTGCGCAACGGCGAACAACATCCCCTCCAGCAGATCGCCAGCGAACTCAAGCGTCAAGAGGGGGATGTTTGGATTGACTTGAATCACCTACAGCAATCCGAGTTGCGCGTGTTCATTGATGGCCTCGTTGATAGTGAGCCAAATCGACTGGACAGGGGCTTCCGTCAGTCACTCTTGCGCCATACAGGTGGACATGCGCTCTTTACCGTAGAACTGCTACGCTCTCTTCAGGAACAGGGCGATCTCATCAAAGACGAGACAGGATACTGGTTCGAGGCTCCATCTCTAGACTCAGTAGATCCAAATTTGGCGTTTTTGGCTATTTTCAGTCGAGATTGCAGGGATTTTGGAGTCATTTATTCAGATTTCGGTGGGGTGGTTCATTTTAGCTGGATAGATAGGTTTACACTTTTAGAAACAGAAAGAACGTTTATATTCTCTGATTTCGCCGGTTCTCAGAGAGAAAACGGTCTCATATAGATTTTTGTCTATATATCAAAAGTGTAAACCTAATTTTGAACCACCCCATTTCGGTTACAGAAAACAACCTATTTCATATCTGAAAATCGCCCAAATCTAACGCAAAAACTAGATATCGACCAGCAAATTTGTATTTATGTCAACTGTTTAGCCAGAATTCTCTCTCAAAACCTGAAATTTGGATCTACTGAGACTGGAACGCTTTGCCTGCCAGGATTGAAGGCGTGATCGAAAAACGCATGAATGGCTTAGACAAAGACCTACGCGAGATTCTCGCTGTGGCCTGCACTGAAGGAGAAGAGTTCACGGTTGAGGTGATTGCGCAGATACAGGAAATCGATCCGCGTATTCTGGCTCATCAACTGCGTCGCGAACTGGAAAAACGATTCCAATTGGTCGAGGCACAGGGTGTCAAACGACGTGGACAGCGGCGGCTGTCGCGCTATCGTTTTCGACATAACCTGTATCAGAAGTATCTATACAATCGGTTAAGCGAGGCTGAACGCTCTTATCTGCACGAAGATATCGCCATCACACTTGAGGAGTTATACGCTGACCAGCGGGGTGAGATCGCTGGTCAGTTGGCCTGGCACTATCAGAAGGCAGAACTGCCCGAGCGTGCGATTCCCTATTTGCAACAGGCAGGCGACAAGGCTTCGGAACAGTTTGCGCTACAAGAAGCCATGTCCTACTTTTCGCAGGGACTCTCACTGCTCGAATCGTTGTCCGACACACCTGATGATCTGCGGCTTGAATTGAAGATGCAGACGGCACTCAGCGCAGATCTGCAATCCTCTCTCCGCCAGTTGCAATCGAATGGACAGATGGATCACCTACTTCCTGTGCACGGCAACGATGCTCATGGGCTTGAGATCCCCGAAAATCTCTATGGTCGTGAGCAAGAAATTGAGACGCTCGTCGCTGCTTTTGAACGGGTCAGTTTGGGGGCAATGGAGACGTTTCTGGTTATGGGCCATGCGGGAATCGGGAAAACGTCTTTGATTCACGAGATCCAAAAACCGATTGTCAGTCGAAACGGCTACTTCATCCGCGGTAAGTTTGATCAACTCAACCGCAACGTTCCCTACAGCGCCATTATTCAAGCGTTTCAGGAACTAGTGCGACAGATCATGACCGAGAGCCCGGAATCGATTGCCCGCTGGAAGAGTGGATTACTCGAAGCCCTCGGTTCAAATGGGCAGGTTGTTATTGATGTACTTCCAGAGCTTGAGCAGATTGTGGGCAAACAACCATCTGTGGCCGTATTGGGGGCAACCGAAGCCCAAAATCGATTCAATTTGGTTTTTAGCAAGTTTGCTCGCGTATTTGCGCAGAAAGAGCATCCATTGGTGCTCTTTCTTGATGATTTGCAGTGGGCGGATCTGGCAAGCTTGCATCTGCTGCAAACGTTCGCTGTAAGAACAGACGAAAGTAGCCTCTTTCTGATTGGCGCCTATCGTGAGAATGAGGTAGACGGCCATCATCCGCTTTCAATCCAGTTGGACGAAATGCGAGAACGTGGAGCAAGGATCAATGAGATCGCTTTGGGCCCCCTCAAGCTACGAAGCATCAATCATCTGGTTGCCGATATTCTCGACTGCGAACCAGACCGTTCTCAACCATTGGCTGAACTCGTTCTGCGGAGGACCGAAGGCAATCCATTCTTCGTCAGAGCATTTTTGACCTCTTTGTATGAAGAAGAACTGCTCTATTTCGACCCCACCAAGCAGAGCTGGTTCTGGGAGTTGGCAAACATTGAGCAACAACCACCCACAGAGAATGTGGTTGAACTGATGGTTAAGAAAATCAACCGTTTGTCCGCTCCGGTTCAGGAGACCTTAAAGCTAGCGGCCTGCATCGGGAATCGCTTTGACCTGCAAACGCTGGCCACGGTCCGAGAACAGCGGGTAGCCGAGACTGAAGGGCAACTGGCGCGCTGCATCATTGAAGGGCTGATTGTCGAACGCAACAGAGCATATGAATTTCGTCATGACCGCATACAAGAAGCCGCGTATCTCTTGATTCCGCCAGCGAACAAAACGCACGTCCACTATACCATCGGTCAACTTATACTTGAGCAGACACCTGATGATGAACTGACCGAAAAGATATTTGAGATTGTCGACCAACTAAATTTAGGCCGGGAATTGTTCGCCTCGGAAGCTGAAAAGGTGACGCTGGCTCAGCTGAACTTGATAGCGGGCAAAAAGGCACAGCAATCTACTGCTTATGAACCAGCGGTAAAGTATCTGCGAATCGGGTTAGAACTTCTAGCAACGGAGAGTTGGGAGAGTGAATATGAACTCACCTTTGAATTGTACAAGGGGTGTGCTGAATGTGAGTTCTTGTCGATGAATTTTGAGCAATCTCAAAAATTGTTTGAAATTGCTCTACGTCAAGCAACAACCAATCCAGAAAAAGCGGACATCTGTGCCCTACAAGTTGTGCATTACATGACACGTTTCAACTATGACCAGGCCATTCGAAAGGCCAATGCAGGTCTGCATCTGTGCGGAATCGATATTTCGGAAACAGAGGTGGATTTCTTATTCGCAATCCAAGCTGAGGAAATGCAGATTGAGAATCATCTCGCCAGAAAAGAACTGAGGAGCCTCTTTTCGGCACCCCCGATGGTTGACGAATCAAAAATGAGGGCAATGCAGCTTCTGCCTAATTTGGCGATGTGTGGGTATCTCACAGGGGATCATCTGCTGTTCGATTTAGGCGTCTTGAAGGGGGTGAATCTATCACTTCAGCATGGGCAGATTGATTTGTCTGCCTACATGTATACCATGTATGCTGTCTGGCTCGTCAAAAACGGGAGATATCGAGAAGGGGCTGAATTCGCGAAATTTGCTATCGAGCTATCGGATCGTTACCAAAACTGCCGAGCACAGACAAATATTCTCAATATGGGAGGGGTTCTTGTCATCCATTCCCGCGAGCACTTGAAACATACGATCCCGATACTGACAAGAGGGTACCACATCGGTTTTGAAGCAGGCGATATTATGTACGGTACGTTCAATTATTTCAATATCGCGGTGCAGATGTTTGCCAAAGGAGATCCTCTTCCCGCAGTTTTGGCCCAGGTCGAAACTGCCATCAACCTTGCGTATAAGAATCAGATTGTGGGCATTATCGATTTGGGATATAGTTACAAGCAGCTCTTACTGTTCCTAAGAAATTGTCACACACAAAATAACCTGGCCGATGAGACCTTTGAAGAGGCACAACTGCAACGCATCAAGACGACCAATCACTTTGCGTTCTTGATGCACTATCGGCTACAGAAAGAGTTCTGGTTCCGAAACCACAAGGCGGCCTATCAAATTGCCAAACAGGCAGAACCAACCTTGTGCCGAATTCCTGGATACATCCTGGTGGCCGATCATTACTTTCTTTACTCTTTGATTCTGACGGCTCTATATAGCGACAGTTCAGAACAAGAGAAAGAGCAATACCGCGGCGAAATCTCTGCTTGTCGAGAGAAGATGAAAGTCTATGCGGAGAACTGTCCCGAAAATTTTCGCCACAAATCTCTCTTAATCGAGGCCGAAATCGCCCGCATAGAGCAGCGCAATTGGGAGAGTGCCGAACTCTACGATCAGGCCATTGATGAAGCTGATAAACATGAATTCCTCCACATCAAAGCCCTCGCCAATGAATGCACTGCAAACTTCTGGCTGAGCAAAGGTAGAGAGAAAGTTGCCAAAGTGTATCTCACCGAAGCATACTCTGATTACGAGCGTTGGGGCGCAACCGCCAAAGTCAAGGCTCTAGAGGAACAATATCCAGCCCTGCTGACTCAAACTCATGCAAAGAGTGAAGTGGTGATCACTGCCGCCGATTATACCTAGTATGCTTTAGCTAAAAAGTCTACAGCAGGAGTTTAAGACCTGTGCTAAAATTGTATGTAGTTTCTTTCTACTTTACTTTCTGGTAAAAGAAAAGAGATGAGGTGAGAAATGTGACAAAAAGCGGTTAGCGTTTCATCCTAAAGGTAGAGAACCCAAAAAGGAGGAAGGAATGCTAACCGCGCCAGAAATAACTATAGCAGTACTGATGAATGTATTGCAAGTAACGCCGGTGGGAACAAACGTAAATGTAATGCGTCTGATGTGGGCGATGATGAATGGGTCGTTTCTGAAAAGTCGAGGAGCAATCCATAGTGGATTGAGTGAAAGCGGGTTTGAAGATGAGGAGCTCCGGCGAAGCTGGTGGAGCTTTCGATATGGATCATGGGATATTGCAAGCCTGCTCTCATCGTGGCAAGAAGAAGTGGAGTGGAAAGGGGAATGGGAGGCAAAAAAGTTAGAAGGATACCGAGTGAAAAGCATAGATATCACAGGGTTCTGGCGACCGAAGCTGCAAGGGAAAGTGAACCGACTCTATAACTCAACGGCTCGTCGGGCATTGCCCGCGCTCATCTTTGGAGTGATGATAAGCTCGGGGGGAGATAGGCGGGAAACGAGTGCCACTGCTCAAGGCAATCATGAGATGCGAGGTAGGCACAAAGGAAAGTGAGTTTCGGAAAAAGCTGCTGAAAGAGACGAAGAAATCACTGGAGTCAGACGAAGTGGCGGTGGTCGATGCCGGGTTTACAATCAGAGAAATGCTAGAAAGCGACGTCGACCGATTTGTCCTTCGGGAAGCGATTAACTGCACAGCGCGCCGCAATGAGTTACCCGAACGTAAGGAAAAAAGGCAGACCACCCGAATATGGTGATATTGTGCGTCCGCTCTCTCGATGCTATAGGGGAAAGCGACTCGAGGCCACAACTCCAGACTCGTTTGGTCAATTTGTCTATAGTGGTCGCCTGATTCGCTATCAAGCATGGCACAATCTCGTCCCCAGGACAACCAAGGTGGATACAGCCAACCGCACCTATTCGATTTACGTCTTTCAGGATCCTGCTTATCACACACCTTTGGTTCTGGCGACCGTCATGGCTTTACAAGCTGAAACCATTTATCTTTTCTATCTGGAGCGCTGGCCTGTTGAACATCCCCCCTTGGCTTCCAAGCAGATGATTGGCTTACATCGTCAATTTGTTCATGCCGATGAGGCTTGCTTCCGCTTACCTGAACTGGGGCTGCTGGCTGGCAATCTTCTTTCCCATTTAGCCGCTTCTCTTCCTCCCATACCGACTGGCTACTGGGATCGAGAGCCTCAAGCCACTCCCGGCAGGCTGCGCCGCGTTCTCTCGAGTGCTCTTTTCCAACTCCTGACCAACTCGACCCTGACTTTCGGAAAAGGCCTCGGTTTCACACCATTTCCTAAAGGCGTTCTCGCTCATCGCCGCCTCAATGCCGCTGCTTAAACTAGCCGAGCACTATTTTTACATTTTATCCCGTTTTTTCAGGGTGGATTCTTTTTTCCGCCCCTTTCGGTTTGCCCTTTGTCACTCAAGCCTTTACCAGAAAGTAAAGATACTATCTTCTTTGGAATCGTGCCATCGCGGCACGCGGCAAATCAAGCCGTAAAAAAACAAGGCCGTACGGCGATGTGCTGCTACGCCTCGCTTCTTGAGAGATCGCTGTGAATCGACTGAAACTCTATCTATTAGGGCCGCCGCGTCTCGAACGAAATGGTTCACCGTTGGAACTAAGCCGCCGCAAAGCAGTGGCTCTCTGGTCATATTTGGCAATCGAAAGGCAGAGACAGAGCCGCGACAGCCTGGCGGCTTTCTTTTGGCCAGACTACAACCAGCGAGATGCTCGGACGGATCTAAGCCGGACGCTCTCCTATCTCAATCGGACTTTGGGAGATAGCTGGCTATCGGCTGATCGACAGTCCATTGGCTTGCATCCAGAAGCCAATCTTTGGATTGATGTGGTCGAATTCCAACGGTTGTCAGCTCAAGAAGAGATGGCAGATGAGAACGATCCGGAAAAACAACTCGCTCTGCTGACCTCGGCAACTGACCGTTACCAAGGCGACTTTATGGCTGGCTTTTTGCTGCCTGATAGTCCCGTCTTTGACGATTGGCGTGCATTCCAGATGCAGTCACTCCAGCAACAGTTCGGTCAGCCTGAATCCGCTGCATGAGCCAGCCCATCGACAACTGATGCTGCTCTATGCTTGGGCGGATCAACAGACGGCTGCTTTACGTCAATACCGGGAATGCGAGCGCCTCCTGCAAGAAGAGCTTGGCGTTGCTCCTGATGCAGCGACCGTTGAACTCTTTGAGGTGATCAAGACCGGACATATTGCAGCACCTGTTGCGACAGATGGACAGGAAGCGACCCCCTCATCAAGTGGTTCCCCATTGACTCTCGTGAATCCGCCACGGACGATACCGCAGCCCGAGGATCCACCTCACTTTGTTGGCCGCAAGCGGGAACTGGAACAACTGGCAGATTGTCTCGACAGCGCTCTTTCTGGTCAAGGGCAGATCCTTTTCGTGACGGGTGAAGCAGGTGCGGGCAAAACGGCTCTGGTCAGCGAGTTTGCCCATCATGCGCAGGAAAATTATGATGATTTGTTGGTGGCTTATGGAAATTGCAACGCACAGACCGGCATCAGCGATCCCTATCTCCCCTTCCGCGAGCTGCTGTCCATGCTCACGGGCGACACATCAGCAATGCGCAACACGAACGCAGATGAGGAACAGACGCTGCACACTGGTATTGCCGAGAACAATGTTCGCCTGCAAAGTTTTGTGACCGATTCTGGTCGTGTACTGGTCGAACATGGCCCAGACCTGATCAATCGTCTGGTTTCTGGCAACGGACTAGCGCAGAGGGTGCAGCAGAGTACAATGCAAGAGATGACTTGGGTCGATCGGCTCGAGACCCTTGTACAGCAGAGTGACAAACTGAACAACACGTCAGTTTTGGATCAAAATCGCATCTTCGAGCAGGTCACGGCTGTGCTCCAAATGCTGGCAATGCATCGCCCCTTGCTCTTGGTCCTCGACGATCTACACTGGATAGATGAGTCTTCAGCCAATCTGCTCTTTCATCTGGCGCGGCGCATTGGGGAAAGTCGTCTGCTCTTGGTGGGTACCTATCGCCCCGAAGATGTAGCCCAGACGCCGAGCGGAAAGCGCCATTCCCTTCAACAGGTGACAAGCGAGATCAAACGCCAGCAAGGCGATATCTGGATCTCCCTCAATCGTTTGCCCAGAGCCGATCTGCGCGACTTTGTGGATCGAGTGATTGATCGCGAACCGAATAGGCTGGGTGAAGATTTTCGACAGGAACTCTTTCGCCATACGAGTGGTCAAGCTCTCTTCACCGTGGAGTTATTACGCACCATGCAAGAAGATGGGGCTTTGATCCAAGATCATGATGGTCGCTGGATTGAGGGCGAACGCCTGGAGTGGACTGCTCTCCCGGCCAAGGTGGAAGGCGTCATCGAGAAGCGCATCGGTCAACTGGACGATGACCTGCGTGAATTGCTCACCGTTGCGAGCGTGGAAGGGGAAGAATTTACGGTCGAATTGGTCGCCCAGGTTCTGAAGAGAGGCGTGCGGCCTCTTGTTCGCCAGTTGGGGAATGAACTGGAGAGACGTCATCGAGTCGTTGTTTCCGAAGGGATCACGATGGTGGGAAACCGCCGTCTTTCGCGCTTTCGCTTCCGCCACAATCTCTTTCAGACCTATCTTTACCAGCAGATGAATGAGATTGAGCGGACCTATCTTCACGATGAGGTGGGGAGCGTGCTTGAATCCTTGTTTGTTGAGCAAACGAGCAGCGTTGCTGTACAGTTGGCCTGGCATTTTCAGCAAGCGGGTCTCTTTGCGCGTGCGGTCCCATACTTACTGACGGCTGGACTCAAAGCTGCCGCCTCATCGGCCCATCATGAGGCGATTCGACTCTTCACGCAGGGTCTCGAGCTAGTCGAGTCTGTCTCCAACCCGACAGAAAGACTTGACTTAGAGATTCAACTTCAGATTGGGTTGGCGGAATCATTACACACGATGCACGGATATACGTCAGCTACGGTGGAAGCAGCGTGGTTGCGGGCGCGGGACCTTTGTCAACAGGCTGATGACAAGATACAGCTTGGCCGCGCATTGTGGTGGATTGCCAATTCATATTGGTTTAAGGGGGAACTCACCCAATCTCAGCAACTGATTGAACAGGTACTCACAATTGCGCAGGAAACCGACGATCGGCAGCTATCCGTTCAGAGCCATCACATGATGGCCATGATCGCTGAGAGTCAAGGCAATTTTAGCAAAGGCAAAGGGCACATGGACCAGGCATTGGCCCTGGTCGATTGGATTCGACCTATAACCGATAAAGAGCGGGTAGGCCGTGCCAACCAGCTTCTTGGCAATGCGGCCAGTTTGCTACTTTATGCCGGGTATCCCGACCAGGCGTTATTGAGAGTGCAAGAAAGCATGCGTAAGATGCAGGAGAACGAGTACCTTTTTGAGTATGTATCGATCAACACCATTGCGGCGAGCGTCCATATCGGTCTGCGCCAGCCAGAAGTTGCCCAACCGCTTGTCGAACAGGCGCTCGCTGTAAGCAACGAAGAAGGGTACATCTATTGGAGTGCGCGCGGACGTGGCGTGCTGGGACAGAGCCTCATTGAGCAAGGGCGCATCGAAGAGGGCATTGACGCCATCGACCAGAGTTTGACTTTGCTGCAAGACCTCAACACGGAGTACGAGCAGCTTTGTCTTGGTTTCATCGCCTCACAAGCAGACGGGTATGGAAGATTGGGGCGATCCACTGAAGGAATTGCACTTCTGGAACAGCTTCTGGATCGTATGGGAAAGAGGGGGCAACGCCGATTCGAGGCGGAAACGCATCGCATCTATGGCGAATTGTTGCGCATGCAAAATGCTTCGGCATCAACAATTGAGGAGCGTTTTCGACTGGCCATTGAGATCGCCCGCCATCAAAAGGGAAAGCTCTTTGAACTACGCGCCGCGCTGAATCTAGCGCGACTGTGGCAGGAGCAGGAAAGGATTGCCGAAGCGTACCATTTGTTGAGTAGCATCTACGACTGGTTTACCGAGGGGTTCGATACGGTAGAACTGAAGCAGGCTAGGAGGTTGCTAACCGAGTTGAGTGATTATTACTAAGGAAGGGAGCCATCACCACTGATGTGGTTTCTGCTCCTCCCCAAGTTACTGTGCTTTAGCCAGAAAAGTCGGTTTACCGATGCCCACCCGAGGCTAAAGCCGTCGGGCTACCAAACGACGCCCCATCAATGGGACTGGTTCGTCAGCCAGCAAGCCCGATTTAGCGGGCGTCGTTCTGTAGCCCAGTGGGTTTACCCCTGGGCAGCCATCACGCTCCCGTTAATTTATAGGTAAGGGTGAGCCACATTGGGAAGGAACCCATCACATCACTGACGTAGGCGCTACAGATCCTCAAACATTGCAACAACCCGTGTCCAGCCTGCACTCCCCCCCACCAACTTGACGGGAAAGCAGGAGACTTTGAAGCCAGTTGAACGAGGAAGTTGGTCCAGGTTTGCTAATTTTTCAATCTGGCAATACTCAAAGTCTTTGCCAACACGATGCGCCTCCCATATCACGCTGGGATCGCCCGTCTCCTGAAAACGTTTTTTCTGCGCCCAGAAGGGCTGATCCCAACCCCAGGTGTCAATGCCCATCACGCGAATACCCTGTGCAATGAGCCAGCGAGTCGCGGCGGCGCTGACTCCTGCACCAGCAGAAAAGTATTCGGCTTTGCCCCAAAGCTTGTCTGTATCAGTCTGGATCAACACGATATTGCCAGGCTGGAGGGTGTAGTCAATTTTGGCCAACGCTTCCTGTACATCTTCGACAGTGATGATGCCGCCTTGAGGTTTGTGGCGCATATCAAGCACTACGCCGTCGCCATAGAACCACTCCAATGGCATTTCGTCAATCGTGCGGGCGGGCTGATCACCGCAGCTTGGGTAGTAGTGCCAGGGCGCATCGACATGGGTGCCAGCGTGACTGATGAGCGTGACGGTGTCATTTCCCCAACCATTGCCGTCGGGCAAATCGTCGACAGATGCGTCGAAGAAGCTCGCCATGAAAGCAGCGCTGGCCTGATGATCCTGGTGCTCCACTTTCAGCGGGATTGGTTCACTCGGACTCTCTTCGGTGGGTACATTCAAATCGTATAGTTTCATCGGTTTGTCTCCTCTTGACTTCTAACCAGGATAAGCCAGAATCAAAGTTGCAGAGTTGTACAGTGGCAAGCCCAATGTACGAAAAATCGCCTGGTCAGACACTAAATGCCTAGATATGCTTTCTGGATACTGTTGTCAGCTGCGAGGTCGGTTGGCAAGCCTTCTTGGACAATTCGACCGTTGCTCAGAATATAACCTTTGTCAGCCGCCTCCAGTGCCTTTTTGACATTCTGCTCGACCAGCAAAATCGTTACGCCCGATTCCGTATTGATCTTTCTGATAATGGTAAAAATCTCGGTGACGATAAGCGGTGCCAACCCCAACGATGGCTCGTCAAGCAGCAAGAGTTGGGGCTGTGCTAGCAGACTGCGACCAATAGCGAGCATCTGCTGTTCTCCCCCGCTAAGAGTTCCTGCCAACTGCTTTTGCCGCTGAGCCAAAATAGGGAATGTCTCGAAGACCCATGCCAGGGTCTCATTTGCCTTGGGCTGAGCATGAGGCGAATAAGCACCCATTTTTAGATTATCAAGCACCGAGAGTTTGTGAAAGAGACGACGACCTTCGGGCACAACAGCGATACCATTCGCACAGATCTGATGGGTCAAAATTGTAGACAGATCGAGGTCGTGCATCAAAATTCGTCCCTGACGTGGCCGTAAAATACCGGCAATGGCGTTGACCAGTGTCGTCTTTCCCGAGCCATTTGCACCAACAATCGTCACAATTGTCCCTGACTCAATGGTCAAGGAGACATCTTGCAGAGCGATTGCTTCATCATAATAGACCGTCAAATTCTCAACCCGCAGCATAATCGTCTCCTAAATAGGCCGCCACAACATGCGGTTCATGGATAACCATCATCGGCAAGCCGGCAGCAATGTTGCGACCATAATTCATTACAACCATGCGATGAGACAGATCCGTCACAACACGTACATTATGTTCAACTACAAGCAGCGTGATCCTCTGCTCGTGAATGCGGCGGATTAGCTCCATGCCTAAATCAACTTCCGCCGGGTTTAATCCCGCTAAGACTTCATCTAATAAGAGCAGTTTTGGCTCTAACGCCAGAGCGCGCGCAAGTTCCAGAAACTTGCGTTCATGCAGGTTGAGTTTGCTCACGGGCTGCATGGCTTTTTCGTCGAGACCCACAAACGTGAGGGTCTGGTGCGCTCGTTCACGAGCAAGCGTTCGGCGATAGCTATGCCGACCAAACATCCAAGACAGCGCCACATTGTCCAGCACGGTTGCCGAGGAGAAGGGCTGTGGAATCTGGTATGTGCGGGCAATGCCAGCATGGGCCAGTTGATGGGGTCTAGACCGGGTGACGTCCTTGCCGTCGAAGAGGATGCGGCCAGCGCTCGGCATGGTCTGTCCGCTGATCAGGTTAATCAACGTTGTCTTGCCCGATCCATTTGGTCCCACCAACCCCAGAATTTCTCCTTCATGAATCTGCAGATTCGCCTGGTCAACGGCGCACAGACCGCCAAATACTTTGGTGATTTTTTGGCAATCCAACAGGGGCTGTTTTGTCACGATTGCTCCCTTTTGGCTCTGATTCGCCAATTTTCAATCATGCCACCCAAGCCTTGCGGCATAAGAAGGATCACAACAATCAGGACCATGCCGATGAGTATCTGATTGAGAACGGCTGTCTCCCCACCGGTAAACGTTTGACGCAAAAGGGTGATGATGACGGCGCCGATGATCGGTCCATACCAGACGAACGTCCCACCAAAAATCACCATCATTAGTACCAATAGAGGTGTCATGACGGAAAAAACGGTCGTCGTTTCCAGGTAGCCCAGAAAGAGCGCTTGCGTGCCACCGATGAGACCAGCAAAAAAGGCGCTGATGGCAAATGTGTACAATTTGTAGCGGAACGTGGGTATGCCAAGCCCATCTGCCACATCCTCATCATCACGAAGAGCAAAGAGTGCATGCCCCCAACGAGAATGGTAGATAGCATAAGCTGTGTAGACGCAAGTCAGTACGATGAGGAGGCTGACGTAGTAGAGACCAACGGTGCTGCTGGCCGCAAATTTAGCGGCTTCTGTATCGCGAAAAAAAACGCCACCACCGCCGTCGATCCAGTCTACATTGTTTACGATGGTGGCGATAATAAAGGTCATGGCCAGTGTCAACAAGGAGAAGAGTTCGCCTCGGAATTGAGACAGACGAAAGATGATTCCGCCCACAACAAGCGACAGCAGGGCCGTCATGAGGCCCGCCACGGGCAACATCAACAGAAATGGCACTGTCGTATGTATCAGGAAAACGGCTGTTGTATACATCCCGACACCCCAGAATGCCCCGTGGCCAAAACTCGCATAACCGCTATAGCCGCTAAACAGATTCCAGCTCACTGCCAACGTGACCCAGACAAAAACCTGAAAAAGTAATGTGATCCAAAACGTGCCGCCTCCTATTATCGCAATCAGTGAAGGAACTGCTGCTAAAGCGAGAGCTACACCACCAAACCAGGCCAAATGATGGCTTACAAGCCGACTGATTACAAACATAGGCGTTGTCCAGTTTTCACCCGTGCGGAGTATGCTGCTGTGCTCGCCACCGCCGCCAGAGCAGATTGGGTTGTACAACCAGATAAACCGTAAATAGTGTGAAGGCGATGAGCGGTGCCCAGCTTGGTGGCATTCGTACCGACCAAATGTTCTGGATCATAATCAACAGCGAGGCGGCGACAAACGCACCAATTGGATTTCCCAATCCGCCCAAAATGACCGCCGCCACAGTGGTTCCCAACCAAACCAACCCCATCGAGGGGAAGAGCGGCAGTTTGATGGCGATGAGAACGCCTGCCACGCCTGCTGTTGCCGTAGCAAGTCCCGACAATAGACAGGCCGATTGTCTATAATTCACGCCATAGGCTTGGGCCATTACAGGGTCTTCAGCCATTGCTCGCACGCCGCGTCCCCATGCTGTGTGATGAAGGAGGACGTGGATACTCAGCGCGAGAATGAGCGCCATGCCAAATGCCAACAAATCGGCTGGTAAGACAAAAAACATCTCAAACGGTTCTGGAAAGCGGATCGCCTTGCGCAACACATCCGGTAAGACTGCACGGGCGGTAATTGTATCGGCAGTCCAGATAAAGGTGATCAGATTTTCCAACACAATAAAGAGACCAAAGGTGAGCAGCAGTGAAGTAAAGGACGTCACTTGAAAGCGGATGAAGAGCCATTGCACCCACACCCCAATCAGAAACATCAGGGGCAGAATCACAACCAGCGTTAGCAGCGGAGCCACGGCATACTCGACAATCAGTGAGTAAGCTATATAGGCCGCGAGCAGGGCAAAAGAGAGATGAGCAAAATTGGCGATCTTGAGCATCCCCCACGTCAGAGTGAGGCCCATCGCGATGATGCCCTGCAAGCTGCCGACTAATATGCCGTTGATGGCTGCCTGGAAAAAGATGATAGTCTCTGGATTCATGATGCAGAGGATGAATGAGATGATAGGATGAATAAGATGAATAGTTGTTCATCTCTTTCATCTCATTCATCTTATTCATATTCTTGATTGCTCATTCGTTTGGAAACTGTATTGATATCCCTTCTGGAGCCAATTCAGGTGGCCAGATCACGTAGCGTTTCCCATTTTGAATCTGCACCACGCGCGAATGATCGACACCATATCCATTGAACCCATCAAAGGTAAGCGTTCCGGCGATCGTTTCGACTTGATTAGCAAGAAGCCACTCTTTCAAAACAGAATGGTCCAACGATTGGGTGTTCGTAACCGCTGTGAACAAGATTTGCCACGCGCCAAAGCTCGCCGCGGCTTGAGTTTCGACCAGCGGAAGTAGTTCGTCGGCAGTGGCTGCCTCAACAAACCGCTTGCTAAATTCCGCCGCAATCGGGTTGTCCCTAAAGGGCGCATGATCTTCGTAGAGGGAGAGAACCAGAAGACCTTCCACTTGCTCACCCAAAGCCAGAACAGGTCCTGGAGACGGCACCGCTGCGCCGATTCCGTGTGGTGCATAGCCAATAGTCGCAAACGCATCATACAGATTGTTGATATCCAAGCCAATTGTGCCGACGAACACAAAATCTGGATCACCGGCACGAATGCGCAAGGCAATTGCGCTAAAATCGGTTGTCCCTAAATCGTATTCGAGCGAGTCAATTGTCTCGATACCGCGCGCTTCGCCGCCGTTTTGCAGCGCTTCTGTAAAGACAACTGTATAGGGAAACTTGTTCGTCACATAAAATGCATTTCTGGGTAGATGCCCACTAGATTCAAGGGCATCCCAGATCTGGTCCGAAGAGATCTGAAAAATACCCTCTGCTGTGTCTGCACCGCCGCCGACTTGCCAAGCCGGGAAGTGAAAATCGCCGAGCTCAGACTGCGGTGCACCATTCGTATGGGTTGGAAAAATATATCCAGCGCGACCAACCGGCGCGGCTGAGGCCAGAATATTCGCAGCGCCATAGGGCCCGATCACCAGATCAACCTTGTCAATGGTCGTGAGGCGTTCGTAGTTTGTCGCGGCATTCTCAGGAACAGATTGATCATCCAATACCATCCATTCCACGGGTCTTCCAAGCAGACCACCACATAGATTGATCCAATCCGCAACGACTTCCCCCACAACTCGATGGATATTGGCGGTGGGTGCCAAAATACCGGTCAATGAGAGGGAGCCACCAATGACAATCGGCTCACCTGCTAGCGTAGCCGTCGGCTCGCACGCCGCACCAGCGATTGGTGAAACAACATTGGCCAGGTCTGTGGGTTTCTCAGTTTCTTGGGCCGCTTCAATTGATTCGGACACTGTCGTCTGGTTGGCACCACCACAACCTGACGTGACCAACATCAGCAAAAATATGACGACCAAAATAAAATATCTCTGCTTGAACATTCCTTTCCCCTTGGTCTATCTCGCCTCCTTCCGTGAATTCCTGCGGTATCCCTATTGTACTTCATAATCACTTTCTCTTCCATTTGGCCACATCTATTTTGATGCGGTTTCATAGAAGATGCTCCTGAATGTGGTTTCACTTTTCCCAATTCATCTACGATCCAAAATACGCACGTATCACTGCCAAAGTGTCAACTGGATTTTCGGAAATCATATTGTGCCCGGCATGTGGGATCACTTCTAGCCGCGCTTGAGGAAAGATCGTCATCTGCTCCCGCTGAAAAGCCTCGCCGATAAACGTATTGCATCCGGAGGTGATGAAGAGTACTTCTTCTGTGTAATTCCCGGCGTTTTCCACAATTGAAGAGAGATCTGCAGATGGGCCGAAGATGGTACGAAAGGCCGTTGCACCAAAACGACTTGGCGGTACGGGAACGTTAGGTTCTATCACATCCACGACTTCATCTTCACAACGATAGCTCGACTCCGCAGAACCAACAAAGGTCTGTGACATTCGTCCAAAGATGTAATCTGTGCGCGCATGAACGTCTATGGGCTCCACACGAAAGCTTTCAAAGATGGTGGGTATCAATGTACGGTAATACCCAACCCCTTGTGAAGCCTCTTGTCGCTCATTGAACCGAGCCAGCGCCGCATTGTTTAGGGCACCTGGCTCGGCCAGCACGGCTTTGGTTGCAAACTCTGGGTATTGGCCAATATAGTCACCCACCAACATAGCTCCCCAAGAATGACCGACCAGATAGACTGGCTCACCCTTCCCATAGTGGGTAACGATCCGGTGTAGATCGTCGACGGATGACGCCAAAGATAGCTCGAATGCTTCCACCCTCGGAGACAAGCCAGCGCCCCGCTGGTCATAGAAAACAACGAAGTACTCATCTTCGAGTTGGTGCAAGTTGAGCAGGTACCCATAATCACCACCCGGCCCGCCATGGACAACAACGACGACAGGATTTTGTGGATCACCAAAGGTCTCGGCATGAAAGACCACACCATCAATCTCAACGTGAGGAATAGTGGGATCTGTTTCGACAGTGTCAGGTACGCTGTGATCACCGGCGGTGACGATAAACATACCCACAACAAACACGAGCAATAGGCCAAATATCAGCCCAATAAATCGAAGGAACTGGATAACGATTTTTATAACCATTGAGCACATGTCCTTATTTATACCGAGCAGCGCCATAAAATAACACTTTGGTTCTTCCGGAATAGAGGGGGTTGAACTTCCCGGACACGCTTAGTCAGTAAGAGAGATACCAAATAGGCGCGTTGAAAAGAGTCGGAAAAAATCAACAATTCCGACTTTATGTAAACTTGGGTATTGAGCTGGTAGCAAGTAGACATAAGAGAGAAATCAAAGGCAATCAAGAAAAAAAACAGTAGCAGCAAAAGTCGGGTACAAATTTTCATGCAAACAGAGGGCTTCTGATTTCACCCTTATGGTCATTTTTTGTACCCGACTTTTGCCGTAGCTGAAAAAAAAGAAAGCAGAAAAACTAAGCTTGTGGTCGACGACGGATAGTTCGTTGACGAATGTGGAAAGATTCGTCATAGGTGGTTCGGTCTTGCCACATTTTCCAAAGAATGGCCAGCCAGCGGTTGGCTAAAGCCCGATGAGAGCGACTGACCGAGTGGCCCTTTTGACGAGCTTGTGTAAAGTAAGCCGAAGCCCAGCGAGATTGCTGGCGCGAAGAACGAGCCAGTTGCTGAGAAAAGTAACGAAACTCTTTATCACAAGAGCGGCGAAAGTGGACCAAGTGGACTTTGCCACTTTGGTTGGTAACGGGAGCCGTGCCAGCTAAAGTCTGGACCATGCTGGAATGGGGGAAGCGGCGGCGATCTTCGCCAAATTTGACCAGCAAAGAGGGAGCCAAGAGCTCTCCTGCGCCCGGCAGGGAAGCAAAAATGGGGTGATCCTCGTGTTGCAGAAAAAGAGAGTTCAACTGTTGGAGTGTTGCTTGCTTGGAGTTGAGGGTATGGAGCAAGAGTCGGGCAAGTTGCTGGGCTTGAACTTGACAAGCTTGGGCAACACCCGGAGCTGAACGGGGATGTTGTGTGGTCAAGGCATCAAAACAGGTGAGCCATTTGGAGGGCTGATTATGTTTATGTTGCTTGAGAAAGACCTGAAATTCATCATAGGTTGCTTTTTCTGCTGCTTGCGGCGACGGATAAGCCAGAATCAGATGAGCTGCAATGGGCGATGGCCAACTAAAGACATTGAGCAAAGCGGGATGGTATCTGAGCAAACAACTACGCAAGCGATTGGAGACAGCAACCGTTTCTTTGCGCCAAAACTCGGTCATGCTCACCACGATGCGCATTTGCTGGAGTAATTCACTCCCTGGATGCCAAGGATAGAATCGGTGAACATCTGTTCTGACCAGTTCAGCTATCGTATATGCATCACTTTCATCAGTGCGAGCACCGCTCTGATTGTACCTCGCCCGACTTGCTTTGACCACGTTCGGTGGGAGGACATATAGATTTGTATACCCAGCATCCCATAAGTAGTCAATTATCAGATTATGTGCTGTCTCTAATCCGATTCGACATTTTTCATGGCCGATATCCATCGTTTCTCGCCACTTTTCTAGTTGCTTAAAGCCATCCACACTATGTTCTATTGTCATGTAGTTAATTCGACGACCGTTTTCATCCGTTATCATTACATCATGTTTTGTTTCACTCCAGTCTATTCCTATGAA
>JAHBNG010000152.1 GCA_019217005.1 Chloroflexi bacterium TSY
ACAGAACTTTTCGGATAAGCACTAAGAAGAGGTCGATAGGCTAGACCAACCGACCACCAAATGCCACTCGTCCATTCCCCTCTGGTTCATAGAGCAGATGGACATGGGCAAGTGGACGCTGGCAGATCGAAGCAACGACTTCAGTAATTTGACCTACTTCGGACTCAATCTCATTGGAGTTTGGGCGATGTGCTTTCAGAATCGTGACGAAGACGGGTTGAGGCTGCGGACCATTGTCTAACTGATTTTCGGCATATTGTTCAGATGGAAGGGAGCGAACACGTACCCACGTTTGATTTGGTCTAGAACCAAACACATTCCCCAGTTCAGATGCAAGCTGCTCTGCCAGATTCGAGAGTAAGGCCTTACGGTCGCCAACAATTTCGATATCGACAATTGGCATGGTTTTCTCCTTATAGATAGAGACGCCACTTAAACTTGGGACAATTGTCCGAAGTTTCAATGATGTAGTTATTAGAACTATCAATGCCGAACTCTACGAGAATCGTCTATTGGAATATCCGAGCCGGCGGTGGCAAGCGCGCAGAAATGATCTTGAGACAGCTGCTTCGCTGGCAACCAGACATCATTGGTCTGTCCGAATTTCGCGGCACAGCAGCCAGTCAGCAGTTGGCAACTAGATTAGCCGAGGCAGGCATCGTACATCAGTTGACGAGCGTGAATACTGGTACACCAGCGAAAAATGCACTTCTGCTGGCCAGTCGCTATCCCCTGCAACGGCTCACCGCTGCCCATATGCCCACTCTCCCAGAGCGTTGGATCCTGGCCAAAGTCGAGACCAAGCCATCGCTTGCAGTTGGCCTCATGCATGTGCCGAATTATACGACACCAACCCTAAAATATCCTTTTCTTGACTCGATCTTAAAGATGACCGAGGTATGGGATCGAGGTCCTACAATCCTCGGTGGCGACACCAACTGTGGCAAACGTGGCATTGACGAAGAAAAGCCATCGCCACCTAAATTTCAGCGCGAACATGATTTCATCATCGGCATGGAGGAGCGAGGATGGGTCGATGCCTTTCGCCATAAACATGGTGACTGCCGCGAGTACACCTGGTACTCTCATCGCAACAATGGGTTTCGCCTGGATTTTGCATTTCTCAGTCCAGATCTGGCTCCGGCACTCGCCGCAGCACGACATGAATGGGGCATTGACGGCAGCAATCCACAGCGACGCGATGCTCTGAGTGATCACGCTGCGTTGATTATAGAGATGACATTGGCAAACAAATGATGGTTCTTCCGGAATAGAGGGGGCGGAACTTCCCAGAAGAGGTCAAGAAGAGTCTCGTTGACGACCTCATGCCTGACCTCTTCCTATTAGATAATATAGGAAAGGAGTTAGAATGAGAGAGACAGAAAGAGAGAAGCTGTCACTCGGAATCGAACTCCGGCTTGGTAAAAAGGACCGCCCTCTTCCCGCGGTGCGACCGCCCTTCCCGGACCGTCCACCAAGCCGACGCCTAGAACCGTCGCAAGCGTGTAGCATCTCGAATGCCATAATAGGAAAACGGAAAAGAGCGTCCGAAAAAAATGACCAAAGGCAATCCTCAAGTGAATGAGGAGGTCAAAAATGCAGATATTCATAGGAATAGACTGGAGTGAAACAAAACATGATGTAATGATAACGGATGAAAACGGTCGTCGAATTAACTACATGACAATAGAACATAGTGTGGATGGCTTTAAGCAACTAGAAAAGTGGCGAGAAACGATGGATATCGGCCATGAAAAATGTCGAATCGGATTAGAGACAGCACATAATCTGATAATTGACTACTTATGGGATGCTGGGTATACAAATCTATATGTCCTCCCACCGAACGTGGTCAAAGCAAGTCGGGCGAGGTACAATCAGAGCGGTGCTCGCACTGATGAAAGTGATGCATATACGATAGCTGAACTGGTCAGAACAGATGTTCACCGATTCTATCCTTGGCATCCAGGGAGTGAATTACTCCAGCAAATGCGCATCGTGGTGAGCATGACCGAGTTTTGGCGCAAAGAAACGGTTGCTGTCTCCAATCGCTTGCGTAGTTGTTTGCTCAGATACCATCCCGCTTTGCTCAATGTCTTTAGTTGGCCATCGCCCATTGCAGCTCATCTGATTCTGGCTTATCCGTCGCCGCAAGCAGCAGAAAAAGCAACCTATGATGAATTTCAGGTCTTTCTCAAGCAACATAAACATAATCAGCCCTCCAAATGGCTCACCTGTTTTGATGCCTTGACCACACAACATCCCCGTTCAGCTCCGGGTGTTGCCCAAGCTTGTCAAGTTCAAGCCCAGCAACTTGCCCGACTCTTGCTCCATACCCTCAACTCCAAGCAAGCAACACTCCAACAGTTGAACTCTCTTTTTCTGCAACACGAGGATCACCCCATTTTTGCTTCCCTGCCGGGCGCAGGAGAGCTCTTGGCTCCCTCTTTGCTGGTCAAATTTGGCGAAGATCGCCGCCGCTTCCCCCATTCCAGCATGGTCCAGACTTTAGCTGGCACGGCTCCCGTTACCAACCAAAGTGGCAAAGTCCACTTGGTCTACTTTCGCCGCTCTTGTGATAAAGAGTTTCGTTACTTTTCTCAGCAACTGGCTCGTTCTTCGCGCCAGCAATCTCGCTGGGCTTCGGCTTACTTTACACAAGCTCGTCAAAAGGGCCACTCGGTCAGTCGCTCTCATCGGGCTTTAGCCAACCGCTGGCTGGCCATTCTTTGGAAAATGTGGCAAGACCGAACCACCTATGACGAATCTTTCCACATTCGTCAACGAACTATCCGTCGTCGACCACAAGCTTAGTTTTTCTGCTTTCTTTTTTTCAGCTACGGCAAAAGTCGGGTACAAAAAATGACCATAAGGGGTGAAATCCTAGAGCAGCCCTCTGTTTGCATGAAAAATTTGTACCCGACTTTTGCTGCTACTGTTTTTTTCTTGATTGCCTTTGATTTCTCTCTTATGTCTACTTGCTACCAGCTCAATACCCAAGTTTACATAAAGTCGGAATTGTTGATTTTTTCCGACTCTTTTCAACGCGCCTATTTGGTATCTCTCTTACTGACTAAGCGTGTCCGGGAAGTTCATGGCACTTCTTTGTCAACCCCCTGAGATCCTGAAGAGCCCTAATGATTACGTAGGTGCAAAATTGAAAGGTTGCAAGGTGACTGGTCTACATATCATTCTGCCTCGTTTGGCGAGGAGTCAACCTCATCATCCCGTTTTCTCCACCAGGGAATCCCAACCAGCGCCGCGACTGAAAGCGCACCAATCACACCAACGCCAACAAGGATTTCGCGCAGGGGGCGCGTTATCCGGATTGGCAGAGAAGCGACCTGGGCCAAGCGCGAACGAAAAGCACCAATACGCTTACGAACGCTGGCAGTTATTGGACGATTTTCTGTTGTTGTTGGTTCATCGTGCTCTTCAACTTCGATGTTTTCTACTTCTAAAATGATTGGCTCGGTGGATTTAGGTTCCACTGCGTCATTGCTAAAGGAAAGTGATTGATGCGCTTCTGCGTTCTCCGTCCTTACCATTCCATCCCCGTTTTGGTTCGATAGAGTTGAGGGGAGAGCAATGGTTTCTTGCGCAGGGAATTGTGTGGGGTCTGGCAGCTGACCATTGCGCCACCAGACCCCATAGGTACGGCTATAGATGTAGGTAAACTCAGCGCCCAAAAAGAAAATCTGCGCCGAGTAGTAGACCCACAACAAAATGATCACCAGCGCGCCAGCAGCACCAAACATGGTACTGACGCGGCTATAGCTGAAATATAAACTAATGAGCAAGCGGGTAATTGAGATCAGAAGAGCTGTGGCTGCGGAGCCGATCAAAACATCGTGCCATGCAATGACAACGTTGGGAACAAATTTATAGATCAACGCAAAAACCGTCGTGAGCAACACAAAGATCATGGTCAGGTAGCTCCAGGTTGCATAGCCCGATCCTAGATTTAGATAGGTAGCTGCCCAATCAGTCGCGGTTGTCAGCCAGGCAATGAGAACTAGACCAAAAAAAAATAAGAGGCTACCAAGAATGACCATGAGAACAGCCAGCAACCGCTCAAAAATCAGTTCCCAGATACCACTGTCTGACGAGATGGGCACGCCCCATATCTGGTTGAGGACGATTTTCAGTTCCCCAAAAAAGCTACTGGCTCCATAAAGTAGTGCAACGATAATAGCCGCAGTAACCCACCAAGTTGCGGAGGAGGGCAGTATATTGGCCAAAATCGTTCTCACGAGTTCCGCTGTCTCGGGGCTATTCACAAAGTAGGTTACCTGTGTGAGCACCTGTGCTTCGGCAGCTTCGCGTCCATAAATCAGTCCCATAACCTCGACAGTCAACAGCAAAATCGGCGCAACCGCAAAAAGTGCATAAAAAGCTAACACGGCCGCGTGTCGAGGGATGTTGTCAGTGTACCACTTTTCAAAGGTCATTTGGAGCATATTGCCAATCGAAGGCAACTGGGTCTGACCGTTGGACATCACTGTCCCCTCTGCACATTGCTAGGATGAGCCATGATAGGGTGAGCCATAATTGAAAATGTAGCCTATCATCAAGTTTTGTCACTCTGCAAAAATTGACAGACGCTATGATCCCAGAGGAAGTTAATCGTAATGCATGGCGACTTGACAAATCGATGAAGTAGGGCCAAACTTGATTGAACTCATCCATAGTAGTTGTAAAAGAATAACTCCGACATAGATTCTTCGCTTCACCCGAGAATGACATGTCGAAGTTACTCTTTTACAGGTCCATAGATAATTGTTCATGTAGCAAAGGAATACGATAAATGATCACGAGCTTCGAAAGAACCTTGGGGCTGGACTTTATCCGTGCCACAGAGGCTGCGGCACTCAACTGTTTTTCATGGGTCGGACGGGGTGAGAAGGAATTGGCTGATGCCGCAGCCAGCGATGCCATACGTGGTACCTTTGACCTCATGGATGTATCGGGTGAGGTTGTAATTGGGGAAGGCATTAAGGATAATGCTCCGGGTCTCTTCAAGGGTGAACGTGTTGGCACTTGGAGCGAGGGTTCGATGCGGCTGGATATTGCGCTCGATCCGATTGATGGAACGACAAATCTAAGCAAAGGGCTGCCTAATGCGATCAGTTGTATTGCTGCTTCGCTGCACGAAGGATCAAGTGCTGGACATGATGATGATGTCGCTGGCCTGCTGGATGTTCCTGCTTTTTATCTCGATAAACTTTCTTACGGACAGACAATCCGCGATGCATTTGTACGCGATCCGAGCTTACCACTCAGCGTGGATTCGCCTCCCGATGAAACGATCAAGCTGGCGGCCAGACTTCTCTCAAAAGAGATCAAAGATGTGGTTATCACTGCCATGGATCGTCCCCGCAATGCACACGTAATCGAAACGGTGCGTGGCCTGGGCGCAAACTTACGCATGGTTTCTGATGGAGATATTACAGCCGCACTGGCGCCAGCTATGCCTGCCTCAGGTATCGATCTCTACATGGGGATCGGCGGTGCACCAGAAGGTGTCCTTTCCGCGGCGGGGATGCGTTGCCTCGGTGGAGGATTGCAAGCCAAGATCTGGCCGAGAGACGAGGCAGAGAAAACCGAACTTATCGAAATCGGCTGGGGCGAGAAACTCGAGACAGTTTTCCTTTCCAAAGATCTGGCCCGGGGGGATCAAATTATCTTTGCCGCCACGGCAATTTTAGAGAGCCCTTTTCTACCTGGTATGACAGTCACAGGACGCACAGCTCTTACCCACTCTGTGCTAATGCGCGTGCGGAATCGTACTGTCCGTTATATCACAAGCTACCACAATTTGGACTATAAAGAGATTCCGTTGCGATCAAAGAATCAAAATGGGCAAAATTAGGGGCAGAGATGTGTTTGGGGGCTCTAGGCGTATTGCGTGTACCAGTACACAATCTGATCGTGTAACGACGAACACACCGAAAGATTCGAATCTTGCAGCACAACCATTTTCTGAACTGGTACCACGCAATACGCAACACGAATAACTCATCTCCATTCTAACATAAACCAACAACGTTTCAACACAATTTCTCAACACACGAACCAACCGAGGAATCATATGAGCGATCACAAAGCAGCTTACGAAGTCCTAGCAGACTCATTGACTGCTCAAGGACTGGATGTTGAGGCCATTAAAGAGGCCATTAAAAACCACCACATCGAAACACCCAGTTGGGGCTATGCCAACAGCGGCACTCGTTTCAAGGCCTTTCCTTGGCCAGGAGCCGCAAGCACGACCAGTGAAAAGATGGATGATGCAGCCATGGTCCACAAGATGACGGGCATCGCACCCACTGTTGCAATCCACATTCCGTGGGACAAGCCTGAAGATGGGGATTATGATGCATTCCGTCAATATGCGGAAGAACAAGGCGTGCAAATTGGGGCTGTTAATCCCAATGTGTTCCAAGACAATGAATACAAGCTTGGCTCCTTTGGCAATCCAGATTCTGGTGTGCAGGAGCAAGCGATGGACCACATGTTGGAATGTTGCGAGATTATGCGCAAGACCAACAGCGACATTCTAAGCCTCTGGTTCGCCGATGGAACAAACTATGCCGGACAAGATAACTTGCGCGCCCGCAAACGACGGTTTGAGCAAGCGTTGGCGACGACTTACGCAAACTTACCCGCCAACAGCCGCATGTTGATCGAATATAAATTCTTTGAACCAGCCTTCTACAGCACGGATGTGCCCGATTGGGGGACGGCGTATGCTTGGGCCTTGAAATTGGGTGAACAGGCACAGGTATTGGTTGATCTGGGCCATCATGCCCAGGGAGTTAATATTGAACAGATTGTGGCCTTTTTGCTGGATGAGGGACGTCTGGGCGGGTTCCATTTTAACAACCGTAAGTATGCAGATGATGACCTGATCGTGGGCAGCGTGAACCCCTATGAACTCTTTCTCATCTACAATGAACTGAATAGTGCGGCCTTTGGCGATGAGGAGCCAGCACGAGAAACTGCTCAAAATGTGGCCTACATGATCGATCAGTGCCACAACATTGAGGGCAAAATTGCCCCCATGATGCAATCAGTTCTCAATTGCCAAGAAGCTTTTGCCAAGTCCATGCTCGTGGACCAAAAGGCCCTTGCCGATGCCCAGGCTGTGGGTGAGGTGTTGGCTGCACACAATTTGATCAACAATGCCTATCGCACCGATGTGCGACCGCTGTTGGCTCAGGTGCGCGAAGAAATGGATGTACTGGTTGACCCCGTTACCGCGTATTGGGCCAGTGGCTATGAGGAGAAGATTCGTAACGAGCGCGGTATGAACGAGACAAGTGGAGGGTTTCAGTAAAATGCCTCAAAATTTGTGGAATGAAACCGAAGCCCAAGCGCTTCCTGCCCTTGATGGTTTGGTCTATCGTAGCAATCTTCTCGGTCGTGATCGAGCCGTTGTCAATATCTTTGGCGGCAATACCAGCGCCAAGCTGACCGACACAGACCATCTGGGACGTGATGTAAAAATTCTTTGGGTCAAAGGCTCTGGTAGCGATGTGGCCACAATTAAAGAACAGGGCTTTGCTGGCTTACGGTTGTTGGAAATTTTGCCCCTGATGGAGAGAGACGCCATGAGTGATGAGGAGATGGTCGACTATCTCTCTCACTGCACCCATGAACTGGGTCGACCGCGTCAATCCATCGAAACACTTTTGCACGCGTTCACGCCGGCTGATCATGTGGATCATACCCATCCGGATGCGGTGATCAGCCTGGCCTGCGCCGAGGGGGGGCAAGAGCTCTGCCGTGAATTATGGGGAGAGCGCATGGTCTGGGTCGATTACATTCGACCTGGATTTACCTTGAGCAAGTGGATCGGCGACGGGATTCGTGCCAATGATCGGTGCGATCTTGTTGTGATGGGTAAGCATGGCCTCGTCACTTGGGGGGATACTTGTCGCGGTTGTTACGATCAGACCATTCGCGTGATTCAGGAGGCAGAGGACTTTATCGAGCAGCGTCGCAATGGGCGAAAAATTTTTCCAGGCACAGCCATTCCATCATTGTCTGAGCAGGAACGACGCACAATCTTGCTCAAAGCCCTACCCAAAGTACGTGGTCTTGTCAGCCAGCAGCAACCTGCCATTCTGTGCACAGACGCGAGCCAAGCCGTTCTCAATTTTGTGGGCAGCGAAGGCAGCAACGCACTCTCCCAGGTGGGCGCAGCTTGCCCTGACCATCTAGTGCATACCAAACGACAACCCCTCTTTGTGGATTGGAAGCCCGATCAGGGGATTGATGCTCTGTTGGCACAGCTCGAGACTGGTGTGACTGACTTTGTCACCAATTACCAACGCTACTTTGACGAATGCAGTCAACCTGGTGACCAACTGCGTGACCCCGCTCCGCGGGTCATTCTGATTCCGGGCGTCGGCATGATCAATACGGGAGCTGATGCGAATATGGCTGACGTCAGTCGACAGCTCTATCACCGCGCCATCGCCGTGGCCGAGGGAAGCACGGCGCTGAGCCAATTTGTCAGCTTGACGGCCCAGGAATCCTTTGACGTGGAATATTGGCCACTGGAACTTTACAAATTGAGCCTGAAGCCACCGCCCAGCGAGATGGATGGACGCGTGGCCATTGTCACAGGAGGGGCGAGCGGCATAGGTCGTGCCACCGCTTGTCGTCTGGCGCAAGATGGTGCCCATGTTGCAATATTGGACATCAACCTTGAGGGTGCGCAGGCGGTTGCCGACGAACTGATTGAGAAACATGGGTTTAACCGAGCAATTGCTCTGCATTGCAACGTGACGGATGAGAATGCCGTTAAGGCGGCCTATGAAGAGGTTGTCTTGGCCTATGGAGGTGTCGACGTGGCGGTCAACAATGCGGGCATTGCGTTTGCCGCTTCTGTCGTGGAGTCGAGCGTTGCCGATTGGGATCGAACCATGTCGGTGCTAAACAAAGGCTATTTCTTGATCAGCCGAGAAGCGTTTCGACACTGGAAGGCCCAAGAGATGGGTGGAAGTCTCATTGTGATTGCAAGTAAGAACAGCGTCTTTGCAGGCAAGAATGTCTCCGTCTATAGCGCAGCCAAGGCAGCAGAACTCCACCTGGCACGTTGTCTGGCGGAAGAGGGTGGCGCACACGGCATTCGCGTCAACTCTGTGCTACCGGACGCGGTTTTGCAAGGCAGCAGCATCTGGGAGGACGGTTGGCGTGAGGCTCGTTCAGCGAGTTATGGCATTGAACCCGATGAGCTTGATGAGCATTACCGCAAGCGCACCACATTAGGGGTCAGCATCTATCCGGAAGACATTGCCGAGGCGGTCAGCTTTCTGGCAGGCCCGCGCGCAAGCAAAACCACAGGTGGTGCGTTGACGGTAGATGGTGGTGTTGCGGGTGCGTATCTGCGGTAAGAGGGAAAGTGCCTAAATATTACAAGTAAGTTTCTACTACTTACTCAACCCAAGAGACAATTTGCGCGGGACCCGGTGCATAACGAGCACCGGGGATTTCAGCTAAATGTCGATAATGGTCTTCAGCTGAATTATCCGGATCATTGGCTGTATACCATTTGTACTTAGTTTGTCTTTGTTCCCTATTCATGTAACCATAATGTTTCAGACGTACATCAAGCACCTGCGTATTTCCAACCAACCCTTGCGGCACGTTGCCACAGTGAAAATTCCCGCCGTATCCACTTGCAGCAAATTGCAGACGGCTGAGTGATTGACCTCTCAATCGAAATAAAGATGGGCGTCTAAACTGACCATATATACCATCCACCCGTACATGATGTGCGTCGTTCCAAAGATAAGCGATCCGCAGGCTATAAACATTCGTATGATTATTGTGATTGACAGCGTCCATTATTTTGTCTGCACCTGATTGTTCTAATACTTCATCACCATCTATCCACAGAACCCATTCAGGATTTACTTCGATGATTTTCTGAAGCAGATAGTTCTTATCGCGTGCCTCATCTAGCCCCTCAAAAGGCGAAGAGAAAATTGTAATGCGTTCACCAAATGAGCGGCAGATGGCTACACTCTCGTCCGTAGAATGATCATCAAGAATAAGCACACGTTGGCAAAGTGTCAGCACACTTGATAGAACCTCATGTATATATGCCGCTTCGTTCTTAATTCTCATCGCAGCAAGAAATCGAACATCATCTGGCGGAGTCGTGTGGCTAGCCTCCGTGGTTTTTGGCCAACGCCAGTGCCACAAGGTCGAATCCGCTTCATATGGTGGCCACTGGCGCTGCCAGCCTCTCTTGACATATTCTTTCGTTTGCGTGAACCAAGGCTCGAATGGAAGACGGTCTAGCAAAAAGAGTGGCATTGCAGGCGTGAGCCAGCCACGCTTCAACTTATTTCCTTGCGCGCTCTGCCATTCTTCAAAACCAAACCACTTTCCATATGGTTGAGGGCGGCTCTCGGAAAATGCAGATCGTCGATAGAGCCCAAGACCTGATACAAATTCAGCTGGCTGATAGGTACGATCGATTTGAACATCATCGTCATAAGGATGGAGTGCTTCGAGACCAAGCAATGCCAGCTCTGGATGCCGATCAAATACGGAAAGACTTTGTCCTAACCATGCGACCGGTAGCATGACATCATTGTCTATTTTGCCCAACATCGGTGCCGTGGCCGATTCGATGAAGTGGACCATGGCTGCAACGGGTGAATTGAAGTTCGTTCTCATCAAACGAATAGGAAGAGCGATTTCTTTTATTGCCTCCTCCAACCACTCAAAAGTGCCATCCGTAGAACCATCATCATAGACAAACAATTCATGAACATATTGCCACTCGGTATTGGCGACTAACGTGTTGAATGTCTCTTTGGTAAATGTCAGCCGGTTATAAGCCAGATAGAGCAAGTCTATACAGCTTTACTTTCTGGTAAAGGCTTGAGTGACAAAGGGCAAACCGAAAGGGGCGGAAAAAAGAATCCACCCTGAAAAAACGGGATAAAATGTAAAAATAGTGCTCGGCTAGTTTAAGCAGCGGCATTGAGGCGGCGATGAGCGAGAACGCCTTTAGGGAAATGGTGTGAAACCGAGGCCTTTTTCCGAAAGTCAGGGTCGAGTTGGTCAGGAGTTGGAAAAAGAGCACTCGAGAGAACACGGCGCAGCCTGCCGGGAGTGGATTGAGGCTCTCGAGCCCAGTAGCCAGTCGGTATGGGAGGAAGAGAAGCGGCTAAATGGGAAAGAAGATTGCCAGCCAGCAGCCCCAGTTCAGGTAAGCGGAAACAAGCCTCATCGGCATGAACAAATTGACGATGTAAGCCAATCATCTGCTTGGAAGCCAAGGGGGGATGTTCAACAGGCCAGCGTTCCAGGTAGACAAGATAAATGGTTTCAGGCTGCAAAGTCATAACGGTCGCCAAAACCAAAGGTGTGTTGTAGGCCGGATCCTGAATGACGTAAATCGAGTAGGTACGGTTGGCTGTATCCACCTTGGTTGTTCTGGGGACGAGATTGTGCCATGCTTGATAGCAAATCAGGCGACCACTATAGAGAAAGCGACCAGACGAGTCCGGAGTTGTAGCCTCGAGTCGCTTTCCCTTATAGCTGCGAGAGCGGACGCACAATATCACCATATTCAGGTGGTCTGCCTTTTTCTTTGCGTTTGGGGAACTCATTGCGGCGCACTGTGCAGTTAATGGCTTCCCGCAGGACAAATCGGTCGATGCCGCTTTCTAGCATTTCTCTGATTGTAAACCCGGCATCGACCACCGCCACTTCGTCTGACTCCAGTGATTTCTTCGTCTCTGTCAGCAGCTTTTTCCGAAACTCACTTTCCTTTGTTCCAACCGTGCATCTCATGATTGCCTTGAGCAGTGGCACTCGCTTCCCGCCTATCTCCCCCGAGCTTATCATCACTCCAAAGATGAGCGGGCAATGCCCGACGAACCGTTGAGTTATAGAGTCGGTTCACTTTCCCTTGCAGCTTCGGTCGCCAGAACCCTGTGATATCTATGCTTTTCACTCGGTACCCTTCTAACTTTTTTGCCTCCCATTCCCTTTCCACTCCACTTCTTCTTGCCACGACCCCAGCAGACTTGTGATATCCCATGATCCATATCGAAAGCTCCACCAGCTTCGCCGGAGCTCCTCATCTTCAAACCCGCTTTCTTTCAATGCGCTATGGATTGCTCCTCGACTTTTCAGAAACGACCCATTCAGCATTGCCCACATCAGACGCATTACATTTACGTTTGTTCCCATCGGCGTTACTTGCAATACATTCATCAGTACTGCTATAGTTATTTCTGGCGCGGTTAGCATTCCTTCCTCCTTTTTGGGTTCTCTACCTTTTGGATGAACTGCTAACCGCTTTTTGTCACATTTCTCACCTCATCTCTTTTCTTTTACCAGAAAGTAAAGTACAGTGGTTTTCAGTCATGCATTGCGTCCCCATTTTTGTTGAAACAGATCTTGGTTTTGCTTGAATAGTCGCTGAATCTCAACCTGTGATCGGAATGTGGAAGGAAGTTCACCTGAATGGTCAACGATACATCCATCCCAGATCGCCAACTGCCAGCCGGCAGTTATTGTTCGGGCACAGTAATCATTGTCTTCGAAACCATATCCAACAAAACGCTCGTCAAATGGCCCCAATTGTTCGCGAACCATTTTGGGAATGTAAGCACAGATAAACGCCAATGTCTTTGATTCTATGCGTAATTGGCGATCTGAAGATACGAGTTGCCTTTGATTTCCGACACAACCGCGAATGCCAGCGGAACAAATACCAATTTCCGGTCGAGACTTCACCTGCTTTGCCAGCTTCGAGAATCCATTGGGTGTGACAAGTCGAGCATCATCGTTCAGAAGAATCACATCCTCGTCCGCTGTGTCTATACCGATATTTGCGTTTCGGGCAAAAATAAATGGTTTGACACCCGGCACCCAGTGAATTGACGGAAGATGTGCTTCTGCATCGCTGCGTGCTCCATCGTCTACAACAATGATATGATCGGGGGGAAGTGTGGGTTCGTTGGCGAGAATTGACCGAACGCAGGGGATGAGGTTGCTGGCGTTTGCGGAGAGAATAACAACCTTGAATGGAGAAGTTGCTGACCCCATGCTATCGTTGGACCTGCCTGTATCCAAATAATTTCCATTTTGACGTTTGGGCGGCCAGCGCCAGTGCCATAATGTACAGGTAGGATCGTACTTGGGCCATGAACGCTGCCACCCATATTTGATGTATTGATCCGAATACATACGCCACGGATCAAACGGTATCCGGTCGAGCAGGAAAACCGGCAAAGCTGGCGCAATCCAGCCTCGTTTCAGTCCTAGCCCTTGGGCTAACTGCCACTCTTCCAGCCCATGCCACTTGCGCATTGGACGCGGTCGGCTATGAGAAAAGGCCGCGCGTCGATACAAGCCAAGGCCCGATATAAATTGAGCCGGCCTATACGATCGCAGGTGTTGTGGATCGTCATTGTGTGGATATATGGCCTCGATTCCGAGTAGCGATAGCTCAGGATGTTGGTCAAGTACGTCCAGGCTTTGCCGTAACCATGCTGGTGGCAACATTGCATCATTATCCATTTTGGCCAGAATTGGTGCTTGAGCGGATTCAATAAAGTGGACCATGGCTGCCACTGGCGAACCAAAATCAGTTTTGACAAACCGCATCGGTACAGGAGCTTCCTTTGCTTTTTCCGCCAGCCATTCGCCTGTGCCGTCGTGCGACCCATCGTCGTAGACAAAGAGTTCGTGTACGTACTCCCAATCGGTATTGGTCAGCAGATTGGAAAACGTCTCTTTTGTAAACTCCAAACGATTCCAGGCAAGATACATCAGATCTGTACAGCGCTGCTCAACCATTCATTCCCCCTTACTGATGGATACATTGCATTCACCTGTCATGGTCATAGCAATCAAGGCTCAAGGCTTGACAGCCTGCAACACGATCGTGAGTTTTGGTCCATCCTGTGTGTCGTCGGTGCGTTCGCTTACAGTTCGGAACTTGGCCTGAATGCCATAGTGCTTGGCAAACCGTTCTCGATAGGCGTTACCTGCTTCGTAATAGAGGAAGCTGCGTCGGTTCCAGAATGATACGTGGGTTGGATCTTGAAATGCACCTGGCCCATCGGTCGTAGGAACCATAATTTCAGCCGTGCCGTCCGGTTTCAAAACGCGCCACAGTTCATTCATGGTAAAAATCTTATCCGGCAGGTGTTCGATGATGTCCCACGCACGGACATACTCGACTGAGCTGTCCTGCCACGGCCATGGTTTCCGCAAGTCTGCTACCTGGACACCCGGTGCTGGCACCAAGTCAACGTTAACAAAATCCGCCACCAACGCGTTGCAACAGCCAAGGTTCAGTTTCAAACCGGCTGTCTGCGTGAGTATTGCACTTCTGTCGCTCGATTGTGCAGAGGTCAAATTGCTCATATTTGATTTGGGACTCTTTCTATTTTGCGTATCACCAGATTGCCCACGAGTTGTCTGCCGACGCTTTAGTCTCTCCGCCAGCCTGTTAGTAGCTCTTTGACTACCTGACCAGGGTATGGCCGCCATCGTTTCTCCGTTACTTGCTTGTGGCAGGTATTTTGAGAATGGATCTGGGCGATATAAAAATGGTGGTCATCGAGAACTTTGATGTTGGCCTGAGGATTTGCCCATACAAACTGCGTATCCTCGCCGGTATGCTTGTCGGGGAAGGGATTGATCTGCCAGAACGCCTTCGTATAGCATAGGGTTCCGCCGGCAACCCAGAGACGCTCACTTGCTGGATAGACATATTCCCATGCTTGCTCTGTTTGGGGCTCGAAAAAGAGCAAACGATTGGTCCCGCAAATGTCAGCCTTAGTGGCGAGCAACTGCTCTACCTGATAAGAGAGCCGCCAATCAGCCATCCAGTCATCATCATCCCAATGGACAACAATTTCACCACCAGCCATCTTGCAGCACAGATTGCGTTTTGCCCCTATGCTCAATGTTTGCTCCAACCGCCTGTACCGAATGCGCACATCATCGGGCATTAGATCAGCAACGGAATCCGTGCCATCGTCCAGAACGATCAGCTCCTTATGCGGATAGTCCTGCCGTAAGAATTGATCGATGGCTTGGGGAATAAAAGACCGTCGATTGTAGGTGGGCATGATGCAGGAGACGAGGGGTTTTTGGTTCATAGGGCTGTAGCTCGATATTGTTTGAAAGCGCGTATTCTCAAGCAACTCACATCACTCGTGGGTGGGGTGGACCGGTGCCGACTCCCCATTCAAAAACTCGGTCACGCTTTGAAACAACCTGGGGGCGTCCAATATGTAAAAGGTGCCTCCCCGCCCGTTTTGGCTGCTCGAGCATTCTTGACGGTGATACGCGTACCCTGTGCATAAAGCCCCCTGCTGATTCAAATCACCAAAAATAGAATAAGGCTGATCCGTGTCCAGAGAGACGCCGATTTTGGCATGATTGCCGGTGGGTGCCGCTTTTCCCTCAAAGTGGATTGTTTTTTCACCCCACTGCCCGGAAGTAGCAATTTGAACCGGACCGGGCTTGGGCAGACCGTCCTTCCAGCATTCAATCTTGATGGATGCCGTGGTCGAATATAGTTTCGGATGCGCCCACCAACTCGCCACACGGAGAGAGATCCCGTCCAGCAGAGCGGAGACCAATTGCCACGGCGGGACATGCAGATACGAAGGCTTGGAAATCAATTCTACGCCACTGGATAGCTTGACTTTCGTCCAGGTTCGACTCTTGGATTCTTGCCCGAGGCTTTTTACAAGCGCCTGAACAGGGGTGGTTCAGAATTAGGTTTACACTTTTGATACATAGATAAAAATCTATATGAGGTCATTTTCTGCCTGAGCATGGCTCAAAGTAGAAAATATAAACATCTTTTCTCTTTGCAAAAATGTAAACCTAATTGTCCGCCTAAAATGAACCACCCCCCGATGAGAACTATCTATCATATAATCAGTAGATAAACATGCGGTGAGCCAACACAACAGGGGATGAAAAATGTGTTAAAGTGTGGTGGCAGCCGCCGAACAGAAATCGGGAAAGGTCCGTGGTCAAGTAAAGAACGCTCAGTAGCTAGATTGGTGTACACCGACGCACCACGGGATGTGGACGTTCCTCGGGACGAAACACGCAGGGCAGACTGTGCTCACAATCGGGTACACATAAGCGGCTGCGAAAGGAAAGGAAGATGGAAGTGATGTTTCCGAAGTGCAGCGGCCTGGATGTTCACAAGCGGATGGTAGTGGCGTGTGTGGTAGATGAATCAGGGGAGGATGGAGCAGGTGCGCAAGCGATTTGGGACAACGACGGTCGAGTTGGAGGGGTTGAGGTCGTGGCTGTCGTCGTATGGGATCACGCATGTGGCGATGGAGAGTACGGGAGTGTATTGGAAACCGATCTACAATGTGTTGCATGAGCATTTTGAGGTCTGGATTGTGAATGCCCGCCATCTGGCACAGGTGCCTGGTCGCAAGACGGATGAGAGCGATGCGGCCTGGATCACGAAACTGATGAGTTATGGACTGCTGGAGCGCAGTTTCATTCCAGATGTGGAGCAAAGGGACTTGCGAGACCTGACGCGCTATCGGACGCGTCTCTTGCAAGAGAAGAGTGCGGCAGTCAATCGCCTGCATAAGGTGTTGGAAGATGCCAACGTCAAGTTGGGATCGGTGGTCACGAGCATCCAAGGTGTATCGGCACGCCAGATGATCGAGGCCCTGATTGCAGATGAGATGGACCCAGAAGCCATGGCTGACTTGGCACAAAAGCGGCTGCGGGCCAAGATTCCCCAGTTGGTTGATGCGTTGACGGGACTGGTCCGTCCTCATCATCGTTTTATGCTGCAAGAAGTTCTGCATCATCTCGATCACCTGAATGTACGCATTGATGCCCTCAATCAACAGATTGGGGTCCTCATGGCTCCGCATGCTGACCTCATCGCACGCCTAGATGCCATTCCCGGTGTGGGGCGAGTCGTCGCCGAGATAATTCTGGCGGAGATCGGTCCCTCGGTCGAAAGCTGGCCCTCAGCTAAGAAACTGGCCTCCTGGGCTTGTGTCTGTCCTGGCAACAACGAATCGGCGGGCAAACGCAAGAGTGGTCGCCGACGAAAGGGCCAGAAATGGTTAGTCACCGCCCTCGTTGAAGCGGCTTGGGCCGCCTCTCGCACCAAGGACACCTATCTCGCCGCACAGTTCCACCGTCTCAAGGCACGACGCGGAGCCAAGCGGGCAGCTATTGCCGTGGCCCATTCCATCTTGACCATCGTCTATCATCTCATCGACAAGCCCGATGCCGTCTTTGAAGAACTCGGCGGCGACTTCTTTCTCAAACGACGCAAGGAGCATGCACAAGCCGGCGCACTCAAAACCCTCGAGTCCCTCGGCTTCAAGGTTTTCTTGGCACCGACCGCCTAAGTACGGTGCTCACTACAACTGATTTGCGTTGGGCACAGGCAACGACGCCACCCACTCTGGCGGGTCAACTTGGACCCGCTTCTTATTCAACGCGGCCTTTAACCCCTCTCTCTCTTCTCTTGCTGCCCTTTTTTTCAGGGCAGATCCAAAATGTGGCTCATATCCGCGGAGAGAGCGCACCTTTCCTTTGGAAAGGCGTTCTCTAATGCGGCTGTACTCGGCTAGATCCGGCGTTAGAGATTACACGCAGTAGGATTTCTCAGAGGTAGAGCGTTCAAATGGCGAAAAAAGACGCAGTAGAGAATCTCGGACCATTTGGCACGCTCGAGTCTGTTTTGACTGAGAAATGCAGGATTATGTCTACTGCGTGTAATAGAGAACGCTGCGCCATGCATGGCGACTCCTCGGAAAATTGGATCTACTGATACTACAAGATTATATTGATCTTATCATAATCTGTGAACCTAATTATGATCGCGATAGGTTAGGAGAATATAAAAAAAGCAGGTCACTAAGCGGGCGACACTATCACGGTTACTATCATTCCTGACGTAGCTTAAGGCCAAAACTCAACACAGGTTGGATCGACCCAAGCGGGTTGCTCTATCGTCTGGCCCTCAGGCAACTCATAGTACTTATAAACGACACGTGTTCTGGTTTGTCGACAAAATCGCCACTGATTTTTGTCTCGCCAGCCGAAAATCGTACCATATTGTGCTACGAGAGATACCTCCGTCGACCATATCTTAGTATGCGCCCAGGGGACCCACTTATGATGGCTAGACCACAAGTGAGGTGAATTCTTATATCTGTTCCAAAGCGCCTCATGTCTTTCAAGAATCACTGTTCCAGGCATATAGTCGGTCATATGAGCTGCCCTAACATGCCTCCTCTTAGGATATTTATCCCTCGCGGCGCGATGTCGTTCTATCATCTGCTGAATTATGGCTTTGCTTTCTGGACCCTCAATATCGTCTTGGCGAGTACCGTCATTAATATGATAAACAATGGGAGTTCCCCTACCTTCAACAAAAACTGAGCAACCCTGCAGTGCTGCTGTGACAAAATAAGCGGGAATGTCTTTAGACATCAGTCTGATTCGGGTGATTGCTCGTGGCTTCCAGGGTAAGTAATAAATTGGGAATGCTCTGCCACCTTTGGGATCCTGGCTGATTCGAATTACATGCAGATTCAAATCCTTTTCATACCCTTCGGGCCCTGATTCTCCGATAACTTCCTGCGTTGTCGGCTGCACTTGTTCGATCTGACAGTACAAGATATTGTTAAATTCATAAATTTCGTCGTTGTAAGTCTTACCTCCGAATTTGTACGTGGAGGCAAGGGGTCCAGTAGTGTTTTTTGTAATAAAAGTTTCCGTATTTTCCTCAAGAACTGGATATAGTGTATATTTTTGGGCAAAGGTTAAGGGGTTGCTCTTGAATTCTATATTTTTATCGGTCATATTGTTACCTCTGAGAGATTAACTAGCATCATACTTTTCGGATCAAGTAGCTCATGACAGGACCCGATCAGTGCCGGTTGAGTAGCCCGGAGGGCGTATCGAAACCAAACGGGTCGACCCGCAAACGCTGGTTTCGCCTCGATACACTTTGCTACTCAGTACAGGCGATACCACTCCGTTACTCAACCGACGTTTGCTCGTCCATGTTGCTTTTACGTCACTGATCTGCAATGAGAGAATCTTCATCTCTCCTCCCAGAGGGTGACCGGCACGCCTGGACAAAAAGACCTTCACCTGTTTCTTGGTTGGCGTGCTGGTCACCCCGACTGTCCCGTACTTCGCTTGTTGACACGTCATCCACAAACAGGAAATCGACAACTAATGTTTGCACGATTCCTATAGTTCCCCAGAAAAGTTTTGTAACATATCTCTCAAAGCAGAGACGGGACAAAATTTTTCTGGGTGAGTATAAGCACCTTAATGCTGAAGATACCCGTTCTCTACGCGCTTCCTTCACAGCTGGGGAAAGCATATAACATAATGGATCACTGTATCGTTATCTACGCCGCAGCGTGTTAGGAAAGGTGATCGACGGAAGGGGCCGACTCGATGACAGATGCCTGAAATGACTTCTGACAGTCTCCTTGTTACTGAACTGAATATAGGCATGGTTCTGTAATTCACCAGATCCTACTTCATCGCCCGTTTCGCCGTAAATTTCCAGCCAACCGGGATCCCCATCAGAGATGACCTGAACCGCATAGGTGGGTACGCCATAGACCGAGACTGTATAGAGCCGGACCGAACCCCAATCGGCCTCTTCCACTCGTTTATGGTAAAAAGCGTGCGCCTTTTTCACGTTGTCTGGTGCGTCTGCCACAGAAGCACATGTGCCGATGGCTTTGATGAAGCCTCGCCAGCCGTGTGTATCATCGTCCTCATCTCTCTGTAGGGCCGCTGCCAGGGAAGCATTGTAGAAGTCCTGAACCTGCCCAGGGATAAGCGTGACCGTGGCCCCTTCGGTGGTCTGCTTGTCCGACGTACTCGATTCCTGGCTGGCCATATCTCCCGACGTGGAAGATGTCGATGAGGCTTGCGGGCCGGTCTGCGCAAAGAGGGCTGGCATGAGCGTCCACGAGTGGATCTTGAGTTGCGCATCCGCTTCGTTGGTCAGAGCAGAAAGCCTTTCAGCCAAAGAGGCGAGAGTTTGCGCATCAGGCGATTGGTCAACTGCGGCAGCGCCTTCGGTTCCAATATTTACATAAACAATCGGCAACGCAACACAAGCAACCGTGTTCGCACCGTGTGGAGTCGTCGGCTCAGGCTCTGGCGGACCGGCTTCTTTCACGGCACAGATCACCTTTTCCAACACCTCTGCAAAGCCGCTTATGGCATCCTGCTCAGTAAACGCCTGTCCTCCTGTCTCGTTGGCGACCCGGGCAAATTCGGCGTGCAATTCAGCCTTTGCTTGGCTATGTGTCGTGCCAAAGTAGGTATGAACCGTCATACTGGCTGCCTTGGCCGTTTTGATTGCTCGATTGGCGGCGTTGATGTCTTCCTCATTCACTTCACTGCCGCCGCCCTCCAATGCTTCATCGGACAGATAGAACATACTCCGCACGGCCTCAGGACGCCAATCAAAATGATTGGCGATATCTTCAATGGTGCGCGCACCGTCTTCTTGGGCACCGAAGCCTTCCACGGCTCCCTTTTTGCGACCACGAATGGCGGATTCAGCAACGCCGCATTCCTCTATCAGATAACTGCGTACCGTGCGATCAAAATTTGTGTTTCGCCAAGTATCTTCGATTCCCAGCCAGACGACGCGCAGATCTGAGGGACAACTGGACCTGGCCGCCTCAATAGCAGATTCCGCTGCCTGGCTGAGAGCTACTGCTTGTTCTCGCATAGACGCACTCGTGTCGCATACGATTACCAGATCAACTGGAACGATTGCGCTGTTGGTTTGTCCGTTCATTTCAAACTGCTCCTCTCTTGTCAACGATGGATTGAGCTAAAGTACATGCAGTTACCTCGTTATTGACGAAACCAGGCGTATCATGCCCATAAGCATGGTCCATTTCATGTATTATTGACTGTATTCGTCATAGAGAAAGCGATGAGAAGCTCTGTGGCGTACAGCACTCCTATCCACTCAACCGTCGGGTCGATGAGCGCATCTACTCCATCATCCTCACTCGCGCCGGCATCTCCGTGACAGAAACATGCTCCTCAAGTTCCTCATGCTTCAACGAATCAGCTCGATCAGCGTAGAGTCTTGCCAGCGGATAGGCTGTGATCCCATGCAGAAAGATGCTGAGCAAGACAGTTGTCATGGCCACGAGCGTAATCTCGTCACGTGCCACCAGATGAGATTCGTCCAGCACGAGCAGGCCAAAGAGTACTGTTGCCAAGCCGCGTGGGCCAAACCAGCCCAGAAAGAGATTGGTCTCCCGGCGCATTCCGGCTCCCATTAGGCTGATGGCGACGGGCACCATGCGGATGAGTGTCAAGCTCAACAGGGCATAGAGGATCGTTGCCACCGTTGCCTGTCGAATGACCTCGGCAGTCAGGATGCCGCCAAAGATGGTAAAGACACAGAGCGTGAGCAGTTGGCCTTCGGTTTCGGCAAATTCGTAAAGATATTCATAGATGCCGGGTGCGCTATTGCCCAAGGTTAACCCGGCCACAAAGGCGGAGATGAAGCCGTTACCACCGATCAACTCCGCGGCCCCGAAGGCCAAAATTGCCAGACCCAGAGCGGACAATCGCTCGAAGGCATCGGTAATGCCCTTCTGTTTGACGGAATAGGTGATCAATTGCCCGCCGAGATAGCCAACGGCAATCCCAACGAGAGGGCCAAGCGTCACCTGGAGCAGGGTAAATCGTACAAGGTCAACGAAACTTTGCGCTTCTTCCGTGGCACCCGCAAGCGATAACAGAATCAGCAGAACAGGCAGCACAATCCCATCGTTCAAGCCACTCTCGACATTGAGCGTCTGGCGAATACGTACCGGCACGCGTTGACTGGTCACAACCGTTTGGCCCAGGGCTGCATCCGTTGGTGCAAGCATGGTGGCCAGCACAAGACTCGCCCAGATTCCATGCTCCCCAAAGAAGAACCAGGCAACGATTGCACCGAACAGAATGGTCAAGGGCAGACCAATGCTCAACATGCGGAGCGGCAGGTCATGTTCGCGGCGCAGCAATTTGAGATCGATCCGCGTTGCGTCAGCAAAGAGGACCAACATCAAGGTCACTTCCGCCAGCAGATGGATCCCCTCATGCTCGATGGGGATATTCATCCAACCGAGCATCGATGGACCGAGCACCAATCCATAGAGCGTAAAGATCATGGGTGCCGTGAAGATGGTCCGTTCCAGCCGTCTGGAGATCAGGGCAAAACCGAGTAAGCCAACCGCAAGAATGGTGAAGGCAAGACTAGTCACGAGTTATCGCTCTAATAGCACGATCCACAACCACACGATGCAGGATCGTCTCGTCCCCAATCGTGTTCCCAAGTATGCTCAAATTCGCCGCCACTTGCCTACACAACATGATCCACCGTATGGTCAATTTGGGAAATTTGCGGTGAAGGGTACTATTCGGAATCCAACGGTGGTGGTGGCGGTGTACCTGTTGGCGCCCGGCCTGCTGGCTTTTTCTGGCCAGGTTCCTTCGCTTGCTGTTCTAGTTCGCTGATATCAATCGCTGGGTCTATATTGCTAGAGATCATACTCCTTTGAGTTGGTGTCATAATATCAAAGCCAACCGCTTGTCCTCCGCTATCATAATCCACAATGGTCTCCTCATTCAGTTCAAGGGAATAAGCGATCTCAGCCTTTTTGAGACGAACGTATTTAGCATAGGTATCCATAAGTAAATGTTCCTTTTATACCGGACTCTGTTTGAAAAGCGAAGTTTACCTCTCTGGTAAAAAGACCGAATTTATGGATAAGGTCTAATTCCACCAAGTCGTTATGACAATCGTTCCTGACGGATCGAGAACAACGTGGATGATATTACTATCATTATTGTAGGGTAACGAACTGCAGCGATAGTTGCCGTTCGCTTGCTGATAGTATTGACCACCACCGTTAACGGCTGTCTCGATTGCCCAATTGACCCATTCAGCTGAGATGCTCCGCTGTGCCATGCGCATCAGCGCGTGATAGGTATATAACATATGTTCACTCCGTTTCTCTAGTAATGGTGCTCGAGGTTGATCCCCACCTCGACTTGAGGCGTTGGTGGGGGCCGTCTCTGGAAAATCGCCCACAATGCCCCCGTGCGTCGTCATCGGAACGTAGGAGCTTTGGGCCAAGGTCTGTTGCGGAATCCACCAGAGCAGACGAGTCGGTCGCACGATCGGCATCTGATCAACTTGCGTAATAATCGCCTGTCCGGTCACGGTCAAGGGTTCGATGCCTCCCCACTTCTCTTGTTGCCAAGCTGCAGGCACCGCTGTTTCTAGCACTGTGGGCAGCCACCAGGAGCCACTCTGTGGAATCTGGCTGACCTCATAAAAGTTATGGGGCTGATCAATGCAGGAATACTCAGAAACCAGGGTTAAGCTCTTCTTGTCTGCATCGAAAGCGTAAATCCCCACTCCTGGCCAAGCAGTCAAAGATTGATCAAGAAGATAGAGAGACCGGGTCTCCATGCTGTCTGCTCCAGATTCATTCAAAGACAGGCGGATCTTCCTCTGACCCAGTTTCTGGCTGATCCCCCGTTGCGGCTTCATCGGTTATCGAAGAGTTGTTCTTTCCAAAGATAGGTGGCTGATCCTGCTTTGGGGGGGCCTGATCGGGAAAGTGGCCCTGAATTTGTCCGTCTACGTTCTCCGGCTGGTAAGGTGTATCGCGCCACGAATCCTGGGGTATCCACCAATAAACTTGCTTGAAACGCTGAACCACTTCGTTGCCTTCCTGCGTCCAAATGGCTTGGTCGGTTGCTGCCAGATCGATCAACCCGCCATAGTCATCTGGGGTCCAACCGGCTTCCATCGTTGAAGCAGTTGTGGCTACAATCCACCAGGAGCCTTGATCGGGAACGACGCTCACCTCATAATAGTGATGGGGCGCAGAAGACCAGGCCCAATCTTCAATGAGGGTCAGGCTGTTATCGGTAGCGTCGAAGCAATAGACTGCAACGCCCTCCCAGGTTTGCAAGACAGCACCGGGAATATATAACAAGCGAGTTGGCATAGTATTCCTTATTTATGGTCTATTGCCACTTTATCGTGACTCCAATCGGAATATGCTCACTCAGTTGGTGGTAAGCAAATAAGGCGTCGGTCATATTCTGAATAGGATGGCTATATGCCTTATTCAACTCGCTCTCTGCCTGGGCAATCGTCGACAGCGGATCCACTACCAAGAGGTCTGGTGGCTTGTTTGGTGCACTCAATCCCTTGGTCAATATCCGGTCTAATGGCGCTGAGAGATGCTCGGTTTGCCAACTCGGTACACAGGAACGGATTGTCGTGGGTCCAAAATCGGGTAGCACAAATTTCTTCTCGCGCAGGGGATTAAAGACGCCTGTATCAGTAATGTTGAAGTCGCCAGCCACCAATGCATATGAAGCATTGATAATCTCTGCAATCCCAGCCAGCTTGGCCACCGCTGCCTTCACCGTCTCGTAGCTACCGCTCGGGGCGTGATAGCCCAGCAGTGGGAACGTAAAGCGACCTTGATTCACTTTCAATGCGAACAGGTAGGGATTCCGTGCATCGCCAAAGATGCTTTCGTTGAAAAACTCTCGTCCCTCATCATAGTGCGAACTCTGAGGAAACTGGGCCCCTACCAGTTCCAGCTGCTTAATACGATGGGCCGGATTGGTGGTGCGATAAAAGAGGGCATAGCGATCTTGCTTTTTGGTATCATTTGCATTGGGTGGGCTGAGCCGAAACCGCCAAGGCTCCCCGAGCAGCTCGGCCAAAGATTTTGCCCCCTCTACTCCGTTATCACCTGCCTCGATTGAGAGTCCCAGCAAGATATCGGCTTGATTCGCCACCCAGCGGATCACAGCCTGGTTGAAGGGATCTGTCGCTTTCTGCAACCGAAAATCTGAAATTTGCCAGGGAACAATGTTCAATCGGGGCATAATAGGTCTCTTCTCTTTACTTACAACGATGCCTCACACGCTTACGTAAATCATTTTAGGCCGCCCGGATAATGGCATTCACTTGGGCGCGGTTACCCCGCAATGCTTTGCGCTCAAATTCCATATCGTACAGTGTCATCCCCCCTTGTGGCTCGCAGAAAATTTGCCGTCCCTGAGGGGCACTAGAATCGGAAACGCCATAAATGTAGATCCCAATGCGAGGAAAATCAGGATGATTTTGTTCGTCTAGCACATCCGTTTCATACCAGATCTCAAGATTAAATTTTTTGCTGCCCTGAACATAGATGGGCCCATACTTCAATCCTGGTGCCATTAAGGAGGGAACGGGCGGGCTGGGTAGAGCATCCCCTTTTTGGCGAAACAGATATAAAGTCTGTCCGAAGTTGTTGGTTAGATACAACGTCAATTGTATATCATTCATCTTGTGGCTCCTTCAGCCTATTCTATTGATAGGTCACATTGAGTTGAAAATCGGGTAATCCCCCTGCTTGACGCCAGGCAATTGACTGTCCCTTCGGGGCGCTAAACCAAACGTTCACCTTATCCTTGGTCTCTAGTTTAATTTCGTACTGAGGGTCAGTTTGGATACTGTTTTCGTCTATATAGCTTACCCAAAATTTCATCTGGTTTTGACCGCCATTGACGGTGATCGGCCCATATTTCAAGCCATTACTCATGATTGAGGGAGGGGATGGGCTGAAAGAGACAGTGCCAACTGCTTTAGCGAGGGTTAAGTTTCGTCCACTTGAGTTGGTTAGATAAAGCTTACATTGAATCATGCGAATCTCCTAATCGTTCTCCAGAAATGTTTGTCTCACGTCTCGCTCATCAAATTTTTCTGGGCAGAGATGGGAGAAAACTTTTCTAGGTGAATATACTATCTTTTCAGTTTAGGTCAACTCAGTTTAGGCTGACGAGCCAAACTCGGCCATCACGCTACCAGCAGCTTCGCCTACATTTTTTAAAAATTCAGTGCTATCTGTCACGATTTCTCTTGCGTACCCTTGAATCTTGAGTAAGTTCTGTGGCTCTGGAATTTTTCCTTCGCTTGCAACGAGCATCTCCATGACCTTGGCCGAGACAGCGGCATTGAGGACAAGCATTTGGTTCAGATGCGTGGTCGTATCTTGAACGGCTAAACCGAGCGATTGAGTCACTTGCTGGTATACAATGCCCTGTCCAACCTTTTGAGCGTCATCGATAATGGCGTTCGTCCGCTTAACTGCATCAATGATTTGCGGATTAACCGTTTGTGGAAGGTTACTCATTTGGTCTGTATCCATAGTTCTCCTTTCTCTTGCTTGACGACAAAGTCATTGTCACCAGCGCTTTGTCAAGCATGAATTAACGGGTAAGACGTAGTGTTCTGTAAAATAAGTTCTGATACACTAAGATCTCGTGATTTAGCCGAGTGCAGCTCATGGTTTTACGGTATCATAATTTTTCTGCCAGAACAGTAGTGTTTTGTCAGATAAGTTATGATACAGGTTGGTCATCAGAATCGGTATCCAAAACAGGATAGAAACGCTGGAACTTCTGGCGAGCGAGAGCGGGGGTAAATTGCCATTGAATGGTAGCGGATTGTTCATTGCGCTCGTTGACAAGAGCAAGGACAACAGTCTCAAGAAGCTCTTTGGAATCAATGCGGCGATCAAGAACTTGGCGAGTGATAACCGAGAGTTCAATTTCAACCATATTAAGCCAACTCCCGTTGACGGGGGTATAAACCATCTGAAAGTGCTGAGCCAGAGCGAAAGCTTCCTCAGGCGAAAAGATGGTGTAGAAGGAACTGGGTGAATGAATGTTGAGATTATCCTGAACAATCTGTAATGAATCGGCATCAGGATTGTGTTTCGTTTTGAGATCATGCATGAAGCGAGCATACTCTTGGCCTCTGCGCCGTTCGGTAATCTGAACAACCCGCTGTCCAGTGTGTGGCTGGTAAGCAATCAAGATGTAACAGATGCCCTTGCGTTCATAGTGATGATCATAGCGCCATTTCTTGCCTGGTTTCATCTCAATCGGCACGATTGTATCGCCCAAGAGCTGACAAGGTTTTTCATCGTAACACCCACCAGAGAGGATTCTTGGGGTCATAGGGCTGTGCATAGAGGTCCAAGATTTGTTCCATGTGCCACAAGTATGTAGGTGTTAACTTTCCGATACACCACTGCACCTTCAAATGGGGTTTCAGTTCGTTTTTTTTTCAGAATTTCACTCACGGTTTCATGCGAAATGTCTTCCACAAACTTTAACTCAACCGCTGTGGTTGCTAGCAGCCTTAAAGTCCATCGGCTTCGCCCATCTGGTCCTTTCGTACACGCTAGTGCCGTGATTTTGGCTCTGGCTTCGTTACTAATCTCGACTGGTCGTCCGCTTCTTGGCCTCTCTTCTAGGGCTTTGGTTAGCCCTTCCGTCACATATCTTTTGCGGATTCGCACCACCGTTGCTCGCGTCACTCCCACTCGTTCCATGATTTCTCTGTCTGTTTTTCCTCCATCTGACAAGAGCAGAATATGTGCCCTTCTTATCTTTCTTACGTTCTCTTTTCCTTTTGCCGTTATTCGCCTTAATTCATTTCTGTCTTTATCACTTAGTTTAACTTTATATACTTGCTTCATTTCTCTCTGCCTCCTCGTTTTTTTAGTCACTTTCTGGCAGAGTTTACCGTATACTTATCTGACAAAACACTAGACCGACTGTTTGCATCTGTTGCTGAGCAGCCGCCGAGCTTTGCATTGTGAGCCGACTGCCTGCCCCAACATTTGGTAGACTAGACCCATCGCCATCGCAGGCGATTCGGCAATGATCTTGACGTTTGTTTGGGTCACGGCATCTGTAACTTGAAATTGACCATGTCGGCCATGGGTTTATCTCCTGTCGCGTTATGGAATCGGAATTAAGGAATCGGAATTAAATAACTTGTGCATAAGATCTCTCAATTCTTCGAGATGACATGCCCAACTTGTTTAATCCTCATTCCCAAATAACTTGAACAGACATTATTTGCCAAGGTCATGGTGATGGTCATCTCTGTCGTCAGAGTGGCCGATGTCTAAACTTGGCTCGAATTCGAACGGAATAGGGGCTTCTGATCCAAACGGATAATCGCCGTTGCCATTCCCAGAGTGGCTGATGTCTAGACTTGGCTCGAATTCGAACGGGACAGGGGCCTCTGATCCAGACGGATAATCGCCATTGCCATTCCCTGAATGACTGGCGGCAAAACCCGACCCCGACCCCGTAATCATAGAAAGTAGATTCGCCAGCAAGTCGTTTGCGCTCTGATTCCCAGTCAACACTTTTTGTGTCGCAACCGTTGTTGCCGCCGATGGTACGCTGAGGAATAAGTTTGCCCCTTGTGCAGTCAAGGTTACATTTTGAGCCTGTATTGCTTCATTTGAACTTAAAGTGTTTTGCATACCAAGACTAATCACTTGAGACAGGGTCTGATACGTTATACCCATTGCCATAGCTGGCGAGTCACCGAATGCGTTTATGGTGGATTGGTGACAGCATCATTTATTTGTCCATTCACAAGAGTTGGGTCTGCCACTTACTCCTTCCAAATCGAGCGCCATGTCGAACAGCAGTAGACCGCAGCGGAGTTGGTATGCCCACTACTGGCGCGCTCGCACCGGGGCGTACTCACCTCGAATTGCAGTATCAGTAGATCCAAATTTGGCGTTTTGGCTATTTTCAGTCGAGATTGCAGGATTTTGGAGTCATTTATTCAGATTTCGGTTACAGAAAACAACCTATTTCATATCTGAAAATCGCCCAAATCTAACGCAAAACTAGATATCGACCGGCAAATTTGTATTTATGTCAACTGTTTAGCCAGAATTCTCTAAACCTGAAATTTGATTCACTGCGGTCTGCCCTGAAAAAGGGCAGCAAGAGAAGAGAGAGGTTAAAGGCGTTGAATAAGAAGCGGGTCCAAGTTGACCCGCCAGAGTGGGTGGCGTCGTTGCCTGTGCCCAACGCAAATCAGTTGTAGTGAGCACCGTACTTAGGCGGTCGGTGCCAAGAAAACCTTGAAGCCGAGGGACTCGAGGGTTTTGAGTGCGCCGGCTTGTGCATGCTCCTTGCGTCGTTTGAGAAAGAAGTCGCCGCCGAGTTCTTCAAAGACGGCATCGGGCTTGTCGATGAGATGATAGACGATGGTCAAGATGGAATGGGCCACGGCAATAGCTGCCCGCGGCTCCGCGTCGTGCCTTGAGACGGTGGAACTGTGCGGCGAGATAGGTGTCCTTGAGGCGAGGCGGCCCAAGCCGCTTCAACGAGGGCGGTGACTAACCATTTCTGGCCCTTTCGTCGGCGACCACTCTTGCGTTTGCCCGCCGATTCGTTGTTGCCAGGACAGACACAAGCCCAGGAGGCCAGTTTCTTAGCTGAGGGCCAGCTTTCGACCGAGGGACCGATCTCCGCCAGAATTATCTCGGCGACGACTCGCCCCACACCGGGAATGGCATCTAGGCGTGCGATGAGGTCAGCAATGCGTACATTCAGGTGATCGAGATGATGCAGAACTTCTTGCAGCATAAAACGATGATGAGGACGGACCAGTCCCGTCAACGCATCAACCAACTGGGGAATCTTGGCCCGCAGCCGCTTTTGTGCCAAGTCAGCCATGGCTTCTGGGTCCATCTCATCTGCAATCAGGGCCTCGATCATCTGGCGTGCCGATACACCTTGGATGCTCGTGACCACCGATCCCAACTTGACGTTGGCATCTTCCAACACCTTATGCAGGCGATTGACTGCCGCACTCTTCTCTTGCAGAGACGCGTCCGATAGCGCGTCAGGTCTCGCAAGTCCCTTTGCTCCACATCTGGAATGAAACTGCGCTCCAGCAGTCCATAACTCATCAGTTTCGTGATCCAGGCCGCATCGCTCTCATCCGTCTTGCGACCAGGCACCTGTGCCAGATGGCGGGCATTCACAATCCAGACCTCAAAATGCTCATGCAACACATTGTAGATCGGTTTCCAATACACTCCCCGTACTCTCCATCGCCACATGCGTGATCCCATACGACGACAGCCACGACCTCAACCCCTCCAACTCGACCGTCGTTGTCCCCAACTTGCGCACCTGCTCCATCCTCCTGATTCATCTACCACACGCCACCACCATCCGCTTGTGAACATCCAGGCCGCTACGCTTCGAGGCTTATCACTTCCATCTTCCTTTCCTTTCACAGCCGCTTGTGTAGCCCGATTGTGAGCACAGTCTGCCCTGCGTGTTTCGTCCCGAGGAACGTCCACATCCCGTGGTGCGTCGGTGTACACCAATCTAGCTACTGAGCGTTCTTTGCCCGACGGACCTTTCCCGATTTCTGTTCGGCGGCTGCCGCCACTTTAACACATTTTCATCCCCTGTTGTGTTGGCTCACCGCATGTTTATCTACTGAGTATTGATGTCTGGGTGAATTGCTGTCGAATGTCAGCAAGACCTAGAACCGGGTAAAGTTTACGTTGCGGCTGGATGGTGTTGCACCAGCCGTTTTCGAAATCTCTTGTCCAGCGGCCACGCTGGCTAAAACAAAGCAATCGATCGACTCCACTATTGCCTTGCAAAACTTTTAGCGTTGCGCGGGTCGTCGCTGCCGTGTCCATACTCAACAGTAGGTTCGCCCTTGGGTCGTGGCTGCCTGATTGACCGAATTCATTTGGTTCTGCCCTAAAGCCGCATTCTGCATTCCTAAGCTAACGCTGTGACCCAAAGTCTGGTAGGTCATAGCCAACGGTTCGGCGGGCGCATCACCCAATACTTTCACATTGGCGGTGACGCCGTCCGTTATTGTCCGTTAACTAAAGTTGGATTTGCCATTTTATGACTCCTCATATGATAGGACTGAGACGAATACTCTATCTACCGCATTCGCTATCCAAAGTAGGTGGCGTTGCATCTGCAGTTTTGCCTTGCTGACCACCAGCCACGGCGGCTAACAGACTCATGATTTGCTGAAACATCATTGCCCGTGAAGACCGTTTCGGTGGCGCGGGCGGAGGCAGCATATCCATGCTCATTAACAGAGCGGCCCCTTGCGTTGTGACGGTTTGGCTAATGGTGTTCATCTGCTGTTGGGCAGATGCTGCATTCTGCATCCCAAAGCCAACCGTATGTCCCTGGTTTGATAGATCATGGCTAACGACTCGGCGGGTGCATCAGCCAAAACCTTGACATTCGATTGGTCACTGCATCGTTATCAATCCATTGACGAGGTTGGATTTGCCATTGTTTAGTCTCCTGAATAGAGGAACGTTCGAAAATTATTTGTCTGGTTTTCTTCGAGGCGAAACCAGCTTCGTAAAGTGACACTCTATCATGTTTGGCGGCCGCCAACAGGCTCATGATTTGCTGAGAAACGTCATTGCCGGAGAGACCGTTTCGGTGGCTCGGGCGACCGCCGTATCCATACTCATCAAGAGTCCTGCGGCTTGCGTTGTGACGGTCTGATTAATGGTGTTCATTTGCTGTTGGGCAGGCCGCATTCTGCATCCCCAAACCAACAGTATGCCCCATCGTCTGATAGACCATTGCAGGGGCTTCGGCTGGAGCGTCAGCTAACACTTTCACATTGCTTTGCGTTACAGCATCGGTTATTTGTCCATTGACTAAAGTTGGATCTGCCATTGTTTGGTTCCTTTCAAATATGTTGCTCGAACATTGACATCGTTTGGTTCACCTTTTTTGAGACTGAACATTCGGTCTCGCAATTAGTATTGGCAATAGGCATTCTCCTTTATGAAATGATGCAACGCGATAGCATTCTGATCTCTATACGTTTGTGCCTTTGTTACATATGAATTAGGATTTATTGTTTTGAGCCGCTTGCCATCGTGTTCAACATGGTTAGAAGCTGATCAAATGGATCGCTCGTTGCATCAACCGATTGTGTTGCTCCTGTTGTAGCGGGTTGGCATTCATCAATCGGTTGATTGCTTGCGTCAATCGCTTGACTTAGGACATTCATCTGTTGCTGAGCCGCCACTGCATTTTGCATGGATAGCGAAACTGCTTGCGCCATGGCCTGTTGCACCACAGCCAGCGACTGAGATGAAGATTGCGCAGCAGCAGGTTCGTTCGATTGAGCCACTGCATCGGCAATTTGACCACTAAGGACCGAAAAGTCCGCCATCTGAATCCATGCATCCTAAATAATTGTCAACTGTGAAGTGTAATTGAGAGCGTTCTTGGAAGCTGACGGAAGCCATTGACAATTGAGGCGTTTGTAGGATCCGAGTGTCCAAAGCACCCGTTTGATCATTTA
>JAHBNG010000142.1 GCA_019217005.1 Chloroflexi bacterium TSY
GTTTCTTTGATATTGACCTTAACAAAGCTCGACAGGCATCTTTCATCCCCGAAGTCCCAGAGGAGGTGCCGCCATTAGCTGGTGACTGTAGTAATCTAAGTGCGTTTCTGTACGCATTAGTACAGCTTTCATCTGATGAACTTGACTTGATTAACGATGCGATGACTAATCTGATTGAATTGCCCCAATCCATCTTGGTCGAGCATGACGCGGAACGCGGTGGCCAGAATGCACGCTACCAATTTATTGAACAGCCTTTTGGAGAAAATAGATATGTTCCACCTGAAAGCATGTCTGATGGGACTATTAGATTACTAGGGATATTGTCACTGTTATTAGCTGATCATACATCATCACTTGTCTGTTTGGAAGAGCCAGATCATGGCCTTCATCCACGCTTAATGATTTATCTAGCGGATATTTTACGGCAAGCAGTAGAAATAAATGATGCCGATAGACAAGATGATGAGAATAAGCTACAACAAATAATTATCACCACGCATAGTGCTGAATTCATGGATTGCTTTGATTTAGATGCCGAATCTGACTATTTACAAGTATATATAGCCGATCGCGATCAACAAGGCAGAACAGATTTTGTCCCTGCAACATCTGAAGAGTTTGCACCTTGGCTCGAACGGTATCGACTTAGAGAAGCAATCCGACGCAACATGATATAAAGGGCATAGTTTTGGCAAACATCCAGCTTTTCGTAGAAGACGAACTAAGTGAGGCATATGAGCATTTGACGTCAAATGCGCTAGGGATCAAACAGCTACGACGAAGAAGTAAGGGCAAACAAATTAGAGCATCGAAACTCGATGTTAATGAATATATTGATGTGAATAGTTTGTTGGATCTGACTTATAGAGCTGCTAGAACAGGTGCTTCTCAGGTGTTTTTCATACTCGACGAAGAAGATCCTCAAAGATCGCCTGAGCGTGCAACAATTCAAAGACAGTTCAAACAAGCATTTGAGGCTTTATGTCGCGAAATTGAACGTCTACCCAAGAGTAAGATCAGGGTCGTCAGAGTTGTTTGCAAAACCTGTTTGGAATGTTGGCTACTGGCCGATCCAGCAGCAGTTGTTTCTGCCGCAGGAGCTCCTAAATCTTATTCACCGAAGAGTAGCACTACAACAACTTATGGCCCGCGACAAGCGCGCGATCAAATTGCCCATATCTTCAATGAAGTAAACCGGCGTCAGCGTAATAAGAAAAGAAGAGGCGGTCGCAGTGTCAAATCCGAAGGAGCAAAAATAGCTGGATACGTCGATCTCGATAGAGCTTCTAAGAATAATTATAGCCTTGCATATTTCTGTGATATGCTCATCAATAAACGCGATGGCTGCAAGCATAGCTTTCCAGAACATAGTTGATCTAAATTCCGATGTCAAACCCTTTTAGCCCCCTACAAGATGCTTTAAAAATATTATGTACAGAAGCTGAGGTTCTGCCCGCTACTGGACAAGCAACAGTTGACTTGGTCATGCCTGATTTAGAAGAGATTTACGATCGACAGACAGGGGGAATGGCTACAGTTGGCAATATTTGGGAGGTTCCAAGCCGAACTCTTTACCGTGCCGTGAAACCTATTCACCGACTTGATAAACATCTGTTACGTTACTTCGTGGACGGTTCTGCGCTAACCTACTTCATCGGTACTGTACTTGAACAGGAGCGCTCAACACCAGTTCAACTTTCCCAAGTAGGGGCGGCTATGGTTTATCGACACGATGATGGCAACATAAGTGTTGCCAATGCTAATCACAGCGTACTGCTAACACTTGAAAAAAAAGCTTTGTCTGATGATTTATGGTCGAAAGTAGAGCAAACCATTAGCCGAATCAAAGGGTTTAAGCTTTGCGATAGTGCTACAAATAACGCTTACACAGATGCAATGAACTTGCAAGAGGCCCGGCCACGCGGTGCTCACTGCGCAAACTGGCATATGCGAGAACTTGAAAAAATCTTATCCAAAGATGTTGGAAGAGACCAAAGTGACTGGCTGGTAATTGATGGCAGTCTAGGCAATGAATATGAAAACTGGAAAAGTCCACCTGTAATCGGGGTTGCGAAGACTTTTCGTCGGGATAGTCAATTTGAATTAGGCACAGGTCCACGAGCTAAAAAGTTGAGCCTCTATGGGTTATTAAAAGATTTGGGAGAAAATCAGCGTACCGTTGTCTTTTCACGAAAGCGCAAGGATGGAAGCAACGAAGGCAAAATCTTGTTTTGGTATGTACGAATACGTCCTCAAAAGGGGTTAGATTACCCTTTAATGGGTGTAATCAAGGCTGAAATGCCAAACCCAAGTCAGCAACCAGTGGGCAGCGATCTAATTGACGAAATCAGTGGTTGCTTAATTGCAGAACGCAGCGTTGCACCTCATGGTCGAGATGGTCGCTGGCATGCTCACTTGTATCCCATTTATATTGCTGAACGTGTAATTCGAGGGCGATTTTATTCAGAAGAAATGCTTAATACTACTGTGCATCAAGTAAAGGCTCGATAATGTTCGATTTTTGCACAAGATAATGCGAGCGTTTAGCGGAAGCAAGACGACGTTGCTTGTAGCGAAGGCGCTCGATAGTCTCAGCGAGTGTCAAGACAGGTTTAGGCAGAACGGCATGGAGAAGTTCAACAACCTGTGGCAAAGTGAGAGCGGGGGCATCATATTTGAGGAAAAACTGAGAACGAGCCAAGAAACCAAAGGCCAAAATGACTAAGGTCATATGATGATGCCAACCGAGCCAACTGCGAGTTTCATATTCGTTGAGTCCGAGAAACTGCTTGGCTTGTTCAAAAATGGTTTCAATGGGCCAACGCAAAGCAGAAACAGTGGCGAAGTCATCCAAGGAAGTCTCAAGGGGTGCATTGGAGAGAAAGTATTGCAGAGAGCAATCGGGATTGCGGCGGACGATGAGCCAGAGAGCAGAACCGGGGAGCCCATTGCGGACAGAGACAATGCGGCGACAAGCAATGGAAGCAACGATGAAGCCCTTGGAGCCCTCTTTGAGAACATGCTGTTGCCACTCATGCTCCTGGAAGGTGTCAGCGAGTTGAGCAACGGTGAGAGGCGTAGGTTCACCAGGCCGGACGCGGAGCTTGGAAGCTTTGCGCCCGCGTCCAGATGATGCGGGCAGATAGGTCTGGGGGGCTGGAGGTCCAGACACGAGTCTCTTTGGGCACTTCAGCAAAGTAGCTGTAAGCGGTTTGGCCATCAATGCAGTCAAGCAGATGAGTATCTTTGCCAAAGGCTTCATCCATAGTGATCCAGCGGATGGGCAACGCACCCAGGGCGTGCGTCTGCTCAATCATGGACCAAGCCAATTCATTTTTTGTTTGGAAGGTCAGGTCAGTGGGAAGACCGGTTTTGTACCGCTTCTCTGCATACTCATCACTAAACCATTCTTGGGGGGATATACAACCGACAGTTCAGTAAGGTATAGCCATGAGAGCTATTATATCCCAGGAAGACTCCGGCTTGACAGTTGGCGATCTTGCCCAGTTCGCCACACCGCTGCCGCTTGACGCCCACTGACTCTTCTCCTTGCTTGGGAATGTCGCTCCCATCCAGGAGTAAGACGCCATTTGCATCTCCCAACAACTCACCTGTCTGTCGAGTATGTTCCGCCAGCATCGCTTCACCGCTCCAGCGGCTCTGACCCACAAAGCTTTGCAGGGGGGCGTACACCCGATTCTCCTACTGTCGCCAGCGCGATGTTCTCGGCCGATTTGCGTTTGATTTCGGGGTCTAACAAGCCTCGCATGTAGTGGTACGCATGCTCTCTCTGAGCCACATGGCTGAAGTATGGACTATATATGGCATGATACTCCTGGAGTTGGTCGGCCAGTGCCGCCAGTTGCTCTTCTGTCAGTTCCAGCAGCGGCGGGCTTTCCAGTTGGCTGTAGTCATATTGATTGACTGCTTGAGCAAGTTTCATCTTGATTTCCTTTCATCGAAGACTGCTTCATTTTATTGGCTCTTCAGTCTATCTCATTTTTCCTTTGCATTCTGTTTGCGTTTTGTTAGCAATATGCCCAGAAATATAACGAATTTCCTTTGTGTTTCACAATATATTGCTGCACAGTAGTATTAAGGCTGGCATTCGCTGGCCTTTTGATGCCATCACAGCCAATAATACCGAGGTATTATGACATCTAAAAATAATGAGCCGATTGGGCGAGGTTCGGCGACCGAACGAAACCCGAATAGTGCTGAAGAATTTCAGTTTTGGATCAAACCGGGGGAATTGGTAAATCCTTTTGATATTGTAGCGGCAGAACATTATCCCAACGCCGATGACCCTCCCGAGATTAGCAATACTTATGGACTTGTTACAAATATCAAGCATATAACAGATGCATCTAGCCATCTTTCCAACTACATATCTAGTGACTTTGGTGAAAAGCTTGATCAGCCTCCTCAAACGCCACGGCAAGGGACAAATGTAGCGGATGTTTCTGTTTTGTCTAATAACTGCGACATTTACATGCCTGTCCGCAGCGATTCACTCGTTTATTTTGCAGACGAGACGAATATCCATGAGGCCTTAGGGATTAATAACATTCCACCAGATCGTCGCGTGCCCGCTGGTTTAATTGAAATGAGCAATGGAACGAAGGCAGTAGCCTACTTAGATCGTCATTTTGTTTTAGGGCCAGAAGCTGGCCATATGAATATTTCGGGTATTTCTGGTTTAGCGACGAAGACATCATATGTGATGTTTCTTATTCAGTCACTATTACAAACGAATCAGAGTGACAACATAGCAACGATATTGTTCAATGTGAAATACGATGACTTATTGACAATACATGAACAACGCACTTTAGAGACCGATGAACCAGCATTCTGGGAACAATTAGGGCTAAAGCCAAAATCCTGGTCTGAAGACAAAGTGAAATATCTATTACCGTGGGGCAATAATACCCATATAACAGACCAGCCGAACTCCTTTACTGACTCTCCGCCGATACATAGTAAATTTGCTTATGATTTGCGTAATTCGGCTAATAAATTAGATCTGCTCTTTTCTGACATACCAGACAGCGCCGGAACTCTAAGTTCCATAATTGGTGAAATTATGGTTGGGATTGATAGCGGTGAGCGAGTTTGGAGTAATGTACAATCTTGGGATGATTTACTGACAAAGCCACCTTTAGTACAACAAGGAATTCCTCAAAAATTTAGAAATATTCATGCTTCTAGTGTCGGTCGCTTTTTAAGACTGTTGCGTCGTGTCGTGAAGTCTCGCCAATCAGGTTTATTTGTCCCAAGGCTATCGAACCGGATGACAACCATTGAAAGTGAAATTGGAGACATTCATGGTGGGCATACATACGTAATAGATATAGCCAAGCTCAATCCAGAAGAGCAGACATTGGTATTTGGCGACGTGCTAAGAACGGTGTACGGATTATACTCTGGAGAAACTTTACTCGATGACAACTACGCTCCTCCAGAAAAAGTAATCGTCTTTGTAGATGAGCTGAATAAGTATGCGCCTGCACGAGGTCAATCAGTTCACTCTCCCATTCTCGAGCAAGTTTTAGATATTGCTGAACGCGGACGCTCATTTGGCATAATTTTATTCTCAGCCGAACAGTTCTTGAGTGCCGTTCACGATCGTGTCACAGGTAATTCTGCAACTAAGGTTTTGGGAAGAAGTGATAGTGCTGAAATCAACGCCGGAAATTATCGGTTTCTTGATATGGACGTTAAGAATCATCTAACACGTTTGGACAAAGGAGAATTGATCCTCTCTCACCCAATTTATCGCCAGCCAGTAAAAATCACCTTCCCTCGACCTGCATTTCAGCAAGGGCGGACACACGAATGACAGCTGTGTTACCGGAACTACCAAGCAGATTTACATACCGTCTTGAGTTAGCTAAACATGTTACACCTCGCCTGTTAAAAGATGAACCAGTCCACCGCTGGTTCTATTTCCCTCACAGTTTTTCTCCTCAACTAGTAGAGTTGCTATTTGATCATTGGCAGCTCTCTAAAGATTCAACAATTCTGGATCCATTCGTCGGTGCTGGAACAACGTTACGTTCTGCCCAACAACATGGTTATAATGGAATAGGCATAGATTTATCCCCCTTATCAGTTTTTGTTAGTAGGGTAAAGACTAGCCACTATGACAGTTCCTTAATTCGCCACGCATTGGAAGATGTATTAAGCGGTATTAACCATACTAATGTCGATGTGTTGCGTTCTGAAAGGCTTAAGAAAGCCTTCACCGATAAGGAATTTAGTGTGTTATCTTTATTACGACAGAATATAGCAGAGCAATCGGAACACGTTAAGCAATTTCTACTCCTTGGCTTACTTCGAGTACAGCAAAAAATCTCGCGAGCGAAGCCAGATGGCGGCTGGTTTCGGTGGGTCAAACGTGATTGCCAGGCTTCTCAAATAGGCTTACAATTTAAACAAACTATTGAGTGGATGTTAGATGACCTGACGTCTCTTGAATCGATGCATCAAGGATTCTGGGAGGTATTTATTGGTGATGCCCGAACAATAGAGTCGTTTCATGAGGATTTAATGAGATTATCTGATGGCTGTCAAGCTATCGTTACATCGCCCCCATATCCAAATCGACATGACTATAGCAGAATCTTTCAGATAGAATTATTAACTCTCGGCTTAAGCGAATCTGAGATTTTTAACTTGCGATATAATTCTTTACGTTCTCACGTTGAAGCACGCGCTCCCAAACAGTTAACCACGTTTTCAAAGCCTACACTTCTCCACCGAAGTATAGAATCACTACCCGATGATGCTGACTCGCGAATCGAACCTATGCTTATGGGCTACTTTGAAGATATGAACGCTATGTTGCATTCAGCATATGATACTCTTTCGAGCGGAGGACATGTAGCTTTGGTGGTTGGCAATGTTCGCCATGCAGGAGTAATGATTCCAGTCGATGAGATTCTATCTAATATCGGGGAGAGTATAGGCTTTACACCTCTTGAATCCTGGGTGGCAAGATTGCGTGGCAACAGCGCCCAGCAAATGGGTAAATTTGGTCGCGAACCTGCACGTGAAAGTATTGTTATGTTTCAAAAAAATTAGCTTGATTGCCAATGCGAAGGTGTGTTTGCTGTATGCAAAGTATCGTATAGTTTCTTGGTAGGGTGGCAAGTTTGTCGCTGCGAAACCGCGGTCAACACAAAGCCCTCCTAGGTGATCTGCGCGTAATTGAAGAAGCGCAGGGTGAAAAAAGAATAGAAAGATGGAGATGGGAGTAGTGTACAAGGAATAGAACAAATGAGCAAAAAGAGAGAAGAGTGATGGATGTTGTAGGATGAGAAATAAAAAACCGTTACGTTTTCACCGTAACGGTTTGAAGGGAGGGAAAATCAAGAGTTGGGCGGTTTTGGTTTGCGCATGTTGTAGCGTTTGCGGAGAGCAGCCTTGGCCTTGAGTTGTTGGATGAGGTGGTCAGAAGCATCAATGAGATAGCAACGCTGGTGAGGATGACGAGAGACAAAATCAGGGGGAATGGTGCCATCAAAAATGCGAGCCCGAATCCACTCTTTGTCAGTGTTGCCCTCGAGAGCTAAGCCACGGGTGGTGAATTTGCGATCAACTTTGGGAGGTGTTTTGGCAGAAGCAGGCTTGACGGACCATCCTTGTTTGAGCCTGAGATTACGGATGGTCACTCGGGTAAGGTCAGAACCGTCCATGGCAGTAAAGTGTTCAGAGTTAAGGATGTCGGCAATGTGGGTGTCGGAAGTACCATGTTCCCAGAATTGGCGAATGCGCTGAATCATGGCTGTAAAATGAGGAACATGAGCCCATGGTTGAAAGGGGCGGTGGGCGGAAAAGAGGGAGTAATGAGCAGAGAGCCAGACAATCTTGACTTCGATGGAGGTTTTGTCTCTGGGTGTGAGGATGCCTTGAGAAATGAGGGTGCGCAGGAGTTCTTTTTGGTCAGAGTAGGATAGTTGAGGCCAGAGGTCGGGCAGAGTCTCAGAGATATGCTGGAACTGCTGTTGAAGTAGAGGTGAGATGGTTGGAACGGTCTGCTGATGTTGAAAGAGCTTGTAATCTCGTTGGGTTTCCTGGAGAGCAACGAGCTTTTCTTCCCAACGTTTTTCAAGGGAGGCAGTAACGAGTCGGTTCTCGGGGTCAGCTTGGTTGTATTGCCGTTCAGCACGCAGGGCTTCATAGTCGGCTCGCTGAAGACGCTGCTGCCACTGTTGGTCGAGCTTGGCGTGGTCTTGTTGCTGCTGGTCAAGTAAGGCAGCCAACGCATCTAGCTGGGCTGGCTGAATGGCCTCAAAGAAGGCTTGGACGACAATCTCATCAATCTTGGGAGCGGTGACAAAGAGGCAGCTTTTGCGACCATAGGTATCATAGAGTTCAGAACAGGCGTAGGTGGTGGTACTGCGATAGCGGATGTGCATTCGACGAGCGCAGCAGCCACACTTAACGAGTCCTTGGAGCAATGCCTTGCCTTCCCTGGCAGCGCCTTGAGCTGCTACGATGGCTTTCTCGAACGAAGTTGCATTCTGGCGTAGTCGCTCTTGGTTTGCTAAATACTGTTCCCAGGAGATGTAAGCCGGATAGACATCTTGTTGCAAATGGATTCATTCGTCCATGGGGCAGGTTTTGCGCCCGCTATTTGGTGAACCGAAGGCCAGTCGTTTGGCTGGATCGACCTGAGTGCGGCCATGAGCGAAGGCTCCGGCATAGGCGGGATTCTTGAGGATTGACTTGATGACCGTGTATGACGGTTCTTTCCACAAAATCTCACCGTGGTGAGCGCCACCCATCTGACGCCTGGGAAAGAGAATCTTGTTGTCCAGACAGTGCTTTAAGACTTTCGGACAGGTGCCCAACTCGGCAAATTTGTCCAGAATGAGTTGAATTGTGCTTTGGACTTGCTGATCTGGGTCTTTGTCGACCACATTGTCCCGTTCTCGGACAAGACCGGTAGGCAAGGGTTGACGATACTCAGCTCGCATGCTCTTGTTCATGCGCCCCGTATCTAGACGTTGGCGAATCAAGTGCAGTTCCAGTTCGCTCATGGTTCCATTCAGACCAAGTACCATGCGGTCGTTGAAGTCTTTGGGGTCGTAGATGGCGTCATTGTCGGCGATGAGGACGCCAAAGACGTCGGCCAACTGAAGCAAGGGATACCAGTCGGCATTGTTGCGGGCGATTCGTGAGACTTCGTAGCCAAAGATGATGCCCACCTGGCTCATGGAGACTAGACTCAGTAGATCCAAATTTCAGGTTTTGAGAGAGAATTCTGGCTAAACAGTTGACATAAATACAAATTTGCCGGTCGATATCTAGTTTTTGCGTTAGATTTGGGCGATTTTCAGATATGAAATAGGTTGTTTTCTGTAACCGAAATCTGAATAAATGACTCCAAAATCCCTGCAATCTCGACTGAAAATAGCCAAAAACGCCAAATTTGGATCTACTGAGACTCAGAATCTCCTGGAAACCCATCCGGTCATTGCTGCTTGTTCCCGAGATTCCCTGGTCTGAGTCGATGACTCGGATTTGATTTTCGGGCCACCCAAGGGCTTTGGCTCGTTCTTCCAGTCGATACTGGTTCACCTGACTCTCTGTGTTCTCCCTCACCTGCTTCAGCGAGGATTGGCGCACATAGATGCAGGCTAGCCGCTGGCGATGGAGCGGCTGAATCTTCTGGCTTCCGTTCACTATGAAGCGAGAGTTAGTCGAGTAGTTCATGACTCACCTCCGCTTTCTTGACGCTTCGTTGGGTCAACATCTGGCAGATCTGCACCAGACTCTGCAGAATCTGCTGTTGGTGGGGTGGACTTAGCTGCTGCCAGACTTGTTTTGGAGACGTTAGACTCCTTTCTGTTTGGGGGATTACTTGATTCTGTCTCGTTTTTTCTTTCATCATTGCTGGAGTTCTCCTTGATTTGGACTTCTATGCGTTTATAGAGATCCAGCAATTCTCCCACAACTCTCAGGTTCAGGGGCAATGGATAGAGAATCGGTTCATAACGACCCACGTCCGTTATACTTAGTGGAATTCGTCTCCAAATGTCTTTTTGCAGTTCGACCGTGCAGACTGGGCCTTCCTTGCCCTCTGCACTGATTTTGACAACTTTTAGCTTTTGTCCGCATAATGCGTGGCGGGGATCGACTACTGTTACATGCGAAACTTCGCGCATTGTACTTCTTGGGGTAGTTACTTCATTAGGGTAACATCATTTGCACCAGATGGCGGGGGATTGGTGCCGAATTGCGTTATTTCGTTCACATTGTTGGTCGCTCGCACGGACCTGGTCGGTTACAGTCCCGCCACTGGTGAAACGGGCGTTGGCGGGCTGTCGGCGGTGGCAAACAGTAAGTAGTAGTTCAGCTACGTGGTGGAAGCAGGTAGTATGTCTGGGATAGACAACAGTCCAGGCCGAATTATCTTTTTGAATGTAGCACCTTGCTCCGGAGAAACGATACTTGCGCGTACTCTACAGGAGACACCTGACGAGTCCTATCTGCATGTGAGTGTTGACCATGTGGGTAGTGGTTAAGCGAGAACTGATTGGGTCGAGTTGTAGTAATGAATGAATCGGCGCAGAGCAATTTCATGAAACGCGTCGGTCTTGGAAAAGGAAAGTGTCTTGCGGACAAAACGTGCGAGCCGTTGGCGCAGGGTGTTGTTCCAGCGTTGGCGAAACGCCCACTTCGTGAACGACATGTGCGGTTTGGCCAGTCTCTTTGCCGACGGATTGATGGACCGTGCCTAGATGCCCAAAGACAGCATCGTAGGTCTCCCAGAAGTCGCTAAAAGTGGCGCAGTGGCGGTGGTCGGGGGGGAACCACGACCATAAACGCCAACAATCCTCCTCACTGCGTCCGCCAATGAAGTACGAGACAATCTGGCGGGTGCGTCGACAGAGGGCTATCCAGACCCAGCCTTTGTTTTTTTGACCCGACAAAGGACCAGAGTTCATCCAGTTCCAACACGTCATCAGGCTGCGGATCATCCAAGGGTGGGACAACGGGTAAGTCGGCATCCTCTTCACGTAACCACTTGGCGACGCTCTGACGCACCACACCAAAGGTGCGCTCAAGCCCGCACAGACTGGACCGCTCATGCTACGCACGCAAGATTTCGGCGCACCGTTCCGCTCTATAAGCAACGGTTGGGTTCAGGGTGCCATAGGACCCGCACCCTTTGCAGTGATATTTCTGCTTACCCTTTGCCGTTTGACCATTTTTCGTGATCTGCTTGCTACCACATCCATTGCATTGATGGATTATTGTTTCCGTTACCATTGCCTGATTCTATCATCACTTTACAGTTAACCACTACCAAAGTTATTGAATTCCCATTCCTTAGCTAGACGCGCTTGCATACCTGCGCAGCCCGGTCTGAAACAGAGCTGAAGCTGCAAATAATAATACAATAGACATCGTCAGACTCAGCAGCAACATCGGCAAAGTCAGGGTATTTCCCATTGCCTGCGCGGGGATGGTGGTCATCATGCCGACGGGTACGATCCAAGTCAAGACGAGTCGTAACCAACCAGGATAAAGGCCAACGGGGTAGCGCGCCATCTGAAAGATGCCGTTGAAGATCCAGGTGTAGAAAAAACCAGGTCCCCAGAAGACTAGGCTGGTCAGACCAAGCAATAGACTGTAGAGAATCAAAACACTACTGACTAAGGATAGTAGGAAGAAGGCAAGTTGAGTGACAGAAAGTGTCTGATTCAGTTGCGCAATCGCAGTTCCCAAAACGCCCACCCCCAGCAGCAGCTCAAAGAGTGCCAGCGGGTTCCAGCGTTGAAAGCTGGACATAAATTGAGGGCTGACGGGGCGCAATAGGGTGAAATCAAATGTACCATGCCAAATTGAACCATTCATTCCCGCAAGGGAGTCCAGACTTGGTTCGATGAAGAGGCCCCGCAGCGCACCAAGAATCAGATAGACGCCCAGGAGAGCGAGCGTTGAAGCAAAGGTCCAGCCGCGTACTGTGTCAATTTGATTGAAGAGTACAACCAATCCCAAAACTCCCGTTCCGAAATTGAGTAATGAATTCAGCACATTGATGAAAAAGTTTGTCCGATAGGCCAACTCTTGTTGGGCTGATGCTCGAGCAAAATAGCTGATTAAACGTAAATGGCGCATCTTATCCTCCTACAGCTTCATAGCGGCGCAGACCAAGACGCCATAGAGTCATACTCATCGTGAGTGCAATGACCAGCCAGAAACACTGAATAGTCACTCCCATTGCAAGTTCATCGATCGTCAACTGATTGGTCAACACCTCGGCCGGAAAGCCAATCATGTAGCGAAATGGGAGTACAATGGCGACTGTTTTCATCAGATCTGGCAATATCGCAATGGGGGCAACCTGCCCGGCCAAGAGAAAGACGAGTGAATCTTGCACGGCGAGCAACGCATTGGCACGCGTGGCCCAAAAGGCAAGTAAGGCGAGCCAATAACCCCATAGAAATCGCAGCAACCATGCGAAGAGAAGAGAGGGAAGGAAAACAAGTGCATTCAGCAAAGTCAGCTCCAATTCTGGGCGAAGGAGGAAAGCGAGAATCGCTGTAACGGGGATGACAAAGATCAAATAGATGCCCTTTCCCGCAATCTCTGTAGCAAGTGTATCCGCAAATGGCGTAATGGGTCGAAGGAGCAGGGAATTCATCTTTCCATCTCGAATCAGATCGCCAACTGTCCAATTCGTCTGCGAGTAGGTCAGTTGATTAACGACGATCAGGATCAAATAGTAGGCTACGAATTCGCCGCGCGTCATGCCGCCAATAGTTTGGCTTCCGGCGGCTGTTGACCAAACGAAGAGATAGACGAGTGGCGGAATCATCCAACCGAATGCGAGTAGGAAGAAGAAGCTTCTCTCTTGCAGCCAAGCCATCCAAGTGACGCGAATGAGGCCAAGAATGCCACGTTGATTCATTTTGTACCTCCGGAAGGGGAAGTTGTTGATGGTTAATCTAAGCGACCTGGTCAGTTAGCCGAAACGGTGACTGTCGTTTCTCCGTTCACACTGGCGCCTGAATAGATTTGATCGATGACTGCCTCGATTGGCGGATCTTCGACGGCTAGATCAACGATGGGCATCGATTGCAACAGTTGTGCCGTGACGTCGGGGGCTTTCGTTCGCTCGGTGCGCACCATCCAGGAACCATTCGTCTGTGAGAGGAGTTGAGCACTCTCTGGCAAAGGGAAGCTTCGGTCAATATGCCGATCTAATTCGATACGAATGAGCTTGAAGGGAGCCAGTTGATCGGCAAGGTCATTCAGCGGGCCGTCGAAGAGCAATTTTCCTTCATGTATCAGAATCACTCGTTGACAAAGCGCCACGACATCGGCCATATAGTGGCTGGTCAGGAGAACTGTCACACCATTTCGCTGGTTGTATTCAGCCAAAAATTGGCGTAAGCGTCGCTGCATAGAAACGTCTAGTACAGAAAGGCATAAATGATTACATAGATAATTGCAGGAGTTATGTAAACTGGAGGCATCGATAATATCCCAAAGAAGGAGAAAAAGAGATGCCAGGTCCAGAAGCCGAAAAAATCGAACTAAGCCCAAAAGCGAAAGAAGGTCTAGAGCAGTTAGTCAAGGGGCACACAACGGGCCAACAGATGGTCAAGCGAGCGCAGATAATTTTGTACGCAGCTGCGGGTAAAGATTCTGGGACAATTAGCCTAGAAGTGGGCGTGTCTCGCAAAACGGTCTTCAACTGGAAAAAGAGATGGCTAGCTCTAGAAGCGATACCGCTGGAAGAACTCACAGCGCAAGAGAGGTTGGAAGACCTGCCACGTCCTGGGGCACCGTCCGTAATCACGGCAGACCAAAGATGCCAACTGGAAGCCTTGGCCTGTGAATCGCCAGAGAAGTGCGGGCGTCCCATCAGCGAATGGACAGGGCGAGAAATCGCCGACGAACTGGTCAAGCGAAATATAGTAGAAAGTATCTCACCCAGACATGCGGCGAGGCTTTTTAAAACAGCTACGGCAAAAGTCGGGTACAAAAAATGACCATAAGGGGTGAAATCCTAGAGCAGCCCTCTGTTTGCATGAAAAATTTGTACCCGACTTTTGCTGCTACTGTTTAAAAAAGATGCATCAATTCGGCCCCATATGAGTCGCTACTGGCAAAACACGCCCAAGGATGAACTCTTTGAGGTGAAGAGCCAAACCATCAATGACCTCTATGCCCGTGCTTCTGAACTGGCGAAGAAGGGTGAACTCGTTGTTTCCAACGATGAAAAGACAGGGGTTCAAGCCCTCGAAAGGAAATATCCCGATCGTCCAACTGTCCCTGGCAAAGACCGTCTCATTGAGCATGAGTATATCCGTCATGGCACCTTAGCCTTCATCCTGACATTCAATGTTGCCTTGGGTGGCATTCTCTGGGTCACTGCTGAACCCACCGCACCGAGCACGATTATGTTGCACATATTCGCCAGATGGTTGAGGCACACCCTCACATCAAACGTTGGCATATCGTGGTTGATAATCTCAACATCCATTGCTCCGAATCTCTTGTTCACTACGTGGCCGCTGAGTCGGACATCACCTGTGATCTTGGTGTAAAGGCAAATCTGGCATCCTCGAATCCATGAAGACTCGTGCCGAATTCTTGTCCCATCAAGAACATCGCATTGTCTTCTACTATACGCCTAAACATGCTTCCTGGATGAATCAGATTGAAATCTGGATTAGCATTTTGGTCCGTAAACTATTGCGCAAAGGTTCTTTTCTTTCTCTTGATGACTTACGCAACAAAGTTTTCGCTTTCATTGACTACTACAACCAAACTATGGCTAAACCTTTCCAGTGGACCTACAAGGGCAAGGCTCTATCTGCGTAATCATTTATGCCTCTTTGTACTAGTCCAAGGGTTGGTTCATCGAGAAAAAGTACTTTGGGGCAATGAAGGAGTCCAGCTACCAGTTCACACTTCATCCGTTCGCCGAGGGAAAGATTACGTACCGGTTTTGTCAAGAGTGGCTCCATCTCCAGTAGATCCACAAGTTCGTCAAGTGTTTCGTCGAAAGCTCGCTGCGGGATGTCATAGATCTCGCCTAATACGACGAACGTGTCCAACGGTGGAATGTCCCACAACATCTGGCTCTTGTTCCCCAAGACCATGCTGATTGAGCGCAGATAATCATGTTTGCGCTCCCAAGGCACGAACCCGGCGACCTGTGCTTCGCCCATCGTTGGGCGCATGAGTCCAGCCAACATTTTGAGTGTGGTGGTTTTGCCTGCTCCGTTGGGGCCAAGCAGAGCAACCATTTCACTTTCCTCAATGGCAAAATCGATCTCTTGGACTGCGGTGACCTCGCGATAGCGACGGTGAAAGAGGCTACGTAGCGAAGCGCTCAAACCTGCTTCGCGTTCGGGTACGCGATAGGTTTTGGTCAGGTTGCGGACAACAATTTGAGACACAGATGACCTCCTCTTTATAGGACGTGTTGCGTGGCATCAGTCAAGAATGTTGGTGATGCTGCATAATTCTATCTTGACTATTCATCAGGCTGTTTCCACTATACCAAGTATTTATGACATCTTGTGTCACGTATAAATTGGGAGTGTGTCCCAAAGTGTGTAAATAGAGCCGATTCCCTGACTGAGCGGTATCCATTTGCACACTTTGTGGTACACACTCTCAAACGAACTATCCACTAATTGGTGGCGGCGAAAATGCGGAGCGTGTGCTTCTCATCGGATGGGGTGAAGGGTTGGATCAGGCCGCGAGGTGGATTGATCGACTCCCGAATGCAGACGACGTACGAGTTGTCTCTTGGTATAGCGATGGACCGTTAACATATATCCTGCAGAGCGAGGCTCAGGTTAGCTCGAGCAAGCTATTATCGACCGCCAAAGCCAGTCGTCGAAATTCCCTCGATAAAAAAGCGTTGGGCAAAGAAAAAGACCAGCAGCACCGGCACGACCATTGTCATGCTGGCGGCCATGAGGACATTCCATTGGGTGTGGTAGAGGCCACGGAAGGTGTAGACGCCTAGCGCTAATGTTTTCATTTCATCGGATTGGAGATAGATGAGTGGACCTGCGAAATCATTCTAGGCACCGATAAAAGTAAAGATGGCAACAGTCCCCAATGCAGGGGTTGCCAGGGGCATGATAATTTGCCAGAAGGTACGCCAGTGAGAGGCACCATCGATTTTGGCAGCATCTTCTAATTCTAACGGGATCGTTAAGAAGAATTGTCTGAGAAGGAAGACAAAGAAGGCCGAACCACCAAAGAGGAAGGGCACAAAGAGGGGGCGCAACGTGTCAATCCAGCCCAATCGATTAAAGAGAATGTAGGTCGGCACAAGTGTCGCCATCTCAGGAAGAATCATGACGGATAAGACAAGAGAGAAGAGAATGTTCCGTCCGGGGAAACGCAGGCGCGCAAAGGCATAAGCGGCCATCGAGGATGTGATCAAGGCACCAAACAGACGCATGATCACGATGATCATCGTGTTCTGAAAGTAGATATGGAAAGGCAATGCAGTCAGAGCATCGGGATAATTCACCCACGCAAAAGGACTAGGCCAAATCTCAGGTGGATACTTAAATTCCTGTCCCGTTACTTTGAGAGAGGTCGAAACCATCCAGATCAGCGGGAACATGAAGACAATGGCCCATCCAATCAGCAAAATGTAGGTAGCAATATTTAAGGCCAATTGCTGACCAGACCGTGTTTTTTGCCAGCCAATCCCGCTTTTTGTTGCTGGGACTGAGGGTTGAGATGTGGAGACTGCCACTTGTTACCTTCCCTTTCCTAAACATCCTCGGGAGCGTGTCCAAAATGTGTAAATGTTTTAACACACTTTGTGGTACCCACTCTAAACTTCATAATGAACCCAGCGTCGCGCAATCAAAAACTGGATACCTGTCATGGCAACCACGATCAAGAACAGGAGCCACGCCAGCGTGGAGGCATAGCCCATCTTAAAATAGAGCCAGGCGTTTTTATAGAGATAGAGCACATAAAAGAGCGTCGATTCAACAGGACCACCGCGGCCATCGGTTGCAATAAACGCACTGGTAAAGACTTGAAAGGCCCCAATCATCGAGACGACCAAGTTAAAAAAGATGACGGGACTCAACATGGGAACCGTAACATTGCGAAAAGAACCCCATCGACCAGCTCCATCAATTTCAGCCGCTTCGTAGAGCGAGATGGGAATGTTCTTGATGCCGGCGACAAATATCACCATCTGAGTTCCCACACTAAAGAGCGTAATGAGAATAAATGAGGGCTTCGACCAGACGACAGATTGGAACCAGAGGGGTCCTTTGATACCGAAAGTGCCAAGGATCGAGTTGACCAATCCAAAATCAGGATTCAGCAACCAAAGCCAGAGAATAATGTTCGCAACGCCCGGCACAACTGACGGAATATAGAGTGCAGTTCGGAAGAAATTTTGTCCTCGAATTGGACGAGTCAGGAGGATCGCAGCCCAGAGTGCTTCGATCGTATTGAGGGGTACACCGATCAACACATAATAGCCTGTATTGTATAAGGCTTTACGCATCAAGCCATCTTGAAACAACCGTTCCCAGTTAGCAAATCCTACCCAGGGTGCCATCACCAGATCATATTTGGTGAAAGAAAGATAGAGAGAGGCGATCATCGGACCCGCAATGAAGCTAAGAAAGCCAATGAGCCAGGGCAAGACAAAGATATAGGCCCAAATATACTCAGTCCAAGTTAGACCAGGATTGCGGATTTTCTGAAAAAATGTTTTGCGTGGTGCTGGGGTTGATATGGCAGCCATAAAGATAAGTATAATTCCAAAATGAAATTGTGCAAACCTACCGTAGCACAGCAGCAAAACACTGTATTCACAATTTCATTTATGAACGGGTGTGCATCACAACGTGCCTAAATGAACCAGGCTTTCTGAAACAGCCGTCTTCATTTACACACGTTGAGACACACGATTGGTGAACCGAAATTAAAGCGTATAGCTCGCTGGCATTTCACCAGTATCAAGCAAAATCTGCACATCTGCAGCCATCGCCGGACAAGCCTCAGCAGGGCTCATAGCGATCTCAGGATTGTACATCAGATCATAGTAGTGGCCAATAATATCCCATTGCTGGCCCCAATACTGAGTGATGGGCTGCAAACGGGCATATTCGAGCGCATCGTTGTAGACCTGTTCGGTCTGCGGCGTCGACTCATTTTTACCAAAATATTCACCCTCTGCAATCGAAATACGAGAGGAACCATGAACGTTTTGTGACACGGTCTGTTCAATAAACCATTCGCCAGCCTGGAACTTCACAACTTCCCATGCTTCATCAGGGTGCTCTGTCTGTGGACTGACTGCGCTGCCGTCCCACGTCTGGCGCGTGCCGCGAGAACTGGTCACTGCATTTTGGGGAATATGCAAGAAATCCCACGATTCAGCAAATTCTTCACCAGCATCGTAATAGGGACGACGACCCCAGGGACCTGTAATCTGCATGGCAAGTTTGCCAGAGATCAACAGCTCAGAACTCGACATACCCGTCTGCTCAACGCCGGAGACCGAAGTGAGGCGATGCGTGTGAATAATATCCCAAAGCCATTGGTGTGCGGCAATTGATTCATCTTCGCCCAATAGACAGGTCTTCTTATCTGGCGTGAAGTACTCTGCGTCCATGGTCCAAACCTGGGGCATATTGTAGACGCCACCGGGCCACGGGAAGAAAGCCGTATTGATGCTGCCATCTTCGTTGACATCTGCAATCTGCTTGCCGATCTCAATAAAGTCATCGGTTGTCCAATTCCAACCATTATTCGCTGGGAAGTCGACACCCGCAGCGGCGAAAACGTCTTTGTTGGCAATCCATAGGATACAGCCGCCAGTATTGGGAATGGCCCACTGGCTACCCTCGCCAAAGATATCGCTCGCTTCATCCCAAGCAAAGGTTTCCCAAGTGCCGGGGAAGAAGTCCTCGCGCTTAAATTCTGCACTGTCCAATTCAATATAGGAATCCAGATTCAGGTAAATGCCGCGCTTGACATTGAGCAGGAACGGTTCATCTTGTGTGCGGAAGACATCGGGCATATCGCCAGAAGCCAGCAACAAATAGAGCTTCTGATCATAATCAGGGTAGCTATACGCCTTGATGTCGATGTTGGGATGCTCTTCGAAGAATTGTTCGAACTGCTCTGGTTTGCTACCTGGAACAACTCCCTCGCCCCATACTGTATAGCTTAGCTCAATCTTTTCCATGGCCGCATCACCACCGGCAGCCGCCTCGCTACCTGCTGGTCTCGTTGCTGGACAAGCAGCCAAAACCAAGCTTGCGCCAGCAAGCGCACTCAACTTTGCACTGGTTGCCAGAAAATTGCGTCTAGACAAATGAGCTTTGTTCATCGATCGATCCTCCTATCTAGTTGAAATGATATGGAATGACACATGGTGCAAATCGTGCCACGATTGTGTTAAGAGTTTGTCCCGCAAAGTGTATAAAGGGGCAGACACTCTGACTGTGCTGTCTCCATTTACACACTTGGGACACACTATCATTGTTAACGATTCATTAACTTTACTTTCTGGTAAAGGCTTGAGTGACAAAGGGCAAACCGAAAGGGGCGGAAAAAAGAATCCACCCTGAAAAAACGGGATAAAATGTAAAAATAGTGCTCGGCTAGTTTAAGCAGCGGCATTGAGGCGGCGATGAGCGAGAACGCCTTTAGGGAAATGGTGTGAAACCGAGGCCTTTTTCCGAAAGTCAGGGTCGAGTTGGTCGGGAGTTGGAAAAAGAGCACTCGAGAGAACGCGGCGCAGCCTGCCGGGAGTGGCTTGAGGCTCTCGATCCCAGTAGCCAGTCGGTATGGGAGGAAGAGAAGCGGCTAAATGGGAAAGAAGATTGCCAGCCAGCAGCCCCAGTTCAGGTAAGCGGAAGCAAGCCTCATCGGCATGAACAAATTGACGATGTAAGCCAATCATCTGCTTGGAAGCCAAGGGGGGATGTTCAACAGGCCAGCGCTCCAGAGAGAAAGATAAATGGTTTCAGCTTGTAAAGCCATGACGGTCGCCAGAACCAAAGGTGTGTGATAAGCAGGATCCTGAAAGACGTAAATCGAATAGGTGCGGTTGGCTGTATCCACCTTGGTTGTCCTGGGGACGAGATTGTGCCATGCTTGATAGCGAATCAGGCGACCACTATAGACAAATTGACCAAACGAGTCTGGAGTTGTGGCCTCGAGTCGCTTTCCCCTATAGCATCGAGAGAGCGGACGCACAATATCACCATATTCGGGTGGTCTGCCTTTTTCCTTACGTTCGGGTAACTCATTGCGGCGCGCTGTGCAGTTAATCGCTTCCCGAAGGACAAATCGGTCGACGTCGCTTTCTAGCATTTCTCTGATTGTAAACCCGGCATCGACCACCGCCACTTCGTCTGACTCCAGTGATTTCTTGGTCTCTTTCAGCAGCTTTTTCCGAAACTCACTTTCCTTTGTGCCTACCTCGCATCTCATGATTGCCTTGAGCAGTGGCACTCGTTTCCCGCCTATCTCCCCCGAGCTTATCATCACTCCAAAGATGAGCGCGGGCAATGCCCGACGAGCCGTTGAGTTATAGAGTCGGTTCACTTTCCCTTGCAGCTTCGGTCGCCAGAACCCTGTGATATCTATGCTTTTCACTCGGTATCCTTCTAACTTTTTTGCCTCCCATTCCCCTTTCCACTCCACTTCTTCTTGCCACGATGAGAGCAGGCTTGCAATATCCCATGATCCATATCGAAAGCTCCACCAGCTTCGCCGGAGCTCCTCATCTTCAAACCCGCTTTCACTCAATCCACTATGGATTGCTCCTCGACTTTTCAGAAACGACCCATTCATCATCGCCCACATCAGACGCATTACATTTACGTTTGTTCCCACCGGCGTTACTTGCAATACATTCATCAGTACTGCTATAGTTATTTCTGGCGCGGTTAGCATTCCTTCCTCCTTTTTGGGTTCTCTACCTTTAGGATGAAACGCTAACCGCTTTTTGTCACATTTCTCACCTCATCTCTTTTCTTTTACCAGAAAGTAAAGTTTAAGGGTGTCAATTGAAGTTGGGGGATGTCAATTGAGCAGGCTTTGCCAATTACTTGGGATTCTTCGTACATCAATGTAAGTATACAGTTTTCGTGATAGGATTCCAAATTGTGTGTATTTTGATTCTCATCCGATAATATAGTTCCTCATTATCGACCAAATATTCAGGAACCAATCATCATGGACAAAAATTATCCAAACATTGTTTACATTCTTGCTGACGATATGGGGTATGGCGACCTCTCGTGCTTGAATGTGGAATCAAAGATTCGGACAGAGCATCTTGATAGGATGGCGCAACAAGGCATGAAATTTGGCGATGCTCATGCAACTTCAGCTGTCTGTACGCCTTCGCGCTATAGTATCTTAACAGGACGCTACAACTGGCGTTCTACCCTTAAACAGGGCGTCAATTGGGGGTATGATGGCTCAATCATCGAGTCGGGCCGTATGACAGTGGCTTCTTTCCTCAAACAACATGGCTATCGGACGGCTTGTTTTGGCAGGTGGCACTTAGGATGGCAGTGGGGAATTGCCGCGGATTCAGAAACGGATTTAGAAGATGAGGGAGCGGATTTAGCAACTGATTTTGTGGCGGGAGATGGAGTGGATTATCGCGCCCCGATTCAGGATGGGCCGACGGGTGTTGGGTTCGATTATTTTTATGGGATTGCGGCTTCGCTTGATATTCCACCATATGTTTATGTGGAGAATGATCGAGTTACGGCTGTGCCGGATCGGATAATTCCAGAACGAGAGGGCAAAGAGTTCTGGCGGGAGGGACCGATTGGACCCGATTTTGCGCATGAAGATGTGTTGCCCAATCTCACAAAAAGAGTTGTATCTTATATCGAAGAAAGCGTGCAGAATGAAGCTCCATTTTTCGTCTACTTCCCACTTCCCGCACCCCATACACCCATCTTGCCAACCGAAGAGTTTCAGGGAAAGTCAGGCACCAACGAGTATGGGGATTTCTGTCTTCAAGTGGATGATGTGGTCGGGCAGGTGATGGATTCACTGGAACGGATTGGCGCGGGCGAAAACTCAATCCTCATCTTTACAAGCGACAATGGCTGTTCACCGCGCGCAGATTTTGAGGAACTTGTGGCAGTTGGGCACAAACCGAGCTATGTCTTTCGAGGCCACAAGGCCGACATCTATGAAGGCGGCCACCGCATTCCGTTGGTCATTCGCTGGCCAGCCCAAATCAGTGCCGGATCGAACAGCGACGAAACTGTTTGCCTCGCCGATTTGTTGGCAACCTGTGCAGACATGATGGGCGAAACGTTACCCACAAATGCTGGTGAAGATAGCATCAGCAACCTTCCAATCTGGCAAGGGACCCCTCTCAACGAACCTCTTCGTGAGGCGACGGTTCACACTTCTGTAGATGGTTCGCTTTCCATCCGCCAAGGACGCTGGAAGCTGGAAATGTGTCCTGGGTCTGGCGGTTGGAGTTTTCCTCGTCCAGGAAAAGAGTGTGAAGGACTGCCCGCTGTCCAACTATACGATTTAGAAGCCGATATTGGGGAACGTGAGAATGTTTATGCACAACACCCGCAAATCGTGGAAAGCCTGCAAACATTACTAACGAACTACGTACGCAACGGCCGCAGCACACCGGGAGAACCACAATCCAATACGGGTGAAGAGCATTGGGAACAGCTCTGGTGGATGTAGACGTCGATAAACGGGAGGGTGCATTACATATTATATAGCCAAATCAACTCGCTTGATACTTAACTAAAGGACAACAATGAAACTCCTCATTCTCGGTGGCACCATTTTTCTCGGACGACATCTCGTTGACGCCGCACAAGCGCGCGGCCACGAAGTCACATTATTCAATCGCGGGCAACACAATACCGATCTCTATCCGACGCTCGAAAAACTGCGCGGCGACCGTGACGGCAATCTAGGGGTTTTAAGGGGTCGGCAGTGGGATGCAGTTGTGGATACATGTGGCTATGTCCCTCGACTCGTTCGAGACTCTGCATCGCTTTTGGCCAATGTGGTTGAGCATTATACATTTATCTCTAGCATTTCCGTCTATCCAGATCTGCAGACACATGGTCTCGACGAAAACTCGCCAGTTGGTACGCTACAAGATGAGACGGTTGAAGAAGTTAATGGCGAAACCTATGGTCCGCTCAAAGCTCTGTGTGAGCAAGCGGCGGAAGCGGCAATGCCAGGTCGTGTTCTGAATGTACGGGCAGGACTGATCGTTGGTCCGCATGATCAATCAGATCGCTTTAGCTATTGGCCACACCGAGTTGCCCAGGGTGGTTCCATTCTTGCACCTGGAAATCCAGAAGCCCGCATCGAGTTTATTGACGGTCGGGACTTGGCAGAGTGGGTCATCGAGAAGGCCGAAGTGCGCGTTACTGGAATATATAATGTCACCGGACCAGAGCAGATGATCACGATGCAGGAACTTCTTGAAGCGTGCCGTCGCGTTGCAAAGAGCGATGGACAACTCGTCTGGGTCAATGAAGAATTTCTGCATGAGAATGAGGTTGGTGCATGGATCGAACTGCCTCTCTGGGTTCCAAGCGAATCAACTGGGATTCACCAAGTCAACGTCCAGAAGGCAATTCGTGATGGGTTAAAATTTCGTCCTTTATCAGAGACCGTGGCTGATACATTGAGTTGGCTCCAGACACGTCCAGACGATTGGGAATGGCGGGCGGGGTTAAAGCCAGAAAGAGAACGCGAGTTGTTAGCAAAGTGGGAGCAACAAAATCGGACATGAGCATCATTGTCTCCAGTCAGGCGGGTTCAGACTCATATCACGCAATTGCCGATCCCAATCGGCGCCTGATTCTCGATATTTTGCGTCAGGAGAGTCCAGTCCGCGCCAGCGACATTGTGAATCAATTACAGCATATTAGTCAGCCAGCCGTGAGTAAACATCTACGGATCTTGCGAGAAGCAACGCTGGTCCAATCTAAATCGGTTGGTCGAGAGCGATATTACTCTTTAAACCCCTTGGCATTACAAAAAATCATGCTTTGGCTCCGCCAATATGAGGTGCTGTGGGACAAGCGTCTCTCGACGCTCAAAGCGCTTGCCGAGAAGGAGCAAAAAGCAAGTCAATTAGAGGTACAAGCGACTCATCTCACACTCAATGACAATCCATCATTAGACGGCCCCGTTGCCGTCACGCAACAAATCTGCCGATAGATCAATTATGTCATTATTCAAGATCCAAAAGAAAATCGAGGTCGAAGCGCCAATCGATCGGGCGATCGGGTTTGGCGGTACGTTGGAAACGAGGAAGGACTCAGACAGTGGTGGGGTCTGGACGTAGAAATGGATGCCTGTGAAGGGGGGCGATGCATAGAACGCAAGACTGTTGATGGTACTTTGTGTCAACGGGAAGGCTCAGTGACTCATTACGATCCGCCGGAAAAACTGGTGCTCACGTTGCACAACCACGAACCGGATTCAGAACCAGCCCTGGAACGGATCTCTATTTCATTGACGGATCTAGATGGTCGCACAGTGGTGAGCGTAGATCATCAAGCATTCAGCCGAGCATTAGATCACATATCGACTGAAACAGAGCAAATCGACACACTCCCCAATCAGCAACTTCCTGTGATGCGCCTACCGGACACATCGGAAGGAATGGTGTCTGAAATGCACCTGACTATTGCGCAACCGACGATAGATTCTCCTACCATGTGTTCCATTTTGCCCGCGCTACAGAGTCAAAATATAGAAGAGCAATGGTCTTTACGATTTGAGACTCTTCAGGGTCTAGTGGCAATTAAGGCTATTCCAGAAGAATAATGATCCACGAAGAGCACGAAGTTTAACCGGTTCTTTGTGAACTTCGTGTGACTTCGTGGCAAATCATTGGGAGTGTGTCCCAAAGTGTCTAACTGCAACCGATTCTCTGACTGAGCGGTGTCCATTTACACACTTTGTGGGACACACTCAGATCATCTAATTTTTGGAACAACCTACGAACATTCATTCTCAGTAACAGGACAAAGTGCCATGAAAATTGCCCTCATCTCAGACATTCACGGAAATTTTGTCTCATTTCAGGCCGCGCTGGCTGATATAGACGAGGTCAATGTTGACCAAATCGTTTGTCTTGGTGATGCCTTGGCGACGGGTCCACAACCACAACAGTGTTTACAGATGTTGCAAGGTCGTGAGATTCCAACTGTCCTGGGCAACGCGGAAGCATGGCTCCTTGACCCACAGCCGACTGATGAACCGTCCGATTTCATGCGCTTTGTCGAAGAGGTTGACCAATGGTGTGCCGAACAGCTTTCGGATGCGGATCGAAACCACGTGCGATCATTTCAGCCAACCATCGAAATAAAAGCTGACGCCAAACAAGACGACGAGACATCATTGCTCTGTTTTCACGGCTCACCATTGTCGTACAACGACATCATTGTTGCGACAACGTCCGAGGAAAAATTAGCAGAGAAGTTTGCATCTGTTCACGCGACTGTTGCAGCAGGTGGCCACACACACGAGCAGATGCTACGCCGCTATCGAGATCTCATCATCATTAACCCCGGTAGTGTTGGCATGCCGTTCGAACGGAATCGAGAAACAGGCGAACCAAACAATGTCTGTCGTGCAGAGTATGCAATTTTGACGTTCAAGGGTGCTCGAGTCAGTGTAGATTTTCGCCGCGTGCCAGTCGCATACACAGCCATTGCGCAAGCAGTTCGTGAGAGCGATATGCCTCATGCGACTCAATGGCTTGGGTATTGGATCGAATAGGGCTATACGGAAAAAGCAACTTCAATAGGATCTCAAGGGGTTGAGACGAGCAATCAAACCATGAAGGAACTGAAGGAATTGAAGAAGAAGCAGACAATCCTTCAATCTCTTCAGTTCCTTCATGGTAAAAATGATTCCTTTTTTGTCATCCACCCGAGATCCGATTGAGCCAAAAAGTATTCGAAAGGGAATAAACGATGCAATCAGAACAACTCATCTATGTGCCACCAATGGCACCTCCATACAATCCAACCAGGGTTCCAGTAGAGAACCCAGAAATGCCTGCTCCACCCGTTTCGACAACCGTTTATATCAGAGAAGAGGTCACGTGGGAATACAAAGTGATTACGCGCGACTTGCGGGAGGCGGAAATACTGAATGCGGAGGAATTGAATAAACTCGGTTCACAGGGTTGGGAGCTTACGGGTGTTGCTCAAGTGCAGACCGTTGTCCAGCTTTACTTTAAGCGTCAAAGAACCAATTAGATCTGCTTTCTTCCGCTTATAACCGGAGTTTTGAGATTAGAGATTGAAGATTGGCTGCCAGCGTGGGAAATCTCTAATCTCTAGTCTCCAATCTCGATGACACTCCGATTTTCCCTATGAACCGATTATGTAAAGATGCACATGAAAATCTGTCCAGCAAAGAGGCCAAATAAGGACAATACAAATGATTGAAAACAGATTGCCCACTACACCATCCTCTGTTGTACCAATGGTCACGGAAGAAAGCAGCCGCGGCGAGCGTGCCTATGATATCTATTCACTCCTGCTGCGCAACCGAATTATCTTCGTCGGCACACCCATCGAGAATCAGTCGGCAAACCTGATCGTCGCCCAAATGCTCTATCTGGACCGGGAAGATCCCGAACAACAGATCCAGATGTATATAAGTAGCCCAGGTGGGGATGTAGCCGCTGGTTTTGGCATCTATGACACCATGCAGCAAATGCGTGCGCCAATCGCGACCATTGCGGTTGGGGCCACCCACAGCTTTGGCACCATCCTGCTCACCGCTGGAACCCCGGACCATCGCTATGCTCTAGAGAATTCCACCATTCACATGCACCAGCCGTTGATCGGCGGTGGTGGTTTGAGCGGACAAGCAACCGATATCCATATTCACACACAACAGCTACTTCGTACACGGACCCGCATTGAGAAGATCATGTCTGAGCACACTGGTCAATCGGTCGACCAACTGCGCAACGATATGGAACGCGATCACTATTTCGATGCAATCGAAGCGCAGGAATATGGTCTTGTGGATCATGTGTTGACGAAGAAGGGAAAGGCGATTAATGCTGAAGGGAAGGAATGACAGGATGATCATCCAATGACCCTCATCTCGTCATCTCTTCACCTTGTCATCCTGACAGAATTAGTCTACGGGATAGACGGTGCTGATGCCTGCCACGTCGGAAGAATGCAGAGTACGCTTTACGGTGCCCATCGATGTCTTGGGGAACATCGCGGCGGCAGGTTGGCTATAGTGGCCCAATGCCAACCAGTGTCCAAACTCATGCAAGAGAGCACTTTGTAAGTCCAACTCGTTTGCGTCAGGTACACCCGTTGCATCCCAGACATAATCGTCATTGATCCAGATATCGGCCTCAACGATTACGCCAGCGCGCGTGTACCAAATCTGGGCAAGCGCAGCGCGTTCCTGACGACCTTTCTTCACAAAGACAACTTCATTCACATGATTGTAGCCAGTCTGGGTTGTGTTCGTTGTCCCAGCATAACGCAGAGTAAAATCTGCCTCTGTGACCGCACTCCAGGTTGTGGCCGCGGCAAGAATTGCATGGCGAAAGTCATTTATAGAGCCATTATCGCCATCAGCTTGGGGCGTATTGAGATTTATATAAAAGGGTACGACCGTTTCTGGTGTAACCCAGCGACGATGTTTAAAGAGTAGCCGCTCACTCTGCGTAATCATGTCTGCCTGTCTATTGCGTTCAAGCGTTTCCCATTGTTCCGGAAGCAGCCCCGTTCGATTCTGTTCGACCAATTCTATGTTGATGTGCTGCAACAAATCGCGTGTATGCCATTGCTCCACACCATCACCCCGAACTGCCACGCCGCCGCTGATATAAAACACTCCTCTCTCATGATCAACCAATCGATAATGCTCCTCCTCTTCATGATGCTCGACGGCTTTTAGAAAAACGAGAACTTCATCATCCACAGCAAATGAAGCCAAATGAGGGCTCATCATGCCAATTCCTTCGGCTTCGATAAAGCCTCCAGTCGAACGAAAGACGATTGGTATCAGTTGATGTGGCGTCAAGTTGCCAGCCTTCTTCGGGCCAGTGTGATAAAGAACATCGACAGTGACAAAACTCTCAATAGAGGAACGGTTTTCGACCCATAGACCATCAATGCCTGTGACCTGCCCTCGCACGACAAGATCTGCTTGCATTAATAAGTACGCCAGCTCTCGAGTTTTGGAATTGTGCAAGATAGCTCCATTTTTTAAAGAATCTTGCCGATCAATCCCTTTCGCAATATGAGTATTCAACTCATTCATAATAAACGATAAAGGCATCTTATTTGGACGGTCATCAGAGATAGAGCGAGAGTGAACAATGGGAGCAAAGAGGGCAGCAATGAGACTCAATTGTAAAAAAACGACAAATCCTAATACAGGAAGGAGCATTTGACGCAGCATAGAAACTCCAGATCATTCCTTAAGACTGCTTTTTGTGGCACCAACGGAGCATGAAATCGTCATTTTCGCCCATCAGCAACTGGGGATAGCTGGAAAGAAACGATGCCTCTACTGTCGAGTAGCGGAAGTATTTTTACGTGAGCTAGTATTGATAAATACCCACTGCTGCTAGGTGAGACAGCGTTTTTCCCAATAGCAAAGGTTGGTCAATAATGACCCTGCTCTATGGGTTCTTATTCGGATGCACAACGCACCGTTTTCGATTATCATTCTTGGCATGAACCGCAGTATTTAATACTCATCGGAAGCGTCTAAATTTTGCACTTACTAATGAATAGCAATGCGCAATATCGATGACTAACTTTGTCAAAGTAAGATTGGGGATACAACGGTTCGGCGAATTTTACATCATAGAAAAAAATTCGACAAGGTTAACTACAAGGAGATCAACAAAAATGTTTAAGAATCTTTCAAAAATCATCGCTTTCATGGCGGTCGTTGCGGTCTTGGCTTCAGTTGGTGTAGGTGTTGCAAGTGCAGCAGATGAACCCACCGCAGGTTTTGGGCCAGACACGGCACTTGCCGCCACCGGCGACTGGGAAGGAATTGCACCTGGCGAGAGCCGTTGGTATGTGTTCCACTATGATTATGACAACAGCAGTGACGACAATAGACCAAGTCAGGCAGTTGTCGAACTAGAAATGGGCCATGAAGATAGCGTGAGCTTCGAAGTCTGGACCCAAAATCAGCTTCGCTTGTGGGCTGATGGAGTTGACTTTGATGCCCTGGGTGTTGGGTCAAAGAAAAGCAACTTCACTGGCAATGATGATCACGACACGAAGTTGCTCTGGGCCGTTCAAGAGCGCTCCTCTGAGACCTTCTACGTCATCGTCGACAATGAGCGCGATATTGCTAGCTACTATGTACTCAATATCAATGGCCAGGATGTCACTTTCCCCACAGCAGGAATGAACGTTGTTGAGAAAGTTTCTCCCGCAGCAGATGATGAGATTTTGACTGAAACGATGGCTCTGACCGTCGAAGATACCCCTGCATCAGCAATCGTTGATGGCTACAGTGCAGACACGGCAATCGCTACATCACACGACAGCGTTACGTTGCAACCAGGCCAGCAGATCTGGTACACCTTCGAGTATGATTTCGATAACAACGACGAGAACAATACACCCAGCCAGGCCCTGGTCGAGGTTGCAGTCGACGTTCAGGATAGCATCAGCTTCGAAGTTTGGACACCCGATCAGGTCCGACTCTGGGCAGAAAACGTAGAGTTTGATGCAACTGGTGAAGGCACCATCTTCCGCGATGGCACTGGCGACAATGACCCGAACCGCAACTTGCTTGTCTGGTCTGGCAGTGCACCAGCTTCCAACACCTACTACGTGATTGTTGAAAACGAGACAGACTCACCCGCTAACTACACAATTTCCATCAGCGGAGAAGACGTTTCCTTCTAATGGCCAGATTCTTTAAACTTCGGACAATTGCCCCCGACAGAGCACGTTCCGATTGTCCGAAGTTTAAGTGACGTCTATATCGGATTATACAATTCCGCAACAAAAAGAGCGCTTGATCGACTTGATCAAGCGCTCTTTTTGTTGAATTATTCTATCAAGCTGATGATTCTAGGTACTTCAGTGGTCTTCTTCTTGACACAGATGAGATGGCAGCATATGATTGAGCAAAGTAACCGATGGATCCCAAATGTCTTGAGAGACAACCAATGAGTGTTCATTCCATAAATCTGCCTGAATACCTCTACTTGCAATTGGAAACGCGAGCGAAACAAGCTGCAAATTCAGTAGAAGAGTTTGTCATTCAAGCATTAGTGCAGACAATTTCAACTGAAGAAAAAGGGGTGGTTCATTTTAGGCGGACAATTAGGTTTACATTTTTGCAAAGAGAAAAGATGTTTATATTTTCTACTTTGAGCCATGCTCAGGCAGAAAATGACCTCATATAGATTTTTATCTATGTATCAAAAGTGTAAACCTAATTCTGAACCACCCCAAGAAAAAGCCAATCTACCCATTGACGTGCAGTATGAATTAAAAGCAATGGCCCTACTTTCTGACGAGACTCTTTGGCTTATTACAAAAGCGAAAATGAGTCCAGATAACAGAGGATGAATGAGGAACTTCTCTATAAGAACCAAATGGGGACAATTAGTTCAGACGAGCTGGAGTTACTTGATCAGCTGGTTCATGAACTTGACCGACTACATCTACGCAAGGCCCATGCATATGCACCTCTTAAGGAACGCGGTCACCAATTCAACAAGTAGCATTATTCAACCCACGCATCCAACCTTGGCAAGAACACTTCCTCTGGAATACAAATGGAACGATGATCATTGGTCGAACTGCAGTGGGGCGTGCAGCCATCAATGCAATTCAATTAAACCGTCCTTTGCTTGTAGAAGCTAGAGAGGCTTGGGTGCGCGCCGGTTGGCATCCACCAAATCTATCTCTATAGGCAAACAATCGTATATATCACTTTAATAACTCAAACAACCGTCCGGGACTGAGGGGAATCTCCAAAATCTCCACTCCTCTCTCCTTCAGAGCATCTTCAACCGCCTGAGCAAAGAGCGCACCAGTGGGAATCGCCCCTGCTTCGCCAGCGCCTTTGATGCCGAGGGGGTTGAGGGGTGAGGGCGTCTCGATGTGGCCGATTTCGATATGAGGTACATCTGTCGCAGTGGGCAAAAGATAGTCCATTAACGATGCATTGAGGAGCTGCCCATTGTTGTCGAAGACAAGCTGTTCATAAAATGCGTTGCCAATGCCTTGAGCCACACCGCCGTGGATTTGTCCATCCAATATCAGTGGATTGATGACCGTCCCACAATCGTGCACCACGATGTAGCGTTGAATCTCAACCAGAAACGTCTCTGGATCGACTTCGACCAACATGGCATGGACGCCGCTGGCTGTCGTTGCACCTTCGGGGCCAAAATAACTGGTTGCCTCTAAACCGGGTTCCGTTCCTGGCTTGACAGCACCACGCAACGGGTTGGCTCGCATTGCCAAGTCTCCCAGGCGAATTGCGCGGGTAGGAGTTCCTTTGACTCGAATCTGTCCATCGACCAGTTCGAGATCTTCCTCCGCAACCTCTAGTTCTTGACTCGCCAACCGTAAAATCTTTTGACGTACTTTCCGTGACGCGGCATGACAAGCACCGCCAGCCACCACGGCACCCCGACTGGCAAAGGTGCCTGCGCCCCAATGAAAGGCATCGGTATCCCCCGTCGTTATGTATACATCGCGCACGTCAACCCCCAATTCATCGGCAATGATCTGGGCAAATGATGTAAAGTGGCCTTGGCCTTGCGTACCAATGCCGGTTGCGACGCTCACTTTGCCACTTGCTTCAACCGTCACCCGCGCCCCCTCGTACGGACCAATTCCTGTGCCTTCCACGTACGCAGCAATCCCGATTCCAACAAGCCGTCCCTCGGCCTTGAGGCGCGGCTGCTCTTGATCAATAAATGTCTTGTAATCGATCATCTCAAGCGCCTTGTCCAGCACAGAAGCATAATCTCCACTGTCGTACGTCAAGGGAGCAAAGTCCTGAAAGATGATTTCGTTATTATATGGAAAGGCATCGGGTGGAATGAAATTTCGGCGGTGAATCTCGGCTCGATCTATCCCCAGTTCTTTGGCTGCAAAATCGAGCATCCGCTCAATGACAAAGACACCATGTTGCCGTCCTGCCCCGCGATAGGGTGTGGTTAATGGTTTATTGGTGAAGACGGCCTTAAATTCCGAGTAGTAGTTGGGAACCACATAAGGCCCCAGGACATTACATTGGCTATTGATGGGAATCGTCAAACCATAAGGGGCATAGGCACCATTGTCGTGATAGAAGACATCGTGCAGACCAAGAATCTGCCCTTCGTGGGTCATGGCTAGCTCTACATCATGAATCTGCCCACGTTCTTGCGTGGTGGCAAAGAAATTCTCTTCCCGATCTTCGATCCATTTGATGGGGCGATTAAGCTTGCGTGAGGCCCAAGGTAGCAGAACTTCCTCTGGATAGAACATCATAATCTTGGGTCCAAAGCCGCCTCCGATAAAAGGTGCAATCACCCGTATCTGATGCTCCGAAAGCCCCAACATGCCAGCCAATCCGTTGCGAATAAAGATGGGCGCCTGCGTCGTATCCCACATGGTCAATCGGCGGCTCTTGCCGTCCCAATGTGCCACAATACCACGGTTCTCCATTGCAGCCGCGGTGCCCCGATCATAGATCAGCCGTCTTCGCAGCACCAGATCTGCCTGTTCACGAACCGCTTCGTAGCTCCCCTTCTCTTGAACCACATGGGCAACAAGGTTACTCTCCAAATCCTCATGAATCAGTGGGGCATCCGTGGCTAAACTACTTTCGCTATCAACCACAGCGGCAAGCGGCTCAATATCAACGATGACATCATCAACTGCGTCTTCGGCAATATAGCGACTTTCTGCCAAGACAATCGCAATTGGCTCTCCAACATGCCTCACTTTCTCCTTGGCCAAGGGAACTTGTGTCCGTTGATGAAAAGTCAAGCGTTCAATATTGGGCGGTGGCGGCACCAACAACGGACCAGGTTGCCAATAATCACCCAAATCTTCCGCACGATAAACAGCAACCACCCCCGGACGCGCCAAAGCCGCCGCGGTATCCACACTACGGATACGGCCATGTGCATAATCGCTGCGCACGAACGCGGCGTGGAGCATGTTGGGCAGTTCCACATCATCAACAAAAAGCGCTTGCCCTGTTAGAAGCTGCTGATCTTCATTCCGCTTGATCCGCTCACCAAAGAACCGAGTTGTCATCTGCTACTCCAAATGTGGTGCGTGATATGTCTGCCATACTGCAATCTGGTCACCCATTCATCTTCTCTGCTGCCAAACCTACCGCTTCCACGATATGCTGATACCCCGTACAGCGGCAGATATTGCCAGTGAGGGCTTCACGGATTTCCTCTTCCGTGGGCGTGGGATTTTCCTCCAAGAATGGCACCATGCTGAGCATAATCCCAGCTGTACAGAAGCCACATTGGAGTCCATGGGTCTCATGAAAGGCTTGTTGAATCGGGTGGAGTGAGTCTATATCATCCGCAGAGACAGAGTCGAAGTTACCCGAAGCCAATCCTTCTACAGTTGTCAAAGTGTGTCCTTGAGTCTGAATCGCTAGCATCAAACAGGAGCGCACTGCCTGTCCGTCCAGCAGAACCGTACAGGCACCGCAAACACCATGCTCACAGCCCACATGCGTGCCAGTCAGCCCCAATTCATGGCGCAAAAAATCGCTCAGAAGTAAACGCGGTTCGACCGTGCGTTCATAAGCGACGCCATTAACAGTCACGCTGAATGATAGTTCTGACATTTAAAATACTCCTACTCTCAACAAGATGACACGCGAATGAGAATATGATGCTGAAAAGAACACCGAAAGATCTCATGTTTTCATCTAATCAGCGGTGACTGCTCGTTGCAGCGCATCCCGCAACGCCCGCTGTGCCAGCACTGTGGCCAGATGTCGCCGGTAGGCGCTAGATGCATGAATATCTGATGACGGATCAATGTCTTCTGTGGCGGCCACTTGAGCAGCGGTTTCGATGGCTGCGGGAGTAATTGCTTGCCCGACCAACGTATTGATTGCCTGGGTTGCAGCCATCGGACCAGGACCAACGCTCAAGAAGACCAAATTCGCAGCTTGACACACATCTTGTTCGTCGAGCGTGATCGTTGCGCAGACACCCACCATAGCATAGTCACCATGACGGCGAGCAATTTCGTGGAATCCCCATCCGCTACGTGGTGCGATAGCCGGTAACCTGACCTCGACCAGGAGTTCATCTGGCTCTAATGCCGTTAGAAAGAGATCGAGAAAGAAATCCCGTGCTGTAATGCGCCGTTCCCTATGCTGACTATGCGCAACACACTCTGCATTGAGAGCAAGCAAAATAGCCGGCAATTCAGCCGCCGGGTCGGCATGAGCAACGCTGCCTCCAAAGGTCCCCCGATTTCGAATCTGGGTATGGGCGACGTAAGGCATCGCAGCGTGGACGAGTGGTGCGTATTGTGCGACCAGGTTGCTACGCTCGACCGTGCGCTGGCGTGTCATGGCCCCGATTTGCAAACCGCCATCTGGGCTGGATTTGATATAGTCCAACTCCTCAAGAGGATTAATATCAACGAGGACAGATGGCTGCGCTAGGCGAAAATTCATGGTCGGAATCAAGCTCTGCCCACCAGCCAATATCTTGGCATCCAGTCCATGTTGTGTGAGCTGTTCCGCTGCTTCGTCGACCGTCGTCGGGGCAACGTAGTTGAAAGGTGCTGGTTTCATCGTCAGTTGGACTCTTATCCTTCTCGAAAAGCCACAAAACGTCCCCACATGGTCTCGGCCTCCATCGCCTTCTGCAAATAGGCACCGATGTAGTAGCGACCGCTGGGGGCATTGGCGATATCGCCGCCGATATTTTCTGCGTGGACGATCTTGTTGGGAAAAAGATTCAAGTGCGTGTCTTGGTAATATTTGTCGAGTGGGAACATTTCGTCCCAATCCATACCAAAATCCTCTTTTAGCTTAGCGTTGGCTTCGGCAAAGGTCTTGGGATGGAAGACGCGCTGGATGGTGTTCATGGGGTGATCTGTGCTGACGGCATCGATGCCCACCCACTTAATTTTCTTTTGTACACACCATTCTGAGTAGTCGGCGGAGGGTCCTGGATGTTTGATCATGTATCGGAACTCGTCTGAATCGGGGCTCGCCCAGCCATACTTGTTCCAACCAGTTTTCAGAATTAAGATATCCCCTTCTTGCACATCAACTACACTCTCGATCATTTCTGGCGTATAGACGCTGGAGTTGCTGACGAGATGGGAGATATCGGCAATCACACCTGGTCCAACCCAATGATCCAACGGCATCTGACCAATGGTTCGACCACGAGGCCAGAAGTGAATCTCGCCGTCCATATGAGTTGCCAAGTGAATGCTGGCTTTGCAGATTTCACCGTTTCGTCCCATGCCAAAATCCTGCCCCCCGTTTATTATAGGTCACGGTCAGCGGCTCATAGTTGGTGAGGCGTCTGGACGCTAAATGGAACGGTCATCAAGCATTTGCGCTGAACGCATGATATCGAAAATTCCTCTTCGCTCATACCGTCAGGCGCTTGGTGGGCCACAACACGTGACCAAGCGGTTCCCACCTCCATAAAAGGAATCGGTTGAATCATGATCCAAGCTCGCTGGTTGTTGAGCTGGTTGATATCGCCAATAATCGCCTCGGCCAGTAGCAGATGGGCCTTGGGCATTGTGATGTGAGTCAACTCATAATATTCTTCTGGAGGGAACATCTCGTCCCAGCTTTTGCCATGCTCAGCTTGCAACTTGGCCTCAGCTTTCTCAAAATCGCGGCCGTGCATGTAGCGAATGGGGGTGTTCATGGGATGCTCAGCACAACCACAATCGACCCCAACGACTTTCAGCTTCATATCCAGCGCCCAACGATAAAAGTCCATTGATGGGCCGGGATGCCGCACGTAAAACCCAAACTCTTTGCTTTCCACCCCTCCCTGCGCTTCG
>JAHBNG010000151.1 GCA_019217005.1 Chloroflexi bacterium TSY
AATCTGAATGGGATGCAAATTTTGGCGAGTGAGCATGAAGAGGGCGAACGTTGATTTCACCAGACGTTGCGACCTGTGCTGCCTGTCTTGATGAACTATTCGACTCGAACGATCGGCGTCACGGGTATCCCTTCACCAATTATACCCCTTGTGGACCGTGCTTTACCATCATCACCAACCTGCCCTATGACGGTACAGGTTATGGCACGGATGGTCATATTTGGGGTGGTGAGGCGTTGTTGGCAGATTTGGCCGAATTCCAACGCCTCTGCCACTTAGAATATCTGCCTCTTCCAGGGAGAGATGCGGCGAGCCGTCATCCATTGCGCATTGCCTTTGCCTATCTGCGTACTCGATTGCTAGAAGCTGATGCATTAGAGCTCATCCCAGGTCTCTCACCCCAGGAAGCACACATACTGGACGATATGTTGATCAAGCAGCTCAATACACCACTGACCAGCAGCATGGGACGGCTTTTTGATGCAGTCAGCGCTCTATTGGGCTTCTGTTCAGAGGCGACTTACGAAGCACAGGCTGCTATTGCCTTAGAGAATGGGGCACTCCAGAGCCAATATGATGGCGCTGGTTACACCTTTTCTGTGACAGACGGTCAGGTAAAGATCGCTGCACTCTGTGCCGAAATCGTGTTCGATGTTACGTCCGGGCGTAGTCGTAACGACATTGCGCGCCGTTTCCATCATACCATAGCGGAGATGTCAGTCGGGATGGCGCGGTATGCACGTGCCCAGTTAGATGATGCGGCGCCCAACATCGTTGCCCTCTCTGGCGGCGTCTGGCAGAATCGGTTGCTGCTCGAACTCAGCGTACCCTTGTTGAAAAATGCTGGCTTTGATGTGCTGCTTCATCATGCCGTGCCAGCCAATGATGGTGGGATTGCCTATGGTCAAGCAGCAATTGCCGCGGCGCAATTAACCACTAGATAGGAGATTCAAATGTGCTTAGGAATACCGGGACAGATCACTGAAAAATGGATCGACTCCGATTCTGGTCTATCTATGGCGCGTGTCGATTTTGGTGGGGTGGGCAAGGAGATCTGTCTATCTTTTGAGCCGGATGCACAAATGAACGACTATGTGCTGGTACATGTGGGATTTGCGATCAGCCGGATTGACGAGTCAGAAGCGCAGCAGACTCTTGAACTTCTCAGACAAATGGGGGAATTGGAGGCAGAGTTGAACGTCGTATGACCGGTCACCATATGACCGAAACGGAGAATGATAATGGCTACAGAAATCAAACAACTTGAACATAAGACAAATAATGGTCAACAGACCAATTCAAATGGCTATCATATCATTGGCACGCGCCCGATTCGACATGACGGGCTGGATAAAGTAACGGGTCGGGCATGCTATGGAGCGGACATTCATTTGCCCAATATGCTTTACGGCAAAGTGCTGCGCAGCCCTCATGCCTATGCCCGTATTCTAAGCATTGATACCAGCAAGGCCGAGGCGCTAGATGGTGTGGAGTCTATCGTAACAGGGATAGACATGCCCGAGGCTGCGGACAAGATTCAGGAGATGGGTGAAGATGCAGTCAACCTACGTTTTCTGAGTAACAATCTGCTCGCCCATGATAAAGTACTCTATCATGGACACCCCATTGCTGCCGTGGCCGCAAATAGTCCACATATAGCCGAAGAAGCCATCCAACTCATCGATGTCGAATACGAAATATTGCCTCATGTGTTGGACGTGCGTGCAGCTATGCAGCCCGACGCACCAATCCTCCTCGCTAGCTTGCGCACAGATGAATTGGGCAAGCGGGGCAACAATCCCACAAACATTGCCCAACACTTCCAGCACAAACGGGGCGACCTGGATGCTGGTTTCGCAGACGCAGACCAAATCATTGAGCGCGAATTTACCACAAGCATGGTCCACCAGGGCTACATCGAGCCACACTCGTCAACCGTCCACTACAAACAGGATGGTCACGTAGAGGTCTGGACGAGCACCCAGGGCGCGTTTAATATCCGCAGTCAGCTTGCAGAACTACTAGATCTGCCCATCTCCATGATTAAGGTGACGCCCCAGGAAATCGGTGGTGGTTTTGGTGGCAAGTTTACTGCCTACACGGATGTTCCTGCTACCCTTCTTTCCAAGAAAGCCGGATATCGCCCAGTCAAGATAACGATGTCACGGACTGAGGTACTACAGGCGACCGGTCCGACAGCTGGCTCCTATATTCGGATCAAAATGGGGGCGACCAAAGAGGGACGTATTACGGCGGCTGAAGCGTACATGGTCTACGAAGCAGGTGCTTACCCGGGATCGCCAGTCGGTGCAGGAGCAGGCGTGATTTTTGCACCCTATAAGCTGGACAATGTGCAAATCGACGGCTATGATGTGGTTGTCAATAAGCCAAAAACATCCGCCTATCGTGCACCTGGCGCAACAAATGCTGCCTTTGCGTCAGAATCAGTCATAGACGAGTTGGCCGAGCGGCTCAAGATCGATCCACTAAAGTTTCGTCTGATCAACGCAGCGGAGGAAGGAGACCGACGGCCAGATGGTCCTATCTTTCCACGGATAGGGTTTAAAGAGACGGTGGAGGCCGCTCTGGCACACCCCCACTACACGGCACCATTGACAACATCCTCAGTGGAGCAAGATGGTCAGCGTCCCATGCTCATCGGGCGTGGTGTTGCTTCTGGCTTTTGGTTCAATGGTGGAGGTAAATCCAGCGCGTTTGGCAGCCTGAATCCTGATGGAACAGTGAACCTGGTTGAAGGTTCTACCGACATCGGTGGCTCGCGTGCATCCATTGCCATGCAATTGGCCGAAACCCTGGGCATTGCCGCCGAGGATGTGCATCCCGAGGTGGTCGATACAGACACCATTGGCTTCAATGATGGCACGGGTGGCAGCCGTGTGACCTTTGCCACAGGCATTGCTGCCTACGAGCTTGGTCTGCAACTGCGTGCAAAGATGAGCGAGCAATTAGCTGATCTATGGAATGTGGAACCAGATCAGGTTACATTTCACAATGGTCTCTTCTCTGGGAATGGGCATCAATTGACATTCAAAGAGGCTGCCGCCGAACTCGACAGGGCATCCAAACCCGTCGTGGCGAGTGCCTCAGTTCAGCCGACAGGTGTTGGACCCGGCTTTGGCACTCATATTGTTGATGTAGCAGTTGATCCAGAAACAGGCAAAGTGTTTATCCTGCGATATACTGTGATTCAAGATGCTGGTAAAACAATCCACCCAAGCTATGTTGAGGGCAAATGCAGGGCGGAGCCGCCCAAGGTATCGGCTGGGCGCTTAATGAGGAGTACTTTTACGATGAAACAGGTCATTTGATGAACTCAAGTCTGCTTGATTATCGGATGCCCACGGCACTTGACCTGCCCATGATCGATACAGTGATTGTGGAGGTTCCGAACCCTGGCCATCCCTATGGTGTACGTGGGGTCGGAGAAGTACCTATTATACCGCCTGCGGCAGCTCTGGCCAATGCGATTTATCGGGCCACTGGGACTCGTATTAAGACCTTACCCATGTCGCCAGGGCGGGTGTTAGAAAGTATCCGGGAGTGATGCTCCTCACTTGCAAAATATGCTTTCTGACACACTTTAGGGGTCAATCGGATCTTATCATGAAACATTTAGACGAATATCGCGATGGCGAGGCTGTACGACAGGTATTGAATGAAATTGAGCGCTCGGTCACGCAGCCGTGGGTGCTGATGGAGGTCTGTGGGGGGCAGACCCACAGCATCATTCGTTATGGGCTAGACAAGCTACTGCCGGAGCAGATTCGGCTTGTGCATGGGCCTGGTTGCCCTGTCTGTGTGACGCCATTGGAATTGATCGACAAGGCCCTTGCCCTGGCTGCACGACCGGATATCATCTTTGCAAGCTATGGTGATATGTTGCGCGTCCCGGACTCCTTTCTCTATGCCGATGATGGCAGCGTGATGGCCAACGATCTCTTTGGCGTCAAGAGTCGAGGTGGCGATGTGCGCATTGTCTATTCCCCCCTGGATGCACTCGTGATGGCGCAAGAGAATCCCGACAAGATGGTTGTTTTCTTTGCCATCGGTTTTGAAACCACAGCCCCTGCCAACGCAATGGCTGTGCGGCAGGCAGCGCGCCAGGGGATCGACAACTTCTGTGTATTGGTGAGCCATGTGACCGTGCCACCCGCCATCGCGACCATTATGGAATCCCCCAACTGTCAAGTGAATGGATTTCTAGCTGCCGGTCATGTCTGTACTGTCATGGGGATGGATGAGTATGGTCCACTGGCCGAACGCTATCAAGTTCCGATTGTGGTGACGGGTTTCGAGCTGCTGGATCTGAGTTACGGCATCCTCTCGGCTATCCGTCAGCTAGAGGCCGGGCGCTTTGATGTCGAAAACGCGTACGCTCGTTCCGTTCCTGCCCAAGGAAATCTGGCCGCGCAAAGCGTAATTGCAGATGTCTTCGATGTATGCGACAGAGCATGGCGCGGCATCGGCGTGATTCCCCAAAGCGGCTATCAACTCCGCGACGCTTATGCGGCCTTTGACGCTGAGAGACGCTTCCCCGATGTCGCAATCATTGCGGCTGTTGAGCCGGACTCCTGTCAGAGTGGACTTGTCTTGCAGGGCCTGATTCGACCGGATGCTTGTCCAGCGTTTGGCAAACAATGTACGCCGCTGACGCCGTTGGGCGCAACCATGGTCTCTAGCGAAGGGGCGTGTGCAGCGTACTATAAATATGGGCGTATCGCCGATATCGTCGTCACTTGACCCCCAATCTATCCTGACCAACTGACTAGCAAATTTTCTCGCCAGATGGCCGTTGCCTCTGGCGAGTTTTTATTATATGGTTGTTGGCGGAGGAGTTGTTGCGTCCTCCATACATATGCCGCACGAGCAGAAAAATTTAATGTGAATTTGAACGGTTTTAGCCGGGTAAGGACGACAAATTCACTTTAAATTTATGGCCGTGCTCAGTACACTTCACTCGCTCATAGATAGCAGTAATGAGTTTGACGTGAACGGAACGCTGTATCTATACAATTCATAGGAGGCAATACTATGAGATTTCTCAAGGAATCTAGACGAGTTGTCACAGGACAACTTGTGCTAGCCGTGTTGCTCGTTGCGTTATTGATGGTGGGAGTCACCCAGACAGCTTATGCGACCGACTTCCGCGGCGGTGACACCATTGTTGTCAACGCAGAAGAAGTCATTGACGATGATCTGTTCATTGCTGGTCAAACAGTTGTTGTGAACGGCACTGTGAATGGCAATCTATTTGCCACAGGCACATCGGTTACTGTGAATGGCAGAGTGGACGGGAGTCTGTTTATAGCGGGTCAAGAGTTAGTCAGTAATGGCACTGTCGACGGCAGCGTCTATGCGGGTGGTTATGCATTTGCGCTTGGTCCCGAAGCGTCGATTGGCCGCAATCTGAATTTCGGCGGCTTTAGCCTGACAACAGCACAGGGCAGCCAAATAAGCCGTAGTCTCTATGGCGGCGGCTATCAGATGATCCTAGACGGGGAAGTCATGAACGATGTCAACATCGGCGCGGGCGCGCTCGAATTGAACGGCATCGTGGGTGGTGATGTGCTCGGAGAGGTCGATAGCTCTGCAAATGGAGAAACTGTCTACATACCCCCATTTGCAGGCGTCTCCAAAGTCGTGCAGCCAGGTCTACGCGTCAGCGAGAGCGCTCAAGTGGGTGGCACTGTCAATGTGGTGGTCAATGCCGCGCCCGCAGTAACGGATACCACAAATCCCCTGATTGCTTTTGTCAATCAACACTTACGCTGGGTTTTGGGTGAATCCATCTCCCTTCTGCTGGTCGGTGCGCTCTTTCTCATGGTGTGGCCCAAAGCAGTGAAAGCACCAAGTGATGAAGTGCAGTCACATTGGTTATCTGATCTGGGTGTTGGCCTTCTGACTGTGGTTGTCATCGTCCTGGCTCTGCCTCTGCTGCTTATCCTGCTTGTTGCCTTGGCCGTGCTTGGTGGATTTCTCACGCTAGGGCAATTGGCTGGCCACATTCTGGGTCTTGGTTTGACATCGATTGGTCTGGGGTTAGCCATTGTGTTCTTTATCATGGCAATGCTGACAAAGATCATTGTCGCCTATGCAGGTGGACGCCTGATTCTTGTTCGTTTGATTCCGAATATGGAGGAGGGTCGCCTGACGAGTCTCTTGGCACTAGCGCTCGGCATCTTGGTCTACATGTTGCTGCGTGCGATTCCCTTTGGCATCGGCTGGATCACGGGAATGTTGGTCACCCTGATTGGACTGGGGGCCATCTACTTTGTTGTCAGAAATGGTGGCAAAACTTCAACCATTGCGTCGCCGCCCGTGGGAGGAATGCCTAGGGAGTTACCGGCATGACAATCAACGTTTTATATTCACACGATGCGTTGAGGGGAAGGAGATGAAGACGACAAATAATGGGTCACACCCCGCACCAACCAATCAAGAGATTGCGCAGCAGTTGGAAGCAGTAGCGGAACTGCTCGACGCGCAGCAAGCAAACCCGTTCCGCGTGCGTGCCTATCGCATGGCAGCAGAAACCGTACGCGGATTAGCGGAGCCTGCAGCCAAGCTCTTGGAAAAAGATGGAGTAGATGGGTTGCAACGCTTGCCGAACATTGGCGAATCGATTGCGCGCGCCATTGAACAGCTTCTTCACAGGGGCAAACTGAATTTACTCGAGCGGCTGCGTGGCGAGATTGCGCCGGTACGCGTCCTCTCCACGGTCCCGGGCATTGGGCCAAAGCTGGCCGAACTGATTCACGAAAAGCTGGATATCGAAACGCTCATCGACTTGCAGACTGCTGCTTATGATGGACGTCTAGATGAAGTGCCTGGCTTTGGTCCCAAACGTCTGCGCGGCATACGCGAATCGCTCGCTGGGCGTTTACGTCGGGTTTCGCCAGCATCTGCACGGATTCGCCCCGCCCCAGCAGACCAGCCATCAGTTGACGAGCTGTTAGATGTGGACCGTGAATATCGCGAAAAGGTGCGCGCCAAGACGCTTCCGCGCATCGCCCCCCGACGGTTCAATCCAACTCATGAGGCGTGGCTTCCGGTGCTCCATACCGACCGGGGTCCGACGCATTACACAGCTCTTTATTCCAATACGGCGCGTGCACACGAATTGGGCACGATTCATGATTGGGTCGTCATCTATCGAGATGGCAAGAATCAAAATGGGCAATGGACAGTTGTGACCGCTCGCTATGGGCCAATGCAGGGAAGACGTATCGTACGTGGGCGCGAGGCAGAGTGCCAGAAATACTACACGATACTTGCTCAGAATTGAGAATCAATCATCTGTAGATTCAGACCGTCCATCTGGTTAGGGCAGAGTCTCTCCAGGTGTCGGGTCAGGGAAACACAATTTCCAGGTATAGTATAGATGAGTCGTTGTATCTTTTCCTAAATTTACTTAAAACAAGGAGGATATAGATGTCTATTAACAATTTCAAGGTGATCACGATAGTCACCACAATGATCGTCTTGGGCCTTCTGGTTGCCGGCTGTGGCGTTCCTGCTCCAGGATCCGAAGCAATTGTGGCGGCGGCTGGTGATTCCGTTCCTGCCGCGCCCATTGCAGTTGGCGCAACTGAGTTGGCTGGCTCTGGCCCAGACCATCCATTGATGCCCACTACCGATTGGATGCAGATTCATGAGGGCGAATATCTCTGGTACGCCTTCCACTACGACTTTGATGAGGACTTTGCACCCGTTGAGATCCGCATGTACAGCGAGCCAGAAGATGGCGCAGTTCTCACCATCCGCAATGCCGAGCAAGCCGAGAAGTGGCGCGCTGATGGAACTCAGGAGCACATTGGCTGCTGCGTTGTCCAAGATTTGGGCAACGACGAAGAGACCGATTATGCAGTCTGGTCAGGAGATCTGTTCAGTTCTGGCACCTACTACATTGTGATAGAACATGCAAAGCATCTGACTGGACCGGTTTCCTATCGCTTTGAGTTTGCGAAAGCAGAAGGTGTCTCGATGCCAGCCGGGCTGTATGCACCAGTTGCTGAAAGTCCGCCGCCAGCACCAATTCCTGAACTTAAGATGGCCGAAGCCGCTCTCGTCGTTGAAGGGGTAGATAGTGGACCCGATTTCCCCATGATGCCAACGGGTGAGTGGATGGCGTTGGAACAAAGTCAGATGCATTGGTTCGCCTTCGATTATGACTTTGATGAAGACTTTGCAGCTCTCGAAGTTCGAATGTATACGGAACCGGAAGATAGTGCAATCCTAACGATTCGCAATGCGGAACAGGCCGAGAAGTGGCGAGTCGATGGAACGAATGAACACATTGGTTGCTGCACTGTTCAAGATTTGGGTGATGAAGAAACAGATTATGCTGTTTGGTCGGGTGAACTCTTCAGCTCCGGTCGCTACTATATTGTGATCGAGCATGCCAAAAACATGAGCGAGACGGCTTATTATCGCTTCGAGTTTGTAGCAAGTGAAGGGGTGTCGTTTCCCCAGGGGCTGATTGATCCACAGCGAACAGAACCAGTCCCCGCGGCAGAACCTGTTGCAGAAGTTGCGGCTGCTCCCGAGCCAATGAAGTTGCTTGGCATGAATGGAAGCGGTCCCGACTTTGCGCTTGTTCCAACGGGTGAGTGGACAGAACTGGGGGAGGATCTATATCACTGGTATGCCTTCAAGTATGACTTTGATGAGGACCACAACCCGATTGAGATTCGCATATACACCAATCCCGAAGATGGGGCAGTTCTCACCATTCGTAACGCCGAACAGGCCGAAAAATGGCGAGTCGATGGGACACATGAACACCTCGGCTGTTGTACCGTTCAAGATCTAGGCGATGAGGAGACAGATTATGCTGTCTGGTCAGGAACACTGGGCAGCTCTGGCACCTATTACATCGTTGTGGAACATGCTGAAAACATGAATGGACCTGTTCATTACATGTTTACCATTGAAGGTGAGGGTATCTCCTACTAGGGTGTAGGAGTGTAAGACGACACATATACTCTGCAGCAGCACATTATAACATTACCTCTCGACTAAAAAGTGTTATTTTGTGGCGCTGCTCAGTATAACAGGAAAGCTTCAAAGCAGCTCTTACGACTCCATCAGCCTTGACTGATGGAGTCGTATTCTTTTGTGGGGTAGATATGGATAAGCAGAATGTACGAGAGCCAATGCCCCGACATATTGCTATGGTTCATTGTGCGCTGGTTCGCAAAGAAAATCAAGCCCAATGGTGGAGTTTTGGTCATTGGCAGTGTTGGACCTGTATGAAGTTTGGCCAAGGTGAGCCTCGTAAGATGCTCATGAGTCGTACGCCTGGCTTCCGTGGCTGTCCGCTGGTTAATCAGCGCTACGATGCCGAATTGCGGGCAAAACAGTTGTCTTCTCGACGCTGAGGCTAAACCAAAAAAATAATTATACGCGAACGAGAGAATGGAGAGGGGGAATAAGGACAAACCATTTTTCTAAACCAGGTAAACGTTGGAAGCGTTGTGCCAAACGGTCCATCTCTTTCTGAGTGAGTTTGACGCCGGTCTCATAAAGAGTGGAATTCAGGTGAACGAAGGGTTGTAGTTGGTTAAAGCGAAAAGAACGGGCAAAATTGAGAACGGTCTCAAGAGAATCGAGAAGAGAACCGTTCCAGTGTTTTTCAAGATGGCCCCAAACCCGTTCGATGGGGTTGTATTTACTGTGATAAGGAGGGTAGCAGGCGAGCTGAATAGAGAGACGATAGTGCTCAACAAACTGAGTGAGACGATACATAAACTGAGTCCGACGGGTATGATTTTCGGGACCATTGTCCTGATTGATCACGAGGGTCTTGACGTGAGGAAAGTGTTCACGTACGCTTTCCCAAAAATCAATCAGGCAGTCGACAATACAGTCACTAGTCACTTTCGACTGAGTCAAGTAAAGAAAGAGTTCCTTGGTTGAAGGGAGGTAAATGCCAAAAGGAGTGACTTTCTCGGTCTTCTTATCTTGAAAGTCATGATCGAGCGCTTTGACAACCACTCGACTTATCCCTTCTCTCGAGAAACGGTCAAGTAAAATCGTCGCTTTGGCATCCCAAGAGAGCGCAGAACCGTCTCGTCTGCATCCGCTTCTTGATTGATCTGATGAATTCTATCAAAGATCGCATCGGTCTCTGGGATCTTTTTCACTGGTTGACTTTTTTTGACCCGGTTTGAGCCATAGCCTAACTCATTGAGCTTCAAGCGGATGGCCTCTTCGCCAGGCAATTCCTCATCTGTGTATCCTTTCTGCTCGATGAGCTGGGTACGCATTTCGGCGGCGGTTAGTCGAGTGTACAATTGGGGTCGAAAGGTGGGATCGGTCTGGCTGAATTGATCGGCGATTTCAACATATCGGCCAGTAAAGTGGGGATATGGTCTTCGGCTTTTTGCGACCACGTCGGTGGCTTTGGTCGACATAACAGAAGCCGCCTTCTAGTTCTTCCAGGGCTTTGGCTATCGTCGCCCGATTCCAGCCCAACTCTCGTTCTGCTTTCGTCGGACTCCCTTCGCATATCGTTTTGACCGTTTGGGCCATGAAGTGCCTTCTTTCGTATCCACTTAACATGGCCTTCGTCTCTTTCAAGACTTCAACCATTTCTGGCGAGATTGTCATTTTTGCTCCTTTTGGAGAGCTAGTTTAACACCTTCTCGCGTATATTTTATTTTTTGGATTGGCCTTACAACATAATAGCCACATCATTTAAATTTCGTCCATTCATTCCCAATTTGCTCAGACTAAAAGTTGTTATGAATGTGTGAAGTTTAAGAGACTTCTCTACAAGGAAAAAGTCAACTCGACAGGTGACTAGTCCTCATTCTACCCAGTTGGCTATGGTATTTGTCCGTTTTTCCCTTTAAAGTTATGAGCAGAGAGAGTAATTCACTATGGGTGAATAGAGCAGGATTGTCATGTGGAGGAGAGATGACCTATGAACAAAATGATAATTATTCTGATGCTCCTGCTGATCATCAGTAGTATTGGGATGGAGAATGTATTTGCGGCCCATATGGAAAGCGGCCCTCAGTCTGCCGTCATTTCACAAACAGAGCAAGAACCGAACAGCATCGCCCATAGCGTGGGTAATCTGGGCGAGATTGTGGGCCATAGTCAAACAGAATCTGGTGGTGTTCACGCAACGCGTTGGACCGAAAAAGGTGGCATCGAGGACTTGGGTGTACTCGCTGGGGATTATAGTCGCGCCTATGCCAGCAATGAACGAGGAGAAGTTGCAGGCTATGGCAGCACTCTCGCTGGTGAAACTCATGCACTGCTTTGGGATATGAAAGGCAATTTGATCGATCTTGGTACACTAGGCGGTCGTATGAGCCATGCGTATGGGTTGAACAACCTAGGTGAGGTAGTCGGTGATAGCCTCACTGCACGAGGGGTCACCCATGCTGTTTTGTGGGAGGCGGATGGAACACCCGTTGATCTAGGGTCTTTGGAAGGTGCTTATAGCACTGCACAAGATATCAACGATCGTGGTGAAGCAATTGGTTATAGCCGGACGAGCACTGGACATATGCACGCCATGTTTTGGCCAGAGCTAGAGGTCATGATCGATCTGGGCACATTGGGAGGCAACGCAAGTTATGCGCGTGCCATTAACAATGCGGGTCAGATTGTGGGTGATGCAGAGAATGAACGTGGCGAAACTCGCGCTTTCCTCTGGTCTGAGGAGACCGCCATGATTGATCTTGGAACATTGGGCGGCACATGGAGCCATGCATATGCTATTAACGAACGTGGTCAGGTTGCTGGCTACAGCGCGGATGAATCGGGGCACGCTCACGCGTTCCTTTGGACCGAGGATGAAGGAATGATCGATCTTGGTACACTAGGCGGCACATGGAGCTATGCCCACGGTTTGAACGATCGTGGCCAGATTGTCGGTTGTAGTGAGACTTTCTGGGGTTTCGTTCATGCTTATATCTGGACAATTGAAGATGGTTTGATCGACTTGGGCACGCTTGAAGGCGACTTATCGATTTTTGCCCTTGAGTAGGGAGTGTGTCCCAAAGTGTGTAAATGGTGACTACTCAGTCAGAGAAATGACTTCATTTACACACTTTGTGGTACACACTTTTGAATAGGATCAGTGCAGAGCATCATTAGACCGCAACCGCTCAAGGAGTGGTCCATGTTTCGCCTTCGGTGGCGCTAGGCGCCTACTTCGTGAACAGGACCGACTTAGAACCCATCCGAAAAGTGGTTGTGAGTCCGACCGGTTACTCGAGTAAGAATATGTCGTCACAGAACTTTTCGGATAAGCACTTAGAGCAACCCATTGCGGTCTAGTGAGTATAACTGAAAGGAGCAAATGATGGTACTCGTACGCGATTTGATGGTGACAACCCCCAATACGGTTCATCCGGATACACCTTTGAGCCAGGTACTTGAACTCATGCGCAATGTAGGCTGCCGACATCTGCCCGTCGTCCAACATGGTCTTTTAGTCGGGATCATTTCAGAGCGGGATATTCGCTTGGCCGTTAATATACCAGTGTTGGACATGGATGTCGTGCGCAGCCATGAAATACGGGACATGACCGCTGGAGAAATGATGTCTGCGGAGCCGATTACTGCGGAGCCAGATTCCACTTTGCAGCAAGCTGCTCATTGGCTCAACATCAATGACATTGGCGCTCTGCCCGTGATGGATGAAGGTGTCTTGGTCGGGATCATTACTGTTTTCGACATTCTGGACTACATTGCGGGTATGCCCGAGCCTGTTGCAGCGTAGTTCTATCGATAGTTTTTAAGGAAGATGTTCCAACCGCTCCCTGAGCATGTCGAAGGAAACGGTTGGAACATCTTCCTTCCGAAATCTATATATTATTATGAGGTATCCAGATGAACTTAGTAATTGGCGCGACTGGTCAGCTGGGCGGCGAGATTGTGCGCCTGATGCGAGCAATGGATATGCCCGTTCGAGCAATGGTGCGTGAGACATCTGATTTGGCAAAAGTCGATCAGCTTCGTCAATTGGGTGTGGATTTGGTCTATGGTGATCTCAAGGATCGACTCTCTCTCGACGCTTCTTGCGAAGGGATAAAGACCGTCATCTCCACAGCAACTGCGATGCGAACACGGCAGGCGGGAGACTCCATTTGGTCTGTCGACCGGGATGGTCACTTGAAGCTGATTGATGCAGCCAAGGGTGCAAATGTAAAACATATGACTTATATTTCGCTCCAGACGCACCCTGAGACCGAATGCCCGCTGACCATTGCCAAACATGCAATTGACTATCGTCTGCAAACGAGCGGCCTTGGCTATACAATCATTCGCCCTGGATATTTCATGGAATCTTGGCTCAACCCGACGACCAGTTCCAAGGGGGATAACGGCTGGCTGCGCATTTATGGAGACGGTACAAGACCTATCAGTTGGGTTTCTTATAAGGACTTACCCCGTCTCATCGTCGCTACGCTTGACAACCCGGATGTTCATAAAGCGATCTTACCCATCGCTGCACCAGAAGTTGTTAGCCCCAGAGAGATCGTGCGTATGTTTGAGGGGGCAAGCGGAGAGCACTGCGAGATCGAACAGGTTTCGGTCGAAGCGCTACAGCATCAATTGGAGCATGCAAATGATTCCATCGAGGCATCGTATGCGGGATTGATGTTGATGTATGCAGCGGGTTATCAGGTTGATCCTACAGAAACCTTACGTATGTTCCCAATGCAACTCCACCCTGTTCAGCAATATGTACATGACTATGCAGCCGAGCATTCCTGACTCAGAGAGTCGGTCCCCGTGCGTCTTGCCTGTTGGCCTAGATCGGACGAGACGCACGGGGAACTTTCTTTCTATGGAGACTTATTCCTCGCTGCACTAGCCACTTGGGTAGGTCGCCAACCAACCACCTGCCTGAACAATCGCTATCGTTTCTTAACTACAATAACCGTATGAGTATCATAATTATCAACCAATCATCCATTGGAGAGGGTTATCTTGATTCGCATATTGTTGGTAGATGATCACACTATTTTACGCCAAGGGTTGGACCTCATTCTTTCTAGAGAAGCCGATTTTTTGATTGTTGGAGAAGCAACTTGCGGAAAAGAGGCCGTTGCCAAAGCAATCGAGTTAGAACCCGACATCATCGTCACAGATATTCGATTACCCTGCATGAACCGAATTGAAGCAACAGGCCGAATCCGTTCGCTCTGTCCAAGTTCTCGAGTGCTCTTTTTGGCTATTTCGGCAACTGATGATGAGTTGCTCAATGCTGTCCAGGCAGGAGCATGGGGAATTTTAACAAAAACAGATGATGCTTCTCAATTAATCGAAACGATCCGGCGTATCAATGCGGGCGAAACTTTCTTCCCCCAAACGATGACGGAGCGACTCCTTGGCCAACTCGCTTTCCCTCAACCACAAGCACTCACAGATCGAGAAGTAGATACGTTGTCCTTAATTGGCACCGGTATGACAAACAAAGAGATTGCAGGCGCATTAGGGATCTCACAAAACACGGTGAAGACACATGTCCGACACATTCTGGAGAAGCTGCAATTGAGGAATCGCGCTGAGGCTGCAGTTTATATGGCTCGTGAGGGGCTGATGGCAGGGGGTTAAGCGAACATCTTGTAATATGATGATTATCGCTCACCCAAAGCGTGTCTATGACACATACTGTATTGGTTGTTATGGTGAAGATGGACGTGGGGCTGGTGAAGCATCCCAGTTTTTAAACCCTAAACGCCGCAATTTTGGGTCGTGATGTGAGATTATCTCTCTTTCAATCCCAGAAATCTCTGAGTCCTTGATTTCTAACAACTCTCCGTATTCCACTTACGATGAGGGAATCCTGTATGGAAAAGACAATTGAACGATTTCAGTTCGTGTTTCTGGTGGCATTCTTTGTCTCTGGCATAGTGACCGTCAATGCGGTCAGCAACCTGCCCTATACGAGCCTGGATACGATTCCACAAGACGTCAGCCCTTACTTCATTGCGCTGTCACAACAATTTCCAGAGCAGTTTGAAAAATGATATTTGGCAAGGAATAGTCTTGGATTGTTGACGGTAACCAGCATTTTTCTCTTGGTGATACAGCTTTACCAAAGGCGCAGGAATCGATTAGGCTTACAAACAGATCAGCATCCAGAAGAAAGAAAGGCAGAACAAGAATGGACTCCCCCAACAACAGAGACGGTGCCACTGATCTAACGACGGCGATGGTGGCTGTGGTTGTTCTGGTAATTGTGATTATCACCATATTAACGATTACGGCGATCTGGAATGGTCCGCCTGTGGTTTAAGTAACGATGGCAAAACCAACATTTTTTAACCGGCCAACTTTTCGGCCAACCAAGATTCCTGAGATTCGCATTGCTCATTGGAAACCAGTGACGACTTACACTAAATATCGGTGGGTCGTACAACTCTTGGTTGTCATTTCATTTGTTGTTGTGCCTCAGTTACGTTGGCTCAAGCTCGATTTTACAAATGATCGATATTGGCTGCTTGGTCATGAAGTCTCGCAGTTGATAGCGATCCAGGCAGTTGTGATCTTGTGGCTGGGCACCTTTTTCATCAATTTCTTTGAGAATTACTTTGTTGGCCGTCTGCTCTGCGGGTGGATCTGTCCCTGGGGATTGCTCAACCGGCTGGGATTGCTCATCAACCATCGTCTGCGCCGCCATAAGCGAAGAACGCTGATTCTCGTTGCTGGCAATATCCTATTTTCTATCGCTGCCACATTGGTCGTCATAAATTGGGTCATCGACATGGGAACCTTCTTCCAGCCTGCTCATCCCTACTTTATTTGGGTTTGGGCGGCCTTTGGGGGACTCGTGATCCTGGCCTTTGGGGTCTTGCACTATTTGGGCTTCAAGTTCTGCGAAGGGCTCTGTCCATTTGGTATGTACCTCACAGTCGTTACGCAGGAAAACTCCTTGCGAATCACCTTTGATACCAGTCGCGCCTGTGTCGATTGCGGTCTTTGTACCCAGGTTTGTCCAATGGAGTTATCGCCGCGGGAGATGGATTTCAAGGATCCGATGAATGGTGGCTTTGGTCAGTGCATTCTATGCGGTGACTGTATCGATGTCTGTCAAATCCGCATGGATCAAGAGGGATTACCCGCTCCATTGCGCTGGAATACGGACAAAGAGGTTATTCCGCTACTGCCCATGCCGCAGAGCGAGGCGCAGTAATCTATGGTCAGTACATCAGCAGGCTCTCAAGCGAGCGCCAAACATCGAAGTGTAACTGCCCCCAGGCCTACCACGCAGATGTTTATTGGATGTCTGGTTATTCCCATTTTGGTCGTCATTGCTTTGGGGGTGGTCGCATTTCGTGCTTGGAGCAATGCATCAGCAGAATTGACGGTGCCTGCGGCTGATGTGCTGCTCGTGCGCAATGCGCCACAGGAGTCTGCACCACTCATTGCTCGCTTTGGCGCCGGGCAAACCCTCTCGATCACTGGACGCAGCGAAGATTGGCGTTGGTTGGAGGTTGAAATCTGGGATGGTCAGCACGGGTGGGCTTTGCGTCCGCTCGATATCTTGGTCTGGCAACTCCGGGCAGAGCCCACTACGCCCAGGTTAGAGCGCTCAACCCCAGAACAACTTACATCGGTTGAAGAGAGTATGGTATCGATCCCCGGCGGCCCCTTTACAATGGGGAGCCCTCCTGGTCTGGGGCAGGAGGATGAATCACCAGCCCATGCTGTGACCCTCTCACCCTTCGCCATCGACCGGACGGAAGTGACGGTCGGTCAATATTGGCAATGTGTGGAAGCTGGGGAATGCACTGCCTCCACAAATAACGCAAGTCAAACTGAACCCCATTACCTCAACGACCCCAGATTTGACAACCATCCAGCCATTCACATTCCCTGGTCCGAGGCCAAAGCCTATTGTACTTGGCGCGGCAAGCGATTGCCCACCGAAGCAGAATGGGAGATGGCAGCCGGTTGGGATGCAAGGCGCAACGCAAAAGCACTCTGGCCTTGGGGTAATAATTCTGCCGCAGCACGGGTCAATGTTAATGCCTATTTACCGGACACAGCCACTGTTGGCACATTTGCTGATGATAGTTCGCCAGCCGGGGTCTTGGATATGGGTGGCAATGTGCGCGAATGGGTGCTTGATTGGTATAAGGTTGATTACTACAGTGTGGCAGACGATACCGATCCAACTGGTCCTTCTAATCGGCGTGGTGAAGGAGCGGGCCGGGTTGTCCGTGGAGCGTCTTTTGCCAATACTGCGGAGCAGGCGCGCACGGCCAATCGTAGTCATGAAGATCCCGCCTATGGATATGCAACAGTCGGTTTTCGATGTGCACAAGATCAATAGAAGCCCTTCTCTGTCAGTACTAGAGTTGTTCCAAAATAACGCGGAAGTGAGGTGATAGTCACTTTCGTTCGTCAGGGTATTGCTCGTGAAGTGACTGTCACCTTGCCATTCCTTCATTCGGAACAACTCTACTCTACAGAAGAAATTTTTTTACACTTACTCAGTGTAAATTTTGTCCCTTCTTACCATCCCCTGAACGTTCTACCCCCCCCATCTGACTAGGTTTCAATCTATCCATTTGACAGATGTATCTCATCTGTATCTGCGGTAAGCTACGTGTAGAAGGTATGACACCAAGCATCCCTCGCGCACAGAATGCTCGGTATGAAACTTGCATCAGGGGGTGCTTGATGGACTCTCGGCAAACATAGCTAACACCAAGCTTTGGGAGAAACAATCATGATGAAAAAAACAAGCTGGCAAGCTCTATCGACACGAGCAAAAATGCGTCTCGTGATCATGGGAGTCATCCAAGTTTCTTTGCTCATTACCGCTCTCTGGGATATTCGACAGCGTTCGGCAGAGAAGATCAGAGGCAATAAGCGCATGTGGATACTTATCTCGTTTATCAACTTTGTGGGCCCCATCGCTTACTTTGTCTTTGGTCGAAAGCCATTGGCAACATCGCTTGAGGAGGTGGCTGTGAGCGAATGAATGTTATCAAGATAGAGCAGACAAATACTACCCCTCCGGGTATTCGGGAGGTGGCGATTACAGCTTTGAACGCCCATAACGATGGACCAACGACCTTTGGTCATGCTACTTGGCTCTATGCAACGGTCGGAACCGGCTCCAACGTACGCTATGAATGGGACTGCGGCGATGGTTACACAGCCCATGGTGCGAGCATTCGTCATGCATATAGACAACCTGGTGAATACATGGCAACGGTCATTGCGCGTAATGCAACGAGTGTGATGACAGCAACTACTTTCGTGATTGTGGGTTACTCTAAACCCTGGAGAGATCCCGCTTTCGAGTCATATCGTGTTCCCCGATCAAGTCAGAAGATAGGAGAGTCGAGACACGAAATCTCTCAAAATACGAAACTTAGGTTCAATGCAGCAAAACAGCTGACATTGAGATGCAAATATTAGGGACCGTTGACATTTGACAGCTCTCCTCCGAGAAATCATCGCGCAACGCAACCAGTGCTCTGAGAGCGCACGCTAAATGTCAATAAAACCTAGATGTGTGGGACATATGACGAAGAATACTGTTCGAGAATATTGGCGATTAACGCCATCATTTGTCATCAGATTCAGCTTAATTGTGTCGTTTACGATTGTATTGATCTTCTGTCTGATCTCAATTGTTGTCGCATCCGGTGGTGTTATTGCGGTTAACACACTAGAGGACGAATTAAATAACGATGGTGACTGTTCGCTCCGTGAGGCTATTCAAGCCGCTAACACGGATAGCATAGTAGATTCATGTCAATCAGGGGTGGCGGATGATTTGATTACACTCCCTACTGGAATCTACACACTCTCATTGAGCGGTGGTGGCGAGGATGGGAATAATAGAGGGGATCTCGATATTCTCAGTAACCTGACAATTAGCGGTGTTCACTCCAGTAGCTCTCTGATTGACGGCAATCAACTCGACCGGATATTCGATATCACAACAGGTGTCACCGTCGCAATTTCGGGCGTCCAAGTGCGCAATGGACGCACCACAAACGGTGCTGATAGTGGCTGTGGCGAGACCGGGAACGAACCTTGTTCTGCTGAAGATGGTGGCGGGATCCTGAATGCTGGTTTCTTGACTTTGAACAATTTGATTATCCGGAGCAACAGTACTGGAAATGGTGGTAATGCGTCTGTCACATTCGACAATAGCTTTCCAGGTGGACATGCAGGGGACGGTGCTGGTCTCTTCAATCGGGGGACATTGATTGTAAACGACAGTGTGATCGACGAGAATCTCGCTGGACATGGGGGAAAGGGCGATCTCGGCGTATCTGGTGGCCAGGGAGGAAGAGGAGGAGGGATCTTCAACACAGGTATAGTCATCTTGACAAACAGTACTGTGCAAAAGAATGCGACTGGTCAATGGAACAGGACAGTCGCTCCGCCGGGGGTTATTGGAGGAGACGGTGCCGCTGGCGGAGGGATCTTCAATGCTGGCATCTTTACGCTAACGAGTAGTACTATCTCGACCAATACGACATATAGGGCAGGGGATGGAGGTGGCACACATGGTTTAGGCGGTGATGGTGGCAATGGTGGCGGGATCTTTAATGCCGGCACACTTTATGTTGAAAACAGCACAATTAGCGAGAACCAAACAGGTCTTGGTGGCTATGGGTTTTCAGGAGGTGGTTCGGGGGGAGACGGTGCTGGCCTCTTCAACAGGCAGACTGTAACGCTAACCAATGTAACGATTAGTGGGAACCAGACAGGCCTTGGCGGCCAGAGTTTTGGGGGGCAACCTGGAGATGGTGGCGATGGAGGTGGAATTTATAATGAAAATAGAGTAAGCATGAGGAATACCATCGTTGCTGCAAATCATACTGCCCATACTGGACCTGATTGCCATGGGACATTTGTCTCATTTGGAAACAACTTGATACAAGACACAGAGCAATGTGTTATTCAGGGCCTCACAGAATCTGTTATTCAGGATCAGTATGCTTGGTTACGTCCACTTGCGGCGAATGGTGGTCCTACTTTAACCCATGCGTTTTACTCCATTAGTCCAGCGATTGATAATGGTAGTTGTAGCAACATTGTGGGCGGTTTAATTTCCACCGATCAGCGTGGGGGTGTTCGCCCTATAGGTAATTCTTGTGATATTGGTGCCTATGAGTCAATTGGATTTCCAATCATTCAAGTACGCCTGCCTCTCGTTATAATAAATGTCAGCACAAACAACGACGCTCAATGATGAAACGAATGAAGCTGGTTCTTAGATCTGCCAAGGTATAAAATGATGCGATTGTACCGAGTTTAAGTGCCTTATAAGCCACATCATTTAATCTTCGTACATTCATTCCAAAATTGTTCAGACTAAGTGTCGTTATGAATGCACGAAGTTTAAGTGGCTTATCTATTAGTATATAGGAAAGGGCAATCATGCTTTGTGATGTAATCATTATCGGTGGAGGCGTCATCGGTTGTGCCATTGCACGCGAATTGATGCGCTACCGTCTACGTGTTGCCTTATTGGACAAGGAAGCCGAAGTTGGCTTTGGTACCAGTAAGGCCAACAGCGGTATCATCCACGGTGGTCATCACGCAGCACCAGACACCCTCAAAGGCAAGCTAGAGTGGGTGGGGAACCAGATGTGGGACAGTTTATGTGATGAGTTGGGGTTTGGCTTCAAGCGCATTGGTGAGTTGACCGTTGCGCTACATGAAGACCAACTACCCGAACTGCACAAACTGCTGTACCATGCGAAAGCCAAGGGTATCCTGGGGGTGGAACAATGGGACCGTGAACGCATCTTGCATAAGGAACCCAATTTGACCGATCAGGTTGTTGCGGCTGTCTATGCACCGACAACCGCCGTGATCAATCCCTACGAAGCCGTCTTTGGATTGGCCGAGAGTGCTGTACGCAATGGGTTACATCTGACGACCAGTTGTCTCGTGACGGCTCTTAGCGAAACCGCAGATGGTTGGGTTATCCACAGCAATCAAGGTGATTTTCAGGCACGTTTCATCATCAACGCGGCTGGCCTCTTCTCCGATGAAGTCGCGTCGATGGCGGGTGTCGGCACCTTCACCATCCACCCACGCAAAGGCGAAGAATATCTGCTCGACAAACGACTTCGGGGATTGGTCAAGCGTGTCATTTTCCCTTGCCCAACGCCTGTTTCTAAGGGGGTACTCGTTATACCGACCTTCGACGGCACAATCATGGTTGGACCAACAGCATACAATACAAATGATAAAGAGGAACAAACGACGACGATGGCGGGTGGCGAAGAAGTTTTTGCCTCTGTCCGCCAACTCGTTCCTGGCATCAGTGAGCGCGATTGCATTGCCGAATTTGCTGGCCTGCGGGCACCCGCCGATGGTGAGGACTTCATTATTGGTCCTACAGCGAAACGCGGCTTTATCAATGTAGCGGGCATTCAATCACCAGGCCTAACAGCAGCCCCAGCTATTGCAGAGATGGTCATTGATATTCTGCGTGATGAAGGGTTGCAGTTGGCGCGCAACAAAAGCTTTATCGCATCGCTACCACAGCCTGTGCACTTTGCGGCTCTATCCACAGAAGAGCAGATTGCTCTGGCAGCACGTGATCCGCTCTACGGTCGCTTGATTTGTCGTTGCGAGACGGTCACCGAAGGCGAAGTGGTCGATGCCATCCAACGTGGTGCGCATACTCTGGATGGCATCAAGTTCCGGACACGGGCAGGAATGGGACGCTGTCAAGGCGGATTCTGTACAGAACGCTGCATGGAATTGTTGGCGCGTGAGCGAGATATACCCATTGCAGCAGTCACCAAAAAAGGTGGCGCTTCGTGGATTGTTCAAGAGCGTGCGGAGGTTCCGGCATGATTAGCCACAAAGGTGCTCATTTCAAGGATCGCTATGATGTCATAGTTGCAGGTGGTGGACCCGCAGGATTGGGCGCAGCACTCGCTGCACGGGAAGCCGGAGCAGAACGGGTGCTTGTTGTGGACCGTGAGCCGGAGGCAGGTGGCATTCTGCTTCAGTGCATTCATTCCGGCTTTGGTCTCCATCACTTTAAGGAAGAATTGACCGGTCCTGAATATGCTCAACGCGTGCTCGAACAGACGCTCGAAAAAGAGGTGGACGTCATCACCGATGCCTACCTCATGGATGTAGATACCAGGAGTGATGGTGAAAAGATGAGCGTCAAGATCATGGGTGGTGGAGAAGGTGTGAAGTTGGTCAAAGCGAAGTCTGTCGTGCTTGCGATGGGGGCACGTGAGCGGACGCGGGGCGCAATTCGCATTCCTGGGGCGCGGCCCTCTGGTGTTCTCACTGCGGGACTGGCGCAGAAGTTTGTAAACATTATGGGCTTACTGCCGGGTCGCCGCGCCGTGATTCTCGGCTCGGGCGATATTGGCCTGATTATGGCTAGACGGCTGACATTAGAGGGCGTAGAGGTGGAAGGAGTCTATGAACTCATGCCTCATGCCAATGGACTGAACCGCAATATCGTCCAGTGCCTGCACGACTTCGACATTCCGTTACATCTTTCGACGACGGTGGTTGATATCCGTGGCAATGAACGCTTAGAGGGCGTCACTGTTGCAGCTGTGGATAAGCAATTACGTCCCGTGCTAAACCAGGCACGTGAGATTGCCTGCGATACGTTGCTGCTCTCGATTGGTCTTATTCCCGACAATGAACTGGCTCATCAGTTGCGCGTGCGTATGGATCCAGTGACGAAGGGGCCTATCGTGACCAGCAATATGGAGACCTCTCTGAATGGCGTCTTTGCATGCGGCAACACAGTACACATCCATGATTTGGTCGATTTTGTGAGTCAGGAGGCTGCGCTGGCAGGGTTGCACGCTGCGCAACTCGCCACAGGACACTTGCTGCCACAGGACAATGTTCGTCTGGTTCCTGGTGAGAATGTGGCTTATTGTGTCCCTCACACCATTTCGACAGAGCGCGAGCACTCTATCTACATGCGCGTACGCAAACCGCTAGACATGTGTCGGATCCGACTAGGAACGCTGTCAGGGGAGAAGGTGCATGAAAAGAAGTTACGCTATGTCTTTCCTGCTGAGATGGTGAATCTCAAACTGCGTCCGCGCTTCTTGCAGAGCTTTCACGACGAGGCGTTGCGGGTGGACATTTTCCCTCGATAATTGGTTGATTACACTCAAATGAATGCGGATTTAGAAAAATGACAATTACAACCGCAAACTATTTATGCATCGGTTGCCCACTTGGCTGTCGGCTGGAAGTAGACGAAGATGAATCTGGCGACATTGTCGAAGTCCGTGGTTTCTCATGCAAGAAGGGTAAAGAATATGCTGAACAGGAACACGTTGCGCCTCAGCGGATGGTGACCACGACAGTGAGCGCAAGCGGTGGTGCCCATCCTCGTCTGCCAGTCAAAACCAATATTCCTGTTCCCAAAGAGTTGGTGATGGACGTCTGTCGCACACTTCGGCACGTTCATGTACAGACACCGATCCACATTGGTGACGTCATTGTACCCAATGTTTTGGAAACAGGGGTTGATATCGTCGCAACGCGCAATCTGTAGATATACTGTCCATGGCCATAAATTTAAAATAAATTTGTCGTCTTGACTCGGCTAAAACTGTGCAAATTTATTTTGTATTTATAAGCTCGTGCGGTATATATAGCCGCCGCAAAGATTGAAACGCCAACCAAATAGATAGACCTTGAAAAAAGACTCCTGGTCAGTTAGTCAGGTCAATAACTCCCCAGATGCCTCATGCATTTGGGGCTTTTTTATTTTACACTGAAGAACGTTCAGATGTTTGTAAGAATCGGGATTAAATAAGTTGTGCATCGATTCTTCGCTTCACTCGATAATGACATGCAAAATTTGTTTAATGCTCATTCCTAAATTGTACCAGAGAAGATGTTCGCGCAAACGATATCTCGCCTGATGAAAAGAGGTTATCATGTCTAGCTTTCAACAATACACTCAGATAAGTAGAAGAGTGCGGAGAGTATTTCCGATTATTCTGCTTATCTGTCTAATCTCTATATTGAGTTGGTTGGCCTGGTCAAGCGAACCAGTTACGGCCCAACAGGGTGAGTCAAGCTGTCGTGACACTTTGCCTAGAGTAAAATGGCAAGGTGAAGGAGTGAATGAGTATATTTTAGAAGATGGCTACGATGTCTTCATTGTCAAACGACTATCTCCATTTCGTTTCGATATTGAGCCAGGAGTAGACAATGGATCGGGCCAGATAGTCTACACTGCCACTGGGGGTGAGCGCGTCTGGGTCTGTGGTGGTGACTGTCAGATACCCAGCATCTATCATAACGCAGTTGAGCTCGGTTATTTTGTACCTGGTTGGCAGATTGATCTGGTTGTTATTGATGATGATGGATCGGAACAAAACAATGACCAACGCTACAACTGGTGGGCGGACAACGATCCAATGAATCAGTATTTGATGATCGAGGACCAAAAGATGGTTGAATATCTCAGTCTCAGTAGATCCAAATTTGGCGTTTTTGACTATTTTCAGTCGGGAGAGTAAGGGATTTTGGGGCCATTTTTTCAGATCTCAGTTGCCAAAAACAGCCAATTTCATATCTAGAAATCGCTTAAATTTTACGTAAATGCTAGGTATTGACTGGCAAATACGTATTTATGTCAACTAATTAGCCCAAATTCTCTCTCTAAACCTGAAATTTGGATCTACTGAGTCTAGATATCCCACATGAAGCAACCTGGTACTTCTATGCCAAGGATTCAATAGGAGTTGTCGCCAAATGTGTTGCCCCATCACCGCCAACGGCCACACCGACTCATACGCCAACAAAAACTGCAACCTTAACCGCAACAGCGACGCATACATCGACCAATACACCAACAAAAACCACAACGCCGACCAGCACAGCCACTGCAACATTGACTGCAACCAATACAGAATTGCCACCTGCCACGGCGACGCATACACCGACCAATACACCGACAGCAACCGCAACGCCGACCGGCACAGCCACTGCAACATTGACTGCAACCAACACAGAGCTGCCACCTGCCACGGCGACGCATACACCGACCAATACACCGACAGAAACTGCAACGCCGACCAGCACAGCCACTGCAACATTGACTGCAACCAACACAGAGCTGCCACCTGCCACGGCGACGCATACACCGACCAATACACCGACTGAGACGATGACGCCAACCAGTACAGCAACTGCCACAGCGACCGCAACGAGTACGAAAAAACCGCCGACCGTGCTACCGCCAGATGAACCGACAGCCATTGAATTGCGCAGATTTTCAGCACACTTTTATGGCGAAAATATTATGCTACAGTGGGAAACTGGAACCGAATACAATACGTACGGTTATCACATTTTACGCAGTAGAGACGATCAGCGGACACTGGCAGTTCAACGAACAACATCTATCATCTTAGCCGTCGACAGCATATCTGGAGCCAGTTATCGTTACGTTGACACAGCAGTCGAGCCCGGCCAAACATACAGATATTGGCTACAGGTGGTCAATTTGGACGGAACAATCGACGAATACGGTCCATATGCACCCTTTGAGGTAACGCTTCTCTATCTACCTGTCTTCATTCGATAGGTACTGGAAATGGGAGCTGTCCATGGCAGCAAGAAACTTTTCTGATTCTCAATTCAATCTGCACAGGTTAAAGAGCGCTAGCCTACAAACGATCCCAGCATTATTGCGCAATGGTTTATTTGGTCGGATGTGGAGAACGCCAAATGTGGGTATACGGAGTCGTTCGCACAAAGTGAGCCTGTCGACAACAGGCTCACTTCTCCGTCTCGAAGACGTTACAAAAACATTTGTCACCGAAGCTGGAGAATTTCATGCATTGCGAAATATCGATTTCGAGGTAAAGCGGGGAGAATTTGTCTCCATCATTGGCAAGTCGGGAAGTGGGAAGTCGACTTTGCTCAACATGCTGACTGGGATTGATCGACCCACTACTGGGAGCGTGATCGTTGAAAATACGGCGATCCATACTCTATCTGAGGAAGAGATCGCACTCTGGCGCGGACGTACGGTGGGGGTCATCTTTCAGTTCTTCCAACTGCTTCCAACCCTAACAGCCGTTGAGAATGTCCTCTTGCCCATGGACTACAGCGATCAGATACCACTCGTCGACCGTCCCGACCGCTCGCTCCATTTGCTAGAACTAGTCGGCATGGCCGACCAGGCGCATAAGCTACCTGTCACTCTATCGGGCGGTGAGCAACAGCGTGTCGCGATCGCACGTGCATTGGCCAATGATCCGCCCCTATTGACTGCCGATGAACCGACCGGCAATCTCGATTCAAAAACTGCCGAAAAGGTGATGCGTCTCTTTGAAGATCTGGTCAAGCGCAACAAGACAATTTTGATGGTGACGCATGATGCAGACCTGACCAGGCGAGCACAGCGTACAGTACAGCTTGCCGATGGCAAAATAGTTGATGAATGGATGAACTGATGCCTAAACCGGTTATTCAAATCCAACAGCTTGTTAAAACATATACCAACCAGGCCAAACCTGTGACAGCTCTCAAGGGCATTGATATTCAAGTCTTCCCAGGCGAGTTTCTCGTCATTACTGGCAAGTCTGGGGCAGGAAAAACGACGCTGGTTAACATGATTACGGGACTTGATCGTGTGACGTCGGGTGAAATCTGGATCAATGGAACACCAGTGCATCAACTAAGTCCGGAAAGAGCCGCTCGTTGGCGGGGACAGAATGTGGGGGTGGTCTTTCAAATGTTTGAATTGATGCCCAATATGAGCGTCTTGCGGAATGTGACTTTGCCCATGGATTTTGTTCAAAAATTCTCGATTCGGCAACGACGCAAGCGTGCATTAGCGCTGCTGGATCAGGTGGAGATTGCCGAACATGCCCATAAATTGCCGTCCGAGGTTTCGGGAGGACAACAGCAACGCATTGCCATCGCACGTGCACTGGCCAACGATCCACCCATTCTTGTGGCCGATGAGCCGACAGGCAGCCTCGACTCCGTCACCTCCGCGACAGTTTTGGATGTCTTCCAAGCATTGTCAAAGCAAGGCAAAACCGTTCTGCTCGTCACCCACGACAAAGATGTAGAGAAATGGGCGACCCGAACAATTACTTTGGCCGATGGTGAACTTGTGAGTGAGGTTGCAGAGGTAAATGATGACCGAATTCAGGAAGAGTTAAGTCTGGAAGCTGTTCTGTAAGATAGAAAGAGGTTCATCTAAGAAAATTGCGCAAATCGATGTTTTCGTTAGAGAAACATTATTGCATTTGCACAATTTTGTCTGATGAATATAGAAAGAGGGCAAGATGATTAGCTCGCGTTGGTACAAAGTTCTAAACGATCTATGGAGCCACAAGCTACGCACTGTGATCATTGTGTTGTCAATCGCCGTTGGTTTATTTGCCGTGGGCATGATTGTCAGTTCACAGAGCATTCTTTCCACAGAGCTTGCCAAGAGCTATGCCCAGATCAATCCATCGAGTGGCGTTGTGCGCACGGCAGAGTTGTTTGACGAGGAATTTGTTCGTGCAGTGGGCCATATGGACAGTGTGGCCGAGGTCGAAGCGCGTCGGCTGATTGCTGCCCGGGTCGAAGTGCAGGCCGGAGCATGGGAGAACATCACGCTCTTTGTCATCGACGACTATGATGAGATGCAGGTCAACAAAATTTGGGCAGACCAGGGTGCTTGGCCACCACCCGACCGCGCCATTTTGATCGAGCGGGCAGCGCTTCCGGTGCTTCAGACAGAAATTGGCAACAGCTTGCGGATAGAGATGCCAAATGGGCAGGAGCGCATCTTGCCAATCGCTGGTCTCGCACATGATTTGGCCCAACTCCCAGCGCAGATTGACGGGTCACCCTATGGCTACATCACCTTTGAGACGCTCGAATGGTTGGGAGAGCCTTATGGATTCAATGAGTTGGACATTGCTGTAACCGATCCGACCGATGCAGAATTGGTTCAAGACGTGATCAACGCAGTGAAAAATAGGGCTGAACGAAATGGCTACACCATCCCGCTAAGCTTGACAGCAGAGCCAGGGCAGATCCCGCTTGATGACGTGTTAAACGCAATTCTCTTGGCCATGGGCGTGCTGGCAGTGCTCTCCCTTTTCCTCAGCACCTTTCTGATCGTCAATACAGTCACAGCGTTATTGGCACAACAGAAACGCCAGATCGGTATCATGAAGGCCATTGGCGCTCGCACGACGCAAATTATGGGTATGTATCTTGGACTCGTGCTCTTCTATGGAGCTATAGCTCTGTTGCTAGCTGCGCCGCTCTCTATTGTCGGCGCACATACCCTAAGCCGCTTTATGGCTGGCTTCTTTAACTTTGACTTGGTTCAGATCGATACGCCGCCCGAGGCACTGTTGATTCAGATCGGAGTCGGGCTATTGGTACCGATGCTTGCATCGCTCTATCCATTTCTATCGGGGCTACGTCTTTCAGCCTCCGAGGCAATGAGCACATATCAGCTCGACAAACAACAGTTTGGCACAAACATTATCGACCGCATTCTTTCTGGATCGGTCCTCTGGTCGCTACGTCGTTTACTGATGCGGCCATGGATTTTGTCATTGCGCAATACTTTTCGCAGCAAAGGACGTCTAGTGTTGACGTTGATCACCTTGACGCTCGGTGGCGCTATCTTCATTGCCGTCTTCAGCGTTCAGGCCTCGCTCTTCCGAACGCTTGATGATCTGTTGGTGGCATGGGATTTTGACACCATGATCATCTTCTCCCGCCCCTATCGGACCGCTAGAATCGAGCAGGAAGCACTGGCCGTTCCAGGTGTTGCCAAGGCTGACACGTGGGCGCAATCCGTTGCCCGCCGCGTCCGTCCCGATGGCAGCGAGGGTGGTACGATCTATGTCTTTGCTCCACATGTTGATTCGGAGCTCATTGCCCCACCCGTGTTGACAGCAGGGCGCTGGCTGACAACCGAGGATATCAATGCCATCGTCGTCACTGCATTTACCCTCAAAGATGAACCCGATATCGAGCTGGGCAGCGAAATTGTGCTCACAATTGCGGGCAAAGAACGCACCTACCAGGTTGTGGGAATCGCAGTCGGCACGGCCGCTTCGATGATCTATGCAAACTATGATTACATTTCTCAGGTGACTGGAACTACGGGCAGAGCGGACGTTGCACTGATTGCAACAGCCAGCGACGAACGTGCCTTTGTCGATGAGGTAACTAAGGAGTTGGAGGCACACTATGGAGATGTCGGCATGGATGTGAGCGGGGTCGGGACACTGGCTCGCGAACTTGATGAGGCGGGTGCCATGTTCGGGATTGTGATCAACTTGATGCTGGTCATGGCTGTGCTGTTGGCAGTTGTGGGCGGATTAGGTTTGATGGGTGCTATGAGCATCAACGTGTTAGAACGCACCCGCGAGATCGGCATCTTGCGCGCCATTGGTGCACCCAGCCACGGTGTGTCTCAAGTCTTTGTGCGTGAGGGCGTTGCGATTGGCCTGATTAGCTGGTTCCTGAGTGCATTTCTTGCCCTGCCCTTAAGCAAGTGGCTCAGCGATGCCATCGGCGAATTGATGATGGGAACGCCGCTTAGCTTCGATTACTCGGTGAATGGTCTTTTGCTTTGGCTACTCCTTGTGGCGATTTTGAGCGGGCTGGCTAGCTTTGTTCCGGCGCGCAATGCGTCACGCCTTACAGTGCGGGAAGTGTTGGCGTATGAATAGGTCTACTCATGTACCCATATGCATGCGCACAGTCTATGATAGAGCGAAGACTCATGGGGGATAGCACATAGCCAGATGGCGAAGAAAAGACTGATTACTTGACCAGTCTGTTTTCTATCCATATGACGAGTGTATATATAAAGGAATTGGGGGTGGTTCAAAATTAGGTTTACACTTTTGATATATAGACAAAAATCTATATGAGACCGTTTTCTCTCTGAGAACCGGCGAAATCAGAGAATATAAACGTTCTTTCTGTTTCTAAAAGTGTAAACCTATCTATCCAGCTAAAATGAACCACCCCAGGAATTGAACTAAAATAAGAGGAAAAACACCTTCCTTCCGAAGAGGATTTTGGCAAATAGCGAAAGATAATTTCGGCCATGAGCCGTATCAACTGAATTGAACAGGTTTCTTAATCCCCCTAGATATGGTAGCCTGCGTCGCTTAGATATATGCCACTCGCTCATACATTCAAAATAAATTTGCCGATTCTACCCGACTAGAAAAAGGCCAAATTTATTATTAATTTATGGCAGTACTTAGTATAAAGCGCTCCTATGACCCTAGAGGGATTCCCTGCTAGGGTTTTTTTGTTTTGGGAAAATAATCGCTATTTAGGAATGAGCATTAAATAAGTTGAACATGTCATTCTCGAGTGAAACGAAGAATCTGTTCAAGTTATTTAATTCCGATTCCTTAATTGCTGAAAGACAGTTTATTTTTGTGAGGTGACCGTTGGAGACTCATGTGGTCCTGAAAGCACCACTTGAATTTCGGTTCCTTGGTTGTTTTCAGATACGTTATAAAGGTCAACTGATCACGCAGATACATCAGCCGCGTCTGCAATCCCTCCTGGCTTATTTGGTGCTACGTCATGATGTGGCTCAAACGCGCCAACAGTTAGCCTTTCTCTTCTGGCAAGAAACGTCCGAGCAGCAAGCACGTACAAACTTGCGCAATCTCCTTTTCCAGCTTCGTAGGCAGTGGCCCGATGCCAAACATTTTCTACAGATGACTCGTCATGCTATCCAGTGGCGCAGCGATGATCGCTTCATAGTAGATGTGGTCGAATTCGACCAGATTCTTCAACAAGCAGGAGCAGCCGCAGAGGATTCTGACCGAATGGAGACGTTGCTTATGGAAGCAGTGGCATTATATAAAGGTGATCTGTTACCTACACTCTACGATGATTGGATCTTTCCCGAACAGGAGCGTCTACGCAGACGCTACCTGCAAGCGCTTGAACAGCTTATAGCGCTGCTCGAGACACGGCGTGAGTATGTAGCGGCAATGAATTACGCACATCTTCTATTGAGTCATGATCCTTTACGTGAAGAGAGCTATCGCCATCTCATGCGCCTCTATACACTCAACGATGATCGTGTCAGTGCTACAGGCATCTATCATAACTGTGTGGCCACCTTGTGGCATGAATTAGAAGTCGAACCTGCACCTGCAACCCAGATGCTGTTTGAGCAACTGTGTCAGGAAAAACATCCGAAAGCACCCTTGACGCAAGCAACTATTTTGTCTACAGAAGAGAATTCATCAACACCACTAATCGGACGCCATGCAGCGTGGCAAGAGCTACAGAGAACATGGCACCGTGCAATACACGATCGTCCACATGTTGTTCTACTCACTGGCGAAACCGGCATCGGCAATACTCGACTGGCCGAAGAATTTCTCATCTGGACGCGCTGCCAGGGTGGTAGCACGGCGAAGATTACGTGCTTTGCTTCCGAGGCACAATGTGCGTTTGCTCCGATAGTCCGTTTATTGCAACAAGCGCCTTTTCAACAAGCCTTCACTACGCTAAAGCAAGTATGGCGGAATGAACTGCTGGAATTGTGGCCCCAATTGCGTGAAGGTCAGTCTCAGCTTAGTTCACAACCATCTCCATTTACAGAATGGCAGCGTGCTCGTATCTTCGAAGCACTTGCACATCTATTTTTGCAGGCCAGACAACCTGTTCTGCTCGTCATCGATGATCTGCAATGGTGTGACTCTGAGACGTTGAACTGGCTGCGCTATCTGCTACGCTTTTTGCGCGAAGTCGGCCCAGAAACATCTGGTGAGCACCGTAAGCAACCGCGGCTTCTCATCGTGGGCGTGATCAAGAGTGAAGAATGTGAAGATGAGCAGCCACTGACAGCTTGGCGATTTGCACTCCAACAACGGTATCCCGTGACCGAGATCGAACTTCAGCCCCTTGACTGGTGTGAAACGGCCAAGCTGATAGTAGCGACGCTCGACCGGCCCGTGAGTGATGACTTTGTAGACGAACTTTATCGCCAAAGCGAAGGCGTGCCATTCTACATATTAGAAATTCTGAAAGCGCAAGAGAAAAAGGGAGTTAGCGAGGGGGACAACTCTACGGAGGGACGCGCCAAAGTACTACCTGTCCCCATTCAACAACTGCTTGAAGGTCGCTTACATCATTTGTCAACGACGGCCCGGGAACTCCTTGCACTGGCAGCCATAGTTGGCAACAAATTCACCCTTAATGAATTGGTTGCAGTCAGTGGTTTAGACGAAGAACAACTGGTCAAGGCTATGGAAGAAGCGCTGCAATACCGTCTCATCGTTGAAGAACGCGCAGGCAGCTATACATTTAGCCACAACCTGATCCCTTTACTTTCTGGTAAAAGAAAAGAGATGAGGTGAGAAATGTGACAAAAAGC
>JAHBNG010000014.1 GCA_019217005.1 Chloroflexi bacterium TSY
GGGCAGGAAGCTGCAAGGCAATGGCCACGCGCACCTTGGTGGAAGTGGCGGTGGGAGTCACGGTCGGTGTGTGGGTGGGAGTGGCGGTGGGTTCAGGCGTATCGGTGGGTGGCACAGGAGTGGCGGTGGGTTCGGGTGTATCCGTCTCGGTGGCAGTGGGGGTCAAGAGGGCTGGAAGCTGCAAGACAATGGCCACGCGTATCTTGGTAGCAGTCGGTGTTGCGGTCCCAACTGGCTCAACTAAAACGAGTTCGAATGGTCCTGAGCTCGCAGACACGTTCCCTTCATCCAATGTATTGAGTATGATCTTATAAGCATCAGGCTCGTTAAGCTCAAACTCAAACTTCCAGACCCCGTCTGTATCAACAGATGCTTTACCCACACTTTCATCATTAACCACAATTTCAATTTCGGTATCTGGTGTTCCTGTCCCGGAAATCTGAATTTTTCCTGTTTCGAGCGGGCTGTCGGGCAAATTGAGGGTTGGACCAACTTGCGCTAAAATCGGTGCGCCAAGCGCCACGGCGATCGGTTCAGACGCCAATGCAATCTTTCCATCCGCATCTAACGCATAAGCTGTGATTTCATATTCTCCAGAATCGGGTAACTCTATTGCAAAGTCCCAGTTGCCTTCTGCATCAACATTTGCTCGACCAGCTTCTGTTCCATCAACAAGCAATTGAACCTCACCATCAGGTGTCCCTGTCCCGGATAGGTCGATTTTGCCTGCAATTAATTCTTCTCCAGGCTGATTAATAGTGGGCGCAGTGAGTTCTTGTAAGGGAGGAGTTGAGGGGCTGATTGCAAAATTGATTGGTTCAGATACAGCAGCAACGTTCCCGTCTTCATTCAGTATATTGGCGACAATCTGATAGTCCCCTGGTTCTGGGAGTTCAAGGGAGAGACTCCAATTGCCATCTGCGTCAATGAGTGTCGTCCCAGCAGTTATGGTGTTGATCGTAATTGCGATCTCTCCATTCGGCTCACCAGTGCCAGTGAGATCGATTGTGCCGGGAAGTTCTTCAATATTTGGCATATGAAGCGTTGGGACAGCAAGTTCTGCAAAACCAGAATCAGCAAGAGGGGCATCCAGAGTAGCGGATACACCGAAATTTAATGCCAGAACGTCAGAGGTTGCACGGACAAATCCGTCGGTATCAAGCCCATTGACGACAAATTGATAGTCACCAGGTTCATCGATCGTTGAAGAAAATCTCCAATGGCCCGCAGAATCGACAAGTGTTGAACCGATTTCAAGACCGTTTTGGATAAACTGAACCATAGAGTCAGGTTGACCAGTTCCAATAAGTTCCAATGGGCCAGGATTTAATTCAGCACCTGGGCTAGGTGACGTGATCGTTGGCGTGATAAATTCGCCACCGTAACTACGCAACAGCAGGAGTAGCAATGTCAGGAGCGCAAGTAGCCACCAGATCAGCCACTTCCAATTGCGAAATCGTTGAACCCCAGGGCCGTCATAAATATCAGTTACAGTGGAGGTTGTCACAGAATCTTCTCCTTCAAAGTGTATTCAGGTCAATGATAATGATAATTTGCTGAATACAATCGCGTTTCGACTACATCGCGGTGTTTTCATACAAAGCATAGGGTCAGGATAATGGGTAAGTAAAACAAAAAATGAGAATTAGGCCATTCCAGAGAAATAAATTCCTGATTGCTAAGTCGATTTCTCTGGAATGGCTTGAGCTTTTCCAGATCAAATTAGGGATTTTAATTGTTGGAAAAGCCTTAATTAGTTAGTTAGAATTTGACGTTTCTGACAAACGACGACGTAATTCGTTTACTTCTGTTTCGAGTTTGGATTTGGCTTCCAGCTCTATGTCAAGAGCACGGATTCTTGCTTCAACTTGCTCATCATTGTCGGCAGCTAAGGCAGAGCCGAGCGCACCAATCAGGCCACTCGCAGAGCTCAAACGACCGATACTGCGAGGTGCGGCCGCGCGTGCTTCAGCACTCACACGTAGGCTTTCTAATTCGGCTTTCACTGTATTGAGTTGGCTTCGCAGGTTTTCTACTTCAGCTTCAAATCCAGATTTGACCTCTAACTCTCGCTGCAGATGGTCGAGCTTACTTTGGGCCGCGTTTAGCTCTCCTTGTATATCATTCAGATCGCTTTCTAGTTTTGGTGCCCTACTAAGCTGGGCACCAATATCTGCAAGCTGAGAAGATATTGTTTGCTTGTCACTATTTGAGATCGCTTTTCCTAATGTACCAAGCAAACCATCCGCATTGGCAAGTAAGGAAATGTCTTGCTCTGACTTATTTAGTTTGGTAGTTAATGCTGTTTTTTGTTCTTGTAGTCCAACGACTTTGTTACGCAAATACTCTAACTCATCATCTTTCTCTGCGTTCGTCTCGTGGTCGACTCGGATGCTTGTTAATTCAGACTGGGCTGCGCTTAATTGCTCCTGTACAAGATTTAGCTCACTCTCTAGATTTGCAGATCGAGCAAGTTTTGTATCGATTTCTCGCACTTGGGTCGATAGGGCTGTCTCATCTCCGTTTGAAAGCGCTTCTCCCAAGGCAGCAAGTAAACCATCTGAGCGTGCCAAAAGACCAAGTCCAGGGAGTGTAGCAGGGAGGCTGTCATTCGTTTTAAGTTCAGTCACTTGAGCTTCTAAAGCTTTATTCGTCGCGTTTGCCGAATTAAGCTGGGCTTGCAAAGCTGCTGAACGAGAATTTGCCTCGCTTGCGCTCTCTTCGCATTTGCGACGCCAATATAAATAGTCAATGAATAATTCAATGAGCCAGCCTAAAATCAGACCCAATAAAAGCCATAGCAGCCAGTCCATGCGTATGGCAACCTCCTTCGGTTGTGGGTGTCAACTGCAATATTTGGGCAATCGTCTGTTCGTATCGCAAGTCTTGGCTCAAGATTCGGTCGAAAATTCAACAACAAAGATTTATCAACCAAACATCGCATGAAAGTGGGTTGTTTATTTTTATTTGGGGGTAGCAAATATGGTGATAGGTACTCAAATAGAAATTAGAATTTTGGGTGTTTTGTGTATTTTACACTATCTTGAATAAAGATAAAAAAAGTAATCGGACAATAGTGTGTATTATCAGTAGATCGCGATCGTTAGATTCTTCGCTTCACCCGAGAATAACACGATTGCGATCTACTGATTCTATTTTATCGTCCGATTCCAACACTGCCTCCAAATGCGGCAGACAATTCTTGATATATTGCGGAGATGTTCGCTTCATCCCCTTGATAAAAATTGCCCTTTGCCTGATCTGCTAACTGAGTCAATATGGCTTCATCGGCATCATTTCCATAGGCGATCGTAAAAATTGTTGTGTCATGAGCAGATGCAGCTGTAGTCAATTGTTCATCAAATGTATAATATTGACTATTTGTGTCCAAACCATCGGTCAATACCACCATTGCATTCGTTGCCTGTGACGATGTAGAGCGGTTGATCAACAAGGCGCCAGCACCAATTGCATCGTAAAGTGCTGTACCACCTCCTGCTTCCAAAGTCTGAATTACGCCACCGATACTTTGCCGTGCCGGACCAACTTGTTGATGTTCAAACAGCAGAATCGGTTGTTCAGTAAATGCAACCAGTGTCAGAAAATCGTCATCTCCCATCTGCTGAATAAATTGACCAGCAGCTTGGCGGACATTTTCAATTTTGCTTCCTTCCATGCTGCCAGATATATCAAGCAACATGACAAGATTCACATCCTTCCGCGCAGATCGCCACAACTCTTGTGCTGCATAGAGTGTTTCAGCAGACGGTGAACCGAAGATAATTTCTGGCTGGTTCGTATCCACGCCATGTGCTGCGTCCAATGGGGCACCAACTGGAACAGCCTCATTGACAGGACGTAACCCATGAAGAAGAGCCAGCTCTTGGGCCTCTTTTCCTAGCAGGTAGGTGCGGAACAGCTCAGTCGCCTCTTGAATCTCACGATCCATTGCATCATTAATGCAACCAGGATGTGAAGCGATAAATGTGCCTTCAAAGGGATAAATTGGAACAATATCCTGCTCGTTTTGACTATAACGTACGACTGTACTTTCGTACATCACAGCCGCTCCCAAATAATCAATACCTCGGTCTCGCATGGTTTGTCCCAATGTGTTTGTATCGGTGCTAAACCAGGTCACGGCTCCTTCAAATGCCTGGACCGATGCTTGCACAATTGGCTGTTCGATTTCTGCGACTGACACGGCTTCAGCCTTGGATTGGGCTGCTTGGACAATTGCCAGAAGTGTACTAACACCAGTTCCAGATAATCCTGGATGTGTATGTCCCACACGCAGCATTGGCCCAAATTGACCTCCGCTGTAATATGCCCAAGAAGAGGGATCTGCAGCCAGACTTCCAATATCAAGCCAACCAAGTGAACGACCAGGCCAACCAAGCGCCTCTGCAACCGGTCGCCACATGCCAATCACTAGCGGACTCTGGGCAAGACTGGCACAATCTGTTTCAAAATTTCCATTTCCAGCATCTGCTAAGACGGAAATCCACACGTCCTCGTCGGGAATCCAGAGGGCGGTTTCCTCAATATTTTCATTTGGCGCATCCGCTTGCGTAACCGAGGAGATATCGAGAACGGCCTGTCCTGACTCTTTTGGAAAAAGTTGAACATAGATCTGTCGACCCGACGAAATAACGTGAGAACTCTCGTTAAAGCTTTCCACTGACTGTTCAAGCCAAGTCGTCAGTTCTGTGTTGGCCGTCACATTCACGATTGCGGCATTTCTGGGAGGGCCATCGTCACTGCAGGCTGTTATAAGGAAGAGAACCAACAGCGTTAGAGATATCGGAAGAAGATTGCGTGTTGCGTGTTGCGTGTTGCGTGAACTGACCCACTTCTTTATTGGCTCGCTTGCTGCAAATATGGGGCAAGAGCACTTCTTTTGACTAACAATTGATGGTTTGTACATGTTTGGGGAATGAGCGTTATGGTATAGCACCTTGTCTATCGTCCAACAGTAATTAAGGTCATCTCTACAAAACGGTCTTGGGCCTGGATTTCTGGGTCCTCAGATTCGCGGTGCTCTGGGGGAGGCAAAGTTGCTTCGACAATAAAGCGAGTCGAATCGATGTTTTGTGAGACAAGATAGTCGACGACTGATTGTGCACGTGCCTCTGCAAAGTCAAGAATCTCTTTTTCGGTATAGGTTCCTTTTGGACCGGGCCAGGCTGCCGATCCATTCACACGTAAGAAAAGGCCAACACTCTGGGCCAAGGTTGGCACCACACAATCATCAAGAATCCGTCGAGACTCAAGCGTTAGCTCAGTCGATTCGGGCACGAAAGCAAATCGACGGCATGGAAGAACTGCCAATGTTGCTGCATCATTTGTATCCACGCCCGATAGATCCAACTTGGCCGAAATCGAGAACGTATCGTTTATTGGGTTACCGGTGGCTTGTAAGCTAGGCTGTGCTGCCGCACGTGCAATAAATCCGGGGTTAATCAGATCGGCTACATTATCTCCCGAAACATCAACACCCGCTGCTTTCCAGACACGATCGGCTACATTATCTCCCGAAACATCAACACCCGCTGCTTTCCAGACACGTCGGGCGATGTCCAGTCGCTTGATCATCGGCTCAGTATTGCGCATGACAAAAGCATTGTCGCCCAGATCGGCTTGTGCCACATTTGCCAGCCAAGCTGTTAGATCATCAGAGGCGCTCTCTGCATAGACAAAACTCCAGTCATTGTGTCCCCACTCAGCAATCTGATTCGCTGCCGTATCAAAATCATCCAGCTGGAGCATGGCTCAAAGTAGAAAATATAAACATCTTTTCTCTTTGCAAAAATGTAAACCTAATTGTCCGCCTAAAATGAACCACCCCTGTCAAAACGAAGTCAATTGTAAAGCCATCACCGTGTAAATTACGTACCGTACCAACAATCTGGGCTGTGCCGTCACTGGCTTCTGTCAGATATCCCGTTCCTGGCTCCATCCTAAAGTAACGTTCAGGAATATTAGCGCCTCCAGAATAACCAATATCAAGAGCGCCCAACCAGATTGAGAAGGACTCACCATTCCAATATTCAATTACATCATCTACACAGTAATTGTGGGTTTGTGGTAGAACAACTTGTGTTCCATAGGTAATACAATTGCAATCAACAGTAAAGGGTGGCAAATTATCGGTGCCTGTCACTGGTTCAAAAACAGCACCTGCGGTAGCGCTGACAGATAAATTCGAGTAGACCGGACTTCCACCACCGTTTTCATTGATCCTGGCCCAATCCAGTACCCCAGAAAAATATGGTTGAAATTGCTGACCAGCTTCTACAGAAACGGTATTGCCATTGAACTGAATATCGTTTAACTGCGACCCATTATTGACCGTAAAAGTATCGGCTTGATTTTGTGCGTCGCTCTGATTATGGCCAAGTGCCAATTCACGCGCAGCAGCATCCGCTGCATTCTGAGATTGTCGGTTTTGCATAAAGGCGCCACCACCATCGATGGCTAAGGCCGCAAATCCAAGCAAACCAACCAATGCTAAAGAGGTATAGACAATGGTTGTTCCTTGTTCCTCTGAACCAACCCGTCGTATCACCCGCAATATAAATGTTGATATCCGATAAGCGGTTCGCAGTTTATTCATCTTGTTACTTCCTCTCTCAGTTTGCCTCGCAGAAGACTACTTAAGGATTGGTATCGCTTATAGATTCCAGTGGATCAACGACCCCTTTTCAAATCTGAAAAGGGGTCGTGTAAGCCTTCTACATGATCTCGACCTGAGTCTATGGGCCTGAGCAAAATAGCCCAGACAAATTATGGCAGGTTTTCAGACTGAACATCTATAGAATCATCTACCTTTATATTAGACTTTCGTTGTACATCCTCAGCATGAATCCCTAACTGCTGTGGTTATAACTATAATATAAAATATCCTATGTGTGTCGTTACAGATATCTGTTATATTTTCAAGTAATGTTTGTATTATTCCTGAATTTCGAGAATTTATTGAGTCAATTTGTAGAAATATACAATTTATGAGACGAAAAAATATCTAAAAATTATGAATTTTTGGAATCAAAAAGTTCGCTATCCAGACAAGTTTGGTTCGTCTAAATCCAATTCGCCTGATTAGTCAAAGACAAATTATTTATGTCGCTGCCGCAATTGGTGCAATGGGAAACGATACGGAGTGGTTACAGCTGGGAGGGGGACACCAGAACAGAAGATCTGACTGACATTACAACAAATGTGTAATAACCATAACTACTACTAAAATACCTTATATGGTTAATCTATTCGATTTCTACTGAATTTCTACTAAACGTCTGTTTGTTATCTACTGACTTCCTACTAATTCATTCGGTCTAAGGTCATTATACACCTTTTCCAGGAAAATGGTGTTACAGAATGCTGACAAAATGTAGGGGAATCGTCAAAAAAGCTATAACTCAGGTCTATTAGACGTATAGAAGACGTCAGATTGGGGAGGGTATCCCAAAGTGTGTAAATGCAATCGATTCTCTGACTGAACGGTGTCCATTTACACACTTTGTGGTGCACACTATCAGATTGTAGCTAATTTGAAAGTATAACGATTATGCCATTTGATTCTCTTCTACGGACGAGTGCGGTATATGCAATGACTATTTTAAGGCTCAAACAATCGCCCAACTTTTGATAGAATACACTGCTTTGGTGTTGCAAATTTGGGACGCCGTCCATATGTATAGACATCTGCGTCTTGCGTACCGCAACAGCGATAGACAGTGGCATTTTTGATTCGATAAAGGTTGACCGAGTTGGGATACACGTTCGAAAGAAAGTAGATCTCACGTGCAGGTTGATTAATGCGTGCCTGGATGAGACCATTCTGTCCCAATTGGTTTGAGTAAAACACGATATTGTGTGGCTCTCGCGTTGGGATCTCTAGCGTACTATATATATAGATACCCCACAATTGGCTCTCGCGTATCGTATTATGATGAATCCACAGATTTGCCGCATCTGGAAATTTTGCACCGTATGGGTTGTCATAGATCAAATTCCCTGCAATTTCACCATTCGATGCATGTGTATCGAGGCCATGTCCGCCATTTGCATAAAGCTCATTTGAGTAGATCGCATAATTTTCGGACCATAGGACCCCGGGGTTCAATATCCCTGCCTGGTCGCGACATTCTTTTTCGTCTAATATTTGCGCATCTTTAGGAAAGCAATCCTTGGAAGAAATACCATTCCATTGTTTATGACCGAAGCTTTTGGAATAACGAATTGTCACCCTTTGAGCATATCGAAACTGAATCCCAGTTCCTGCTGCTCGACGTGCTCGCACGCGTTCCACAAGTATATTATCAGCATACCAGATCGATAATAAGAGTCGAGCACTTTTGACCCCATCGATGGTTAGGTTTCGCACAATGATGTTTTGAGATTTTTTTGCTTGGAGAATCGGGGCGGTAAAGCCAGGAACGGCCTTGAGGATGGTTCTACCCATCCCCGTTCCTTGAAAAATGACGTTGTTGGGCAAAAAGAGTTTTCTGTCAATCAGGATTGTACATGAGGGTAGGTCGATAATTCCACCACGAGGGCCAACGCGTGCAAGCAACAATTCAAGGGCCTGGCTTGTACATGCTTCCAGCTTATAAGTAGTAGGCCCTAAAGAGTGATAAAAAAGCTCGGCATCAAAACCAAAGTTCTTGGCTAATTTCCGACATTGATTTGCAGCTAAGTCGAGAAATTGTCCTTCTGGACAAGGAGTGTTGTTTCGGACTATCTCTTGTGCAACAGCATTTTCGTATGGGATAACTGGAATCGGCACTATTTGGAACTGGAGCACAAATCCAAAACACAAGATCCTGAGAATTCTCATTGTGAAGATGCCTGATCGTTTGCTACTTGACTACCGCCATTGGAATCCTTTACAAACTCTATGCTGCGGTTGTGATGAAAACATGGTTTTTTCCGATAGCTCTGCCTAAAAAAGCTTTCAGCTAATCAGCCGTCAGCTTTCAGCCAGAATCTGGCCATGTTTCGCGGCTGATTTTTTTACTTTCCTATACTAAAATAAAACAAAACCATCTTTTCATACAGAGCTCGGTTTAAGGCGCGGTTGTTTTCCGGAAAGTCAACAGCGTGCTGGTATGAATACCCCAAGCGCGTCGCTCTAAGTCTCCCATGCCTGCACCAATCAAGCGATCGCTCGGCAATCCAAGAATTTCAACATTATATGCATTACCCGCAGCATACATCTGATAGTTAAAGGCATATTCAGGGAACGGCTTGTCTTGGGTATTCTCAATATGTTCGCCATCTCCCCAGGTAATTTTTACTGGGTGTCCAACAATTCGACTCCCATTTTCATCCAGCACTTCAACATAGATGTGATGTTTCCCCCCCGCCTCTTTCTCATCCCACCAATTTGCCTCGATCAAACGCCAATACTGTTGACCGGATGCAACAGGTGCTTCTTCGACTCGTACACCAAGCTGGCTGAGTCGCTGATCCCAGATACGCACCGGCAGAGCTGCTGCCTGAATGAGATCCTCATCTACTTCGATTTCTAATTCTGGTGCCAGATCCGCCACCGCTTGAATAAATGCGCGGACCGTTGGTCGAGGGGTATTGGTTGGAAGGGGGGTATTGGTTGGGATTGGCGTATTGGTTGGTGGAGGAGTATATGTTGCAGTAGCAGACACGGCTCGATCTGCCATGGCAATTGCAAGAGCAATTCCTTCATCGCGCGAGGCTACTTCATAGCTACCCATTCTGTAGACTGCTGCAATAGAGCTTGATGCTGAGATGGGAAGTGATGCACTGCTTGCAACCCGTGAACCTTGAACCAAACGTAGAAGCGCAACCGGGGCGGCAATTCCCAGCAACCAGATCAAGAGCAAAATAATGATAGCCAATCGTAACTTAGCGAAACTACTCAAGCCACTAAACCATTGGAATAGATCAACTCGTTCTCGTTCCATTCCTGCGGCAGAAGCTTCTGCCGCAACTGCTTGACGCCGACGCGAAGTGAGCCCCATTGATCCATCAATCGGTTCTGGATCGAGTGATGGTGCAGGTCGGCGAAAAGCTTGTTGCGGCGGCGTTGGTTGCTGTACAGGATCCGTGTAAGCATTCGTATCAGCCAGTTGCTGGCTTAACATACGACTAATATTGATTGCCAGGCTTGGGTGCTGAGTGAGCAGAGAGTCAAAATCATATTTATTGAGAGCCCACAAATCGACATCTGTTACAGCAGAAACAGTTGCACTATGGGGCTGATTGGTGAGAAGGGCTCTTTCACCAAAAGATTCACCTGCTCCAAGTATCCAGCTCCCACCATTATATGTTTGAACCTGAATTTCGCCTTGCTCAATCAAATAAAGCGTTTCGGCGGGACTGCTGGCTCGATAAATAATCTCCCCTTGACGAAATCTAGTTGGCTGTAGAAATTGGGTAATCTGCTGTAGATCAGAATTTGCTAGATTTTGGAAAATCTCATAGTTGCGAAAACGCTGTTCATCTCCACTCTGTTCTTCTGCCAAACGGGTGGCCAATCCTTGACTCAATGCACTGCCAATTTCAGGATATTGAGCGGCCAACGTATCAAGATCCGATTTATACAGAACCCATAAATTTGTATTACGTGTGGCTGTGGCATCCTCAGTTCGAATTTGACCAGTAAAAAGGCTCATCTCGCCAAAGAAGCCTTCTCCCTGAATGCGGGCCAGCTCTTCTATCACGCCGCTTGCATTTTCCGCCGTCAGTTCAATTTCCCCCGATTCAATCAGATAAAGCGCATCACCGGCCTCGCCGACACAATAGACACGTTCACCGGCAGAAGCATGCTGAAGCAGCATACGCTGCGCGATGTTCTGTACTGTTGTGGAAGGAAGTTGAGCAAAAAGAGGCATTTCAGATAAACGCATCGAAGCGACGTTCTGATCTGCTTTGGTGAGAGGTGCCCGAACGCTACGGCTTAAACTGCGACGCAAGCCAGGGTGTTGGCTGTTTAGCATATGGAAACTCTGTGCAGAGATCTGCCAAACAACGGAATTCTCTTGAGCCACAGCATTATGACCATAGGGTTTATCGGTTAATAATGCGGAAGTACCGAGAATTGCCCCTGATTGAACAATTTTGGGGGACTCTTCTGCGCCAGCCTCTGGCTCTAGTCTGATCGAGCCAGATTCGAGTAAACTAAGGCCCAACGCGCCCTCACTACTTCGATAGAGAGTCTCTCCTGCATTGACCTCGACAGGTTGGAGCTGGCTAGCGAAAGCCTCTAACGTATGACGGGGTACATTTCCCAATTCCTGAGTTTTTTTGAGTTGGGCAACAAGATAATCCTGCATTTGGGCGATCATTTGCCCAAAATTTTTCCCTAGTTGCAGACCAATGGACGGTTGTTCCAAAATGATTGTCCGCAACTTCTGATCGGATAAACGCCAAAATTCTATGTCAGAAACTGCCGAGGCATCTACATCCAGTGGAGCATTTCCGAAGAGACTTGCTTCACCAAGAACACTACCGGGGCCAAGCGTTGCTAAACTTTGTCCGCTTTGTGTTGCCAAGCGTACAAAACCTTTGTGAAGGATATATAGAGAATCACTCTTTTCTCCTGTGCGAAAAAGTTGTTCACCTTCAGATAATGAATCCGGATCTGAGTGATTTGATAGTGTATCTAATTCTGACTCTGTCAACCCCGCAAACAAAGGAGTAAACTTGATTAGGCTGATATCCACTCGTCCTCCTTGCCATCACATTGAATTGCACAGTATCTTCAGCAGTATATTCGAGAGTGTACCACAAAGTGAGTAAATGAACACTGCTCAGTCAGAGAACCACTACATTTACACACTTTGGGACACACTCCCATATATTCTTGTATTATATTGACTAAAAATCAGATTGGCCATTTCCCATGTACAAAACGCATATCTGTTCAGAGAGGCATCATTTTGAATGTACAATTTGTAGTCGATGAACCGATCAAATTATGGCGCTGTTCAATATAATACAATCAACATTCATACTGACTTGATTAACGTCTGACGAAACTTGACGTTTTCTCGTATACCGTTTGGTGCTAATCCGAAAACTTCTGTGACCGTACATTCTCACTTGAGAAGCTGGTCGGACTCACAACCACTTTTCGGATAAGCTCTTGACGGGTCAACATCGACAACTTTTTGTCGATATGTAATTGATTGTTGAATGCCGCCGCAAGGCCCTTTTTTGGGCCGACGGCCTGGACAATTGCAGGCCCAAACAAACAGATTCTTAGCGTCGCTTCTTGAACTTAGCCGTCCAACTATAATGACCACCGCAAGCATAGACATCCACAACATTTTTTTGACACGACGCATCATCTGAACAAAAACCAGCTTGAATCAGATCGGGAAAGTCAATTGCATATGGTTTCGTGCTTAGATTTCGGGCTACATCACTGGATACATCGCGCCCATCTGCATCGCGGATAACTGTCACATCTTGCCCATCACCCAAAACAAACTCAGCCCGACCATCGCCCTTACCCTGCGAACCAGTTACATAGATCTCTTTGTTCCCATAAAGTACCTGTACAGCAACGCCATTGAGTGGGTTGCCAGCAGCATCAAGTACTTCCACAACAAGCTGTCGTTTTTCGCCACAAATAACGCTGGGACCATCCATCCTCCCCCCATTCTCAGTTACGCTCCAGAGTCTTCTCTCGATCAACTGAAAATCTGGTCCACTTGGAGCTGGTGGTTCTTCTGCTGGGGGCGCCTCGACAACTGGTGCAGGTGTTGCGGTTGGTGGATCGGGGGGCGGCAATGGCGTTGGGGGAATATCCGCCAGGGCTACGCTCGCCACATCACCCACAGTTGTCACAAGCGGACCATAAACCCAGCCAAGCTCGCCATTCGCCAATGAAACTTGCCACCAGTCTCCTTGTGGGTTTTTACCAACAACATCAGCACTTTCATTGGCTTGTAACGCACCCACTATCAAATAGACCAGCCCAGGACCACCTCGGATATTCATCGGGCTATTTGCAGTAATAGACGGGTGAGGAATTGGTGTGTTCGTCGACGTTACTGTTGGTGCTTCGATTACCACAACCGCAGATTTGTCTGACGAATTGTTCGTCAGATCAGCGACCGTCTTAACTTTGCCTGAACGATTCTCAGATGTCTGGCTGACGCCATTACTTTCTCTTGCTTCGCCATCTTCTAATGCTTGTGCATTGTTTGGTTCAGCGGCGTCTGCTGGAATCACCTGAACAACCGAGTTTTCAGCGGTTAAGCTTGTCGATGTACCTTCATCGTTCGTCGTTGCGATTGCATTCTCCTCCGCCTCCGGCTGTAGACTGAATAAACCCTGTTCCTCAGCGTAACGAATTGTATTGACCGATTGCAATCCCAAGGCATAAGAAAGCTCCACAAGCGCACGCGTCATCGATGGATCAAGATTCTGGGCAATACTATTTTCTGTTGCAAGTAAAAGCCATTGGCTTGGATTCACCACATCAAGTTCAGCCAATTGCCGACGAGCATGCTCCAAATTTTGAGATACCATATATTCTTGAGCAATTTGATGTGTACGCTCTGTTAGGTCGGATGTTTCAGCTGGTGGTTCTTCTGGACCACATGCGATGGTCAAAATAGTAACGAGGACGAGTATAGCGAAACGAATGAAGTAAGCAATGGAAGAATCAGAACAAAAAAAAGAGGAAGAATAACGTAGTTGAGAAAAGTTTAGTTTATGAAATGAGGGGGAAGAATCGTGTATTTGTTCAATAGACATAGATGAACTGATTCAGGCAAAGCCCGATAAAACAGCATTCCATTGGGAAATCAATTTCCCCTTGTGTGTACTCCTGCTATAATAGAAACGATCAGACAAGATGGTTAGGTTCCAATTGGTTATGCTTGTAAAAAGTAGTGCCGAGGGTGGGAGTCGAACCCACACGGGTATTACCCCACGCGAGTTTGAGTCGCGCGCGTCTGCCTATTCCGCCACCTCGGCCCATATCCATATATGATCAATGTAATCGACTGACAATTGACTCAATATGCTCGAGTGTGTACCACAAAGTGTGTAAATGAACACTGCTCAGTCAGAGAACCACTGCGTTTACGCACTTTGGGACACACTCCCATATGCTCAACCAAGTTTCTTTTGTTGATGCAGTATACTGACCAAGCGCCTAATCGTCAAATTTATGCGTGACCAACCAGCACATAAACAAGAAGAACCTACTGAAAAGTGGTTGTGCCTATGACCAGATTCTCGGGTAAAAAATAGATCGTCTCAGAGCTTTTCGGATAAGCACTTAGGATAGGTAGGGGTACAGTGCGTAATTGACAATAGGATGACAAGATGACAAGATGAAGGGGTTGACGGGATGTGGCTCATCTTGTCACGTTCACCAACTTCTTGCCCACTGGACACGAAATCGATGGAGCAGTTACAAATTAATTCTGTTGGGATTTACTAGTGCCAACGCAAAAACAGATAGAACGAAAGAATACTCTACCACAGGTTGATGAGTCAAAGCTGATCGAGCGCGCCCAAAAAGGCGATACAAATGCCATGGATCAGTTAGTTCTACTCTATCAAAATCTTCTCTATAGCATCGCCTACCGTATGTTACACGAAACGGACGCGGCAGCAGACGCAGTACAAGATTCTTTTATCAAAGCATTTCGTTCTCTTAATAGCTTCCGAGGCGGGAATTTCCGTGCCTGGCTTACACGCATTGTTACAAATTCCTGCTATGATATTCTACGATCAAGAAAACGTCGTCTAACAGATAGCCTAGATGAATTACCCGTCGAGGCGGAATATGCTCAACAACTGATCGATCAATCTGCCTCACCACAAAGCCATGCAGAAAGAAATGAACTTTATGCATTCATTGAACAAGGGCTTCATGCATTATCTTCAGAGCAGCGGCTGATGGTTATTCTCTATGATATTCATGGCTATTCCTATGAAGAAATTACCGAGATTACTGACACGACCATGGGCACCGTCAAATCTCGATTAAGCCGAGCACGTGCCAAATTACGCGACTACCTTTGCCAACAACCGGAACTATTGCCCGCCGCCTTCCGTCCTAATGAATAGTAGAAGAAGGCTGGGGCTAGGGAAAAGGTTAAGTGCTTATCCGAAAAGTTCTGTGACGATCTGTTCTTGCTCGAGTAGCTGGTTGGACTCACAACCACTTTTCGGATAGGTTCTAAGGCTGAGGCTAAGACGAAGGGACTGTTTGTGTCTTCTTCCTCAGCTTTCGCTTCAGTCTCAGTCTTAAAAACGAATGGGTTTGCGAATGGAGTCACCACAATCTCCTCATATCACTGATGAATTGTTGTCTGCATATATCGACAATGCACTCAATGAGGATGAATGCCAACAAATCGAATATGCCGTCGCTCATGATCCGGAAATCGCTTGGCGACTTGAATCAATGCGTCATACGGTTCGTCTGCTGAAGGAAATGCCTCACTTTGCACCGCCTCGAGCTTTGACCTTTTCTGCAGCAATGGCCACAAAGACGGCTCCCGCAGCGCCAATCGACCAACAGGTGCGTGAAGCGATAGCTTCAACGCATAGATCTGTTCAAGCGCGGGCGCCAATTCTTGAATCGTCGGATGAGAAACCTGGGTTTTGGCATTGGTTTTGGTTGGGTGGCAATCCTCTCTTTCGGAATGCAGCCGTTGCTTGTGCTCTATTGTTATTTGCTTTCCTCGTCGCCAACTTTGTTGAGCAACAATTAGAATCAATCTCGACACAGATGAGCAGCACGCAGTCTCTATCTAGCCAACCAACAATGACTCAGGAGATCTTGTCTATTATTGTGGCCCAAGCAACAGAGACTAGTGCTTCGGCAAACTCGATTGTCATGGCTCCAACGAGCACATTACGGGTGCTGCCGACTTTGCTTCAGTCGCCGGTTGCTTGTGCTGAAGCGCTCGAAATTGCACCAGAGGAGGCAGTGCTTCCTCTGGCAACCGCGACGCCTCAATTTGCTGAAACATTTGCGGCTCCCACAGATGCAGAGAGTAATTCTGCCGTCGCAGAATCTGGAGCTGACCAAGTTGTGGCAATGGCACAAGCGCAAGCTCCTGCATCTGAGAAACCAAAGCCACCTTCTTTGGGAGATGAAACGGCTAAAGCGGAAGCTGTTGCAGAACTGTCTATATCATCATTATCATCACCACCGACATCATCACCAGTCGCCACACTACCTTCAGTTCAGATTCAGTCAAAAATCGTCTCAAGCAGGGCTGTGCAAAGCAGCACAACAAGCAGCTTGTCACAACCTGGTTTATCGCAGAATCGGTCTGTCACAATGCTGAGCGAACAGTCTTCTGATCAGGGCAATATGACTCAGGTCGACGAAGATTCGTCAGATATGAATAGGCAAGAATCAGCAACGAATGCTGACGGAGGGCAAGCCTTTGTTCTTGGCATGAATAGCACAAGCATCGACGCGCCTACTGATGAAGAACCCACAGCTGTTGAGACTGAGCTAGATGCAGTCGAACAAGAGATGACAGGACAGTTTGCGGAAGAAGAGGCAGCGGAAGAAGTCCCAGGATCTTCCCAAAGCCTGCCAAGCGCTAACGACTCCCCGGTTGCGACGCCAACGTTTTCATCCGTGACAATTGCACGGATCACCCAAGAACCCGCGAAGTTACCCAAGTTGGATGACAGCGGTAAACCAAATGTTTCAAACGACCAGATTCGCGAAGATACGCCTACTGAAGAACCCTCTTCTGCCAATATAGAAACAGCTACTGTGACGCCAGAAGCTATATCATCTATCGACCGAGCGGATGACTCGAATCGTCAAAGCATTGGATCTGTGAATTCAGAACAAACAGTGGGGACAAGAATCTGGCGGATTCTACAATTTGCCGCAGGATTGGGATTCTTACTGTTTAGTCTGCTTTGGTGGCGTAGTCGCACTTTCCATCCTGCGTCAAAACAAGTACAATAGTTAAAATGATTTGGCTATAACTTTACTTTCTGGTAAAAGAAAAGAGATGAGGTGAGAAATGTGACAAAAAGCGGTTAGCGTTTCATCCTAAAGGTAGAGAACCCAAAAAGGAGGAAGGAATGCTAACCGCGCCAGAAATAACTATAGCAGTACTGATGAATGTATTGCAAGTAACGCCGGTGGGAACAAACGTAAATGTAATGCGTCTGATGTGGGCGATGATGAATGGGTCGTTTCTGAAAAGTCGAGGAGCAATCCATAGTGGATTGAGTGAAAGCGGGTTTGAAGATGAGGAGCTCCGGCGAAGCTGGTGGAGCTTTCGATATGGATCATGGGATATTGCAAGCCTGCTCTCATCGTGGCAAGAAGAAGTGGAGTGGAAAGGGGAATGGGAGGCAAAAAAGTTAGAAGGATACCGAGTGAAAAGCATAGATATCACAGGGTTCTGGCGACCGAAGCTGCAAGGGAAAGTGAACCGACTCTATAACTCAACGGCTCGTCGGGCATTGCCCGCGCTCATCTTTGGAGTGATGATAAGCTCGGGGGAGATAGGCGGGAAACGAGTGCCACTGCTCAAGGCAATCATGAGATGCGAGGTAGGCACAAAGGAAAGTGAGTTTCGGAAAAGCTGCTGAAAGAGACCAAGAAATCACTGGAGTCAGACGAAGTGGCGGTGGTCGATGCCGGGTTTACAATCAGAGAAATGCTAGAAAGCGACGTCGACCGATTTGTCCTTCGGGAAGCGATTAACTGCACAGCGCGCCGCAATGAGTTACCCGAACGTAAGGAAAAGGCAGACCACCCGAATATGGTGATATTGTGCGTCCGCTCTCTCGATGCTATAGGGAAAGCGACTCGAGGCCACAACTCCAGACTCGTTTGGTCAATTTGTCTATAGTGGTCGCCTGATTCGCTATCAAGCATGGCACAATCTCGTCCCCAGGACAACCAAGGTGGATACAGCCAACCGCACCTATTCGATTTACGTCTTTCAGGATCCTGCTTATCACACACCTTTGGTTCTGGCGACCGTCATGGCTTTACAAGCTGAAACCATTTATCTTTTCTCTCTGGAGCGCTGGCCTGTTGAACATCCCCCCTTGGCTTCCAAGCAGATGATTGGCTTACATCGTCAATTTGTTCATGCCGATGAGGCTTGCTTCCGCTTACCTGAACTGGGGCTGCTGGCTGGCAATCTTCTTTCCCATTTAGCCGCTTCTCCCATACCGACTGGCTACTGGGATCGAGAGCCTCACCACTCCCGGCAGGCTGCGCCGCGTTCTCTCGAGTGCTCTTTTTCCAACTCCCGACCAACTCGACCCTGACTTTCGGAAAAAGGCCTCGGTTTCACACCATTTACCTAAAGGCGTTCTCGCTCATCGCCGCCTCAATGCCGCTGCTTAAACTAGCCGAGCACTATTTTTACATTTTATCCCGTTTTTTCAGGGTGGATTCTTTTTTCCGCCCCTTTCGGTTTGCCCTTTGTCACTCAAGCCTTTACCAGAAAGTAAAGTATAAGATTTCTGGAGGAACAATGCTGACCCAAGAACAAGTAGATTTCTATCACGAAAATGGATATCTCCACATTCCCCAACTCTTCAACAAAGCCGAGATAGGCGAACTATCCGATGAAATGGATCGTCTGGTGGAAGATTGGGCCTTTACCAGTCCTGGTTGGAGCGGTCCCTGGCGACAAGCGTATATGGATCCAGAGACCGAAAAGAAGTCCAAACTGACCGCCATGCACGACCTGCACTTCTATTCTGGCGCATGATGTCGCGCGGTCACGAATCCAAATTTGGTGGGAGCAATTAGTGATCTGCTTGGTCCCAATGTGGAGTTGCACCATTCCACAATGCATATCAAACCACCCCAAACAGGGCACCCATTTCCGATGCATCAAGACAATCCATTCTATGGACACACGGATGGCCGCTTTATCGATGTCCTTGTTCACCTTGATGATACAAATCCCGACAACGGCGAAATACGCTTTTTGGTCGGTTCACACAAAGGCGGTCATTTAGACCACATCACCGAAACATCCGACGGCCCCTGTACGCCACATCTACCGACCGATGAATATAGCTTAGAGGATACAATCCCCGTGCCGGCAAAGCGTGGCGATGTGGTTCTTTTCTCGATCGATACAATACATGGGTCGTATATCAATAAGACTAAAAAACCACGTCGTCTTGTCCGGATTGGATATCGGGACCCCGACAATATACAACTATATGGACAGAGCTTCGGACGTCCCAGCTTACTTGTCAAGGGGTATCGTACACGCCATGAAGGCATGGAGTTGATGAGAACCAACTAAGGCGGAGTACGTGTTGCGTGGCACTAGTTTTGGAATTGGTCGTTCTACTCGTTGGTAATCCGTTGGTGATGCATCCAGCACATTTAATTTCGGCTCAACAGGCTCCTCAAGGGGTTGACAACCCTCTGAGATCCGAAAGAATCTTAATTTCGTCATTTGGTTCACGCAATACGCACTACGTTCATCAATTTGACATCCCCCAAAACGCTAGAGCCATTCTGTGTTCTGAACTTCATATCTAGGAGCAACCCATGGCAGAAGAGACAATTTTTAGCAAAATCATTCGCCGCGAGATTCCTGCAGATATTGTCTATCAAGACGACCTAGTGACTGCATTTCGCGACATCAATCCCCAAGCACCAACTCACATTTTGATCGTCCCTAATAAGCTGATTCCAACAGTCAACGATGTGACAGAGGAGGATGAAGCTGCATTGGGACGTCTTTTTACGGCCGCTGCCAAAATCGCACAAGACGAAGGCATTGCTGCAGACGGTTATCGTCTGATTACAAACTGTAACCGTTATGGGGGACAGGAGGTTTTCCATATCCACATGCACCTAGTTGGCGGACGCCCGTTGGGTCGTATGCTCCAGTCGCGATAAATAGATCCGAACGACTTATCGACTTGTTTTGTCGCAGCACAACTGCCCGCAGTTTAAATGATGTGACTATTGGCCTTCTTCTTGCGTGAGCAACCGATTAATCAACATTAAGAGTGGGCCGCGTTGTTCGAATCCGCTTTCGCTGTAATCGCTCAGCCCCAAATAGACGCGCTGGCGGGTTCGCCGAACGAGACCCAGAAGCAGACGTCGCATCGTATCTTGGCGCGTTGTAAATTCCTCATAGTCCGTCCACAGTTCATTGGGAGGCCAATGACGGGATAGTACATGTGGATGTGTCAGAGGCTGGAACAACCGTTCCCACCACCCACCAGAGCCGATATCAATCCAGAATTGGACGTCGACGGTTCGGTTACGCATTAAAAATGTGTAAGCTGGTGATAAGAAGACGGCATCTTCTATTGTGCGCCAACTTGGTACAAAGAGAGCACCCAGTGCCCCACTCTCGATCAAGCGTAGATATTCACGTCCCAGTTCCGTTGGAGAAAGCTTACCTCCCGCTAAATTATCTGTTTCTCGACCACCCTCTTGTCTACCCCTTTGATGAGCACCTGCTTGAGTGTCTTCCAACGCCCAGCGAAAGTTACGCGCTGATTGTACCAGTTGGTTGGCAATCCGCGCCGCATCGTAATCATTATGAAAGCCGAAGCCTGGTTGGCTTAAGACTTCGCCAAACAGACGTGCCATAAACTGATCAAGCGGCACAAGCTCTGCACTGGCTCGATAATCGTAGAGCCATTCCCGCAAGCGGTCATACCGTTCGCCAATTAGATAAGTGATTCGCTGTTGCATGTCAGGGATGAGTTGACCAAAGCGTCCTAATTCGATCTGGCCCTGGCGTGGCGGGTAGACTATACGGCTGAGCAAATGAGCGCGTACGGGATCGAGCTCTGCTATGCAAAGAGTGAGTGTGAGCGTGACATCAGGAGGAGTAGGGCGAATGCCCCAATCTGGATGGGCCAATGCTGCAAGGGTAAGCAATGCACGTGAGGCAGGCTCATCTTGTAATGCTCGACTTGGTCGATGCGTTGCGGAATCGATCCCCACTTCAGAGAGACGGCTTTGCAGGCTAAAGCGTAGGGCATCGCTCATAAATGGCGCCAGAACCGCAATTTCTCCAGGTGGAACCTCTTCATTATGAACAAGCGTTCGTATTTGGTTGACGACGTGCTCGATCATTTGGGGATAGAAGCGCGAGACGGTATTAGGAATCTCGATAGGTAATCCATCTTCAAGCAACGGATCTTCTGTAAAGGGATTTTCTGCTGTTAAATTTTCTGTCAGCGAAGCATCAGCTGTTTGTTTGTCTGCATTGACGGGACTCTGAATGGCGCTAGACGTCTCAATTGAGACACTCTCCAACGTCTGGCTGGCTGCTCGATTCCCCAAAATCGCATGTTCAATACGCTGGGTTAACCGTTCTAAAGCCGGCGAAGTTGTATGATTTTTCTGTTGTCGGATCTGCTCTGTGCAAATGTTGGCTACATCAGATACTCCTTTGGGATCAGCACCCAAAAAGAGACGATAGCCAGCATCTGTATCTGAGACGACAAGCGCGCTGTCCAGTTGAGGGATCCAAGCTCGTAGAAGCTGGTGGGCTGTATAGTTATCTTCCTCCACATTGTCAGCAATTAGATGGCGATGTGAGCGAAAAAGATGGGTACGGCTCCACTCGTTGGTTAAGACTTGCTGACGAAAGAGCTCAATCTGTAAGCTAAAGTCAATGAGCGTTTCTTGCAAACATAGTTGACGAAATTCGTGGCTAATGCGCAACGCAGAACGTAGGGCATTCATGCGTGCTGTCCGCTGCTCTCCACTGGGGACAGCTAGTTCCAAACGTTGGTACGTTTCGTCAATCCCAAAACCATGTAGCGCCGCCTTGTTCAGATTATCCAGGATTTGGCTGATGATGCGGCTGCGTACAATGCGAATTCCGTCAAAATCTGCTCGACCAATGGCAGCATCAACAAAGTGCGCCATATGGTATTGGCCGGTTTCTAGATTGAGAAAGGTGGGCTCTTTCTGTGAGTCAACAAATCTAGCCTCACTCGCAATCAAAGGCCAATAAAGCTCAAGTGCATTGCGCGCAAATCCAGATAAGGTTGTGACGCGCACTGGGGGACCAGACGGCGTATCTGGGCCACGGAGTGCTTGATAGTAGGGCTGTGTCAGTGTCGGTTGGGGAACGAGGACGATTATATCATCACCGCGCACACGCTCTTGTGCCAGCAGCCAGCGAATCCGCTTTATCGCAAGAGTTGTCTTGCCACTCCCAAACGGTCCGCTTAGAAAGAGCGTATTATAGGATTCGATTTTTTCGGCATGGTTCAATGGTAACTGATCGGAACTTGTCGGCATGAAATCGTACTCATTCCTATCTATCGGTGGTATACCACAAATTATGTAAAAGCCACTTGGTCTCTCAGAGAGAGCATGAATTTACACACAATTGCGAGATATCACCTATATATCAAATGTGCTATCGCCAATGTTGGCATTTTCTGACAGATCTGGCATGGACTCTTCTATTGTGTCAGGATTTTCGCCAGCTTCTAATCGGTCAACTACTTCATTCATTTCATCATCCATTGGCTCGCCCATTTCGTCACTCATGCGACGCATAAAGCTGGCCAACACACGTGGATCCTCGTTTTCCAGACCCGCCATGAGTGATGGATCCGCCAAATCATCAACACGGCTGTCTTCCGATTTTAACACGCGAACCCGACTGATTAGGCGATGTAGATTGTCTCCTTGGCATTCCGGACACATTGCCGCTTCATCACTGGCTTCGCTCATGGTACGAAAGAAGATGCTGACGCGTTTTCGACAGTCAAGACAGGCATATTCATAGATAGGCATTTGGTTTTATCTCGCTAAACTGAGCTCTATATGCAATATGATTTCCCTTCAATGCCCAATGGGCTTATACTTAAATCACTTGATTATACGACAGTGTGTCCCAAAGTGTGCAAATGGAGACCGCTTAGTTAGAGAACCTACTCCATTTGCACATTTGGTGGTATACACTCGATTATACAGAGTTCAACCAATAGGAGCAAACGGTGAAAGTTGATTCGGGAAAACCAGCGTCTGAACTGTCGGGAGGTGATGGTGAAGTCACTGCTTTTTATGAAAGTTTGAATCAACCCCGTCCCATGTTGTTCGTCATCTCTGGACCTAGTGGTGTAGGCAAAGATGTAACGCTAAATCTACTGAAACAGAGTGACTATCCCTTTCACTTTGTTGTAACAGCCACAACACGTCCAATTCGTCCAGGCGAAGTCGATGGGATTGACTATCATTTTGTCTCTATTGGCGAATTTGCAGAGATGATCGACAATGATGAACTCTTGGAACATGCGGTCGTCTATGGGGATTATAAAGGGATTCCTAAGCAACAAGTTCGTGACGCATTGACAACGGGTCAAGATGTCATCATGCGGATTGATGTGCAGGGAGCTGCCACGATTCGACAATTAGTTCCAAATGCCGTCACAATCTTTCTCAACGCGGAAAGCGAAGAAGAGTTGATCCGGCGTCTGCGCGAGCGCAAAACAGAACCCGAAGATAAGCTCAAGATGCGCATTGCAACGGCACGCCAAGAGTTAAAACGTATCAATGAGTTTGACTATGCTGTCGTCAATCGAACCAATCGCCAGCAAGAGACTTGTGAGTATGTATTGTCAATTATCAAAGCTGAGAAATGTCGTGTTGATTGGGAACCGGTAAAATTATAGGCTCGTCTCTGAAGATGGGGCGTGCGTCCCAAAGTGTGTAAATACGGTGGTTCTCTGACTGAACAGCGTTCATTTACACACTTTGTGATACATACTCGAAAATGAGCGAAATATTATAGTAGGGAAGAGATCGATATGAATGACCCTGGCTCCGTCAGGTATACACGTCAAAGAGTAGATAGTCACGAGAGTTTGCCGCGTCGTTCACCGCCAGCTCCTCAATACTATATAAAACTAGCGTCGCCTATTTTTGCACGCTCGCTCTTGGTGATCAATCTGGCAGTTTTTGTGGCAATGATTGCCTATGGGTGGCTTTATTATCAGACATGGCGCGGCCCAGAAACAAGTGTTGTTTTAATCGATTTTGGGATGAAAGTGAACCAGAGTGTCGCCGAGGGCGAAGTCTGGCGTCTTTTTACAGCAATGTTTTTGCACATTGGTGTTATGCATCTCCTTTTTAATCTCTACGCACTTTACTGGTTTGGACCGATGGTGGAAGGTTATTTCGGCCATTGGCGATTTTTGGCGATCTACATGATTGGCGGTTTATTTGGCAGCGTGGCCAGCTACGCATATGTGCAAGCTCCTTCGGCTGGGGCCTCTGGAGCAATCTTTGGGTTGATTGGTGCTTCGACAGTTTACTTTCTACGCTATCGAGAAAATTTTGGTCAACGCGGTCGATTGATGCTGCAAAATATGATTGGCGTGATTGCAGTCAATCTTGTTTTTGGCTTTGCCGTCCCTGGAATTGACAACGCAAGCCATCTGGGAGGACTGCTCGGTGGAGCACTAGTGGCGTGGGGAATGTTGCCAAACTATCAAAGACCATCGCTTGCATCTCCATCCAATGAACAAAATCCCAGCGTTGTGCCGCAACCCATGATATATCGTAAACCACAACCGTTGATCGAACAGGATCAGTTCATTTGGTATGTAGCTTGGCTGCTCATTTCGATTGTCCTACTTTGGGCTTCGCTTCAATATGCCAATGGAATAACGGATTACTAATGCCAATTGCGGTTGTAGAGACCGTGAGTCTGTTTCGATTTCTCTGAATAAACCATAAATATGCACCTTCCTCGCTGCAGTGGAATTCTTCTCCATCCAACTTCTCTGCCTGGCCGTTACGGGATCGGAAGTTTCAACCATGAAGCGTTTGAGTGGGTTGACTTTCTGGAACGAACGAATCAAAGCCTTTGGCAAGTTCTCCCACTTGGTCCAACTGGTTATGGCGACAGCCCTTATCAAAGCTTCAGCACATTTGCTGGCAATCCTTATCTGATCGGCCTGGAAGATCTGGTTCAAGATGGATTGCTGGATGAATCATCTCTTGGTCAATTGCCAGAGACTCATCCAGATCGAGTGGACTATGGCATAATTTATCACTGGAAACTTCCGCTTTTGGCTCATGTTGCGTCAACGTTTCAGGAACGAGCCAAGCCCGAACAACGTGACAAGTTCGAGCTATTCTGTCAACAAAATGCGAGTTGGTTGGACGATTATGCTCTCTTTATGGCACTCAAAGAGATTCATCATGGACAGCCTTGGAATCAATGGGCATGGGATTTACGTAGCCGTCAACCTGAAGCAGTGCGTATTGCCAGGAATCAGTTGAATAGGTCTGTTTATGCTCATAAGCTGAATCAGTGGCACTTTGATCGACAATGGTCAAATTTGAAACAATATGCGAACTCACACAATATTCGAATTATCGGCGATGTCCCCATTTATGTTGCAATGGACAGCGCCGATGTCTGGGCAAATCCAGAGCAGTTTTTTCTAGACAGTGAACTTCAGCCAACCGTCGTTGCAGGCGTACCCCCCGATTATTTTAGCAAAACGGGGCAACTTTGGGGCAACCCACTCTATCGCTGGCTCTATATGCAGGAACAAGAGTTTGATTGGTGGGTTCGACGTGTTCGAGTCGCTTTGCGGCATTATGATATTGTGCGATTTGATCATTTTCGCGGCTTTGCTGGTTATTGGGAAGTTGCAGCAGACGAAAAAACGGCCGCAAATGGTCGTTGGGTTAAAGGTCCAGGAGCTAATTTTTTTGAGGTGCTTCGTCGAGAATTGGGCGAGTTGCCGCTGATTGCCGAGGACCTTGGCGACATTACGCCAGACGTGATCAAACTACGCAAGCAATTTGGTTTCCCAGGCATGAAAGTTTTGCAGTTTGCCTTTGGGAGCAAAGCCAGCCACCCCTTTTTACCTCACAATTATCCCCATAATTGTGTCGTTTACCCAGGTACACATGATAATGATACATCCGAGGGGTGGTATCAAAACAGCAGCACGGAGCAAGAACGCGATTTTTTCCGTCGTTACTTTCGGACCGATGGCCATGATGTTGCTTGGACAATGATTGAGGCCGCATTCCGCAGCGTAGCGACGGTTGCCATAATTACCCTGCAAGATTTGCTCGGCTTAAATTCGGCCGCACGGATGAATGTACCGGGTGCTCCAAGCGGAAATTGGACATGGCGCTATAAACCGGAGCAGGTATCGGATTCTTTGGTCAATCGGCTGACTGAAATCACAGCACTGTATGGTCGCGACCTCATAAAGTCTAATAAAAATAATGAGAACAGTCGTGGGTAATGGAATTCAAAACGAAAACTCCGCCACAATATAAATTGCGACGGAGTTTCAGTTGGCGTTAGCAAGGAGGGGTGCTAACACCGAAAGTGCAGATACTGTAAGAGGGTCTTACCCTCTACACTTTCATGAACAACAGCGCACCCATAGAATATCCCCGCAAAATTAACTTTGGATTAAGATACCATGAAGGGTTTCTAAAAGGTCAATCCTGTTTATCCGTCGATGAGTATTTTTTTGAATCGCCACCGAGGGTATTGGATGTGGAATTCATGGTACAGGCGTTGGTGTAGGGAAGACTGGGGCACCAGGCGGTGGGGGTTTACATTGCGTCCCATCGTTGTGGCTGACCTCTGAGATTGGCGTCGCATTCCACACATTATCGATGGCCTCCTGCACGGTTTGCAGATTGGCAATATGGAGCACAGCTCCTCCTCCGGGCGTTGTGTAGGGAGGGAGTTCCTTGGAAGTCAGCGCGCCAGCTCGCACGCGGCTGGAGCTTAATGGTAAACCAAATTGAGCAAGTTGTACCAAATTGAGCAAACCCAAATCGGTTTCAAATTTATCGTTTAGTGCCGACCAAAGTTCTGGGAAGCGTAAAATAAGATTTGCGTTGAGCATTTTTTCGCGCAATGCCCAAAGCAATTGTCGTTGTCGACGGGCACGTCCAAAGTCGCTTGTTCGTAGACGCAAGCGAGCATACCAATGTGCCTCTTCACCCGTCAAAGTAACGTCACCTGGTGGCAAGGCAAAATAGGTCCATTGACCTGTATTGAGGTTCAAAATCGGTTCGTAAAAAGGACACTCTAGATGTATCGTGATGCCGCCAATGGCATCGACAAGCTGCTCGAATCCTTCCATATCAACACGAATCCAATGTTCAATTGGAACACCAAGAGTGCTATGAATAACGGCTGATACCAATTCCCCTCCCCCCCCCTCGACATTGAGACGCTCCTCTCCAATATAGTCAACTGTATTGATACGTCCCCACCCGCGACCGGGAATGGGAATATAGAGATCGCGCGGGATGCTAAATAGACCAACACGGCGGTTTGGCCGATCAAGACCCACGACGATGATGACATCCGTGCGCCAGATGCTCCAATTCGGTCGACGATCGGTACCAAGAATGAGATAATTTTCGGTTTTGCTCCAACTATCAATCAGTGGCACTGGTTGTGCTGGTTGCCAAAGAGACTGGATTGAGACAGGTTCTGCCGATGGTTCAATGTCAGTTGCGAATTCTTCCGTGATGGTTTCGGTCACAAAGAGCTCGGGCATAAGCTCCTGAAGATTGCTATCATCTGTATCTGGCAAATCTACACTCAATTGTTCTTCAATTCGCGTTGGTTCTCTCGCTGTTTCTGACTCAGGAGAAACTTTTGATTGGTCCCCAATCTGTTGCCCATCTTGTTCAGTTGTTGTGGTTTCTGTCGGTTCTGGTTCAGCGTCAGACTGTGCAGGAGTGGATTCGATGCTCGGTTGACCATCGATGGGGACTCTTTCGAGGGTTGATTGTGGATCAGCAGGAAGTGTTTCGGTAGGAGATATCTCAATAGCAGATTGCTCATCCGTGTCTGTTATTGCGTCGTTACTGATCCGTTCATCTTCCTCGTTGTTTCCATCATTTCCCCCTTCATTCACGTTTGCATTGTCAGCGGAAGATTGTAGCGGGGGCGCTGGCAAATTAGTGGGTGGATTGCTCACCAATGGATTGCTCGCGCGAACAGTCGCAATCGAGGCGCGTACGTTTGCTGCTTCTGGCGATGTTGGTTCACATCCATACAGATATGTGGATGTAAGAAATAGGGTTATGATAACTGTTATCATAACGGTCATTTTTTTATGTGTAAATTTGCTCGTTTTAGTCATTCTCTTCGATTGCCAGATCTCTACCTACTGCATTTTCATTTTCTGTCTCTTCATCTCGAATATCAGCAATATCTTGTTGCTGATTGGCAGCACGAATGTCGTTGCCGCTAGTGGCCGCAGGAGATGCGTTTGGTGGTTGAGGACATTCTGTTTCATCACGACGATTCGTTGCTGACATTGGGGCTGCCTGCCAGACACCTTCAACAAGGGTATGTATTGCGTCTGGATTTGTGATGCGTAAAACTGCTGCACCGGATTCGGTTCGATAGCTCTCAAGATCACGCAAGGTTAACCCTGCAGCGCGTACATCGTTTGCATCAAACGAAAGGCCAATCCTTGCCAAGTCGGCCATTTGCCATAGTGTTAAATCTGTAGTGAAGAGACCGCTGAGGGCAGACCAAAGTTGGGGAAAACAAGTCAAAAGATTCGTGCTGAGGGCTTGATCACGCAGTGCCCATAGAAATTGCCGTTGGCGTCGTGACCGCCCAATATCACTTTCACGCAAACGAAGTCGAACGAACCAACGCGCCGTTTCACCATCCATTAATACATCACCTGCAGGTAGAGTAAAATAGTCCCATTTTTGTGTGTCGAGATTGAAAATGGGTGAGAAAAAGGGGCAGTCGAGATGAACAGTTACACCACCAATGGCATCAACCAAAGCCTCGAAGCCACTCATTTCAACACGAATCCAGTGATCGGTTGAGATTCCCAGAGTTTTGCTCAATACAATGGAAACCAATGCTGGACCACCCCCCTCAACTTTCAACACCCGTTCACCAAGATAATCCACTCTATTGATGCGTCCCCAACCATTGCTGGGAATTTCGACGTAGAGATCGCGTGGGACGCTCAAAACACTTGCTCGTCTATTGGCTCGATCCAGGCCAACGATCATAATGACATCTGTACGCCAATCGACCCAATCGGGGCGGCGATCGGTGCCCAGGATGAGGAAATTTTCGGTTTGACTCCAACTGATTGATGGTTGGGCTGATTGACTAGATAATGACAGACTGGTGATTGGAACCCTAGGTCTGTTCAATGATGGTGCAACTTGAGTTGGGGTCGGAAGGGCTGCAAGCCGAGGTTGAATTGGTGGCAAAGGGGAAGATGATCTGGCCATATTAGGGCGAACAGGAGGGATTCCTGATTTGACACCCTGTGTTGCATCATTGTTTTGGACCCTATTTTGTACATTGAGTGGGCCATCAATACGTGGCTGTTCAAGAAACGGAAATGGTTCTTGAATTGAAACATCTGTCTGGTTTTGTAGTGTCGTCGTACACGCGACTACCAATAAAGGGAGCAGAACGAAAATCCAAATGCTCAGCTCCCCAATTCGCACGAAGGGCCTGTCCGAAAAGCTCTGTGACGATGCATTCTTGCGCGAGAAGCTGGTCGAATTCACAACCACTTTTTGGATAGGTTCTAAGTACTTATTATTCAGAGAAAGTCTCCATTGCTTATATTGACGGTAGATGGGCGAACAAACAAAAAGAGGTCGGAGGGTAGGCATACTTATATTTATTGTGAAATCACATCACTACACAGGAACTCATTTCGTAGAGACTTGATCCATCAAATCCCTACAGCGTCTCAGTAGACCGCTGAGAATGACACAATTGAGGTCTACTGATTATCTGAACAACGATAAATTTCAGTGTCACGGGGGCGGCGTGCACATAACTCCGTAAATAACTGTCGACTTACAGGATAATACCATTCACTCTGCTGCCAAAATTCATCCAGTGTTGTGACGCCACCACGCTCATAACAGAGTGCTTGATGAACCATCTCAAGTCGATCCACATCCTTGAGCAGATATGCTTCTGGCGATGAATCTGCGTTGTAGTCATCCAAAATCTCTACATAATGATCCGCAGCAGGCAACTTAGCAACAAGGTGTGCCAATGCTGTTGCTTCGGCTTGACGCTTTGTCTCACGTCCAAGTAGATCTGCACTGCGTTTTGGTAAATCGGTCAATACACTCTCGCCAAAATCATGTAGCAATGCCATTTTGAGCAACTTTTCCTGGTCAAGTGGCCGGGTCAACCCCTGCTTTTGCCAGGAGGCATTGATTACATCGGACAGGAAAAGCGTCAGAAGTGCACCCACACACGTATGTTCAGCGACCGATTCTGGGTTTGAGACACCAGCAAACAACCATCCCATGCGCGGTAATCGTTTCAGATAGTTGGCATGCTCGAGCGCTGCCAGGAGAGCTTGTATGTCCATAAATTTATATTTGGCTTACAAGGAGGGGTGGTTCAGAATTAGGTTTACACTTTTGATACATAGATAAAAATCTATATGAGGTCATTTTCTGCCTGAGCATGGCTCAAAGTAGAAAATATAAACATCTTTTCTCTTTGCAAAAATGTAAACCTAATTGTCCGCCTAAAATGAACCACCCCTACAAGGAGGCTAAGAACCTACCGAAAAGTGGTTGTGAGTCCAACCAGCCTCTCGGGCCGAATGCTTGACACAGAACTTTTCGGATAAGCACTAAGACGAAGGAAGATGCAGGTAGCAAAGTTATTTCGTCTGTCCCTTCGCCTTTTCTTCCTCACAGCCTCAGCCTTATCCTCAGCCTAGGGTAATCGCGTACCTTAAAAGAGCGGCATTGCTACTGAAAGGAGTCACCTGCAATCCCGGATTGCTCGCCCCGTGGTTATGGCCATCTAAACTTGCTTGGGATCTTGGCTGTAAAGTTCGCGATTGCCCTAATCCTCAGCCTCAAGCTGCTACCGCAATTCCCGCCACAAAGCGCTCAATGCATGATTGCTCAAGCGTACGATCGTATATTCGTCTTGCCCACCAAACCCAACGTGCCAGCTTTGGGACGTTTCCGGGCTAGCAAGAGCAATCCATGTTTCGCCTTGTTGATTGCCATAGATACCCTGGTCAGTGCCGCTTGTACCCAAAATGGCTAGCCCATATGTTGCGTCGCTCAGAACCCGCAGTGCCTCTGCACATCGAACAATCTGTTCTTCTCCTAATACTGTATCATTATCCAGGATCATTCTTACAGCGGGAGGCAGATCCTCTGCATCCGACAGCCAATATTCACCGACGACACCATCTTCCTCAGCCTTATCCTCAGCCTCAAGCTGCGCGTTCTCTTCCTCAACTTTACTCAACCGTTGCGCCAATGCACCACCGGTATTGCTCTCAACAATGGAGATGGTTGCCGAAGATGCCCGAAGCAGGTGTACCACAACGAATTCAATCGTTTCGCCAGCTATATTGCTAAAGATATAGTCTCCAATCCGCCGCCGGATTTCCTGTTCAACCTCGTCAATCATCGCTTCAGCAACATCGGGACTATCTGCCGATGCCGTGACTCGGATGTCAACCTGCGCTGTGTGAGCCGCTAACCCGACGGATGGATTCGCTCCTTGCATCAGATCAGAAATATGATGGTCGACCGTGCTCTCACCAATGCTAACGGTGCGCAAGACACGCCGCCGAATAATGCCCGTATTTTCACTGCGGGTCCGTAAGTAGGGTAGGACAGTATCTTGCATCAAGCGCTTCATCTCGCGAGGCACGCCTGGTAGCGCAATGATAGTCCCTTGTTCGCCTTCAACAATGAATCCAGGAGCTGTCCCAACTGGATTTTCAATGAGGATGGCATCAGTTGGGATCAACGCCTGCTGACGATTATTTTCTGTCATCGTGACGCCAAAACGAGCAAATCGTTCTTTGAGTGTCTGAAGCGCTTCGTCGTGCAGCAGTAATGGACGATTGGTGGCATTCGCAATCGCCTGGCGTGTAACATCGTCGGCTGTCGGTCCAAGACCACCCGTGATGATGATGACATCACTGCGACTCATCCCTAATTCTAAGACAGTACGCAGACGTGCTTCGTTGTCTCCAACCGTTGTTTTATAATACAGATGAACGCCCGCTTCACGCAACTGTTGTGCAATCCAAGCAGCATTGGTATCAACAATTTCTCCGAGCAAGATCTCGGTTCCGCTCGTAACAATTTCGGCAGCTAGTCTTGACATAATGTATTATTGGTAGGACTTACGAACAATGTGATTCGCCTTCTCTCGTACGGGCTTGATATATCAAGCCCGTACGAGAGGGTTCTGCGTAAGTTCTATTTGAGTAATTATTTTTCTGGAACGACCTAAATCATAAGTGCGACCTGACCACGCATCGATTTAAGCCGATCGGCTTGGTCTGTGTGACCAGCTTGGCGCAACTGCTGTTCTGCGTTCGAGATTGTGTCGTGGAACTCTTTGGTGACCAATTCGCGATTGTCTTGTAATAATTTGCGGGCGCTGGCTGGATCAGGCGCAGCCAACAATTGCTGGATCAGGCGCGTCTCCGGGGGTAATTTTTCTTGGAACACCGTAAGCGCTTGTTCATAGACTTGACGAAGGCGATTGGTCGCAGCCGTGGCACCGTTTTTCTGCGCGGCTTGGATATTTGCCGCAATCAAACCAAGAAAGGTCTCATCAATCAGATCGGCTCGTTCGCTTAATGCAGCGGCTGTATCATCAGCTTGTAACACTTCTTGGAGCACGGCTTGCGTTTGTTGGACCATGGCCTGCTGGGCCTGTTGCTGTTGGGCTTGAAGTTCAAGAATAAATTCCCGCAGTTCATTCAAACTCGCGCGTTCTTCGACATCATGTGCCTTTTCCATCTGCTGTGTCAAGGCCATCAGGAATTGGTAGTCCATCGCTGGCGCAGCCGCCATACCTAAGGCAGAGACGACTTCAACTCCATCCTCCCTCTGCCATGCCTCAATGACAAGCTGGAGCAGCTCTTCACGCGACATTCCACTTGAGATCTTTTCCAAAATGGAGCGGATGCGTTCCTGCCGATCTTTCACTTCGGCTCCAGCTTCAGTTTTCTCTAACAATTGCGAACGCAAGGTCAAGAGTGCATTGGCTGCTTGCTCTTGACCTTGTTGACCAATGACCATGATCATCTGCTCCAACATGGCGAACAGATCGCGATCGATCAGTTGTTTATTCCGTTCAATTGCCAAGTCAAGCGCAGTTTCATCATTGATCATACCAAGCAGGGTCTGTATAAGTCCAGACTGATCGCTCTGTTTTTTGAGCATCTCAGGTGTAACGCCTTCAAAGCCCCACAATTTTTCAACAAAACGACTCCAGTCAAGGAATTGTTGCGGTTGAAAAAGATAACCCTTTCGCTCTGCCGCAGGGAGGCTCCGCATGAGCATTTGGGTTAGATCACCAATAATCTTTTGCCGTTGTAGATCATCTGTTTTATCGTCTGGGGGTAGATAGACACCCGCAAACTCGTGTTCGGGTTCGTGAACCATAATTGGGGCACCCAATTGGATACCGCTATTGCAGGAGGGGCAAACACCAACATTGACCTGACCTGATAAAAGAGGATTTTTCAATTCGGGATTGGCTCCCAAGTCGATAATTGTAAAAACAGGGGCCGTATAGGCCGTACCACAGTTTGGACATTGAATCTGCGCGCCTCTCGGCGGGAATTTAAAATTCATCTGTGGACGTTGCGCGCCAGCCTGCGGATCTTGCTTCTCTGATGCTTGCGCCGTTCCTTCGGCGGACGTTGTAGACGCCGTCTGGGATGGAGCAGCTTGTTCCGGCATTTCGATGGGTGTTGGGCCTTGAGGTGCTTCTTTTTCTTTGCTTCCATAACCTTTAGGCAGGATCAACCCACTACTAGACTGGTCATCCTCTAAAGGAGTTGTAGTCTGGTCACTTTGTTGAGGTTTGTTCTCTTGGCCCGGAAGAAGGATTCCACTCATTTTGGTTTCTCGATTTTATGGATTCAAAATTAGATAACAATTAACCTTTACTTTCTGGTAAAAGAAAAGAGATGAGGTGAGAAATGTGACAAAAAGCGGTTAGCAGTTCATCCTAAAGGTAGAGAAACCAAAAAGGAGGAAGGAATGCTAACCGCGCCAGAAATAACTATAGCAGTACTGATGAATGTATTGCAAGTAACGCCGATGGGAACAAACGTAAATGTAATGCGTCTGATGTGGGCAATGCTGAATGGGTCGTTTCTGAAAAGTCGAGGAGCAATCCATAGCGCATTGAAAGAAAGCGGGTTTGAAGATGAGGAGCTCCGGCGAAGCTGGTGGAGCTTTCGATATGGATCATGGGATATTGCAAGCCTGCTCTCATCGTGGCAAGAAGAAGTGGAGTGGAAAGGGGAATGGGAGGCAAAAAAGTTAGAAGGATACCGAGTGAAAAGCATAGATATCACAGGGTTCTGGCGACCGAAGCTGCAAGGGAAAGTGAACCGACTCTATAACTCAACGGCTCGTCGGGCATTGCCCGCGCTCATCTTTGGAGTGATGATAAGCTCGGGGGGAGATAGGCGGGAAGCGAGTGCCACTGCTCAAGGCAATCATGAGATGCACGGTTGGAACAAAGGAAAGTGAGTTTCGGAAAAAGCTGCTGAAAGAGACGAAGAAATCACTGGAGTCAGACGAAGTGGCGGTGGTCGATGCCGGGTTTACAATCAGAGAAATGCTAGAAAGCGGCATCGACCGATTTGTCCTGCGGGAAGCCATTAACTGCACAGTGCGCCGCAATGAGTTCCCCAAACGCAAAGAAAAAGGCAGACCACCTGAATATGGTGATATTGTGCGTCCGCTCTCTCGCAGCTATAAGGAAAGCGACTCGAGGCTACAACTCCGGACTCGTCTGGTCGCTTTCTCTATAGTGGTCGCCTGATTTGCTATCAAGCATGGCACAATCTCGTCCCCAGAACAACCAAGGTGGATACAGCCAACCGTACCTACTCGATTTACGTCATTCAGGATCCGGCCTACAACACACCTTTGGTTTTGGCGACCGTTATGACTTTGCAGCCTGAAACCATTTATCTTGTCTACCTGGAACGCTGGCCTGTTGAACCTCCCCCCTTGGCTTCCAAGCAGATGATTGGCTTACATCGTCAATTTGTTCATGCCGATGAGGCTTGTTTCCGCTTACCTGAACTGGGGAATCTTCTTTCCCATTTAGCCGCTTCTCTTCCTCCCATACCGACTGGCTACTGGGATCGAGAGCCTCAATCCACTCCCGGCAGGCTGCGCCGTGTTCTCTCGAGTGCTCTTTTTCCAACTCCTGACCAACTCGACCCTGACTTTCGGAAAAGGCCTCGGTTTCACACCATTTCCCTAAAGGCGTTCTCGCTCATCGCCGCCTCAATGCCGCTGCTTAAACTAGCCGAGCACTATTTTTACATTTTATCCCGTTTTTTCAGGGTGGATTCTTTTTTCCGCCCCTTTCGGTTTGCCCTTTGTCACTCAAGCCTTTACCAGAAAGTAAAGTCATAGCCACATCATTGAAACTTCGGACAACTATCCCTCTAATGTATAAAACTAAGATTTGCTTTCTAAGAAATATATGAATCTTATGGATACTACTAGAAAACAAGAACAACTCCACGTTTGTTTTGATCGGATGTTACCACCAGAAAAATATTATGATGCACGTCTTGCAGCGATTGATGAGAATCCAGTCAATTATGCCCCTCTGGTGCGTGGGGGTGCTGAAAGCAAGAAACTTTGGTTGCCGGGGCGTACATTACGGGTTCGTTTTATGGACGGAGATCCAGTTGTTCAACAAAAAGTAGCCGACATTTTCCCTGAATGGAGTCAATACGCCAACCTCCATTTTGTACAGAGCCATGATGACAATGCGGAAATCCGTATCTCATTTCAGTCAGCTGGCTCGTGGTCCTACATTGGAACAGACGCTCTTGTTGTGCCCACAGATCGGCCAACGATGAATTTTGGTTGGTTAAAACGAACCTCCAACTCCTTAGAATATAAGGCGTGTTGTTTTACATGAGTTTGGTCATGCCATTGGTCTGATTCATGAACATCAAAATCCGGCGACTGCAATCCCTTGGAACAAAGGGGCTGTTTATCAGTATTATAGCGGACCACCCAATAATTGGACACGAAGACAGACCGATCGCAATTTGTTTCAACGATATGATGATGATCGAACTAATTTTACAAGTTTCGATGCGAAATCGATTATGCTTTATCCCATCCCGCAGCGCTTCACAGACGAGGACTTTGAAGTAGGTTGGAATCAGGAACTATCCGATCTCGACAAAGAACTGGCCCGCTTGGTCTACCCAAAAGAGGGTAAGGCTGCTACACAGCTTCTGGTCGATGCCGAGCCCATACAAGCTGAGATTGGTGAAAAGGGAGAGCTAGATGTCTATATGTTCGTTGTTCAAGAACAAGGACGCTATCTAATTGAAACCACTGGCCGGACAGATTTAGTCATGAGTCTATTCGGACCTGATGATAGTACAAATTTCCGAGCCGAAGACGACGATAGTGGTCGCGGGCTTAACCCACGTCTTAACATGATTTTACGATTGGGCACCTATACCGTTCACATTCGCAATTTTAGCCGACACAAGACTGGAGACTATGGCATCTTTGTGCGAAGGGACTTTTAACGAGAATTGATCCATCTTCCAAAAGCCACCTGGCATGAGTTGGGGAGGTGAATGAGAGAATCGTATGACAAAACAGGAGATCCAATTCACCTAATCCGACCTGAAGTTTGTAATCGACCTGCCTTTCCGTCATTCAAGACTGATGTGACTCATCGTTTGCATTGGAATGAGAACCCCTTTGAATTACCAAACATTAGATGAGATATATGGTATCCATGTCTATCCAAGTAGCTGTTCAGCTTATCAGCATTTCAGCTATTAGCTTGACATGTTTAGGCAGCTTGTCTCGACAGGGAAGTGCCGAGCTGATGGCTGACTCGCTGAATGCTTACCTATCCAAGTTGCACCAATTTCCTCTTGGTGCAACTCAATAAACCTGTCGGCCCGCTAGTTGCTCATTTACTCGATAGTTGTGAAATGAATATTTTCCAAATTTGACAAAAGAGACAAAAGTCATCTCAATAGATTGCATCAAGAAAAAAGTGCGAAAAAGGAGCCATCAAGATGCAATTGCCGATAGTGAATGTAGCGCCACTGGTCAGGGAGCATAGCGAAACCTTTCGTTCAGTATTTGCCAATCGTAAACAGTTTCGCCACTTTGAAAACTATCTGACGGGTCTGATGGTCTTGGACAACAAAAGCATGGCAAATATTGCCCGCTGCATTCTAGATAGTGCAGATAAGACGAATATATCACGGTATTTGAGTGAAGCTCCTTGGCGAGCCGAAAAAACTCAATGATGAGCGTATAGGTTACATGAAGTCAGAGACAGCACAATACCAACGTTCAGAGTCAGAATCGGTATTAGCGATTGACGATACACTATGTGAACACGTGGGAAGTCTGTTCGAGTATATCGATACACACTACAATCATAGCAATGGTCAGCATCCACTGGCTCATAACTTAGTCACAAGTCACTATGTCAGTGGCGCTGTTCGTTTTCCGGTCGATGCAAGTATCTACCGACGGTACGAAGAGTTTACCGACTGGGAAGCATTTGTGGAAAACCATTTCCCAGTGACTGAGATTCCCAAGAAAAAGAAAGAACGAACCGCTTTTCATAAACGAGTGGATAGCCACCTATTAACTGACCCCGCCTTTCGAGGGCTAGACGAAGCGTTTAAGACCAAGATAACCATTGCCAGTGAACTGGTTGAAAAAGCTGTTGAACGAACCCTTATCTTTGGTTGGGCTCTCTTCGATGGTTGGTATCTCGCTCCAGATCTTCTAGCTGTACTCGATCGTCTGAATAAAGATTGGATCAGCATCTTGAAGTGCAATCGCAATCTGGAGACAAATAGCTTTCGTTTGCGAGATGAAGACGGTCAGCCAATAACTTTCGAGGGGCCACATATTAAAGTCAAAGAGTTGGTCCCCTACATCCCCCAGAATGCCTACAAACCTGTCACCATTGATGGTCGTACTTACTATACCTTTACCATGACTGTGCGTATCCCTTCTATCGGCAAGGTACGCATCGTGATTAGTTTTGATAATCCTGAATTGCAAGGCAATTAGGCCGTTTTAGTGACCAATCGCACTGATTGTAATGCCAAACGCATTCTCTCGATTTACCTGCTTCGTTGGCCTATCGAGACGGTTTATCAGGATGGTAAACAACTGCTTGGCCTTGATGAATATTGCATGCGAACTGCCCACGCCTTTCAAAAACATTGGTCTCTGGTCTTCGTGGCTTATTCTCTCTTGCACCTTGATTGTTTGGGACCATCATTGGCTAAAACTCAATTCTCGCCCAGCAAATCCCTTGGTGAGGCTACTCGGCAGCAAGCTCAGTCACTAATTCAAGATCTCATCTTGACTGCACATCATGCCTTGAATGACGGACAGGAGATTGCAGAGGTCTTCGCTACCCTTTTCGCCAAACAGCAGGCCTGCTCTGCTTAATTTTGACTTTGTCAAATCCGGCACCTGCTCAAAATACAACTATCGAGTCCTTTAGAGAATGGACATAGTCTTCTCATTAGCAATATGGAATCCTATCCGGAACTTCAAGGCTTTGTGCGCTCTGGCGTTCCTATGCCAGAGCAGAATGAGCTCTTGGTTGAGAACATTGCGCGTTATATGAGGCGAGCAAGTTAATCTTTCCTATGTTTTCCCTCGCTTTAAAAGATAAAGCAAACTCATCGTTTCATGTCGGTCAGTTCAGTTGACGAAAAATTACTGTCGAATTATGTCCACCAAAACCAAATGAATTGCTCATAGCGACATGAACGGAGAGAGAGGCTTTCTCACCTAATGTTAGATTAGCACCATCGGGTATTTCTGGGTCAACCGAATCCGTGTTTGTCGTTGGCGGAATTTCGTTCGTTTGAATCGCCATGATGCTTGCTATGGCTTCAATTGCTCCTGCTGCGCCTAATAAGTGACCTGTCATTGATTTTGTCGCACTGATGTGTGTCTTTTGTAGATGACCATCCAGTAAACGATGAATGGCTTTGATTTCACTCATGTCTCCAACCGGTGTTGATGTAGCATGAGGATTGATGTAATCAATCTCGGCTGGCGTCAGATCAGCCTCATCTAGTGCACTCTTCATGCTCAGAAACGCTCCTTCCCCTTCTGGATGGGCAGCTGTTGCATGATAGGCGTCTGCTGAACTACCTCCACCCACAAATTCGGCGTATATATATGCACCTCGTCGTTGCGCATGTTCATACTCTTCCAGAATCAGAGCTGCGGCACCTTCACCCATCACGAATCCATCCCGTTCCGTATCAAAGGGACGAGATGCGGTTTCTGGCTCATGGTTCCGAGTTGAAAGCGCTTTCAGTGCATTAAATCCTCCAATCATCGAGGGTGTAACACCTGCCTCTGAGCCACCGCTCACAATCACATCGGCTTTACCTAAACGTATCTGGTTGAAGGCATCAGTCAAGGCCGCGTTTGATGAAGCACAAGCAGAGGCTGTATTGTAGTTGACGCCGCGAAGACCGAAGCGCATAGCAATTTGTCCAGATGAAGAATCCATTAGGAGCTTAGGCAGATACAGCGCGCTAAAACGCGGGATACCGCCGTCCACTGCATATTTACTCACCTGTTCTTCGATCGTTTCAAACCCTCCCAACCCAGATGCCCAAATGACGCCCACGCGATCTCGATCGACAATTGTCAGATCCAATTTTGAGTCTTGAATGGCCTCTTCGGCGACGACGAGAGCATATTGCGTGAAACGATCGGCTCGACGAGCTTCTTTGTGACCCAAATGGTCGCTTGCGTGGAAATCTTTCACTTCACAGGCAAATTGCGTCTTGAACTGTTCAGCATCAAAACGCGTAATCGGGGCTGCACCGGATTTCCCTGCTATTAGATTGTTCCAATATTCTTGTTTATTGTTTCCAATTGGTGTCAATGCACCTAGACCAGTTACAACAACTCGTTTTAGATCCATATCCTCTATCTTTCCTGGCTCTTTTCAGGCTAAACGTACTGCATTCGCTCATAAACTTAAAATAAATTTGACCGTTTTCAGTTGAGTGGAAATGGCGAATTTATTTTAAGTTTATGGCAGTGCTCGATATACTCGTGCATTTCAGAGAGCGCAATTGTCTTCTGCTCATATTCTTTCTTTATATTGAACCCGCGACCAATTTTGGGAGCTGACCAAGATTCTTTTGGATAGGAACCCAGCTCTGTTTACACTGTGCAGATAATGAGCGAATCATGGTTGGGGCAGATATTATTGTATCATATATTAAAACACCGTACAGGTTTGAAGGTTGCGGAATAGAAGCCAACGATTCTGTCTTCATCTCTTTCATCTTTTTAAGAGTCTGTACCACAAAGCATGTAAAAGGAGCAGGTTTTCTGACTAATGCCATTCCAGAGAAACAAATCCCTGATTTGCCAAGTCGATTTCTCTGGAATGGCTTGAGCTTTTCCAGATCAAATTAGGGATTTTAATTGTTGGAAAAGCCTAATACTACTGTGCATCAAGTAAAGGCTCGATAATGTTCGATTTTTGCACAAGATAATGCGAGCGTTTAGCGGAAGCAAGACGACGTTGCTTGTAGCGAAGGCGCTCGATAGTCTCAGCGAGTGTCAAGACAGGTTTAGGCAGAACGGCATGGAGAAGTTCAACAACCTGTGGCAAAGTGAGAGCGGGGGCATCATATTTGAGGAAAAACTGAGAACGAGCCAAGAAACCAAAGGCCAAAATGACTAAGGTCATATGATGATGCCAACCGAGCCAACTGCGAGTTTCATATTCGTTGAGTCCGAGAAACTGCTTGGCTTGTTCAAAAATGGTTTCAATGGGCCAACGCAAAGCAGAAACAGTGGCGAAGTCATCCAAGGAAGTCTCAAGGGGTGCATTGGAGAGAAAGTATTGCAGAGAGCAATCGGGATTGCGGCGGACGATGAGCCAGAGAGCAGAACCGGGGAGCCCATTGCGGACAGAGACAATGCGGCGACAAGCAATGGAAGCAACGATGAAGCCCTTGGAGCCCTCTTTGAGAACATGCTGTTGCCACTCATGCTCCTGGAAGGTGTCAGCGAGTTGAGCAACGGTGAGAGGCGTAGGTTCACCAGGCCGGACGCGGAGCTTGGAAGCTTTGCGCCCGCATCCAGATGATGCGGGCAGATAGGTCTGGGGGCTGGAGGTCCAGACACGAGTCTCTTTGGGCACTTCAGCAAAGTAGCTGTAAGCGGTTTGGCCATCAATGCAGTCAAGCAGATGAGTATCTTTGCCAAAGGCTTCATCCATAGTGATCCAGCGGATGGGCAACGCACCCAGGGCGTGCGTCTGCTCAATCATGGACCAAGCCAATTCATTTTTTGTTTGGAAGGTCAGGTCAGTGGGAAGACCGGTTTTGTACCGCTTCTCTGCATACTCATCACTAAACCATTCTTGGGGGGATATACAACCGACAGTTCAGTAAGGTATAGCCATGAGAGCTATTATATCCCAGGAAGACTCCGGCTTGACAGTTGGCGATCTTGCCCAGTTCGCCACACCGCTGCCGCTTGACGCCCACTGACTCTTCTCCTTGCTTGGGAATGTCGCTCCCATCCAGGAGTAAGACGCCATTTGCGTCTCCCAACAACTCACCTGTCTGTCGAGTATGTTCCGCCAGCATCGCTTCACCGCTCCAGCGGCTCTGACCCACAAAGCTTTGCAGGGGCGTACACCGATTCTCCTACTGTCGCCAGCGCGATGTTCTCGGCCGATTTGCGTTTGATTTCGGGGTCTAACAAGCCTCGCATGTAGTGGTACGCATGCTCTCTCTGAGCCACATGGCTGAAGTATGGACTATATATGGCATGATACTCCTGGAGTTGGTCGGCCAGTGCCGCCAGTTGCTCTTCTGTCAGTTCCAGCAGCGGCGGGCTTTCCAGTTGGCTGTAGTCATATTGATTGACTGCTTGAGCAAGTTTCATCTTGATTTCCTTTCATCGAAGACTGCTTCATTTTATTGGCTCTTCAGTCTATCTCATTTTTCCTTTGCATTCTGTTTGCGTTTTGTTAGCAATATGCCCAGAAATATAACGAATTTCCTTTGTGTTTCACAATATATTGCTGCACAGTAGTACTAAGTGGTTACCATTTACACACTTTGGGACACACTGTCCTTTTATGGTACGATAGACAAGCTTGCTTATACTAGCGCATTCCATGGGATATACTAGGCCCTTAAGGGATCAAGATAAGGGAATGCCACCGCTTCGTGAACTGACAATTTGTGCCGATATTACTACGGCAAAGCCACCCCGAACAATGAATAATTAATTGTTTTTATTAACGATTCATTGTTCACTAGATCATTACTGTTTACATACCACCTCTACTCACAGATTGACTGGTTCTTTCGGACTGAAGACGGTCTAATTCATTTAAATTTGTAGTACAGAGTATATCATTATTTTTCAGGAGATTATATGTTGCGCGTCAAAATCGTTTGTACGATTGGCCCTGCCAGTCGGGACGAAGAAAATCTGAGCAAAATGATTCTTGGGGGAATGAACGTGGCTCGACTAAATATGAGTCACGGAACCCACGAATATCATCGGGGAACAATTGAGCTGCTCCGCAAATTGTCTTATCAACTCGACAAGCCTATTGCAATTTTAGCCGATCTTCAAGGACCCAAATTACGTGTGGGGAAGATGCAAGTCGGCGGAGTTCGGCTAGAAGAGGAGGAAACCTTAATTTTAACGAACGACGAGATCGTGGGCGTTGTTGGGCGAGTGCCTGTTCAATATACGAAGTTACCTGGTTTAGTTCGTCCTGGCGAGAGAATCTTGCTCGACGATGGGCTTTTAGAATTAGAGGTTCTTGCCAAAACAGAGAACGAGATTCGTACCCAGGTAATTGTCGGCGGGATTCTTCACGATAATAAAGGCATTAATTTGCCCGATGCATCGCTCGGCATCCCTGCGATTACAGACAAAGATCGAGATGATGTACGATTTGCGCTAGAACAAGGGGTAGACTGGATTGCTTTTAGCTTTGTGCGTACCGCTAGCGAAGTAGTGGAATTGAAGTCAATCATCCGAGATCTCTCACCGCCCGATGTGATGACACCAGTGATTTCGAAGATTGAGAAGCCAGATGCCGTCAAGAATATAGATGACATCATCGCAGAATCTGATGGAATCATGGTTGCCCGTGGCGATTTGGGCATTGAAACCAGCCCAGAAGCCGTGCCGATCGTGCAAAAGCAGATTATTGCCAAATGCCATCGCGCTGCCAAACCGGTCATCACAGCAACCCAGATGTTAGATTCGATGATCCGTAATCCTCGTCCGACTCGAGCTGAGGCGAGCGACGTGGCAAATGCCGTTTTAGACGGAACCGACGCCATTATGCTCTCCGGTGAAACTGCTGCTGGTATATACCCTGTACAAGCGGTGGAGACCATGGCGCGTATTGCACGAGAAGCCGAACGGACAAGAAATAGCGCAATGTTGGATTTGACCTATGGTGAACCTGATATCTTCACTGCCGCCGGTGCCGTTTGCCATGCAACAATTCAAACAGCCGCAGACATAAATGCTGCTGCAATCATTGCACCAACTGTTACGGGAAATACAGCAAAATTAATCTCGGCATTCCGGCCTGGCGCGCCCGTGATTGCGATTACACCAAACGAGCGTGCTCATCGTCAGCTTTGCCTCTACTGGGGAACATACCCACTCGTGACAAAAGAGATCTTCAACACAACGGATGAAGTGATCGAAGACGCAATGGAAATTGCACAAAAACATGGGTATGTTCAGACTGGTGATATGGTTGTCATTACCGGTGGCATGGCCGGTCCAGTTCGAAGGGCGACAAATTTGATGACTGTACGCACGATTGAATCCATCGTAAATAGCATTGTCATAGATGGGGAAAAGAGGGCTATCCTTAGCCAGATCTAGAAAACCTTCACGACAACATTGGCTTTACTCCATAAGTCTTCTAGTGAATAGAATGAACGCATCTCTTCAGTAAATAGATGAATAACTACATCGCCGTAGTCTAATAGAACCCATCCGCTACCTCCTGCATCAACCCCTTCAATATTTAATGGTCGAACACTTTGTTCGAGCCGCAGCTTGAGCAATAATTCCTCTTCTATTGCGCGTGCTTGCCGTTCATTGTGGACTGTTGCGATGACAAAGTAGTCAGAAACCGAAGATTGCTCACGAATATCAAGTAAAACGATATCGGATGCTTGTCTGTCTTCGACAATATCAACAATTTTATGTGCTAACGTATGACTATCTAAAGTTTTACCGTCTAAAGTATCTTTGTTCAGAAAGAACCCCCTGTTCTCATATAGATTTCAAGCAAATTTCAGGTAGATGGTCGATTGATGAAGCGTCTCGACCGTTTTGTTTGCACATCGAGTCTCAACTGTTAGACCTAGTGTAGCACAAAGTTCACTAGCTCTCAAGTGGCATTTAGGTCCTACGCGACAAAGTGTATTTGACAGGCAGAGCCCCAAATTTATTGGTAATGGCCCGTTGATTGGCGATTGTTCTTTGCCGACATCTTGCTCGATCTGAGACATCTATATTTCAAATATGTTCCAGACCTTACTGGTCACCACCATCATGCTTGTCCAAATATTGATTTTTCGTTAGTCGAGTCTTGCCGTTTTCTTTACAATTTGGTAAGTGGCTGATCAGGATCTCATGTGGTTGACAGGGAAAAACGTTCTTTGCCATGGAGATCGAGCCAAATACGTTGAAAAAGAGAAGAGACATTGCGAATGCCATAGCATCGACGAGTGATGACCTTAATCTTGTTATTGAGACCTTCAACAAAACCACTGTTGATGCGTTGGTCAAAATAGTTGACAATGGATTGCCAGTGGTTGCGCAGGGTTTTGATAAAGCCATCAAAGTTATCAAGGGAGGAACGTTCAACTTTGCGAATCCAAGCCTCAAGGCGATGTTCAGCTTGGGCAACAGAGAGTTCCTGGTTGAAGATGGCGGTCAATTCTTCTCGAAAGGTATAGGCCTGATGAAGGGCTGGTGAATGAGCAAACAAACGTCTAAGCTCCTGCCGCTCTTCAGGATTGAGAGCCGAGTGATTTTTTGCGTAAGATCCAGAGCATTCCTTTGCAATCTTGGTCATAAGTTTCAGGAGGCAGTTCTTTTTTCAAGCGTCTGAGTTCCTTTTTTCGGAGGTCGTCAAAGTCATCTCGATAGTTCTGAGCAACATGAAATCGGTCAACAACAGGAGATGCATTCACATCATCATTCTCATTGATAAATTCATCAATCGCATTGATATAGCCCTCCCACATGTCGGTGGTGCAATAGTTGATGGTGGGGCGTAGTCTCTCAGGAATCTCTTCTAGGAATGCCTTAACCGTCTTTTTTTTCGATCAGGGGAGAACTCCAAGAATCCGTACCTTGCCCTTGGGTTGACGAGCTGTAATGATCGCACTAAATTTCTTGCGCCCCTTACTTCTGGAGATTTCGTCAATCCCCAACGTACCGATTTCGTCGATTTCATCCCAGTTGATTTTGGGCTCTATCAGACGGTTCAATGCGCCTACGACTGCATCGTACCCAACTTCTTCTTTGAGGCTTACATCTTCGATTGTACTGTTGATTAGTTGCATGACCAGGTATTCATCATACGCTTGTGTATGAGGACTTCTTTGTTCATACCAACTCACAATTTGAGTCGTTGTTGGGTCACAATGACACGACAAACATTGACCCCGTTTGGGCCGTATCAAGATGTAGGTCTCAAGCCCAAAAACTGGGAGATGGCGCAAGCTAATTTCTTGACCATGGCCAAATGTACACGCAATCTCAACTCCGCATACACCACATGCTGTTGTTTTTTGGGTGCTTTCTACCCGAATCAATAAATGATTTTCAGACGTGATTTCGCTGCTTAACACTTCCACTTCTGGGATATCTAGCGGTACCGTTATTGATGAAGTCATTCTCGATGTCACCTTTTTCAATCGCTTCGTTTCGGATAACATCTTATTTTATATCATTTTATTTTCGACCGGTACCTCATGATCCGACTGACACAAGATATTTAGCTCGCACTATCCATTCATGGCCGGCTTGTCAACCACATGAGATCCAATTGATCCTGGTAAGTTTATCTTATGTTTCAAACAAGAGGCTCTCCATACGGCACTGCGTTTCTATATTCACTGTTAGCAGTTGCGACAACGCTCGGTACTCGCTTCAGCTTATTTCCACCTATTTTCTGGTATTTAGCACTTGTTGTTCCTATTTTGCTGGCCGGTTGCGTTTTTGTGCACCGTTATTTTCTGCTGCTCGCTGTGATTGCAGTCGGCGTAACGGTGTTGTTGCTCCCTCAAGAGATCTTGCTACAAGAATTGCTCAATCTTGGAATGTCCCTCGGCACAACGATTCTTGTCAGCGAGGTGATTTTTCGGACTGCACGAGAATTACGTCAACAGCAGAAGTTTATCCACAGTGTTCTAAATGTCGTTCCCAGTCATATCTTCGTTAAAGATCGATCAGGTCGTTATACGCTTGTCAATGAAGCCTTTGCGAAGTTTTTAGACATGACTCCCGATGAGATTCTCAACAAGCAGACAGAGCAAGTCTCAGTAGATCCAAATTTCAGGTTTTGAGAGAGAATTCTGGCTAAACAGTTGACATAAATACAAATTTGCCGGTCGATATCTAGTTTTTGCGTTAGATTTGGGCGATTTTCAGATATGAAATAGGTTGTTTTCTGTAACCGAAATCTGAATAAATGACTCCAAAATCCCTGCAATCTCGACTGAAAATAGCCAAAAACGCCAAATTTGGATCTACTGAGTCTGGAAAAATTCTCAGCTTGCCCAGCATTTTCGACAAGATGAGCGAGAAGTACTGGATACTGGGCAAGAAAAATTTGCTCCAACAACAGAATTAATGGACGTTGAAGGCAAACAACGCTACTTTCAAACGACCAAAAGACCACTTTTTTCCGAAGATGGCATAGCCACTCATGTCATTGGAACGGCAACTGATGTAACACAGCGACTTCAGATCGAAAAAGAGCTTCAAGAGCAACAGAAGTTTATTCAGCTGATATTATCCAACATACCGATTGCGTTAAATGTATTGGATAAGGACGGTGTATTTACCTTGTCAGAGGGACAGGGATTGGACCGATTGGGCTACAAACCGGGCGAACTAGTTGGACAATCCATTTTTGACGTTTACCGGCATCGCTCCGACCTCTTGAATAACTTCCAAGCAGTCTTGAGTGGGGAAGAAAGGACTTTCATCAACCGGGATGATCATAACGTTGTCTATGAAAGTAGAGCGCTTCCTCTGCGCGATGATCATGGCAATGTAACTGGATTGATCAGCGTTGGTGTGAATATTACTGAACGAGTTCAAGCTGAACGTGCGCTGGAAACTGAACGTAAGCTATTACGAACATTAATTGATATTTTGCCCGATTATATCTATGCCAAAGATCAAGAGAGTTGCTTTATCTTGGCAAATTGGGCACTTGCTACATTTCGTGGATTCGACACGCCCAAGCAATTGATCGGCAAAACAGATTTTGATCTCTTTGGTGAAGAACAAATGCGTTCTACCTATGAGCAAGAACAGGAGATCATGCAAAGCGGCAAGCCACTGTTGAACAAGATGTTTCGGCGGGGGACGGATGAGTCACCGCGCTGGGTCTTGACAACAAAAGTTCCGCTGCGAGACGCAACAGAGAATATCGTTGGATTGGTTGGTATTAGCCGGGATGTAACAGACCTTAAGCTGATCGAAGATGAACTGCGGACAGCAAAAGAAAAAGCGGAGGAGGCAACACGGACAAAATCTGAATTTCTTGCCAATATGAGCCACGAAATCCGGACACCGATGAATGCTGTGATCGGCATGACGAGTTTGCTATTGGATACACAACTGACTGCCGAGCAGAGAGAGTTCGTCGAGACAATTCGAGGCAGCGGTGAAGCCCTATTGACAATTATTAATGAAATTTTGGACTTTTCCAAGATCGAATCAGGCAAATTGGACCTGGATACGCAGCCATTTGATCTTCATACTTGTATTGAAGACGCGTTGGATCTATTTGCTGCGGAAGCCTCGGAAAAGGGCATTGAGTTGGCTTACATGACCGACGAAAATACACCCAATACAGTAGTGGGTGATGTGACTCGGTTACGACAGATTTTGGTAAATCTCGTTGGCAATGCTGTTAAGTTCACCGAACAGGGGGAGATCGTTGTCTCCGTTGACTGTTTGCGCCTGGATGAACTGTGTCAACTCCATTTTGCTGTGCGCGATACAGGGATCGGCATTCGGACAGAGCGCATGCAAACCCTTTTTGAATCATTTGCCCAAGCTGATGTTTCCATTACGCGTCAATATGGAGGAACCGGTTTGGGTCTAGCCATTAGTCGTCGTTTGTGTAGGCTGATGTCAGGTGATATGTGGGTCGAAAGCGAGGTGGGTGTTGGATCCATTTTCCATTTCCGTATAATGCTTCCCGCAGCCTCCACCCAGAAACGTATCGCAAATATTCCTTTCAGCCTCAGAGGAAAGCGCGTACTCATTGTGGACGACAATGCAACGAATCGAGAGATTCTATCTCGCCATATGGAACGTTGGCAAATGGTTCCGGTAACCGCTGATGGTGCAGAAACGGCGTTAGAAAAACTACAAACTGAATCGTCATTTGATTTGGCAATTTTAGATTTCAAAATGCCAAAGATTGATGGGTTGGAACTTGCACATTCATTGCGTCAACACGGTGAAGCAGCCCAGATGCCTCTGATCCTCTTTACCTCCATAACCGGCACAGATGTTCGTGAACGCACTGCCATACTCAATCTAGATGCATATCTGACGAAGCCAATCAAACCATCTCTGCTTTTTGATACACTTGTGAAGATTTTTGATGGAACTCGAGACCATAGAGCAGTTGTGCGTCCCGGATCGGACATATTCCAATTCGCTGAGACGCCATTAGCTGAACAGTTGCCCCTGCGCATCCTGTTAACAGAAGACAATGCGGTTAACCAGAAAGTCGCTTTGCGCATTCTGGAACGTCTTGGCTATCGTGCGGATATTGCATCAAACGGGCTGGAAGCACTCCAATCCATGGACCGACAAGACTACGATGTCGTTTTGATGGATGTACATATGCCAGAACTGGATGGCATCGAGGCGACACACGAAATTCGCAAAACGATCACAAAGATGCGCCAACCTTACATTATCGCCATGACAGCTGATGCGATGGAGGGCGACAAGGAAAAATGCTTGCAGGCTGGAATGGATAATTACATCACAAAGCCAGTTCGGATCGATGAGTTGGTGAACGCCTTAAAGATGGTCTCTTCACAGACTGAAAATGGTCGTAATGGGTGACTGGTAGTGCAACGAGAAGAGAGTGTGCTCAAAGTCTGTAAATGGAAACCGCTTTGTCAAAGAACCTGCTCCATTTACACACTTTATGGTACATACTCAACAAATACAGATGTGGCAATTAAACAAATTCGTCTCCAGCTCGTTCATTGATTGATCGGCCCTTAATCAATTCTGAATGAGCATCTTCTGTTTGGAGTCCTTGACGCAAATGTTTGTTTCGCTTTTTTCCTCGCCTATTTCGACCTCTCCCTCTTTTTGCGTCTCCTAATAAACCTTCTGGAGAAATGTCCGCCTGTTCAATGAGAGGATATTGTTCGTACAACGCAACATCTTCTGTGTGACAGCTTAAATAGAGACGTTCACGACGCAGAGTACGTGCAAAATCATCAAAACCCAGAGCAGACACAACCTCGTCGGGTCGACCAGTTGCACCCGCCCGCTGCTGCACGCGCACAAAGATACAATGTTCTTCCGCCTTCTCAGTATAACCACGATAGACTAATTCAAAGATCAGTGGACGTAAATTGTATCTATATTTTCGTCCTTTTCGCTCGCGCTCTCGCCAGATCTCGCTTTTTGCCAAGAATTCGTAAATACGTTGAGGAATCAAATCTGCGGGTAGTTCATCTGGTTCCGCATAGAGAAGAACCGTGTAATCAGCTCCAATCAACAGACTTTGCAAGGAATTGGTTTTAAGCGGAACTTGTTGGATAGAGTGGATCCGCACACCAGGGGGCAATTTGTCCTCGATGCGCCTCCGTAAAGTATCGAGAGGTGTAGCCGTACTGAAGGTGATATCCAGTGGCTCGCAGATACCTGTAAATCCAACGCCCAATGGTGCTGCAAATTGTATATGTGGCTGTGGATTGAAGCCTTTTTTGTAAAGCAATGGAAGATCTGCCCGTCGCAATGTACGTTCCCACAAGCGGAACTCATCCTGATGCGAGATGAACTTGATCGATTCGCCCTTTTCATAGTACAAGCGCACGCGTTGACGCATGTCAGATTCATTATTGATCGTCATAGCACAGCATCTTCTGATGAATTGATCAACTCTTCAACCCGTTGTATAACGGTCCCGTGACGTCTCTGTGGAACGCGTTCGCCAAACTGTCCTGTCCTGTGACATTTCATCGCTAAAATAGAGGGGGATAGGCGTGATATCAACTGGTTGTCGCTCCTTATCCTTTCCCAAAGGTGGGCAGCACCACGCTACATCTTCTGCCTTACGCCGCTGCTCTTTGAAGTAGCCCAAAATACCACAGCTAAAGCAATGCTCACGACAATCATCAATGACACCACCTTGATACGTGTGAATATACTCATCGACCAAAAATTGTTTTTTGAGTCCTGCCGAAATATGGTCCCACGGCAACATTTCGTCAATGGGTCGCTCACGCCGAGCATACCAGTCCATATCCAGATTGAATTCGGTGAACGCTTGCTGCCAAGCCTCAAAATTGAACCATTCACCCCAACCCTCCATTTTGGCACCTAATTCCCAGGCACGTTCAATCACCGCCGCCATTCGGCGGTCGCCCCGCGTCAAAAATGCCTCCACCATCGTTTCACGAGGATTGTTCCATGTCAGCTGGAGACCGGGTCCCGTCATTTCTCGCTTGAGTAGCTCGATCTGGGCATCGATTACATCATCGTCCGCCATTGGTACCCATTGGAATGGCGTATGCGGTTTTGGCACCAAGGTACTGACACCAACACGCACTTTGGCTTTATTTCCTAGTAGGCGTCGTCCGACAGCCATTACCTCTTTCGACAGATCGACGATCGCCTGTACATCTTTCAATGTCTGTGTCGGATGACCAATCATAAAGTACATTTTGATTGTGGTCCACCCTCTGCTAAAAACCTCTTCTGCCGTCTTTAAAAGATCTTCCGAAGCAATAGGCTTGTTGATAACGTCACGTAGTCGATCTGTAGCCGCCTCTGGTGCAAAAGTAAAACCGGAGCGACGACGCCCCTTTTCTAACAGATCCATCAAATCGACACTGAAGCTTTCGATCCGTAAACTTGGCAAACCAATTCCTAGTTTTTTTGCGCCATGGTTTTCCAATGTACGACGCACCAACTCTTCTACATATGTATAATCACTACTGCTTAAGCTGAGAAAACTGACCTCTTCAAACCCACAATGCTCGATCATTTCATCAACAGCTTGAAGAACCTCGTCCGCAGTGCGCTCGCGTACAGGACGAAAGATCATTCCGGCTTGACAGAAGCGACAGCCCCGAGTACATCCCCGCATAATCTCAATCGCCGCTCGGTTATGGACAACATCGATATACGGCACGATGAATTTGGTCACCGGCGGTGGCAAGACGGTCACCACCCGTTTCATCACCTCAGGGGGGGCTGCTGGATCCGTTGGTTCTATCGATGCAACCGTCCCATCGGCTGCATAACTGGCTTCATAGAAGGCCGGCACGTAGACGCCTGGAATGCGAGCAAGAGATTGCCAAAGCTGCTGGCGGCTTTGACTTGCTTTGCTGCGCCAGGTTCGATGCGCTTCGACAACCTCAAAAATTACCTCCTCACCTTCCCCAATAATCATGGCATCGAAGAAAAGACTTATTGGTTCAGGATTGTAGCAACCAGAACCACCAGAGATGATGAGCGGATCCTCTGTTGTGCGATTGTTTACCCGCAGTGGGATGCCGGCCAGATCCAACATGGTGAGAACATTGGTATAGAGCTGCTCATAAGGGAGGCTAAAACCAATGACATCAAAATCACGCAGCGGATGTCGGGTCTCTAGTCCATAGAGCGGAATTCCATCACGACGCATAAATTCTTCAAAATCGGGCCAGGGGCAATAGACGCGCTCTGCCAACATGTCGCTGCGCTTGTTGATCAAGTCGTATAAGACCATCAAACCTAGATTGCTGCCCCCCAATTCATAGATATCGGGAAAGGCCAAGGCAACTTTAGATGTGATCTCTGGATTGGTCCAATCCTTGACAATACTATTCAGTTCACCGCCCGTATAGCGGGCCGGTTGTTTTACTTTATGCAGAACGCGGTCGAGCGCTCGCGTGACTTGCTTTGGAGTTTGGAGCATTGTTACAGTTTCCTTCGTATCTACCAGGTGTTTTGTATCAAAAATAAGCACCTAGGTGGGATTTGAACCCACAATGTATTCGTAGTATACCCATTGTACCACAAATTACTCTACTTTGCGTGGGCTGGGCTGACCCATCTCGATGGTCGAACGGATTTATTGACTATTGACAAAGAGTGTTTCTATATGATAATCTGACACCGTAGGAATCAAAAGTGAATAATGCAACCTGCTGGAGTCCCGGTTATCGGTTGTTGGTTATGAACCGTTCGCCTTTGTCTTTCGCTTCTTTGTGATCGATTGTGACATAAGGCGGATGATCTGCACCGACATAAGTCACTGCAAGTTATTTGGTGTAACCAGAACCAAACTCCAGACAGGATAGAGCACCTTGATGCTCTAAGACACCTCCTGCTGTTGGAGGTGTTTTTTGTTTCCTGCACTACTGCGGTTGTGGTGAAAGGATGGTTGTTCTACAGCTCTGCCAGATAATGCAAAACCATGTATTCATACAGAGCTCAGAAGGTGTTTTAAAAGTGCCGCAACGTGTCATTTTGCTCACGCAGTGGTCCGTAGGAACGGAGCGAAGAATCTTCTTTTTGAGCTTGGGATGTGGGATTCTCCCTTCGGAAGACTCAGAGCCCCAAAGCCTCCTCAGAATGACATTTAAGACATGCTCTCAGTTTAAACGAGTGTGGTGTTTCTATGACTATTTCACATCGTATTATATTTCAGCCGCTCGGCCGCCAGGGAGACATTGTAGAAGGCACGACCTTGTTAGACGCTGCCCGCCAAATGGGCGTGGAGATCGAATCGATCTGTGGGGGACGTCAGACCTGCGGAAAGTGCAAGATTGTTGTAGAAGAGGGCGAGTTTGTCAAGTTTGGCATTGCCTCAAGAATGGCTCACCTATCGGAACCTGAAGAGAGAGAGCAACAGTATGCAAGCCGACGTGACTTTACCCCAGACGAGCGTCTGAGTTGTGCCTGTCAAGTAGAAGGCCCGCTCGTTATACGTGTGCCAGAAGAAAGCCAGATGCGGAAGCAGGTGGTGCGCAAAGCGATTGGCTTTGCGCGCTCGATTTCTGTCAATGCCGTGATGCGTCTCTACTATGTGGAATTGCCTCCAGCCGAACTCAAGGATCACCGAGGCGACTGGCAGCGCCTTCAAGATGAATTGCGCTCAGTTCATCATCTAGACAACCTACAGATTGATCCGCTCATTCTTCGGACCCTGCAACCCGCACTCAGTCGTGCCAACCGAGCTATCACCGTGACAGTTTGGCGAGATCAGAAAGTGGTACAGATCCGATCTGGTTTTCAGGAGAATCTCTACGGAATTGCCATCGACGTAGGGACAACTACGATTGCAGGACACCTCTGCCATTTGCGAACAGGTGACGTGCTCGCTACAGCCAGTCGCATGAACCCCCAGGTACCCTATGGCGAAGACCTGATGAGTCGCGTTAGCTATGCCATGATGAATGAAGATGGGACGGATCGGATGCACAGGGCTGTGATCGAAGGGTTGAATGAGATCATCGCCGACGTTGCGGCACAGGCCAAAATTGAGCCTCTTGAGATCATTGAGATGGTCGTTGTGGCGAATACAACCATGCATCACCTCATTTTGGGCGTCAATCCTGTCGAACTAGGCGGGGCACCATTTAGTTTGGTCACGCATGATGCCGTTGATATCAAGGCTCGAGATTTGGGGATACATCTTGCACCCGGAGCAAACATTCACATTCCGCCCTGCGAAGCGGGGCATGTAGGGGCAGACAACGTTGGCGTATTGGTGGCCGAAGCACCCTATCATCAAGACAAGCAGATGCTCGTGATTGATATTGGCACCAATGGTGAATTACTACTCGGCAACGACAAGAAGCTTCTCAGCGCCAGCAGTCCCACTGGTCCGGCATTCGAAGGTGCTCAAATTCTGCACGGCATGCGTGCGGCTGATGGTGCAATCGAGCGTGTGCGCATCGATCCCGCCACCTTGGATGTACGCTTCAAGATGATTGGGAAAGATGAATGGATAAAGAGTTCAAAGGTCGAAATTCAGCATTCGAAATCGGACACCCAAAGTCTTCAAGCAAGGCATCAATCTAAACGTGAGGCGATTCTCAATCCGCCGCTGCGTGCCTCTGGTATTTGTGGCTCCGGCATTATCGAGGCCGTGGCAGAACTTTTTGTGGTGGGTCTACTCGCGCCAAACGGGCGCCTCGTGGAGATCGAGCATCCACGTTTGCGAACTGGATTGGGAGATGGCGGGGGAAAGGCTGAGTTTATCTTGGCCTATCCGCATGAAACCAGCACCGGTGAGGCGATTGTGGTTCATTCGGATGATATTCGGGCCATTCAACTTGCCAAGGCCGCTCTCTACGCAGGAGCCAAACTTCTCATGAACCGTATGCAGCGAACAAGCGTAGATCGTATTGTATTGGCCGGGGGGTTTGGTAGTTATATTGATCCAAAATATGCCATGATTCTGGGACTTATCCCCGATTGCTCTTTGGATTCTGTGCACGCAGTGGGCAACGCTGCTGGTGACGGCGCACGGATGATTCTCCTCGACCGAGAGAAACGGGAAGAAGCTAGGTGGGCCGCTCGCTGGGTAACTTATATTGAAACCGCCGTGGAGCCAACGTTTCAAGAAGAGTTTGTTGGGGCGATTCATATTCCTCACGCCACAGATCCTTTTCCACATCTTGCATCATTGTTGGCAGATGCAAAACAGAAATGGTCACCAGAGCGGCTTACAGCGATTGATGCAATGGTCGGTGACACAAATAGAGGGCGTGCGAGTCGTGAGGAACGCGCTGCTCGACGCGCCCGTCGTCAACGAGTACGAGCATGAGGCAGATAGACAAGGTATTTCGATATGATAAGTGAACCCGAGAAAGTATTGGGACACGGATTGATTGGATTTTCAAGATTTTATCCGTGTGTATCTGTGAAAATCCGTGTCCTATTTCTGATCTCTTTCTAGACTCAGTAGATCCAAATTTCAGGTTTTGAGAGAGAATTCTGGCTAAACAGTTGACATAAATACAAATTTGCCGGTCGATATCTAGTTTTTGCGTTAGATTTGGGCGATTTTCAGATATGAAATAGGTTGTTTTCTGTAACCGAAATCTGAATAAATGACTCCAAAATCCCTGCAATCTCGACTGAAAATCGCCAAAAACGCCAAATTTGGATCTACTGAGACTTTACTTATTAGTTTCCGGAATGGCCTAAAAGCTACGCTGGAGGCATTAAAATGGCAGAATATCAAGTGACATATTGGCGCGAGATTCCATCGATGGTGACGGCGCGTGAGGGCAGACGAAATCGAGCAAAGATCGAATTGCCCCAGCGCTTTCAGGTAGCGATCGATGAAGCCGCCATGCGTGCAAATTTGATTGGAACCGATGAATATCTTGCTGAATGGCAACGCAGTGAGTGGGTTGAACGAGATGGCGCGCCAGAAGAAGTCGTGCAAACAGTTGCTGCTGAACTTGAAGCCGAATTTACACCAGAGCGCATACGGGAGATTTTGCGTAAAGCCGCCATCGATAGCTGATGGTGGACCGTTGATAATAATATTAGAGGAAAATACGGGGAAACCTTATGATCACATCCAAAGTACGAACACTACTAGAGAATCGTCCTGTGTTGAGTGACGGGGCGATGGGAACCATGTTGCAAGATCTTGGTCTGACCGACGGCGGTGCGCCTGAGTTGTGGAATGTCGAACACGCTGATCGTGTTCAGAAGGTACATCAAGGATATATAGATGCTGGCGCAAACATGATCGAAACCAATACATTTGGTGGCACGTCAGCTCGACTCAAGTTTCATGATATTGGTGATCGGGTCACAGAGTTGAATCGAGCCGGTGCACGTATCGCACGTGACATTGCGGAACCAGCTGGCGCTTTGGTTGCGGGTAGTATTGGACCGAGTGGCGAGTTGATTGAACCGGTTGGAGCACTCACGATGGATGAGGCCCGTGAGATGTTTCAGGAACAAGCAATGGCGTTAGCTGAAGGCGGAGTTGATCTTTTTTTGATCGAGACCATGAGTCATCTAAATGAAGTCGAGGCTGCTATACAGGGAGCACGTGCCGCTGCCTCTGAACTGCCCATTTTTGTCACTATGAGCTTTGATACCAATTTTCACACAATGATGGGAGTCAGCCCGTCACAAGCTGTTCAAACGATTGCGAACTGGGGTGTGGAGGTAATCGGAGCCAATTGTGGGAACGGTATGGATGAAGTAGAGGTAATCATGCATGAGATGGCGATGAGTCGTCCTTCTGGCACTTATCTGCTCGTTCACAGCAACGCCGGATTGCCTAAATTTGTTGATGGTGAGATTAAGTATGATGGTACGCCAGAGCGAATGGCTGACTACGCTGTATCGATGCGCAACTTAGGCATTGATATCATTGGTGGGTGTTGCGGGAGCACGCCAGAGCACATTCTGGCGATGCGCAATGCACTAGATGCCGTAAAAGGACAACCGATTTCCGGTCCAGATGCTCCTGGAAAGTCAAACAATCAGGTTGAAGATGCAGATAGTCGGGCGAAACGAAGCGCGGCGCGGCGGCAAGAACGCCGCGAGCGGGTCGCCCGCGGATAGTAGATACATTCAGCATGAAGATTGGCATTATTGCCTGTGGGGCAGTTGTGCGTGAGATGATTGCCATTGCCAATCGGCAAAAGTGGAATTACGAGCTAACGGCTGTTCCCGCCCAACTTCATAACCGACCCGATCGAATTGCGCCTGCTGTTGAAAAACAGCTAGATGAGTGGGCAGAACGGTTCGATCTCATTCTGCTCGGCTATGCCGACTGTGGTACGATGGGCATGCTGGATGACTTGATCGCCCGTTATTCTCACGTCGTCCGTGTGCCAGGTCCTCATTGTTATGAGTTCTTTGGCGGTGATGTTCAAATAAAGCAATCAGAAGATCATCCCGGAACTTTCTATCTCACAGATTTTTTGGCGCACCATTTTGAAGGGCTCGTCTGGCGCGGATTGGGTCTAGATCGCTTTCCAGAACTGCAAGATACCTATTTTGGCAATTACTCCCATTTGATGTATCTACGTCAACTTTCGGAATATGATGAGAGTGAGCGGGCAAAGACGGCAGCAAAACGACTTGGTTTGCACTATGTTGAGATAGAGAGCGGCTTGGATGTTTTGGAGCAACGTTTGGTTGAGATCGTCGAAACATATCGAAAGAGAACATAAGCCACCGATCGGGAAATCAATGGCTTAGCACTTCTCGGGAGGGAGCAAGAGCGGCGCTGAATACTACTCAATATTTAACCTCTCCCCAGAAGGTTTTGCTTACTGTATCGCAAATATGCTGTGGAAACATCAAAAAATTTAGTTGACAGAATTGTCATGGATTGATTTGTGGTCGAAGGATACGTGAACCAATCATCCCAAGTTGCTTGGCCAGTTCCTGAAACATCTCTTCATCGCGATAGATCCCGACAATCGCACCACCGGACCCGGCAAATTTTGCGCTGGCTCCGCAGCGACGAGCCGTTTCAACCATCTGAACTTGCCAAGGTGGAAGGTTGTAGATCTTTCTGCGGGTGTCAAAATTCTCGTCAATCAGTTCGGATAGGCGAGTAACATCGCGCTGGAGCAATGCGTCTCGTCCCTGTACCGTCAACTCGGCAAAGTGCTTCATCGAGTCAACGACAATTCCCTCCCCTCGATCAAAGCGGCTCCGTATATCGTTGTGGAAGGTTTCAGTTGGTTCGCTTAGCTCCGCATGATAGGCTACAAAGAAGGGTGGTAGCCAATCTGTATCCAACTGTTCATACCGATAACAGGTCAATTCATCCACTGTTTGAAGAGAGTTTTGGTCAAAATCCATATAGACCATCCCTTCATAGCATTGAATGACCCGATCCTGAAGACCAGCCGTAATGCCAAGTTCCTCTATTTCGACTGCTAGCACAAAGGTAGGTTGAATTTCTAGAGGTATTTGTACATCGTAATACTCCATCAGACAGCGCAATGTTGCAACAATGATCGAGCTAGAACCTGCCAAACCAACCTGACGGGGAATGTTGGTCTCATAGCGAACTGAAAAGTTGCGGTCATGAAGTTGAATCTCTCGCTTTTGGCAATATTCAACAAAGCGCTTGATGGTGGCTTTGATTAGACGAATACCGCCGTAGTAACCATGAAGTTGGACATCTTTGGCCAGATCATAGATCGAGCTGAAACGGGCGCGATCGTCTTTCGCCAATACAATATCGACTGTATCCCACTCATACAGAACGACCTCTGCAGAGAAGTTCCGAACAATAAACGAGATAGTCTTACCATTGTAGCCATCCGATGGATTGCCTAGAAGTCCTGCACGGGCATAGATAGGTTTGCGAATGATGATCATAGCTCTAGCTCCCTCAAGTATTGGCGCAATGTTGCCCCATGCTTCTCGTCCGCAAGAGCAAATTCCACAAATGAACGAAAATAGGAGTCAAAATTGCCAATATCATAACGCTGTTCATTTTGACTCAAGCAAACGCCATAGACTTTCCCTCCACCCTGAATTACTAATCGGATCGCATCTGTTAATTGTAGCTCGCCACCAGAACCCGGGGTGATCTTTTGTAACGCTGGAAAGATTTCGGGGGCAAACACGTAACGCGCGGCGATGGCTAGATTACTTGGTGCCTCTTTTACCGTGGGCTTTTCGATGACATCTTCTAGCTGGAAAACATCGCCACTAGTCATGGGCTTTGCCACACCATACTTATACGTTTCGTCCGTGGGCACTTCTTCAAATGCAATGACAGCCGCCGCTTGGTGATCGACAAAACAACGCCGCATCCGATCAACTACATTACTTTCGGCATTCATGCCGATAATCGAGTCGCCAAGAGCGACAACAAATGGCTGATCGCCCACGAAGGGTTCCGCACAAGAGACTGCATGACCGAGACCTAATAATTGACGCTGGCGAGTGTAAAAATATTGTACTGGCGCCCGCTCGAAATAGAGCTCTCCCAATAGTTCTTCTTTCCCAGTTTCGCGCAGATTTTGAATAAGATCTGCATTGAGATCAAAATGGTTTTCAATCGAGGTTTTGCCAGGACCGGTAATGAAAAGAATACGCTGGATCCCAACGCGCGTCAATTCCTCAACAACATATTGGACGACTGGCTTGCGACCGACAGGCAACATCTCTTTCGGCTGAGATTTTGTTGCTGGCAACAATCTGGTACCAAGTCCTGCGACTGGTACGACGGCTATACTGGTATTCATGTGAATAAATCCTCAGAATAAAAGCTCATGGTTCTAGGCCGCTCCAATTACTAAACTATCCACAGATGGACGGGATTGACTGGATTTTTCTCCTTCTAATCCTGTAAATCCTGTCCATCTGTGGATAATCAATTTTTGGAATCGCCCTAACTCTCTACATCTAGTTGAGCAAATAAGATACTCATAAGGGGCCCAATAGTCAAGCTTAAACGATTCGATTGATCCATATAGATATATTTCCTCACCGTAAATAAAAAGTCTGAAAATAGTCTCAGTAGATCCAAATTTGGCGTTTTTGGCTATTTTCAGTCGAGATTGCAGGGATTTTGGAGTCATTTATTCAGATTTCGGTTACAGAAAACAACCTATTTCATATCTGAAAATCGCCCAAATCTAGGGGTGGTTCAGAATTAGGTTTACACTTTTGATACATAGATAAAAATCTATATGAGGTCATTTTCTGCCTGAGCATGGCTCAAAGTAGAAAATATAAACATCTTTTCTCTTTGCAAAAATGTAAACCTAATTGTCCGCCTAAAATGAACCACCCCCAAATCTAACGCAAAAACTAGATATCGACCGGCAAATTTGTATTTATGTCAACTGTTTAGCCAGAATTCTCTCTCAAAACCTGAAATTTGGATCTACTGAGTCTGACAAGTGATCAACTAGATATGATATACTAAAATTTTTGTGAATGGACTTATGGTAACCGACATAGAGCGCCGTATACACAATTGAGTAAACAAATATGCCTCCGGAAAGCGTGTAATCGATATGCAGCTAATTGTGAATGAATCTCCGACAGCCTATATTGATGAATCAAATCGAACTGAGCATCAAACCAAACGGATAGCCCCAGAACATGAAACAATAAAAAGGATAACCAACTCACAGGACGTGCCTGACCACAAGCTCTCCGACACCATCTTGTACACCATCACCACTAGAACCACGGGTACAACTGACGATAAGTTTTTCGCAGCCTTGACGCACCATATCGCTGAGATTCTCCCTGCAAACTATTTTTGTGCCACGAAATTTTTTGGCACTGGTTTGGACATGGCCGCAGTTTTTGACATTGTATACAGGCACAAAAGGGCAAGCATTGTCAATGACCAGTCAAACAAAGGAACAAATGTGCATGTACCGCCTTCCTTTGCTGAGCTATCATCCCACGAGACACGACCTATCACTTCACTTGATGCTGCCTGGCAAGGCACTGGTCGTATTCTCATTGTGGATGACGAACCACTTGTACGAGAATTCTGCCAAGTCATATTGGAGGACGTCGGTTTCGATGTTTTAACAGCAGATGATGGAGACGAGGGAGTCGAGACATTTCGTCAATACCAAGATGAAGTTGCGCTCGTCATTTTAGATCTGATTATGCCAAAGTTGAACGGGGTGGAGACATTTAAACAACTGAAACAGCTCCGATCCGATGTCAAGGTAATATTTTCAAGCGGCTATGGCGAACAGCTAGTCGTTTCCCAGATCAATGAATTGAATCAGGCCCGCTTTCTTCAAAAGCCGTATCAGTCCACAGATCTTACTTCCTTGGTCCAAGAATTGCTTGAATCATAGAACAAATAGCTCTCCCGAATCGTGTTACTGAAATAATCTCTCCTCAAAAAGCGTCTATAAATTAAAACACCGATCCTTTTTGCACTCCGCAGGACAACGGTATACGTTTTTTCCCTGTAGACGTATACCATTGTCCTGCTCACTAGACCAAGAGATTATGCCAGACTCAACCAAACTCGCGATTCTGACAGACCTGCGGAAAGAGGTTAAATTAACCCTGGCCGATATGGCGCGGCAGTGTGGACTAACCGGTCGTCAAAGCCATCAGACTGCAGGTGAATGGGAACGAGGTGAGATCACCCCCCGTGAGCGGACGCGGCGCCGGAAATTCATCCACTACCTGTGGAATGATCTGCGGCTGCGACAGAACCCTGAACAGTTCGAGGCAATTTGGACTCTCTTGATGCAAGAGTGGCGATGGAATCCTCTGACCGATGAGGAACAGCGTCTCTTGGAGCTAAATCAATCCTCTGGATTCGCCTCGTCAATGAACAGAAGGCCATCAACCAATGGCGTCATGGCCACGAGTAACACACCCTCCGATCATGTTCCTGTTTTTGTCGACGGGCAACCATCGAATCCGAAAGTCGAATGGAACGGTTCGGACACGGTATCTTTGTCTGACACAGAACCATCCACAACGTCCAGCCATTCACCTTTCCAAGCCCCCGCACCGACACCCCATTTTGTTGGTCGTCAGGACGAACTTTTTGCGCTGCAGGCGCGCTTGACCCAGGGATTGCCGCCGCGGATCTATGCGTTGGTCGGCATGGGTGGAGCGGGCAAAACCACCTTGGTAGCCCAACTGGCCCAATGTCTACGCAATCGATTCTCCAATGGTGTGCTTTGGGGATACGCCGCCTCCAGCGACCCGCTTAGCATTCTAGGCAATTGGGCCACTGCCTATGGCTATGACTTTGGTGCCTTGAGCGATCTACAAAACCGGGCTGCCGCGGTACGAGGTGTCTTGGCTGACAAAGAGACGTTGCTTGTGATCGACGATGCGACGAGCATTGAGCGCGTGCGTTATCTCTTGCCCAACAGCGACAGGTGTGCCGTGCTGCTCACCACGCGCAGTGAGGAAGTGGCGATAGGTCTGGGGGCCGAGGTTATTCAAGTCAGCGAACTGACGCCAGTAGATGGACTGCAACTGTTGACGAATATCTTAGGTGATGCGCGCGTAAGGGCCGAAGTAGAAGCCGCCCAAGAGATCTGCACCCTACTTCACCACCTCCCGCTGGCGGTCGAGATTGCGGCCCAATATCTGGCGCCGCGCCCTCGTCGTCGCCTGGCTGACATGGCCGACCATTTGCGTAGCGTTCAAAATCGCCTGGATTTGAAGATCAGCGACCGCGATGTGCGTACTTCCTTTTCCATTAGCTGGGACGCGCTCGACGACGAACACCGGATCACTTTTGCGCACATGGCCGTCTTCGAAGGACGCTCCTTCACGGCTGATGCGCTGGCTGCGCTGCTTGACCTGGATCTTTTCGCAACCCAGGATCGACTCGAGATGTTGAAGGCCCTGTCGCTCGTTTGGGAAGAGGGAGAGGAGCGCTATCGGCAGCATCCGTTGTTGGCCGATTTTGCGCTGGAGCAGCTAGATGGTGAACGCCAACCGCAATTACGATTATTGGACTTTTATCAAAAAAAACCAAGCCCAATACGATGCGATGATGACGGAATGGGATAACATCACAGCTGCGATTCGCACTGCACGTCGATTAGAAGTATGGCAGAAGATCATGCATTATGCGGATGCATTGTCCGACGTCTGGTTTACCTATGCGTGCTATACGGAAGCCAGGGAGGCGCTTCAATGGGCCAGCGAAGCAGCAGAATTGACGGGAAAACAGCAGATTTTAGCACACTATCTCCACTTGTGGGGAGCTGCTTGTCTTGAACAAAATGATTACGAACAGGCCAGGGCCTTGCTACAAAAAAGTTTGGGGCATGCCGAAAAACTCGAGCTGGATGTGACGATTGCTGATGCTCTCTTTGGGTTGGCCCGAATTGCGATTGAGCAAGCAAACTACGTTCAAGCAGAAGAGCTATTGGCTGATTGCCAGGCGATACGAGAAGGATTAAAGGATGAATTGGGGACGTCCACTGTTCTTTATTGGCAGAGCATGATCACATATCGCCACGGTGACTACGGTGCCGCAGAAGAGTCTTGTCAACGAGCGCTGATGATGCAATCCAAATTCGGTAGCAAGCAGTCCATGATTCCGACACTTCGTTTGCTGACGGACATTTCACTTGAAACCGGCGAATATACCCAAGCGTATGCCTATTGCCAGCAAGCGATCTCACTTGCCACAGAACTCCAAGACCAAGGCGAATTGGGCGCATCGATGTATAGCATGGCTGTTGTTTGTCGCAAGTGTGAGCAATTTGAGCTTGCGGAACAATATGCTGAAGATGCTCTGGAGGTGTTTCAACATATAGGGAGCAAGGCTTTTTGTGCTTATACACTTCTTTGAGATTAGTCGGATAAAAATATGTTTGAGTGACCTTGAAATAGCGCGGGAATTTATTCGGGAAAGTGTTGTTCTTCTACGAGAACTAAAAGATGAAGCCAATCTGGTCTGGGTCTTACGGCGAGCAGGGGATCTGTCTCTGCAACTTGGCGATCCTTATGCAGCAGAGGTCCACTGGCAAGACGCCTTCATAATTGCAGAAAAGATTGCGCATCCCGCTCTTGCTACTTTGCACAAGCGTATCACCCAGAATCTCCAGATTGATTCTGTTGTTGCGTAGGGTTTAACGTATGCGAGCTATTTTGAGGGATCAGGGTTAGTCGTGTACATTCCCTCCACCAGGCCCTGCAGTTAGCCAGCCGTTTAATTCATATATTTTTAGAAGGTTCTCGGCGCTTATGTTGCCTTCCTGCAAGTCAATATCTTGTAATCCCAAACGCTCTTTAACAACTTTTTGCCAAAGAGAATCTTCGTCTGTCGATATTGTGAGAGTATCTAGCTCTCCTCCTTTTGGACCCTTGATTTTTTTTCAGCTACGGCAAAAGTCGGGTACAAAAAATGACCATAAGGGGTGAAATCCTAGAGCAGCCCTCTGTTTGCATGAAAAATTTGTACCCGACTTTTGCTGCTACTGTTTTTTTTCTGACCTTACAGACAATGCCCTCAATAGTTGAGAATGGCTCAGGATCATCTGGGTTGACGTCTTGTGACCATCTTTTGGCAATGATCTCATCTCTTTCAGATTCAGATAGATCATCTGAAAGATGCGGTAGACGTGGTAAAATGGCGTCGACAATCGATTGGATAGCTTTCCATTCAGGTGACTCTTCCAATTGGTCTGCTTTCCCTTCCCCAAGCCTTGTGTTGACGATGTTTGCCCAATGCGTCCGCAACTTTTCAGCTGGACTATCATCTGGACCACCCAGGCCAATTTGCTCCAGAACATGACTATATATGAAGGGACGCAAAGACGGAGTCGGATGAACCTCGTTGTCGTAGTCTTGATGCTTATATGTGAAATCATTTCCAATATATTCCAGCATTAGACGCTGCATGCTTAGGCCGACTATGGGGCCGCCAATAAAACAGCCAACAGTGTCAGCAAAGATTTCTTCAATCCAGTTTCGCACTCTTGTGGGCCAATTAGGTTTCTTTACCTGATCAAAGTGATCTTCCAACTCGGTTTGAAAGCCCTGCTTGCGGTCTCTCCATCCATTCCAAAAGAAGAAGTGAGCCACTTCGTGAGGGATTGCGAGCAGCTCTACTTTGTAAGATTGAGCAATGGAGGGGATACCAATTAAGCAGACAGGTGCATATGGAATCAACCGCACGTTTGTTCCACTTCGAAAATAACAGAGAGCAGTGGGAGAGTCATCGCTGGAACTTGGCTGGCCGAACTGTGGTTCAAACATACTGAGTGCAGCCAATGCGAGCCAATCTGCATCAACTAGAATGTTTCGAAAACTATCGGCGTTTTCTGACAGAAATAAGGAAGCAACGGCGCGTTGCTCTAAAGCCGTTCGAAAAACATTTTGATCCCTAGCAAGCCTCGCCAGCGTATTGCCGACAATATGTTCTCGTATAGAGTACTTTTGCTTGTATCGGCTCAATCGATCGTTATCCGCTGCGATTTGGGAATCGAGCGAGCCATCTTCAGGCAATTCGTTGATGAGAGTAATGAATTGCTTTTCACTAAACGATTTGAACCGCTTCAACAGCTCTTTTATCGTCTTCACTCGTGAGGCTGCAGGAAACACATCTGCTCGGTTAGTTAACTCGCTTGTGACTTTTGAGATTGTACCCAAGAGTTCATCAGTCGTTTTAGCAAAGAGATTAGTCGATCTAGAATCATTTGATATAGGCATAAAGCCTTCTCCTCAATTGAGAAATTACTGGTAAAGACATCAGATATGGATTAGAAATTAAATGAGTCGTAAAGTAGTGATTTAATATTTTTTCTGTGGTAAGAATGTTAAAAGAAACTTAATTTACATCATGTAAAATAGTTCACATATAACAATTTGGGGATTCGGAAACGATCAAATGTACACGCAATTATGAACATTTGCAGTATATTGTAACGAGAAAACGGCTCGTTTGCAAGGGAAATTTCTAACCCGTCTCTATCCCAACTCTAACCAATCTATCACCCAATAATCAAAACCCGAGACTCTCCCAGTCAGACCATCATGAGTCGCTCCTTGTTCTCTGCCATCGTGACGAGTGAAGGCATCAAACGCCTGTGATCAAACAGAGCCTGCCCGGAATCTTCGAAAACTCCGGGCAGGCTCTTCAAGGGAACAAGCCCTTATCGTCGAGTGCGTACCACGAATTGTGTGAATGGACGCCGATCAGTCAGAGAATCGGTTGTGTTTACACAATTTGGGACACACTCCCTTATTTCACTCGACAATGATCACAGCTTATTCCAAAAGGTCGATTAACTGTTAGCGGGCCCCGGTTATGCTCAGGCGAACATCTAGGTTCCGATCACGTCTTTACCAATCCCATGACCAGAGATCACGAGCGCATAATCTTGTGGCCCTTGTGGTACTTTGGTGCCGATCACCTGTACAGTCCATTGACCCGCAGCGGCGTTTGGGATCAAGATCCCTTCGACGTTGTTGTCCGCGTCGGGCACCCCTTGCTGCGTAAAATCATTGCCAAAATAGAAACTTCCATCAGGCCCTGTCACAAGCAGATCCAGATCGTTCACGATGTCCCCACTTGGCACGTCGACATCTGTATAAACAAGCGTGATTCTGAACGGTTCGCCGCTCCCTTGCAAAGTCAGAGTGTATTCATGCGATTCACCCTGTGGCAATCCATTCCTGACGTCGTGGAATTGAACATGTTGGGGGGCGTCGGGTGCTAAGACTGTCTGAAGATCAACCCGTCCCCAGCCCTGCTCGCTATCCGCCCAGGGTGTCGAACTGGATGAGATCTCCTCGATATATTGTGCCGAATGAATCAATGCAGCTTTTAGCAGAGCCGCCGATGGAGTATTCAGGCCAAGTTGTCGGAGACGCTGACGCACCAATGCCGCACAGCCAGCAACCAAAGGTGTCGCCATCGATGTTACCACCCATGAACATATAGTCATCGGGCGCGTGAGCAAACTCACCCCACCCGTCTTCGTCCGCTGGGATCTGCGATGAACGGACGGACAAGATCCATGTTCCGGGTGCAACCAGATCGGGCTTGCGTCGTTTACCCAAAGAGAGTCCATTTTTACAAGGACCGCGACCGCTAAAGGCCGCCAACTGATCGAACGAACCACCTTGACGCTCATTCTCACAAGCGCCAACAGTCAAACAGTTCTTGGCTGTTCCGGGTGCTGTTACACTGCCGGGACCGCCCGGTGGGACAGTCTTTTCTCCCTCGTTGCCCGCCGCGACCACAATCAACATATCCTTGTTTTTCCAGACAAACTGATCCAGGTTGCGGCTGTCTTCGGTATATTGTCCAAAGACCGGTGCTCCCCATGAATTCGAGTGAATTCGAACACCGGCGTCATAGGCCTCTTGAAACAACTCATTGAGATCTAATGGGAGCCCAAAGAGTCCATGATTACTCACGGCCTGCTTTGCTTTCAGAAAGGACATAATTGCCTGGGGTGTCCACTGAACTTCTTGATCAACTGACTGAAAAAAGAGCTCAGCTTCGGGTGCCGTCCCTTCGATCTGTTCAGAAACGTTGTTATTGGCTGCTGCCCGGGCCCCGTTTCCCAAAATACTTCCTGCCACATGTGTTCCATGACCATCAAATCGGTCCGCGGGGCCATCATCGCTGCCTGGATTCTTGATCTGACTGCTCCACCGGCTATCAATGGGCAGGCTTTGAATTGACCGGATTCTCCCGGCAAAATCGCTATGAATGGTTGCCGGATTTCCCGTATCGAGACCCGAATCGGCAACACCAATCAACTCGCCTTTCCCCGTCAAGCCTAATGAAGGACCCGGTTGGCCGTTCAAAACCTTGCGCGCAATGGCAAAGCGCGCAAGATTGTTGCAGAATTGAACAATACTCTGCTCTTCGATGCTGCGTAGGCCTTGCCGATTGAGGATTTTGGTGAGAGCCCCGATCGGGTCTTTGTGTTCTGAGAGGTTGATCAATAAAGCAGTCTCTCCCTGTTCGGTGATATCAGAAATGCCATGTCGTGGGAGACGACGCAAAGCCAACTGCTGGTCTTCTCTGATGAAAAAACGGGCAACCAATACATCTGGTAGCAATGTTGCACCGTTGTTGCTAGCCAATTCCCCAAGCTCCAGTTGCTCGATGAGTTTGTCAACCTCTTCTTGCTCAACAGAGTTGGTGAGTGCCTCAAAAAACGCTTCCGAAAGACCAATCGTCGGCGCATAATCGGTCATGAGTTCCACATCTGGAAGTGCTTCAACTTTCGCCACGGACGGTTTGTTTGGGCACTGGGCAACGATGGTTGAACTGCCTAGTGTCTCGTAAATCAAACAGTCACTTGCTTCGATATCATCAATCCACTCTTTGCGGATAGAGCTTCGGAATCGAACCACTTTTGTATAGGGACCACGGTGTCTTTCGCCGATTGCACTAGCGATCCCCACAACATCTGAACTTGCCGGAGCTGATTTGGGTGCTGGCAATGGCACGACTGGATAGCTACCAATCAGCGGGGCAATTGCATCTTCCTGCGCTGTCACAATCGAAAATGCAGGGTAGTGCTCCTCAATCTGTAGAGTATCAGAGAGTTCTGCAACCTTTTTCTCGGGTGCATAAACTCTATATCTTTGTACTGCCTCAGTTTGTACTTGATCATTTGACATTGGGACTTCTCCTAATAATACCTTTCGGCTCTGTAGAGACCATGAATGTGTGCCTCATTTAGCCCGAAAAATCGATACACATTCATGGTCTTCACAACCGCAGTTGGTATAAATCCGATAAATATTTTCTCGTTACTAGAGATGCGCTTAAGACGGAAATTGTTTCACACAGATGTTCGCGTCGTTGCTAGATATTTTCAGAGTAGACCAAATATCCTGATCCTGTTCTATCGCATGCGTGAGGGATTCCAGAGCAGCATCATTCTGATCGTCTGAGGCCAAACGGACGGCCTGGTCCAGATAAAAGACGGGATCATCTTCTTTTATCGCCTCATCCCAAATGCGAAATGAATCATGGATAAAGTCAACCAGTGGGGTGAAGATATCATAGGCGCGTGAATCAATGACCAAATTCGCCCCAAAAGCTATTTCTCTCGCTTCATCAATTGCTGTAAAGAATGTGAAGGTCATGCGTTCCGCTTGGGCCGTAAAGACCAGCACCTCTGCCGGCTGCTTCTGTAGCGTTTCGACTCGTTCGCGTGAGACGAGTTTGAAATCGGGTATGTTGATTTCAAAGAGCTCTTCCATCAAATCGGCATATCCTTCAAGCGTCTGCTCTTCGTTGCGCGCCCTCGACAGATCTTCTTCAAAGATCATCAGCGCTGCAACCTCTCCACCAAAACAGGCGATGGCATTGCCGCAATTTCGGAGGGTAGGCCAGTCAGAAGGGCGCATCAAGCTAAAGCGATTCTCTTCGCTTGTGTACCACTCCATCTGTCCAAAGCCTGTATTCAAGAATGAGCGCATGACCTCTGGTTCAGTTAACTCTGCATCATCGGCTGCTTTTTCAACCGTTAAAAAGTAGCCACCAATGCTGTTGTAGCTATAGTTTCTGACGGCAAACGTATATGTATCGTCTTGAGGAGCTTGATAGACAATCTTGGCACTTTGGCCAAAGATGCCACCACCACTGTCATCATCAGAGACAACTGTCTCAGAGCTATTCGATTCATAACTCAGAGTAATCTGGGGATCGATACCAAGCGAGTCGGCTATAATCTGGACAATATCCCCCGCTGCGAGCTCAACCTGATAGTAATCAACATCTTCTAATGTATCCATGTTCGCGATGATCGTCTCATCAACCTGGACCATTCGACCATCGTCGGGGTCGTCATATGCAAACAATGGATGCGAACTGGTGAGGGAAAAAGAGTTTTCAGTGGACGATGATTGAGTGACATGAATCAGGTATGGCACCTCGTCTTCCACCTCGAATGCAACATCCAGCGTCTCTTCGCCTCGATCCGCGGCCTTCTCAAGATAATATCCCAATACACTGCCAACAACGATCTGCGAACCGCCGCTCCCCTCAACGGTTAATTCGATTTCTGTCCCTTTGGGTTGCACCAAAAAATAGGTGTGCGTGTCCCAGTCGTTTTGCAGTGTCAGATTCTGTTTTCTGTTGCCTTGATCGCTCAGGAGGCGACGGGCACCCAAAGATTGATCGGTTTCCTGAGTCAACATGGCATTTAGGCGCGGCAAGGCGTCGGCGACTGAGCTAGCCAATCCAAACCCACTAAAATAGAAAGTTGAGATCCCAACCACATCACCCGTCTGCGTTACAAGAATACCACCACTTTGGCCACCCGTGATGGTTGCATCGACTTGAAAAAACGAGTAATCTAGCGCATCCCAGCTACGCTTGCGTGAAAGAATGCCGCTCGTAACGGCTGGTTGCGGAAATTCCTCCAGTTCTGCTGGATAACCGATCAAATAGACATCGCTGCCAATATCCAAATCCGTGCCATCAACGAGTGGCACAGTCGCTAGGTCTGTCTCAAGTGGTCCAATGAGTGCCAAGTCGGTCATTAAATCCCAAGCATAGACAGGGATATCTAGATGTTCAGAATCGTTTGGAAAAACAATCCGCACAGTCTCATATGGCCAAACCACATGTGCGTTGGTCAGCAGATAGCCATGTTCGATCAGCACCCCACTGCCAGTCCCTGACGGTGTCTCAACAAATGCTACTGACCCTGAGAGATCGGCAAAAATTTCCACTGCTTTGCGCACCGGTGCGCCAGGTGAAGCAGTCTGTAATGTTAGCTTGGGTACTTCTACCTGTTGGGAAGTTTGCGTCTCCTCTAGGAGAATGGGTTGACAGGCCGTGAGCAGCAAAACGAATACAAGAAAAACGAATCGTTTCAAAATGGTTCTTTTCATAATGATTAGATAGATATCCTGTAGATTATGTTGAGCACTGCCATAGATGCGAATGAATTTGGCCATTTCCAAATAACTAATGATCCTCAATGCATAAACGCAATTTTACATTGATTGCCCAGGTTTGTTTATTTCAATATCTTTGCAGTTTACAAATAGAACGCAGATTTGGGCTGATCGTCACGGAGAGTACTCTCTCCTCCTAATGTTTGCAATCTTATCTGTTGATCGCCCCAGATTAATTGACGAAAATTGCTGTGCTCGTCGATCCAGCCAGAGAACGATAGCTACTGACTTTTTCTTGAGCAAAAAGCAGCTTATTATTGAGAGGGTTCCTCATTGAGGTCAATTCTGATCTCGTCTTCCACCAATGCTGCATCAGGCAGTTTTGTTCCGGGACCATACCGATAGACTGCTTGCCAAGGACGATAAACGCTTGTCAGCGTGTCACTTCGTGTTTGGCCAGCTTCGATGATCGTCCGCTCGATTTCGACCGTCATACCCTCGTTCTCCCACTCTACCTGTTTAATCTCACCAGCAGCCAAAGTCGGATCTTCTTGATAAAGAGGTTCTTCAGGCTCCTCAGTATCCGAAATAACCTTGTCACGAATGATTACCTCACGATCTGGCTTGGTTCCGTAAAAGCTAAACGTAATCGTGCCATTAATCAAGTCGAGATGTGGGTCGATGAGAAGATGGGCAGCTGTATCATTCCGAAAACGAAAATCGACAGTAGGTGTATAGATGGTTGCGTCCAGCCCTGGTTCACCATACCAACTAACGACATATCCGTGATTATAGCGTTCGACGATGGGCATGCCTGCTTTGTAGGCAGCCCGGAAGACAGTTGTGCTCACTTGGCAAACTCCACCCCCAACACCAACAGCGGTTTCGTTGCCGAAAATGATTAACGATTCATCAAAGCCGTTGGCGGAGCTAACATCTTCAACGATTTTGTTGAAGCTAAAAATTCCACCAGGTGGGATCACAACTCCTTCGAATTGAGCGGTGGCAACCTGTATATTGTGAACGCGCGCGGTGCTGCTACCAGCAAAGCGTGATGTTCCGCTGGCAACGAGTTCGCGAATTCCCATCTCGGGAATGCGATTCATATCAACCGCTGGCGCCACCTCATCGACCACGAGTTGTGCCCGACTCTGATTATTTTGGAGAGCATCTTGAAGAGAGACCAATGTCGCTTCAACATTTATGCGTCGTCCCGGTTCGCTCGTCTGCAAGATACTGACAGTTCCCGAATTGGGGTTGAATTGGAGTCGAGCGTCGCGAGGGCTGCGATCAATCTGTTCGGCCCACAGCGCGAGCGCTGCCGTTGCCCGCTCAATGTCAAGTCGTAGTGGCTGAAACGAAAAAAGGATTTCTGACAATAGATAGGGATCAAGCGCCATTTCGAGTTCGTATCGCTGATTCTGTAAGAGAAATGGACTCTGTAAAAAAGCTGGCAACGACCCCTCTGATTGACGATTTTCTACCGTCTGTGAATGCTCGCTTGTTGTATCTGCTCCTGTCTTTGTCTCATCCGCATGGACCTGTGATCCAAACTCACGTGTAATCAAAGAAATGCTGATGGGTTCTTTTTGTTCGGCTCGTTCTCGAAGTTCTGCCAACACTGTCTGAAGCGTGGCTTCCACGTCCACGATAATTCCGGTTTGAGAAGGCATCACCACGTTATTGACAGTGCTCTCGGAACGTGCAGGCCGATGGACATGCGCCGCAACTTGGCCGATGGCCTGGCGCAATTGACCGCGGTCAAATATGAGAGATGGCATAATCTCGTAAGAATTCAATAGGGCCTGCAGTTGCAATCTTAGTCGCTCAGACAGGGGGCCATCGCGGCCAATTCTATATGCCTCATTCACGGCTGCTGCCATGTCGGCCCGTGTAATGAATTGACCCGTTATTGGCCATTGTCGATCTTGATGGCGGAGTTGGATAGGGGGGAGTGCAATCGTATGCGTGGCTTGGGATAGGTGATTGAAAGCCGCGACGCGTGTCATTCCACCAACAGGGATACTCGCAACTGTGACGCCAGAAAAAATACGATTAACGTGCCAGAATTGCCAAGAGACGATACAGATAAGACTACTGAGTATGATGAGCATGAGAAAAATGGCGGCAAAGTCCAGCGGTGTGCGGCGAATATTGTTTGTGGATACAGTTTGAGGGAACGAGATGGAAGTTTGCATTATGTTATGGTAGCTGTTCAGCTTATCAGCATTTCAGCAATCAGCTTGACACGTTTAAGCAGCTTGTCTCGACAGGGAAGTGTATTGTTCGATGACTTCGTGACCGAACCATACAGGGAAGTGCCGAGCTGATGGCTGACTAGCTGAATGCTTACATATTATGTTTTCACTGCTGGCAAGCTACAGTGCGATATACCAAAAAACACAGATCAAGTCGAGTAAAAATAGTAAAATAAAGGGAGTTGCCCATGCGGCTGATCGAAAGAACAAGAGACCCCGGGATAGATAAGAGCCATTCATCGACTGACAAGTTTTTCCCTGAACAAGAGCCTTCGAATGCTGTATGATGCGACTTTTTTCAATCGAAGATGGTATGTTGATTATATTGAACCGAGTGTTGATCAGCAGTAAGGGTTGCAACAAAAGGAAGACCGCGATCAGACCGATTGAGAGAAGGGTCCACTTGTTTGGCCCATGTCCCACAATATTGAGTATGCCAAGTGAGGCAGTGAGCACAGACGCCATTACCCCCGTGATCATGCTCTGGGTCGGCTGTTGAAGCTCGCGCCACCCTAAAGCAACGAATGTCGATATTGCCAACAGACCCCAAAAAAAGTAGCGACCTTGGTGTTGGACAAACTTGAAGTTATAAAGAATGTAACTGACCAAGACGACTACAATTGTCAGTACAAAAAGAATTAGACTGCTGTATTGGAACTGAATATCAACTGAACCTGTATGTGAGAGTGGTTTCTTTGTTCGTTTCGTAGGGGCTGATTTCGGTTGTGCAAGTAGCCAATGGGGTGCTCTCTTCGGTTGCGATGGCGTGTCGCTCATAAAACGAACCAGTGCCCACAGCAACCCGAGAAAGAGTACACCACAGAAGAGCATCAAGGCCGTATAAATACGTGCGTCTAGAAAAACGCCGAGCCAACCAAAGACACCCCAAAAGCTCTGAAACGTTAGAGTGAACGCCCGCTCCCAATAAGCAACCCACCCATGTTGGGCAATCCACAGTTTAGTTGTTGGTTGTCCGGCGACAACCAGATCATGCCATTGTAAACCTAATGGGTCTCCGCTCCCATAGAGAATGCTATTGCGGATCCAAAGAGGTGCGCCCACCATAAGAGCAGGGAGTAATACGGTCAGTGACTGGCTAATACCGACCCGCATGCACACATATAGATCTCGACAGAATTTGGCCGTGCGAGATGTCTGGTTTTCTTGCTGACGTTGCTTCGATTCTTTTTGGTTTTGTCGATTTCTCTGCCATATGGCGGTGTAAAAGACGAACAGAAGAACAATCGGTAGAAACGCATAGGCATAAATTTTGGTCAGTAAACCTAATCCCAAAAGGAAACCGAGTAAAAGCAATTTCTGAGTTTTTTCTGGGCTGCCCTGGGTCGTGAATTGTTCTCGCATCCAGCCCAATAAAACCAATGTGGCAGCGAGCAAAAGTAATTCAGCCAATCCATCGTTGTTGACTGCTGCCATCATTGCAACATGCATGGGAAGTAAGCCAGAAAAAGCAACGGCACCGAGGGGAATCAGAGGCTGCCGTGGAAAGATCAACATCAAACAGCGGTAGCTAAACATCAGAGAAATTGCGCCGAGCAAGACCCCGTAGAGCCGCAGAGAAACGACTGGTTCACGGATGCTGATTGCTCTGCCTAACCAATAGATCGGAATTGCGCTCAAATAGTAGAGTGGTGGCTGGTAATTCTCATAGCGCAGAGGCGAAATGGATAGATAGGAAGGAAATCCTTGCCGAATAATCTTTTCATTATAGTATTGGTTGTAGTCACCTAATTGGAGGACAGGCAGACCACGACCAAGAGCAACTTGTTCGATGTAATTATAGTGGGCCGGCTCGTCAGGTGACTGCCAAAAAGGGGTCTGCGTTGCAAAGAGACTTGCCACTACTCCATATGCAATAAGGATGGTTACAAGCCAGGCAGTTGGCGAACGAACAAAAAGATCGTCAATTGAATATTGTTGTTCCAATTGGATTTTTTGGAGGTTTGTATCGCTCAACATATTTGATAAAAATCTTGACTTATTCAGTATTCTCTTCCAGTTTTACAAAGAGGGCACTTGGTTTGCGTAGGATTTGTCCAGAAGGCAATGTCGACGCTTTCCATTGTCCGATTGCCATATCATGACGATAACAAAGCACCATGTGTGATCCCCGCGCATCTTCGATTGTTTTTGTATACTGCTCACCAAATAGGGGCTGATCATAGCCCATCATCTGATGGAGTTGTTCACTGCTTTGAGGCAAGATCGGCCCCCACATCAGCTTGAGCCAATCGATTGCCTGAAGGGCCACATAAATAGCCGTTCCTGCCATCGCCGGATCGCTCTTAATCAATTGCCAAGGAGCCTTTTCATTGAGATATTGATTCACCCGCTGACTGAGCCGTCGTACCTCGGTGAGTGCGGCTTTCAGCTTGACAGCCTCATAGAGCGCTGCTACACTCTCGAAACCCGCACGAATATCATTTATGAGCGCCTCATCCGTTTCGTCAAATGCTTCAGGGGTAGGAACGGCACCATCGAAACGCTTATATGCAAAGCCCAGTACACGATTGACCAAATTGCCCCAATTTGCAACCAGCTCGCTATTGACACGTTCTTTGAAGTCATCCCACGTAAAATCGACATCCGCCGTCTCTGGAGCCAAAGCAGTCAATGCATAGCGCCAGGCATCAGCTTGATATTCGGCCAAAACTGTGTTCCAACCAATGACTCGACCACGACTGGTGCTGAACTGTTCGCCTCCCAACATCAGATATTCGTTGCTCGGCACATCGTAGGGCAGATTCAGGTGCTCCTCTCCTTCGCTATATGCCTGTAGCATACCCGGCCAGATAATTGCATGAAAGGGTATGTTGTCTTTGCCAATGAAGTTGTAGATACGAGCAGCGGGGTTTACATCTGCATCCCACCAATCGCGCCAGGCATCAGGCATGTTATATAGCTGAGCCCACTCAATTGCAGCACTTAAGTAGCCGATCACAGCGTCATACCAGACGTAGATACGCTTATCATCGTACCCTTCTACCGGCACCGTGACGCCCCACTCGATGTCACGCGTAATCGGGCGTCCACGCAGCTCTCGTAGCTCCAACTGTCCGCGCGTAAAATTCAGCACATTGGGTCGCCAATGCTCTTTGCCTTCTTGAATCCATTGAAGCAGTGGCTCATTCATCTTCCCCATATCAAGGAAAAAGTGCTCTGTCTCGCGTATCTCTAATTCTGTATTCCCAGTCAACTTAGAGCGCGGATTCTTAAGCTCCAGCGTCTCATAAAGGGACCCACAATTATCACACTGGTCGCCGCGTGCATTTTCGTCACCACATACGGGGCAAATTCCTTCCACATAGCGATCAGCCAAAAAGCGACCGGCCATTGGGTCAAAGAGCTGCTGCGTATCAGTATAAAGATATTCGTGCGCCAAATGGGTTTGGAAAAGTTTGTGAGTAACATCCCAATGATTCTGGGTATCCGTGTGAGTAAAGAGATCAAATGTGATCCCCATCTTGAGACAACCATCAATAAAGAGAGGATGGTACTTGTCAATTATGTCGATGGGTGTGACGCCTTCGGCTTCGGCCTGCAACGTCACGGGTGTACCGTGAGTATCTGAACCGCTCACCATCAAGACATCATTGCCCACCATGCGATGATAACGTGCGAAGATATCCGGCGGTAAATATGCGCCCGCAATTTGTCCAATATGTTTTTCCCCATTGGCATAAGGCCAAGCTACGCCGACGAGAATTTTTTGCGATTGAGTTGACATAGTATCTGATTTTCGTTTTGGTTGGTCTGAATCTTTACGCTTTATTATAATGTGATGAGAGGGAGTGAGCAAGCCTTAGAACCCTTCCGAAAAGCGGGTGGGAGTTCAACCCATTTCCCGCGCTCGCGTATCGTTACAGAACTTTCCAGATAAGCACTCGGAAGATAATGGAACAGGCCAAAATCGCGGATAGTACGTTGGTAAATCGTAAATCCCAAATCGTAAATCTGACTGATTCTGCTCCTGATGCTATAATAATCCGTACCCAAGTATATAGCGAGTGCGGTATATGTATTCCCGAGGAGGATCAGAAATCACTTATGAAAGCGTTCATTGTGATGGGGCGCACAATCAAGTCCTCGTATGAAGAGCTGTTTCTGTGCGTATTTTTGAGTATCATGTGGTGGGTGGGACATAGCGGCCCCATTGTCATGATGTTGGGATTGTCTCAACAATCGATTCTGCTTGTGATTTTGGGGATTCCCCTACTCGTTCTTGCAGCGCCAGCAACGGTTGGACTCCATCGAGTCGCCAACCGAATTGCAAACTATAAGCGAGTCGATAGCAGCTTCTTTTGGGAATCGGCTCGCCAAAATATTGGCAAAGGGTGGCTCGTCTATCTGATTCATATTGTCCTGCCCGCTGCTGTGACTTTTAACGTTTGGTTCTATATCAATGCTGCATCAAGCGTAATGCGGGTCATTGGCATTGCCTGGGTTTGGATTTTGCTCCTCATCTTGATGTTCATTCAATATCTCTTTCCGCTCTTCTGGCAACAAGATGAGCCAAGCATTCGTATGATCTTGCGTAACGCATTTCTTCTCGCATTGCGTTACCCACTCTACACGTTTTTGATGTTTATCTTTCTGATTCTTTTTGGTACTCTCAGCACAGTCCTAACGCTACCACTATTCTTGCTCGCCCCAGCCGTTTTGGCTATTGGTGCCAATTGCTCACTGGTCGGCGTCTTGCAGGAGATGGAATTGGCACCACAGCCGCCCGTGATCTCGAATACATAGGGAGTCCAAATTCGTTATGGCCAATCCAATTTTTAAACAAGCCACAGATTGACGGGATTTCTCTCTTCTAGTCCTGTAAATCCTGTTCATCTGTGGATCATTGATTTTTTGGAATCGCCTATAGTAAATTCATAAAGGAGCGACGATTATGCAGCGTGTTAGAAATGTATTAAGACGAAAGAATAGGGTTATTGCTGGTGTGGCAGGTGGTCTTGCGGATTTCTTTGGGTTAGATGTGTCGCTGGTCCGCCTCATGTTCATTTTGAGTCTGTTGTTTGGTGGCTCAGGATTATTTCTTTACATTGTTTTATGGATCGTGATGCCAAAGGAAGGGAGGATGCGCGAGATGGATATGGCGCATGCGGTTATGGTGTAGATCCATCTATACCACGGATGATCATAAGAGAATAGGTGTAGCACAAATCTGTAAATGGAAACCGCTCAATCAGAAGCTTGCTTCATTTACAGATCTGGTGCTACACACCAACATATACTGAGCAACGCCATAAAATAACACTTTTTAGTCGAGGTAGAATGTTATAATGGGCTGCTGCGGAGTATAAGAGACTCATAGAAAAGTCACTTATACTTCGTACAATTATACCTTGTTTTACTCCGAGCGCTTGCGGAATGATTGTGCGAAGTTTAAATAATGTGACTATCAGTCGATCCAAATTCTCCTGGAATAGGCGTTCTCTAACACCGGTTTCGGTCAAGCAGCCGCATTAAAGATTACACGCAGTAGGCCAAAAAAGGGGTAAAATAGCCCTAGGAGGCCAAAATGAACCAAGAATTTAGCGCCGCAGTAACAGGATTCTGTGCCCATGTGAGAATGCTTTCTCCGCAAAGCGAAACTGTAAAACATTACGAAAGTGACCTAAATCAATTTGGCCAGGTGATAGAAAAAAGGCCAAGAGAGATAGGTCGCCAAGAGATAATGACGTTTGTAACGGCGCAACTCGAAGCGGGGATGAGCAGTGCGACGGTCAATCGCAGAGTGGCAACGTTGAGCCGATTTTTCGACTACTTGGCGGATGAGGCAGAAGACGAAAGCTGGTCAAACCCGGTGGTGTGGCGTCTACACCGACTGGATACAGGTTGCCATCTTCCCAGAGATATAGCGGAACGCATCGTCCGCCAGTTATGGGGGAGCGTGAGTCAAGGTCAGATAAGAGACCAAGTGATGTTGGCCTTGATGCTCGACGTTGGCCTGCGGGTGGGCGAAGTGTCGAAACTAGAGATGGGCGATATTGAAGCTGCCATAAATCCGGACGAACTGTGGTCACTGCGCGTACGCGGCAAAGGGAACAAAGAGCGTCGAGTCTGGTTGACGCCAGAAACCACAGCGCTGTTGGTGAGCTATATGGATGAGCGTCCTGATGCAGTCGATAGCCATCTGTTTCTGACTCGTCGTCACAAAGGCATCAGTGTCCGCGGAATCCAGGAGCGCCTCGATTATTACCGTCAGCAAGCCGGACTCTCCGAGAACGAGGTCTCCTGTCATCGCCTGCGCCATACTTCGCCAGACGAATGGCAGAGTCGCGTATGCCACTGCCTAGTCTCTCTCATTGGTTGGGTCACAGTCAATTGAAAACGACCCAGATTTACATCGATGGTGCCAATCCTGATATGCGAGCCGACTATGAAGCTGCTATGGAGCAGTTGTCTCGCCAAGCCGCATGCTCGGATATTGAAGGAACGACATCTGCAATAGAGACAGAGAATACTGTGCCTTCTGAACATCGCACAGTGGAGCCAGCTGTTGGCATCTGTTTGTCCGCTGATGAGATCCGTCAACGTCTCACCTCATTGCCGCTCTGGCTTCATCAACCCATCATCTCATTACTTCTCCACCAGCAATTACGCTGGAAAGCCCTCTATCGGCGGGAACGAGCCCTTCAGTGGCTTGGCGAACTCCAACGCGGTTGGCAATGGATGCTCGACCAGCGCATGCTCTCCAGCTTATCCGAACTAAGACGGCGCGATCTCCAAGACTACATCACCCACCTATGTGACTTAGAGTATTCCGTCCATACCATCAATCATTTTATTTGTACCCTCAAGTGTTTTCTGCATTTTGCTGAAGAATGTGGCCAGTCGATCGCTCCGGCTTTATATCGCATTCAACGTCTCAAACGACCCACTACCTTACCTCGTCCGTTGCGCCAGCATGAATTTGCTCAACTTGAACAGTTCGTCTTAAACTCAACGGCTCAGAGCCTTTCTCCTTCCGACCTCCTTGACCGTGCTTGGTTTCTTATTCTGGTTGATGCTGGGCTACGTATGGGCGAAGTGCAAGCTCTGCTCGTTTCTGACTGGAATTCGGATACACAGACTCTGCTCGTTCGAGATGCCAAATCCCATCGTGACCGTCGGTTGCCTGTTACCCAACGCACTGCTCTTGCCATCGATGCCCATCTGCAACATCGCACCGATGACCTGGCTACTCATTCCCCGCTTTTACTACGCGATGGCTTACCTCTTCGAGCCAATTATGTGCGCAACCATCTTCATGCCTTTGCCGCCCAAGCTAACTTAGAGGGCGTCACTCCTCATCGCTTGCGCCATACCTTTGCCACCCGTTTGCTCAACAGTGGCCTTATGCCCATCACTACCTTGCAGAAACTCATGGGGCACACTCATATCGATACCACCATGCTTTATGCACAGCTCTACGATGAAACCATTCAGCAGCATTATTTAGCCGCTATGGCTTCACATTCTGTTTACGCTATCCCTGAACCTGACCCCGCTATTTGGGGTCCCACTTTGGAGAATGCCTTTGAATCAACTTTTCAACAGCAACCACTTTAACTTTTATGTCTACTGCGTGTAATAGAGAATGCTGCGCCATACATGGAGCGCCATGCATGGCGATTCCGCGAGCACAAGACGCATTTTGGATCGACTGAGATTGTCCCAAAGTGTGTAAACAGAACTGTCTTACCGAGAAACAAATCTGTTTACACGCTTTGTCGTACAATCTCAACATAAGACTTGACTGTTACTTGGCTTTCTTGCGACGACTTTTGCTCTTCGTCCCCTTCTTTTCCTTCTTCTCCGCAATCCAGACAAGCGCCTGCTCCAGCGTTACACTCTCAGGTTCCGTTCCCTTGGGGATGGTCGCGTTGACCCGTTTATGCTTAACATAAGGGCCATAGCGTCCATCCAACACCTGAATCGGGCCGCCTTCATCAGGATGTTCTCCCAGCTCTTTGAGCACCTTTTTACTGCCACCTCGCTTTTCCGTAGCCGCTTCCGACAACAGCTCAAGCGCACGAGGCAGTTCAACTGTCAATACATCATCTGGCGCTTTTAGGCTAGCATAAACGCCATCATGCACAACGTATGGTCCAAAGCGACCAACGCCGGCCTGAACCGCTTTGCCACTTTCGGGGTGGTCACCAAGCGAACGGGGCAGACTGAGCAAACGTAATGCCAGATCCAGGTCAACCATATTTGCATCCATATTTTTGAGCAGGCTGGCGCGTTTGGGCTTTTTCTTGCCCATTTCCTCATCATTGCCCAACTGTACGTAGGGACCATATGGACCAGCCTTTAAGACAATGGTCAGCCCGGTCTCTGGATCGGCACCGAGATTTTTGGGACCATCCGACTTTTGCTCAAATAGCTCATCCGCCATCTCTTTGGTCAGATCCGCAGGTGGCAGATCGGGAGGCAAACCAGCAGTGACTCGTTCCCCTTCAACTTCCTTGGCCAGAAACGGCCCAAACTGCCCGATGCGGACTTCGTAGGGGAAATCTTCCAGCCCAACGCCGCTCACAATACGCGGGTCAATCGTTGCTTGTTTGCTATTTACCTGATTCTCCAATCCAGATTCGCCCAGATAGAAGGCACGCAGATAAGCCAGCCAAGCCAAATCGCCAGTAGCAATTTTGTCTAGATCTGCTTCCATCTTAGCGGTAAAGTTCATGTCGACCAGATCATGGAAGTGTTCTTCCAGCAATTGCGTGACGCCAAAAGCTGTAAAGGTTGGCACTAATTCACGCCGAATTTTGAACGTATAGCCACGGTTCTGGATCGTATCGATAATTGAGGCATAGGTACTAGGTCGACCAATGCCCTCTGCTTCCAACGCTTTCACTAATGAAGCCTCTGTGTAGCGAGCGGGTGGTTTGGTCTCGTGACCGACGGCTTCCAGTTCGCGGCAGTCGACAATTTCGTCTACAGTCAAATCCGGCAGTGGCGCTTCTTGATTCTCCAACGCAGCTTCGGGATCATCCGACCCTTCTACGTAGGCACGGAAAAATCCTGCAAAAAGCACGTTGCGTCCGCTGGCGCGGAAAATTGCATCATGAACTTGAATGGTTGCCGTGGTAAAACGTAGTTGCGCGTTCGCCATCTGTGTGGCAACAGTGCGCTTCCAGATCAAATCGTAGAGTTTGTGCTCTTGTCCGCTGATTGGAAGGCGATCAGCGGGTAACATCTGGTCACCTGCTGGTCGAATGGCTTCGTGTGCTTCCTGGGCAGCTTGCGATTTCGTCTTATAGCGACGTTCCGTTGGGTTCAGGTATTCCTGACCGTATAGTTCTATGACGCGCTGACGTGCGGCTTGAATGGCCTGATCGCTCAAATTGACCGAATCGGTGCGCATATAGGTAATGTAGCCATTCTCATAAAGCCGTTGAGCAACGCGCATCGTCTCTCGTGCCCCCATGCCGAGTTTCCGATTGGCTTCTTGCTGCAAGGTGCTTGTGGTGAAAGGTGGGGCTGGCGAACGCGTTGCTTCGCGCGTATCAATCCCCGTCACGCGCCATTCACCGTCCAATAGTCGATTGCGTAACGTCTCTGCCTCATCCTGATTGAGCAAGAGAACGTCTCGGCCTTCAGCGATCTTTCCCGTGCTTTCGTCAAAATCACGCCCGCTGGCGACTCGTTTGCCACCCACCGAGTGGAGCTGTGCTTCGAAGCGATGTTTCGGTTCATCGGGACGTTTATTCAGGTGGGCTTTCAAATCCCAATATGCACCAGATCGGAAGGCGCGCCGTTCACGCTCACGAAGAACCAACAGGCGAACGGCTGCGCTTTGTACACGCCCAGCAGATAATTTGGGGGCGATCTTCTTCCACAAGAGCGGTGATACCGTATAACCAACCAAGCGATCGAGAATCCGCCGGGTTTCCTGTGCCCGGACGAGATTCTGATCCAGATCACGTGTATCATCGAGTGCGGTCTGGATGGCTTCTCTGGTAATCTCATGAAAGACCATACGCCGGACCGGCACTTTGGGTTTGAGCAGCTCGATTAGATGCCAGCCAATGCTTTCACCTTCTCGATCCTCATCTGTGGCGAGAATTAATTCATCTGCTTCTTTGAGAATGCTCTTCAGCTCACTGACCGTTTTCTTTTTGTCCCGCGGGACGACATAGCATGGTTCAAAGTCATTCTGAACATTGACACCAAGACGGGCCCACGATTCCCCTTTGATCGATGCCGGAACTTCGCTGGCCGACGCCGGAAGATCACGTACGTGCCCCATGCTGGCTTTGACCTGGTAGGCCGTCGGCAAGTAATTTCGGATCGTCTTGGCTTTGGTTGGTGATTCAACAATTACAAGTTTAGTCATATGATGATTATTAACTCGATAGTTGTATTTTGAGCAGGTGCCGGATTTGACAAAGTCAAAATTAAGCAGAGCAGGCCTGCTGTTTGGCGAAAAGGGTAGCGAAGACCTCTGCAATCTCCTGTCCGTCATTCAAGGCATGATGTGCAGTCAAGATGAGATCTTGAATTAGTGACTGAGCTTGCTGCCGAGTAGCCTCACCAAGGGATTTGCTGGGCGAGAATTGAGTTTTAGCCAATGATGGTCCCAAACAATCAAGGTGCAAGAGAATAAGCCACGAAGACCAGAGACCAATGTTTTTGAAAGGCGTGGGCAGTTCGCATGCAATATTCATCAAGGCCAAGCAGTTGTTTACCATCCTGATAAACCGTCTCGATAGGCCAACGAAGCAGGTAAATCGAGAGAATGCGTTTGGCATTACAATCAGTGCGATTGGTCACTAAAACGGCCTAATTGCCTTGCAATTCAGGATTATCAAAACTAATCACGATGCGTACCTTGCCGATAGAAGGGATACGCACAGTCATGGTAAAGGTATAGTAAGTACGACCATCAATGGTGACAGGTTTGTAGGCATTCTGGGGGGATGTAGGGGACCAACTCTTTGACTTTAATATGTGGCCCCTCGAAAGTTATCGGCTGACCGTCTTCATCTCGCAAACGAAAGCTATTTGTCTCCAGATTGCGATTGCACTTCAAGATGCTGATCCAATCTTTATTCAGACGATCGAGTACAGCTAGAAGATCTGGAGCGAGATACCAACCATCGAAGAGAGCCCAACCAAAGATAAGGGTTCGTTCAACAGCTTTTTCAACCAGTTCACTGGCAATGGTTATCTTGGTCTTAAACGCTTCGTCTAGCCCTCGAAAGGCGGGGTCAGTTAATAGGTGGCTATCCACTCGTTTATGAAAAGCGGTTCGTTCTTTCTTTTTTCTTGGGAATCTCAGTCACTGGGAAATGGTTTTCCACAAATGCTTCCCAGTCGGTAAACTCTTCGTACCGTCGGTAGATACTTGCATCGACCGGAAAACGAACAGCGCCACTGACATAGTGACTTGTGACTAAGTTATGAGCCAGTGGATGCTGACCATTGCTATGATTGTAGTGTGTATCGATATACTCGAACAGACTTCCCACGTGTTCACATAGTGTATCGTCAATCGCTAATACCGATTCTGACTCTGAACGTTGGTATTGTGCTGTCTCTGACTTCATGTAACCTATACGCTCATCATTGAGTTTTTCGGCTCGCCAAGGAGCTTCACTCAAATACCGTGATATATTCGTCTTATCTGGGGGTGGTTCATTTTAGCTGGATAGATAGGTTTACACTTTTAGAAACAGAAAGAACGTTTATATTCTCTGATTTCGCCGGTTCTCAGAGAGAAAACGGTCTCATATAGATTTTTGTCTATATATCAAAAGTGTAAACCTAATTTTGAACCACCCCCTTATCTGCACTATCTAGAATGCAACGGGCAATATTTGCCATGCTTTTGTTGTCCAAGACCATCAGACCCGTCAGATAGTTTTCAAAGTGGCGAAACTGTTTACGATTGGCAAATACTGAACGAAAGGTTTCGCTATGCTCCCTGACCAGTGGCGCTACATTCACTATCGGCAATTGCATCTTGATGGCTCCTTTTTCGCACTTTTTTCTTGATGCAATCTATTGAGATGACTTTTGTCTCTTTTGTCAAATTTGGAAAATATTCATTTCACAACTATCGAGTTAATAACTTGTACAGTTTGTGCGAGATTGGAGACTGAGAGATTAGAGATTCCACAACCACTTTTCGGGTGGGTTCTAAATCCAAAAACAGGTTACACTGTATTTTTCTATTTCTTGATCTTGAGTAACAATAATCAGATTGTTCTGAATCGCCTGAGCGATCAATAGACGATCAAAAGGATCTTTGTGATGGCGGGGTAATAGCGTTGAATCAATCATTTCAGAGGCGGATGGAGCAACCACATGAAGGTTTGAATGAGTCAATAACTCCTTTTTCCAGACATGGATATCTGGAATAGCTAACCTGTTTTTCTGAACCAGAAAAGCTATTTCCCAAAAAGAAATAGAAGAAACTGAGAGCATCCCTCGTTGATTCTGAGTATCAAAGAACTGGACAAATTCACCCGATACAGATGTTTTTGTCGCCCAAAATATCAATGCATGGGTATCGAACAAGAATTTGTCTTGTTTCATAGATAGTCTATCCATACATCATCAATGGGCCTGATGAATTCTTTGGGAGTCACCAACACTTGTGGTGTAATACTCATGTTATTTCGCCAGTCTACCATTTCAATTGGAGTCAAGCGCGCAACCTCTTGATTATTCCGTTGGATAATAATCGTTTCGCCTTTTGCCGCTCTATCTAAATAATCAAACAAGTGATTTCGTAGATTCGTTGCAGATACTTTTAGCATATTCATATTGTCAGCAGATCGCAGTCCAGAAGGCACGCCTCATGCCGGATCCACTCCGCACGTGGGCGTGCTCGCTGGACGGTTGTGCTCTACTGATTATTTATACCAATTGTGTCAGTACGCACTTTGGTTGAAGTGCAACGCGCTTTTTGGTGTCTGTGCCAGTACCGTTGGTATGATATTATAAGCAGTGTACATGTCCATTCATGACATGTACATGATCATATCTGATGATTCGTAATTTGTCAAGGCACCTTGTAAAGTTATATCACTCTTTATCTTCAACTCGTGGTTTGTCTGTTCATAACGGACAACTTATTTGTATTTTCAATAAATTATATTTGTGCGGATTGCTCACTGGTGTGGTTTGGCTATTTAGTGTATCATTTTCTTATGAGAATCCTGCTGCTCTTGCTAAATCAGTGAATGTATCATTCCAGCAGACGCCCACGACACTCGAGCACGCAACTGTTGCTCCGAATCGAATTACCACCCCGAGTCCGATGGCCACGAATACACCGCTTGCCACAGAGACTCCGACTGCTTCCGCAACACCGTCCCCCGTTCCTACAATCGCTAATGTTACAATACCACCTGTGAACCCGGGTCCAGATTATTCGCATGGTTTCAACCGTACACGTTATTATACCGTACAATCAGGAGACACAGTGCTGAGCGTGGCATTGGAAGTTGGGATGAATCTGGAGGACATCTATTGCGCCGTGGCACCAGACTTTACTTTGCAGCTGAGATCGTAGCAGTAAAGTGGAATCGCTTATCTACTTCCACAGCCCTTTCGAAACCTGTATCGACGGTTGAGTACCATCTACGTATTCCCACATCCGAGATCGACGTTGATGCTGCGGGTATCGCATTGTCCCGTTTACTTGCACAACCTGCGACGCCTCCGCGCCTGGTACAATACGCAGTAGGTGGCTTTGGAAACTCATCTGCTCGGCAGACAAATGCAGCGGAGGTTCCGGTCCCTCAGAATTGGCCTTTTGGCAGTGGCAATTTTCGGTGGCCTGCCTATGGTTGGCTAAGCCAGGGCTATCATGCCAGTCATCGCGCCATTGATATTGCTGCGCCTGTGGGCACGCTCGTAACGGCTGCCGACCGCGGGGTTGTGCTCCGGTCTGGCTGGAATGCGCAAGGATATGGGGCATGGTTCAAAGTGAAGTACAAGTACCTTTACAATTGAATGAATAAGAGATGAGAGATAAGCACAGTAAAGTCAGCACTGAGTCGTCAGTGCAGGAATGTGGGTGGATGAGTTGTGCGACTAAGAGGCGGGATAGCCGAGTAAGGTGAGCCAATCGGCGTCATGGGTGTGAATGCCCGCCATCTGGAATGGGCTTAGGCCCTGTCGCTTGCCCCGCTGATAGACCCGCATGTTGTGCCAAAGGGTGAAGAGATTGAGATAGCGTTGCAAGGCAGGGGAGGTCAGGCAAGGTACGGCAGTTGTGAAGGAAGCGCTTGAGCAAGCCATTAATGCACTCGATAAGGCTAGAGGTTCGACAAGCGGCATCCAAGCGTTGGGTAAGTAGCTGTGCCAGTCGCTGACGTAGAGGCATCTGGTAAATCAAGGTTGCCAGTAACTCCTGAGCCTGTTGGGCGAGGCGACGGAAGGGTAGATGGCCATTGATGAGAGCTTGCTGTAGACGCCAGGCCCGTGCCACGGTCCGCTCGAAGTGTTGTGCCACCTCGGAGGTTGAGCAGTGCTGAAGCAGGTCGGTGCGCAAGGGTTCAAGTGAGCTGTTTAACCAGTCGAGTGCCGTGAGAAGTTGGTGCTGATGTTTGCGCAGGGTCTTGTACCATTGCTGGACTCGGTGGTAGTCAATCGTCGCCATCATCGTCAGGGTCTCCTCAAGATACCAGTGGGCGGTTGTGGCGTCACGGATTTCACCGCTCCGCCAGTCGACGAGTTCGAGGGCATCACAGAAATGGTCAAGTACACAGGCAAAGGCGGCGTGTTGGGCATAGCGTTGTTCTTCCTTGACCACTGCGGGGATGTATTTCTCCACAAAAAAGGTCTCATCCCATGCCTTCGCCAGTTTTTTCTCCAGGGTCAGAACTTGCTTGGTGGCTCGCAAGGCACTCCGTTCCAAGTCACGCAAGACTTGGCTCCCGTCTCGTTCGATGTGCCATGTGTCTTTCTGCACCGCAACATCAAGGCCGATTTCCTGCTGCGACTTGGGATACATGCGAGCCATGTCCTCGACCAGACCGGCGATTTGGACGCCTTGTTCCTGCGCCTGCAGCAAAGCCAGACCCCATGTGTCAGCTTGGCGGTCTTCACACGCTTGCGTCAACAGAATGGTTGTACTCACTGGGTCAATGACCAACAAGATGGGCGTTCCCTGAAAGAAGGTCTCATCACGTGCCACCATCACTGCACCCAGCGGACTGGTATCGATGTTGGCTAGCACTTCACCCGCTTTGTCTCCCGCATCATTCAGCAACCCGCTCAGCCAACCAACACTGCGTGACTCTTCCAGCGCTTCGCACAAGACCTCCTGCATCGGTCGCAACGCCATCTTGCCTGGAAACGCCGCCGTCAGCACCGTCCGTTCCAGACGATACGACGACACCAATGGGGTGGCTACCTCCACAACGTCATCACTATTATTCAGACGTTGCTTGACTCGGGCCGAAAGGCCGTAGAGACTCGGTCGTGACAGTCTAAATACGTCGGACATCCAAGTCACGATCCCCCACGGCCTTTCGGCACCAGGAATCGACATCACCGTACTCATGAAGAGAATGTCTGACACTCCCAGATGAGGCAATTTCGGGGCTATCTCTGTGGCTGGCGCATTGCCTAGCGATTGATAGACGCTTTCCAGCGGCTCCGGCCAACATGCTGCATTTGAGTTGACTTCAGTGTACAATTTCATCGGAAGGTTGTCTCCTGTTACTTTGGTTGATTTTGCACTCACCATTTTACAGGATGACACCTTCTTTTATTCATTCAATTGTTAACGTACCCTCTATCACTTCTGAATCACGCCAAAAATCTTAATGTGTAGAAGACGCTGGTGTATCACGATATAAAGTAGTAACGTGACCACAGCAAGTGCAAATACGACTACATTTGTCGAGCGAATTAAGTTGCTAATAATTGTGTCGAGGAATAACCCGCCGAACTCAGTGTGAGGTGCGCCGATTTCTTGTTGAAAGCGACCAAACATTCCACTAATTTCTCCAAGTCGAAAGAATTTATAGAATGAGAAGAGATGGATTTGTACGGCAAGGAGCGATGGTAAGACGATGGGCCAACTGAACATGTGGCGCATGGATTGCCACGCGGCATTTCTCCACGTGGTCTGCTGTGCGACAAAGTAGACGATCCCACCCAAGAACATTGTCAGATAGAGACCGGGGAAGAAAAAATCCGTTAAGCTATCTGCTGCAACACAAAGCCCAACGACAAAAGACCAGAGAAGGGTGCCTCTTTGTAGATATTGCCACCAGAAGTAAAGAGCAAGAGGTTGTATAACGGAGGCTAGAATAAAATGGCTCTCGCCAGACGTTCGGGAAAAGGCGACATGGAGCGGCAACACGGACACAAACAGTGCGGCGAGTATGCCCGCGCGGCGACTCTGTAATGTCGAACCAAGTAAATAGCAGATCAGCGTGACGCTCGCTCCCAGAAGGGCAAAAGGCAGATGCCAACTCAATTCGACCATCGGCACATTGAATAACATCATGAGGATTCCCCACGTGTAGGCGATCAGGACCTGCAGGGGGCCGTGGGCTGCGCCCAAGAGTCCGCTAATCGAGCTTGGTGCATGAACGTCGAGATCAAGTTGTAGAAATGGAAATTGCCGTGGGAAATAATAAGTGGTTAACCAGGCTGTGCTGATATCATCTGCATGTTGGAATGGTGTTGATCCAAGTAGGAATGTCCGCAAGACAAGGCCAAGCAAAACAGCGCAAAACAGAACAATGTGGTCGCTAAAAGACGGTTTCTTCAATACGTTCATCTGGATCAACGAGTAGTGGTGAGGGATATTGATTGATTTGCCATGACCCATTGAGGGTCACGAGTCCAAATTGCTCCTGAAATGAGCCGCGATAGACCCGAAATTTATAGAGACGGTCATGATAGTCGAACATCTTAGTATCTGCTTCATCATGAACTGCGAAGGAGAAAAAATAAGTTCCCTCCATTAAGGATAGTGTCTCAATGCGATAGATCACCTCGCCCTTGCCTTCAACAAATGGGATAGACAATCCACCTGAACGCGAATTGGGGCCGGTAATGTGCGTTCCATTTTGGTGGTGGATTGCCAAACCGAAAATAATATGCTCGACTCGTTGAGGGGCATGATAGTGCAAACGGACTTCAAGTTCTTCACCTGTAAAAAATGCTGTCTGCGGTTCCCCCTTATTGTTGCAGAGTTCGACTTGGATGATTTGAACTTCCCCGCTTCCCCATCGTCTTGCTCCAGCTGCAGCCGCCTTCTGGGCAATCGCAACTTGATTTTTGTGGACAGTGTTCTCTTCTGAGGCGATGTGACTCTGATAAGCCATAATCACATCTGTGGGCGACCCTTCTTCTTGGATCCGACCTTGCTCCAACCAGATTACCCGATTGCAGATCGATTCAATGGCACTCAGCGAATGCGAAACCAAGATAAGTGTGCCACCTTGCTCACGGAAATTTTGAATGGTGTCAAGGCACTTCGCTTGGAATCGAGCGTCCCCAACGGCAAGCACCTCATCGATCAGCAAGACGTCTGGTTCAGATTGAACAGCAACGGCAAATCCAAGACGTACATACATCCCAGACGAGTAATGTTTAACTGGAGTATCAATAAACTCACGAAGTTCCGAAAAATCAATGATCTGCTCGATCCGCTCATTGATTTCGTTGTGAGTTAAACCATAGATAGAGCCATTTAAGTAGATATTTTCGCGTCCCGTCAAATCGGGGTGAAAACCGGCACCAAGCTCCAATAGAGAGGAAATCCGTCCATTGACGCGAATGGTTCCCGATGTCAGTTCTAGAATTCCAGAAATCAATTTGAGTAAAGTGCTTTTCCCTGAACCATTGTTGCCAATGATGCCAACAGTATCGCCGGCGTTCAACTTGAACGATACGTCACGTAACGGCCAGAAATAGCTTTGTTCTGCTGCATTCTGGCTTCTGAATAAGCTCATAAACAGCTCTTGAATCGAACGCTGCGACCGCTGATAGGATTTAAACCGTTTGGCAACATGGTGGACATCTATAAGCAGACGTCCCTTGACATTAGGATGCATAGGCGTCATTCATACTGATCAAGATGCTACGTAAGCTTTGGACAATGGAGTGAGTATTTCTAAACAAGACGTTGTCCAAAAGCTAAGTAACGTGGCGATTAGACTTCTTCGCCAAATCGATCACTAAATTGGTGAAAGATCCAGTAACCGATGGCAAGAGTCGAAATCGATGTAATTGCCGTTCGGAGAAAGAAGAAAATATCGGTGCGATATCCCCAATAGAGAATGTCACGATAGGCGTTGATTTGCGAGGCCATGGGGTTGAGAATATACATTAAGCGATGGACGTTCAATTCAATGCCAAGCACTGAGTAATTTGGGGGAAGTATATCGAGTGGATAGAAGACTGGCGTCAAAAAAAACCAGGCCAGAATGACAACATCTAGCACAATGCCTGTATCACGATAAAACACATTGAGCGTGCTCAATATCAGACCAACGCCAATGGTAAAAAATGTCTGGAGCAAAATGACGATGGGCAAAACCCAAAGCCATCGACTAAACGGCAGGCGCAGAATGAGCAAGACCACAAATAAGACCAGAAGAGCCAACAGGAAGTTGACAAGCTGCGCCAACACAGCCGCAATGGGGAGTACCTCGCGTGGAAAATAGACCTTCTTGACCAGATTTGAGCCACCTACAATGGAATTGGTGCTCGCGATGAGGCCAGCGGAGTGAAAGTTCCAGGCCAAAAGACCACACAGAATATAAATTGGATAGTTGGGCAGATCGTGACCGGGAGCAAGAAATGTAAAGACGGCGGTGAAGACAAACATCATCGCCAGCGGATTGAGTAGACTCCACACAAAACCTAAAACACTGTTCTTATAACGTGCCTTCAGCTCTCGAATGGTTAGATAGTAGACCAACGTGTGATAGGAATAGAGTGTTTTCAGGCGATGAAGTAAGCGACCAGGGTTGCGCTTTTGGTCCGCGCCAAACAGTGTCAAGCTCATGTTGAGATCAATTATAGCGTATGAAATCTTGACGCACAAAAATTGTTGGAATCTACTCGGAATCGAACCATAAACGACAAGGCTCTAGTCGTACGACTAGAGCCTTGTTATGAAAAACTCTTTGTGATTTTCCGAATGAAAGTCGCTCTTAACGTCCAATTTCGATGTAAGAAGGTTGGCCGGAAATCGAAACAGTGACACGCCCATCAACTACACCATCATTTGCGTCTGAAATCGTAGCCGTGACAGCTCCATAAATATCGCGGACGATGGCCTGTCCTCCAGGCAGTGCGAGAGGCGTTGACTCGGTTGAATCGATCGGGTTTCGCCAAGCAACATAGATGTCCCGATTATTGGAATTATCGCTAAATTTGTATGCTTCCAAGTCTTTGGTCGAGTTTGTACATTTGTTAGGGTCGTTCGGATCAGTTGTATCCGCCTCGAGAACCACCCCCGCAAATTCGGTAGTGGACAATTGCGTGACAATTGTCTGAAGTGCATAAAATGCTTGCTTGCGCTGTGGCGGATTGTCGTCCGTGAGTAATCCGTTCTTGAGCGGAAAATTGTCAGGCGTCTCGTAGAACATAAACCAAATCATGACCAGCGCTTCAGCGGCCAGGGCCTGCACATACATCTCGACCAGATAGCGTGCTTGAAGTTCCTCGGAAAAAGTCAAGTTCGGATCAGGATTGCTGTGAACGCCGCCTTCCGTCAGCATAACTGGTTTGTTGATCCCATGTTGTGCCATTAGGTTTCGTAAAAAGCGTGTTTTCTGTAAAATACCTACGCCCTGGCACGCCCACTTCCAGGCAAAAAATGGATAGGTATGTATGCCTAAAATGTCGAAATAGTCTCCTCCTCCGTTATCCAACACATCATCTAAGAATCTGCGCACTGCATGACCATTGTCTTCTTCGAAGCCGTCAAAGCCAATCCCACCCAATACCACCTGCACATCAGGATTTGCAGCTTTCATTACTGGATAAACGACAGAGAGCATCTCTGCATATTCCTTGCCATGCTCTCCCCATTTTCCCCAGCCGCCTGGATAATGTACTGTGAGATCGGGTTCGTTGAATAGTTCGTAATGGTCAATCTCAGGAGAGCCTGGAGCGTCCTGAAATCCATCGCCATCATACCGTTCCACGACTGCGCCAACGAACTCCGCATATTCACTAAGAGGGGCAATATCAATGGGGCCATTTTCAAGCGTAGCAGCCCATTCCGGTGAATGTTCGAACGTAATCAGCATATGGATGCCCGCATCTCTGGCTGCTCCAACGACACGATCGGCGCTGCTCCAATTAAATTTGTCGGGAGTGACATTGGCTGGCTCTATGAATTTCCACCCAATATTTGCACGAACCCAACTTGCCTTACTGGCAATAAGTTCTGGATAAACACTCCTCGTTTTTCCCGTGTTCCCATACATCTGTACGCCAAAGATCGTGTTTGGTACGGGCGGAATTGCAAATTGGATAAAGGGTAGATAAACATTACCGGCTTCTGGATAACTATGTGCTCCAACTATTTCTTTGGCAAATAGAATTTGGCTGGGAGCTACTGAAGATAAAATTGAAACAAGCAAGATGACAGTGAGGATCTTTCTGTAATTTGGGACTCTAAAGAAGGAATTTGCAGAAATCATGGTTTATTGAATACTCCATCTCTATATATGAACCGATTGACTTGATCATTATATCATCAGGTTTATTGCTTACCCTACTTCTTATATACAGTTTCATAATAAACAACAAACGTTTGCTCGGTTTTATGTCTAAAAACCAAACGCGATAGCAATTGTCGAGCTGGTTTCTGTTGACATTTAGCGTGCGCTGTATTGTTTGATGACTTTGTGTCCCTTCCACAGGAGGTGGCTACGATGTTCTCGAATATACGAGGTCACGAAGTGTCCGAACAATACATGCGTCCTCAGAGCATTGGTTGCATTGTGCGATGATTGTTGTCGAGAGGTTGTTGTGCGACGCACCCACTGCATGAGCAACTGCCTACGGCTCCTATAGTGAAATCTGAAAGAAAACGATAGTTTTCGCTGACCCATCTTCCCGGAAGGGGTCACAGATCGGCCCGTCTCCCTCGCAATATCTGACCCCTTCCGGGAAGATTCAGAACTCGCGTTTTCAAACTGACTTCGCTTTAGTCTCAGTAGATCCAAATTTCAGGTTTAGAGAGAGAATTTGGGCTAATTAGTTGACATAAATACGTATTTGCCAGTCAATACCTAGCATTTACGTAAAATTTAAGCGATTTCTAGATATGAAATTGGCTGTTTTTGGCAACTGAGATCTGAAAAAATGGCCCCAAAATCCCTTACTCTCCCGACTGAAAATAGTCAAAAACGCCAAATTTGGATCTACTGAGTCTGACGAGTGAAAAATGGGCAGATAGAAATCGTATCTAACTTCCTCCACGGAGGCCCGCAATTTGACCGCTTGTTCGGATGTTGCCACAATATCCAAGTTTGTCATCCATTCCGTCGTGACGATTGTTTCCTTGCCGCATCCGCTAAGCTCAATAAAGTGATCTTCACCGATCTGGGTGCTGTTTGATTCCGTGACGGTTGCACCTTCCCCTAGTTCATCAAAATAAAACTTAACGAGCGCTTTTTGCGGATATCCTGCGTGACCGCTGTTGGCAACAGTTGCCTGAAGGGTGTAAGTTGTAAAGTCGGACGGAGAAATAACTTCTCCATTTGTAATGGACAATGTGGGCGAGACTTCCAGGTTCGTAATGAAAAAGTCCGGCGCGATATCCAAATTTGCTGTATAGGCCGCATAGTTTTCACCCATCGGTGAGAGAAGACGGGTTCTTGCATTGAACAAATTACCATTGTATTGTCCGCCATTATTGTAGTCATCATTGACGCTATACCAGGAGAATTCTTGAATAAGTCGATCACCATCCGGTGCGTAACCCAGTTTCGAATCTGTGGTCGTTAGCATATAGTCAAAGGTAGCACTCATAAAGCGGTTGACCGCTTCGGGCGAGAAATCCGCACCGCTTCCTCGAAACCAGTCTGGCAAGAGAATCCCGTATTCCGACAATGAAACCGGGGTATTAGTATATCCGTTTGCAACCATCCATTCGCGGAAACGAACGATTTGACGTTTAAAATGTTCAATGTCACTATGTTCACGAATTTCAATCCGTAATCCATCGGTTGCGTCAACGCCACGTGGGATATCGGCCCCCCAACAAATGTTTGGATCGTTGTGATGAGCACAGCTCGCCTCATTTAAGATAAAATTGTGAATGCTCCAACCATCAACTGGCATCAAAGCATCATATTCATCGCGATAATGGTCGAGAACCATATCTAAATATTGTAGGCGGACTTCTGTGGGTTGTACGATAGAGCCTCAGTAGATCCAAATTTGGCGTTTTTGGCGATTTTCAGTCGAGATTGCAGGGATTTTGGAGTCATTTATTCAGATTTCGGTTACAGAAAACGGGGTGGTTCATTTTAGGCGGACAATTAGGTTTACATTTTTGCAAAGAGAAAAGATGTTTATATTTTCTACTTTGAGCCATGCTCAGGCAGAAAATGACCTCAATATAGATTTTTATCTATGTATCAAAAGTGTAAACCTAATTCTGAACCACCCCCAGAAAACAACCTATTTCATATCTGAAAATCGCCCAAATCTAACGCAAAAACTAGATATCGACCGGCAAATTTGTATTTATGTCAACTGTTTAGCCAGAATTCTCTCTCAAAACCTGAAATTTGGATCTACTGAGCCTGCAAAGACTCTGGCTGTGGGGTCAACTGACTTGATGAGGTGATACAGTTCATGGTACGCCTCTGCATAGACGTGTGGATGAACGTCATCCTGATAAATTATGCGATCGGGTTCATTGCTCACATAGATTTTCGAACCTGGATTTGCCTGCAAAATCTCTATAAGGGTTGATTTACCGGGCGCATAACGATACCCCGGACCTGTATTGATTTGAGATAGGTGAATCATCTGAGCAAACTCAATTCCGTTTGGACGAAGCGGTGATTGAGACGTAACATAGTTGATGTACCAACCTGCTCTCAGAGCAGCAATATTATAATTCGTGATAGGCTCAGTTGGTGCAAAGTTGACACCGAACCGACAAAACCTCGTCGTTGTGCTTATTGATAGACTGTTTTCTTCTGATTTTTTTTCTCTCTGTTGGTTGAAAAAGAGTTCGCTTGAATTTGCGCTCCTTGAATTTGCAATGTCCGAAGCCGTAACTTCTGGGAATACGATATCTACCGTTGTTGTGGAATCAGCCGTTACGCGAATCGATGTAAATAACAGGAAAAAAAGTACGATGCCGAATAACGAACTGATCAATAGTGAACGACAAAATTCGACCATTATAAAACCTCCAGATGATCTCACAATAGGATAATAGACATGATAGGGATTGAAATTAGGACACGGATGAACACAGATTTCACGGATTGATTCTGAGATGATCCGTGTTCATCCTAAAAATCCGTGTCCCATATTCTTAATCCTTATAATCTCTAATGTTATGAACGTTGAACCAAAGGTAAAAAGACCTGTGAAAAACCTTCCCACCGAGCAATGGCCTTATTTCCATTTTCGGCAACCCAAACGACCCCTTCTGGATCAACTGAAATGCCCCACGGGGCGCTATTTTTCGTGGGAAGTGATATCTTTGATGGCTGAGTATCACTACGACTCCCAATTGGAATGCTGCCGATAACGCCACCAGCATTGCTTGTCAATAATATCGAATCGATCCCAAATGGATAATAGATAATGCCTGTTGATGCCGCATTTGAATCTGCAATCACAAACCTGAACCAATTCGTCACGGTACCAGCCGAATAGAACCCAACGACATTTGTTGCGGGATCCGTCACCCAAATATCATTTGTTGCAGTCTTGGCAAGATGGAGAGGTCTTTCTTGCCCGCCCGTTGTATGAAAAAAGGAACGTAGGAATTGATTCAGTGACGGGACATATTCAACTACTTCACTATCTGCCGTGGCGGTCAGCCAAATGCTATTGTTCGAAAGAACCACAACATCATGGAGTTCGGCATTTCCCTCGGTGTTAAATGGGGTATAAAGGTATTCCGTGAAGTTATTTGTCGCGGGATCGAAACTCGCCAACTTGTTTGCGCTGGATTCGGCGATCCAAACCAGACCATTTGGCGCAACAGCAATTCCAGTTGGCTGGCTGTTCGCGGTTGGCAATTCGAATTCTACAATCTCCTCTGTTTCTATTTCTAGTTTGCCGAGTCTGTTGCCTGATTTTTCAGTGAACCAAATGATACCTCGATTCTGGTCGTATGCTAAGTCATAAGGCTCACTATTTTCTGTGGGTGTTTTAAACATCTTGGTTTCCGAACTCGTCATATCCGTCACAACAAGCAGCCCAATTGCATGATCGTCAGGCAACGTGTACCAGACTCGCCCCGGTGACTCTGCAACAATGTTGAATGGATTGCCATCGACCGGAAACTCAACGATCTTGCTATTGGCATTTGTCGGTCCAACTCCCGACCCAAAAAAGAGGGGAACAATGAGAATAGATAGAGTGATTCTCATCAATTTCTGTGTTGTACAATGCATTTTTTGTCCCTTCATAAATCGACAGTGTGTCCCAAAGCGCGTAAATGGAGACTGCTCAGTCAGAGAGCCTACTCCATTTACACACTTTGTGGTACACACCCTAAAATCTTGAACACGCTCTTAATCGACTGGCGTATTGTCATCGAGCAATGGCTGCGATATAATAACCGCTTTGTTTGTGACGCGCTCATATGTATCAATTAACTGGTTGCCCACTTGCACCCAACCAAATTTTTGAAGGGCTCTTTGACGGAGGAATTGACCCATCCTACTAGGCATATTGGAATCGGACGATGTAGGATTTAGACAAAACATCAGTTTTTCAGCCAGACTTGAAACATCGCCACGACTGGCAAAGAAACCATGAATGCCAAGATATTCTCGGGCAGCGGGTGTATCGAATGCAACGGTGGGTAACGCTGCAGCCATATAGTTGAGCAACTTGCCACAGCCTTCAGTTAAGCTTAACTTAGGAGCAACAGCCACATCTCCCAAGGCCAAATAGGGGGGTAAGTGTTCGTACGGTATGCCACCAGTAAAGATGATCGAATGACGGATTCCAAGAGAATCTGCTAATGCCTGATATCGAGGTATATTTGGAAATCCCATAAGCAATAGATATACGTCGTTATGGTGACGAAGGATACGTTCCATTGCTTGTAGAAGTAGATCTGTTCCTTGATACTGAGCAAGTAAACCGACATAGACAATGACTTTCGCCTGCTCAGGAATTCCTAACTGGTGACGTAATGTGGCTAACTCGGTTGGATCAAAAGCGCCTGCTGGTTTAAAGACCTCTGTATTAACACAATCTGGCAACACCTGAACCTGTCCGGGTGGACAGTTAAATTCTCGCAAAAGCAGACTGGCTGAATTCTTAGAGCTACAAAGAATCGCAGGACACGATTGATCAATCCATCTCTCGAGCCGACGCAAAGGCTCATACAGAAGGCTGCTCTGTTTTATAAAGCCATGATCGAGCATTTCTGCTGTCATGCTGCCTTGAAGATCGAATACCGAAGGGATTCCAAACATACGGCTTAGTGTTACCCCAATGAGCGCACCTTCATGTAAATGAGCATGAATCACATCGTAACGATTACGCGCTGCCAACTGCAAGCATTTTAGACTCAATAGGGCATCAAATGCGATCTTATGCCGATTTGAGCCAACTTCATACTTTTTTCGCCACGGGATTGGTAATGTTCGCTCAATCGTTAACCCCTCGACGTTCTTTCCATTGTGGTAAGTCGCTATTGTCACCCGATGACCAAGCCTTTGAAGAATACGAGCCTCCTCTAGGATGCGTACGTGGCAACCGTAGTCGGCAAAAAAACTCGTTGGTGCGATCATCAATATTCGATACCCCAAAACCTGCCGGTTACCATCATTGATGCTCATCGTTTTGTTCATTGTTTTATTCATTGTACTCGATAGTTGTGAAATGAAGGTTTTCCAATTTTGACAAAAGAGACAAAAGTCATCTCAATAGATTGCATCAAGAAAAAAGTGCAGAAAAGGAGCCATCAAGATGCAATTGCCGATAGTAAATGTAGCGCCACTGGTCAAGGAGCATAGCGAAACCTTTCGTTCAGTATTTGCCAATCGTAAACAGTTTCGCCACTTTGAAAACTATCTGACGGGTCTGATGGTCTTGGACAACAAAAGCATGGCAAATATTGCCCGTTGCATTCTAGATAGTGCAGATAAGACGAATGTATCACGGTATCTGAGTGAAGCTCCTTGGCGAGCCGAAAAACTCAATGATGAGCGTATAGTCAGAGACAGCACAATACCAACGTTCAGAGTCAGAATCGGTATTAGCGATTGACGATACACTATGTGAACATGTGGGAAGTCTGTTCGAGTATATCGACACCCACTACAATCATAGCAATGGTCAGCATCCACTGGCTCATAACTTAGTCACAAGTCACTATGTCAGTGGCGCTATCCGTTTTCCGGTCGATGCAAGTATCTACCGACGGTACGAAGAGTTTACCGACTGGGAAGCATTTGTGGAAAAACATTTCCCAGTGACCGAGATTCCCAAGAAAAAGAAAGAACGAACCGCTTTTCATAAACGAGTGGATAGCCACCTATTAACTGACCCGCCTTTCGAGAGCGAGACGAAGCGTTTAAGACCAAGATAACCATTGCCAGTGAACTGGTTGAAAAGCTGTTGAACGAACCCTTATCTTTGGTTGGGCTCTCTTCGATGGTTGGTATCTCGCTCCAGATTTTCTAGCTGTACTCGATCGTCTGAATAAAGATTGGATCAGCATCTTGAAGTGCAATCGCAATCTGGAGACAAATAGCTTTCGTTTGCGGGATGAAGATGGTCAGCCGATAACTTTCGAGGGGCCACATATTAAAGTCAAAGAGTTGGTCCCCTACATCCCCCAGAATGCCTACAAGCCTGTCACCATTGATGGTCGTACTTACTACACCTTTACCATGACTGTGCGTATCCCTTCTATCGGCAAGGTACGCATCGTGATTAGTTTTGATAATCCTGAATTGCAAGACAATTATGCCGTTTTAGTGACCAATCGCACCGACTGTAATGCCAAACGCATTCTCTCGATTTACCTGCTTCGTTGGCCTATCGAGACGGTTTATCAGGATGGTAAACAACTGCTTGGTCTTGATGAATATTGCATGCGAACTGCCCACGCCTTTCAAAAAACATTGGTCTCTGGTCTTCGTGGCTTATTCTCTCTTGCACCTTGATTGTTTGGGACCATCATTGGCTAAAACTCAATTCTCGCCCAGCAAATCCCTTGGTGAGGCTACCCGGCAGCAAACTCAGTCACTGATTCAAGATCTCATCTTGACGGCTCATGATGCCTTGAATGACGGACAGGAGATTGCGGAGGTCTTCGCTACCCTTTTCGCCAAACGGCAGGTCTGCTCTGCTTAATTTGACTTTGTCAAATCTGGCACCTGCTCAAAATACAACTATCGAGTCATTGTATAGGAAAGTATAAAAATCAGTCACAAAATATGACCAGATTCTGGCTGTTCACGAAGTGGTCGCTTCGACCTAGCTGACGGCTGATTAGCTGAAAGCTTTTTTATTGTGTTACACCGCGTTTAGCCATGTACCGTAGCATGTTCAGTTGGATCAAACATGAATTGTCTGCCTATTGTTCGACAGCGCGTCGTAGTCGTTCCCAATCGGTTTTATCGAGAATAGCCGTTGCCCACAGCCCTATGATATATATGAAACTCCCCACCAACATTCTGATTGGCCAAGGAAGTGGCAAATGCCATGTGGCAATTGTTGTGACGATCGTGACGATGTTCAGGCGCATCCACCAACCAGGATGAATACCGAATCGTTGTCCTTCCAAAAGCCATAAGGCCAATCCAAAAAATAAAATATACGCGAGAAGATGTTAAACTAGCTCTCCAAAAGGAGCAAAAATGACAATCTCGCCAGAAATGGTTGAAGTCTTGAAAGAGACGAAGGCCATGTTAAGTGGATACGAAAGAAGGCACTTCATGGCCCAAACGGTCAAAACGATATGCGAAGGGAGTCCGACGAAAGCAGAACGAGAGTTGGGCTGGAATCGGGCGACGATAGCCAAAGCCCTGGAAGAACTAGAAGGCGGCTTCTGTTATGTCGACCAAAGCCACCGACGTGGTCGCAAAAAAAAGCCGAAGACCATATCCCCACTTTACTGGCCGATATGGTTGAAATCGCCGATCAATTCAGCCAGACCGATCCCACCTTTCGACCCCCCCAATTGTACACTCGACTAACCGCCGCCGAAATGCGTACCCAGCTCATCGAGCAGAAAGGATACACAGATGAGGAATTGCCTGGCGAAGAGGCCATCCGCTTGAAGCTCAATGAGTTAGGCTATGGCTCAAACCGGGTCAAAAAAAGTCAACCAGTGAAAAAAGATCCCAGAGACCGATGCGATCTTTGATAGAATTCATCAGATCAATCAAGAAGCGGATGCAGACGAGACGGTTCTGCGCCTCTCTTGGGATGCCAAAGCGACGATTTTACTTGACCGTTTCTCGAGAGAAGGGATAAGTCGAGTGGTTGTCAAAGCGCTCGATCATGACTTTCAAGATAAGAAGACCGAGAAAGTCACTCCTTTTGGCATTTACCTCCCTTCAACCAAGGAACTCTTTCTTTACTTGACTCAGTCGAAAGTGACGAGTGACTTTATTGTCGACTGCCTGATTGATTTTTGGGAAAGCGTACGTGAACACTTTCCTCACGTCAAGACCCTCGTGATCAATCAGGACAATGGTCCCGAAAATCATACCCGTCGGACTCAGTTTATGTATCGTCTCACTCAGTTTGTTGAGCACTATCGTCTCTCTATTCAGCTCGCCTGCTACCCTCCTTATCACAGTAAATACAACCCCATCGAACGGGTTTGGGGCCATCTTGAAAAACACTGGAACGGTTCTCTTCTCGATTCTCTTGAGACCGTTCTCAATTTTGCCCGTTCTTTTCGCTTTAACCAACTACAACCCTTCGTTCACCTGAATTCCACTCTTTATGAGACCGGCGTCAAACTCACTCAGAAAGAGATGGACCGTTTGGCACAACGCTTCCAACGTTTACCTGGTTTAGAAAAATGGTTTGTCCTTATTCCCCCTCTCCATTCTCTCGTTCGCGTATAATTATTTTTTTGGTTTAGCCTAATCCCATAGCCGTTCCCGCCAATCCGGCAATAATCATCGTCCATGCGATGCCAACGGCTCCAGCGAAAGAAGAGAGCAATGGAAGCAAGACAAGGACAACCGCAACGTGAAGCATCGTCAAAAACAAACTGTCTGTTGGTCTCTGTTCAACCATTAAAAATAGTACACAATATGTTTCGATAAGAAAAATCGGTGCTGTCCAGATCAGAATACGAAAGACAAGGAGTGCTGAATCGATTTCTGTTCTATAGACCAGACCCAATAGACCTTCTGCTCCCCCAGCCCCCAAGGCCGCACAAAGCAGAATCAATATTGAACCATATCGTAAACCATGCAATCGAATTTGCTGATATTGTTCCTCTGCTTCTAAACGGAGGCGGCTGATAGTGGGATAGAGTGCTTTCCAGTAGCTTTGGATAAGCTTTAATAAAACTCGGACGACACTATATGCCGCACCATAAATGCCAGTTAACGTTGGGTTTCCTAATAAGCTCAGGACAAGAACATCAACACGCTGCAAAAGGACCTCGGTCAATGCAACGGCGTAAAAAGGCCAGGCTTTTCGAAGAAGGCTTTTTGCAGAGAGTGGATTCAGTCGCACCCGTGCCTTCGTGTCAACCAAGCGTTTATCCGAAAAGGTCTTTGACAATGCGTTCTTTCTCGAGGAGCTGGTGGAACTCCCAACCACTTTTTGGCCAGGTTCTAAGTGATTCGTTCTCGGATCAAATGATTGCAGGAGTCGATAACGATAGAGCAAGAGTAAACAGAGCCATGCCGCGATCAATTGCACGACAACCCAGATTCCAATTAGCCACAGAATAGTATAGTTGAACCAGAGTAAGATAAGACTTCCCACCATGATGAGCGTATTTGACACAACTTCAACAATCATGACGAGTTCCATTCGCTCACATGCCTGAAATATGGTGACACTAGCCACCGTTAAGGCATATAGCGGCAAAGATAGGGCAACCAACCAAAGGGAATATTTAATTGTTAGGGCAAAGGGATACAGGAGTGACAAACAATAGAGAGCGAGCCCAACCAATAGACTGGCTCCAAGTTGCAACTGAATCGTGTTACGAAAATAGACTTTGCGTAGGTGCAGATGTTGCGCCAGATCACGCACCAAAAGCGTTTGGAAGCCCAATTCAGTCAGGACTTGTGAAATATTCAGGTAGGTCAGAGCGACGATGTAATGACCAAGGGCGTCGAACCCTAAGCGTCGTGCAATGACAAGCTGCAGGATAAAGCTTAGAATAATGCGCCAAATGCTTGATCCGGTTAGAGCGCCAGCATTGATCAGAACACGTCGGCTTGTACTTTGGACAGAATCTTCTCTATACATCAAATTTGAACAAGCTTCTTGAGAAGAGTCTGGTTTGGGATGGCCTTACATCTGGTTTCATGACAAGATTGTATACTGATAGAGACGCTTCTTAAACTTTGGAAGTCAGTTGACAGTTCGTGACCCGCCCCGTCAATATAAAGCGTATTAGGTTCTGCGTGCGATAGAGCCGATGCCGGTAGACAAACCAGACCAATGCAAGAAGACCTGCTAACTCCCAGCCCCACAGCTCTGGGCGCCGTGTAAAAGCATACCAATAGGCCAAACCAATCTTTTCCTGCTCCGACCCACGTTTTCCCCAAACTTGGAAACGCATACCGCGTAGTGGCCAATAGAAAGTATCATGAAAATGCCAGATTCGATCACACAAAGCATGACCAACAAATGCAAGCGCATAGACTCTCTGTTCTGGGAAGCGAAGAAAACCCAGCCAAATAACAATCACATAAGCAATCAGCGTGTGGGCAAAAAGGACAGCCGATTTAAATCGATTATAAAAATAGGCCCAGGCAAGAGGTTTGTCGATCAGATCAGATCCCAGCGCCGCGACTGCAACTAGACGATAGTCTGCATCAGACGCAATATCAAATCTCTCTTGTGCAAAGCTAAGCGTTAGCCATGTCAACGCCACATGTGATTGAGGTAGCATAATCGTGTCATCCTCTCTCCTCGCGAATAAACGGTCGTCCCAAAGCCGCTGGTGCACCGACTCGACGCCTGAGTGCTTCGCGTGAGCCAATCACCAGGACAATAATGGTGAAGAGATAGGGCAACATTTTCATAAAGTAACCGTATGTCGGATTGCTTAGAAAAAAAGATAGGTTTTGTAGGTCGAGGGGGAGCCGACGAATGGAACCGAACAGATACGAGCCAATCGCGGCTCGAATCGGATTCCAGCCAGCGAAAATCACCAATCCAACCGCAATCCAGCCTTGACCCGCCGTCATTCCTACGGTCCATTTGGGGGTGGTTGCCAATGTCAAAGCGGCGCCCGCCACACCTGCAAAGACACCGCCAACTATCACATACAGATAGCGCTGTGCATAGACGTTAATCCCCTGTGCATCGGCTGCGGGGGGATATTCGCCAATGGCTCGCAGTTCCATCCCAGGACGTGTGCGGTAAATATAATACCAAGCCAGAGGAGTAAGCAGAAATCCCAAATAGACAATAACATTGTGTTGAAACAGAATCGGTCCAAGTCCAGGAATCTGTGCAAGATAGGGGATATGAAAAGTTGGCAAACGCGGCGCCTGTGCCACATCGACCAATCGAGCACCTAATACTGCGCTTAACCCTGAGCCTAAAAATGTCAGTGCCAAACCGCTCACAACCTGATCAGCACGCAATGTGACAGTCACAAACGCATGGAGCAAAGCCAACATCCCCCCCACGAGGCCCGCGCTCAACAAGCCCAGCCAGACATTATTGCTTCCGTAGGCAATCCCATAGGCCGTCATGGCACCCATTAACATCATGCCTTCAACACCCAGATTCAAAACCCCAGCTCGCTCTGCAAAGGTTTCGCCTATTGTTGCAAAGAGAATAGCCGTACCCGAACGAATCCCCGCCGCAAGAATATTGATGAGAAAGGTGAACTCCATAGACTTTACTCCGTGAATCGCACCCGATAATGCAAGACCATCTCTCCTCCAACCACCACGAACAAAATTACCCCTTGCAACATTTGGGCGATGCCCGCCGGTTGAATCTCATCTGCCCCAACCAGCAATCCCGCAAAGAGGAAGGAGACCAGAATGATGGTTAAGGGATTTAGCTTCGCCAACCATGCGATAATAATGGCCGTGAAGCCATATCCTGGCGAAAAGCGTTCCTGAAGTCGATGGACAACACCAGATACTTCGCTCATACCGGCCAATCCTGCTAAACCTCCACTCAAACACATGACGAGAATGGTATTGCGTACAATATTGATCCCCGCATACCGAGCTGCACGTGGGTTATCTCCGATGACCTGTATCTCAAATCCCCATCTGCTACGTCTCCAAATGCCCCAAAGCAAAAGGGCCAATAAGATGCCGAGTACAATCCCAAGGTGAGCTGTAATACCTCGCAGCGCCGGAAATTGCGATCCGAAATCGGTGAGCCGCGGCATCCATGCAGTCCTGGGAAATTGAGGCGTTAAGCCAAAACCGCGTTCGCTCCAAGGTCCATAAATATAGTAATTGTTCCATTCTATTGCAACATAGTTAAGCATTAGAGACGTGATAATCTCATTCACATTCAACCGTGCCTTCAATAGTCCGGGAATGGCACCCCAAAGAGCACCACCAATAAATCCCGCTACAGCCATGACGAGAAGCATAATCAACGTCGGCGTTTCAGTAGGGAGCCAAAAGAGCGCAACCCCCGATGCAAACCAGGCTCCGAGCAGCAATTGTCCTTCTGCACCTATATTCCAAAGTTGCATTCGAAACGCAATCGAGACACCCAAACTTGCCAGAATCAAAGGGGTTGCTTTAATCGTCGTGTCCGACCACCCATAGCGGTCGCCGAACGCGGTCTGGGCCATACGCGTGTAGACAATCCACGGATTCGCTCCAGTCATACGCAATAAGATTGCACCAATCAGCAGCGCCATCGCCACGAGAATAAATGGCGACGAGAAAGAGAGCCAGCGCGGCTGATCCAAACGGCGTTCTATGCGGATACGAGAGAAAGGCCCTCTTCTAGTTGGTTGTGTAGTTGTTTGTGCAGTCATGATCGAATGTCAACAAGACATTTTTTCCCCTGCCATCATTAACCCGATCGCCTCGAGATCTGCGGACTCACCCGGCAGTTCACCCATAATTACCCCGTCAAAAATCACTGCAACCCGATCGCATAGGGCAAAGATCTCATCCAAATCTTCGGAAATCAGGAGAATTGCAGTACCCATTGAACGCTGTTCTAACAAAATTCGTCGAACATTTTCCGTCGCACCAATGTCTAAACCGCGTGTTGGAGAGCTTGCAATAAGTACTTGCGGGTTCGCTGAAATCTCTCGGGCTAGGATCAACTTTTGTAAATTACCGCCACTCAATTTGCGGGCTGGTGTCTGAGGATTTGGTGTAGAAATCTCAAAAGCCTCGATCAACGCAGTAGCCTGTGATCGAATGTGATACCGATTGATCGTCACGCCATTCCCTATCGGTGGTTTGCTATAGGAACGCAAAGCCAGATTTTCCGCGACAGATAGATTTGGGGCACTACCGGTGGCGCTACGATCTTCTGGTACACAAGCAATACCGGCTTCTATCATGACAGTCGGTGGTGCATTAGTCACAGATTGCCCCGACACTTCAATGGTTCCACTTGTTGTTGCACGCATTCCCGTAATCACCTCTGTCAATTCTCTTTGCCCGTTACCCGCCACTCCCGCAATCCCGAGAATTTCTCCTGCATGAAGGTTAAACGAAATGCCACGTAAGGCGAGTAATCCTTTATCATCGAAGGCTTCGACATTGTCCAGCATTAGGCGTTTCTCTCCGAGAGAAACGGGCTCCTTATCAAGCTGAAAGAGAACCTCGCGCCCTACCATCATGCTAGCCAATTCGGCTTTAGAGATACCGTCCGCATCAACCGTTTGAACCAATCGACCGTGACGCAAAACGGTAATTCGATCCGCAATCGACAGGACTTCATCTAACTTATGACTAATAAAGATAATTGTCTTGCCCGCCTGACTCATTCCACGCAATGTTTGACAGAACTCCTCGATCTCTTGAGGCGTCAGCACAGCTGTTGGTTCGTCCAGAATAAGAATTTCAGCTCCTCGATAGAGCATCTTGAGAATTTCGACACGTTGCTGCTCTCCCACAGACAGCTGCCAAACCAAAGCCAGCGGATCGACAGCTAGACCATATTGTTGGCTGAGTTCATGAATTTGATCTTCAAGATTGCGCAAATTCAAATGAAATGGAACATCCTGCATCCCAAGAAGAATATTTTCCGCTACACTCTGGGATGGTACAAGCATAAAGTGTTGATAGACCATACCGATTCCGGCCTGAATCGCATCACGCGGTGATTGAAATGAACGTTGTTGACCGTTGATAAAAATGGTGCCTTCGTCCGGTTGATAGAGACCACAGAGGATGCTCATCAGGGTCGATTTTCCAGCACCATTTTCTCCTAGTAGTGCGTGAATCTCACCCTTTTGGGCAGAGAAATTGACTCCATCGTTTGCAATAACACCAGGAAATTGCTTTGTGATTTCGCGAAGTTCTAATGCAGGTCCCGGTTGATTCATGGTGAGCCTAACGACAGCTTCGTGCTCATCCGAAAAGGCCTGTGACGATGCATTCTCTCTTGAGAAGCTGGTGGGACTCACGGCCATTTTTCGGATAAGTTCTTATTTGGAATTGGATTGAGTCGATTTTCTTGGAGGATCGCTCCAGTTTGTTCCTTGCGTTTGATCCGTTGGAGTTACCTGACTGCCGTTTCTTTTTCGGGAAGATTGGGGAAAAAGCGATCGTGGAAGACGATCGCGGACTTTTTGCTCAAACTCTGCCGCCTTTTGTTGCGTCCGCAAAATTGGCTTCTTGACCTGGATGCTAGCCATATCAATTTGTCCGTGAACCGTCTTCGTTCTATTTAGCAGACTGGCAAGAAGCTTTTCAGTTTTACCATGAGCACTATTCATGGCGCGCACACCAAAAAATAGCACCACAATTGGAACAAGCAACGCTATGAAACAGAGTATTGCTAACCAAAGCACGGCAAGGTTGCGCCAAAAGTCAAGCCACATAATTCATATTCCATCGTATAACTTATCTTGAACAATTCGTTTCAGAAATGGTAAAAATCGATCTTGCGCGAACCAATCGGAACTTGCCCGAATCATATGCGTTTTGTGATGAGACAATCTGAGAGATGTTCATCTGTCAATCACTTCTAGGAGCCGTTGGCATTTGACAGCCCTCTCGAGAGAAAGTGTCTCTCAACGCGACCAACGCTCTGAGGGCGCACGCTAAATGTCAACAGAACCTAGCTGTCTGCGAACAAGTTCGATAATTTTGGTGCGAACCTCGTCGTTCGTCTGCTCTTGTACAGGTGCTGCAGCTGCTCGACTGTGACCGCCACCACCCAGTTGACGAGCAATGGTGCCAACATCAATATCATCCGTCGTACTACGTGCCACCAATTGAATCACATCGTCACGTGCAATCAGGAGAAAGAGTGCATCGACTTCATACTTATTGCGCAAAGATTTGGCAATCGAACTGAATTCGTCACGAAACTCGAGAACGTGACCGGATGCAATCAGAATTGTGCGGTTGGAAATTTCAATAAATTCACTTTGCCGTTCCAGAAGATCAAGGAGAGTGGACTGGGCGCTGCTTAACGGGTGATGAATATAGCGCGCAATGTCTGCCATATCGGCGCCCTGTTCTAAGAACCAGGCCAGACAATGTGCGTCACGAGGGGTTGTTGATGCATAGGTGAGACTGCCTGTATCTTCGTGGATGGCCATAGCCATCAGGGTTGCGTGTACAGGATCAATCGATCGATTTTCACCGCGTAGCTTTTCCGCCAACAGCGTTACATTCGCACCAACTGGATCGGTCCAGACTTGCCAATGATCGGGTAAAGGTTTCTCTCTTTTATGATGATCGATCACAAGATAATCTGTTTCTTTGTCCATTCCACGAACAGAACTCACGCTGCTTGTATCGACCAGAATTACGCGTGAAACATGACCGCGCGGCAGTTGCTTAGGATGATATAGCTGGATTTTTTTAGGATGTTCGGAGATAAAAGCTTTTGCATTACGATTGATCCAGCGTGAACGTATCGGAAACGTATTGGGAAAGAGCAGCGAGGCGGCCACGAGCGATGCGACTGCATCGAAGTCTGCATACTCATGGGTTAAAATTACCTCAAATTCCATCCGTTCTCTTTGGCCTTTCTATAAAGGAATCTATCGAGGAGTTATTGAACTCCAAATCTTGACGCGATGATATGTGCCAACAATCCCTGACAGCCCGATTGGATGAGTCTGAATGTTCTTTGGAAGTCGCCGTCAAAGATTGGATCAGGTACATCTTCCAGGTTCTGTGTGATCTTCGGATCCGCAAATTCCAGGAGGCGATGAATCCTTGCCCTAGACTGTTGCTGACTGTTTGAAAGTAAGCGGACATCACGCAGATTGTCAATATCCATTACCACGATGTAGTCGAAATCAAATAAATCGTTCACCCTCAAAGGGCGCGAGAATAGATTTTCGCTTGGGATTCCATGCTCAGATAAGACCTGTTGCGTTCCCTGATGCGGAGGAGATCCTTGCAGCCAGCTTCCTGTACCTGCGCTCTCTATTCTGAATTGTTCTGTGAGATCGGCATCACTCACGAGCTGACGAAAGATAGCTTCCGCCATCGGTGAACGGCAGATGTTGGCGAGACAGACGAAAAGAACAGCTATATCCATTCCGCGATTATATCACAACCAGAAATTCAATTATAATATCAACACAATGACTTACGAATTTAACCCACATCCGCTGGCGCGGGCATCGATGATTCAAACATTACTAGCAAAATACAAGCCAAAACGCTTAGAATGGCTATTGCATTTTGAACAACCACTTTTGTTGGATGGGGGCCGAGACGTGACTGGCTATTCGAATGATGAATCAGTGCGCTTGCTTGCCTACTATTCACCTGCGAGGCCACATGTCAACATGGATGACCCAACCTGTGAAGTTTCTACCAACAACTCCCAGCGTCGCGGTTTAGTGATGACACTGCACGGTTGGGGTGGATGTAGTCATTCGACCTACAATATGCTCGTGACAGGCGTTCTTGTACGTGCAGGGTATGATGTTGTCCGTCTGAATATGCGTGATCATGGTCCGAATATTCATATGCAGAGTGAAAAATTGAATATTGGTTTTTTCCTCGGCACCTTAATTGAGGAGGCTGCCTGTGCAACACAACAAATTGCCCAGATGGCTGGAGAGCAACCATTTTATATTGTTGGTGCATCAATGGGCGGCAACTTCGCTCTGCGGCTCGCCCTTCGGCATAACTGTTCCCCCTTTCATAATCTACATCAAATCATCACTATCGCCCCAGCGATCAATCCTGCTGGAGCTTGTGATGCGATTGACGCACACTATGCCTACCGCTACTTTTTCCGTTCATTGTGGCTTCGTTCGCTACAGACAAAACAGCAATTCTTCCCCGAACATTTTGACTTTGTTGCACTGGAAAAGCTCCCTGGCGTACGCGCCATGACCGAGTGGGTCGTTGAGCGATATGGTGACTATGCCAACGCGAATGAGTACTTCGCACAATATGCAGTCCCTGGCGACTCACTTACTACACTATCTGTGCCAACAACCATATTGACTGCACGCGATGATCCCGTGATACAAGTATCAGATTTTGCTTCGCTACCAGCCCATCCACTATTGGATCTGCGTATTTACAACTATGGTAGTCACGTTGGGTTTGCGGATCTTTTTCCGTATCGACATTGTTTGCCCCAGATGGTGCTGGATGCTCTCGCACAAGATTACAGTGAATTCCCTGTATAGTAAGATAACAAGGTACGAAACTGGTGATATTTCCAAGGATTTTTTTCTTAAAGAAGATCAACAACTGCTTGTCCAGGCATTTACCAGAAGATTTGTGATCAATGGACCAAGGAGGGTGATTGTTCCTCCGCTTTGGCGCGTTCAGCGTCGAACTGCCATCACGCTTGGCCCAACAGAATACCTACTTATTCGGAATACGTTGTCTGGTGAACTGCGCAATGAGTATGGTCCATTGCTTTTCTTTTGCGAAGCCGAAGACGAGATTCTGGAAAAACGACAAGGTGTTACGTTGAGACAGAATGAATACGTTCGTCTACTCGACGAGAAGACAGGGAAAGAACGGATTGTGCGAGGTGAAAATAGAGCGTACCTGGAACCCACCGAGAAGGTTACCCAAGAGGTTCAACCTGGAATTAACATTGACGAAGAAACAGCTGTACTCATTCGTGACATCAGCGCGGGGCAACTGTCGCTTGTGACAAAGAAACAAGTCTTTATTCCAGAGGCGCATGAAGAAATTGTTGATGTACAAAAAAGAATTCGACTAGAAGATAACCAAGCCGTTACTCGATAGTTGTATTTTGAGCAGGTGCCAGATTTGACAAAGTCAAATTAAGCAGAGCAGACCTGCCGTTTGGCGAAAAGGGTAGCGAAGACCTCCGCAATCTCCTGTCCGTCATTCAAGGCATCATGAGCCGTCAAGATGAGATCTTGAATCAGTGACTGAGTTTGCTGCCGGGTAGCCTCACCAAGGGATTTGCTGGGCGAGAATTGAGTTTTAGCCAATGATGGTCCCAAACAATCAAGGTGCAAGAGAGAATAAGCCACGAAGACCAGAGACCAATGTTTTTGAAAGGCGTGGGCAGTTCGCATGCAATATTCATCAAGACCAAGCAGTTGTTTACCATCCTGATAAACCGTCTCGATAGGCCAACGAAGCAGGTAAATCGAGAGAATGCGTTTGGCATTACAGTCGGTGCGATTGGTCACTAAAACGGCATAATTGTCTTGCAATTCAGGATTATCAAAACTAATCACGATGCGTACCTTGCCGATAGAAGGGATACGCACAGTCATGGTAAAGGTGTAGTAAGTACGACCATCAATGGTGACAGGCTTGTAGGCATTCTGGGGGGATGTAGGGGACCAACTCTTTGACTTTAATATGTGGCCCCTCGAAAGTTATCGGCTGACCATCTTCATCCCGCAAACGAAAGCTATTTGTCTCCAGATTGCGATTGCACTTCAAGATGCTGATCCAATCTTTATTCAGACGATCGAGTACAGCTAGAAAATCTGGAGCGAGATACCAACCATCGAAGAGAGCCCAACCAAAGATAAGGGTTCGTTCAACAGCTTTTTCAACCAGTTCACTGGCAATGGTTATCTTGGTCTTAAACGCTTCGTCTCGCTCTCGAAAGGCGGGGTCAGTTAATAGGTGGCTATCCACTCGTTTATGAAAAGCGGTTCGTTCTTTCTTTTTCTTGGGAATCTCGGTCACTGGGAAATGTTTTTTCCACAAATGCTTCCCAGTCGGTAAACTCTTCGTACCGTCGGTAGATACTTGCATCGACCGGAAAACGGATAGCGCCACTGACATAGTGACTTGTGACTAAGTTATGAGCCAGTGGATGCTGACCATTGCTATGATTGTAGTGGGTGTCGATATACTCGAACAGACTTCCCACATGTTCACATAGTGTATCGTCAATCGCTAATACCGATTCTGACTCTGAACGTTGGTATTGTGCTGTCTCTGACTATACGCTCATCATTGAGTTTTTTCGGCTCGCCAAGGAGCTTCACTCAGATACCGTGATACATTCGTCTTATCTGCACTATCTAGAATGCAACGGGCAATATTTGCCATGCTTTTGTTGTCCAAGACCATCAGACCCGTCAGATAGTTTTCAAAGTGGCGAAACTGTTTACGATTGGCAAATACTGAACGAAAGGTTTCGCTATGCTCCTTGACCAGTGGCGCTACATTTACTATCGGCAATTGCATCTTGATGGCTCCTTTTCTGCACTTTTTTCTTGATGCAATCTATTGAGATGACTTTTGTCTCTTTTGTCAAAATTGGAAAACCTTCATTTCACAACTATCGAGTTATTAAGAATGAAGAAGGTCGTTATCTTTTCTATCGAGGTGACAGTGATGAACCGGCGTTCTTTTTTGCAGCCCCACCACGAATTGGTGCAAGTCTGGTGGTCTAGCGGTATCCATAAAGAACAGCGCAGTTTGTGTCTAACTCATTTACGCCTTCAGATGTTGATTTAACAATTCGTTCCGGATAAGGATAAAATTATTTTCTATGCATGTATTAATTATTGGTGGACGTGGTCAATTAGGAATGGCTATTCAGAAACTGTTGAGCCAGCGCGCGAATAGCACAAATAGTGGGGACAAACCGGAATTAACGGTCTGGAGTCGACCTGACTATGATATAATAAACCCGGCGATTGTAAAACAGCTTGTCTCGCTTCAAGCAAACGTCGTGATCAATGCCGCCGCTTGGACCGATGTTGATGGCGCCGAGTCTTCCCCAGATGCTGCCTATGCCACAAATGCTCTCGGACCTCTCCATTTGGCCCAAGGATGCGCTCAATGCAGTGCCTGTCTCGTCCACGTTAGCACCAACGAGGTTTTTGCTGGCGACCCAGGCCGCTTCTACTATGAGTACGATCTACCTGCTCCAACAAGTGTTTATGCTCGAAGCAAACTAGCTGGCGAACGTGCCGCTCGTCAGTTGTTAGACAAGCTATATATTGTGCGCGTCGCTTGGTTCTTTGGACCTGGCGGCAATAATTTCCCCTCTAAAATCATGGCCGCAGCGGACAAACATGGTGCGCTTCGCGTCGTAGACGATGAGATTGGCAACCCAACTTATGCGCCAGACGCGGCTGCCGCGATTGCTCAACTTATTCAAACAGAGCGGTACGGGATCTACCACATTGTCAATGATGGGTACGCAAGCCGTTTCTCTTTTGCCAAAGAAATTCTCCAACAGAGTGGACGAGGACACATTCCATTGACGCCAATTCCATCCAGCGAATGGCCTCGCCCTGCACCTCCTCCACTCCACGCTCTGCTTGTAAACTCGGCAGCAGCCTCACTCGGGATTAAGCTGCGCCCTTGGCAGGAAGCATTGTCAGACTATCTATCATCATAAATCATACAATTATCCAAATTCCCATAATGGCTGTCCGGTAAGGGATGCGTCATGAGCGAACGCTCGCTACTCAGGCTACAATCGGATAGTCAACGAAGCACGTCACTTAACCCACAGCAACGACCAATACTTATGAACAGAGAGCAATCCAAACTCAATCCGGTTGTGCAGGACGAAATGTATGGACGTTTAAACGACGATAATCGAGTGGTCATGCGCCACCAGATCACACTGAACCTTGACCAGTTTCGTGCATCGACTGACGATTTTGAACACCGTCCTGATCGAAGTTATGCTGATTTGCAACCAACAACCACGCCATTCATGTCCGTTATTATCCCAAACCATAATGGTCAGAGGTTTTTGCCACCACTCTTTGATGCCCTTGCTCAACAGACCTTTTGTGATTTTGAGATCATTCTGGTCGATGATGCCAGTACAGACCAATCTGTAGCTTGGTTGGAAGAAAACTGGCAGAAAGAAAACCATCCTGATCTGCGGATCATTGTCAATCGCCGTAACCTAGGCTTTGTGACTTCTGTCAATACAGGGGCTGATACTGCACGCGGGCGCATAATTGTTCTGCTCAACTCCGACACAGAGCCTGAACCAAATTGGCTCGCTGAGCTTGCCAAGACCATTTGTGAGCAACCGCAGGCAGCCATTGTGGCAAGCAAAATTCTGCTTCATACTGAACGTGATACTCTCCACACGGCTGGCGATTTGATGGGCTCGGATGGGATTCCCCGTAACCGCGGCGTCTGGGAAAAAGACAATGGGCAATACGATGCTGAGACGTCAATCTTTAGCGGTAGCGGTTGTGGTATGGCGGTTCACAAAGCTGTATGGCACTCGTTGGGAGGCTTTGACGAAGATTTCTGGATGTATTTAGAAGATGTTGATCTTGCATTCCGTGCCCAATTGAGCGGCTGGCAAGCAGTCTTTGCCCCACGAGCGCGCATCTATCATCGACTCAGCGCAACCAGTGGCGATACCCTGGCAAGCTACTATGTGGGACGCAACACCATTTGGACGATTGCCAAGAATATGCCGACCTCTTTGCTGATGCGCAATTTCTTCAAGATTCTCATGGGCCAACTTGCGATCATGTTGGACGCTGTACGAAATATTCAAGGCGAAGCAGCACGTGCCCGCCTACGGGGGCAACTAGATGGTCTCTTGGGCTTGCCGCGTCAGATAGCTAAACGACAGACGATTCAAGTACGCCGCCGCGTGGCTGATCCCGAATTCGAAAAACGACTCACCTAGGTATTCCGGGAATGTGTTCCAAAGTGTGTAAATGCAGCGGTTCCCTGACTGAGCAGAGATCATCTACACACTTTATGTTACCCACTCGATATTCCAGAGTGTTGCCGATATTGCTTACTCAATAGACCGTAATCGTTAGATTCTTCACATCGTTGGTGCGATGCACCCACTAGGAGCTGTTGACATTTGCTCACGTAGTGGGTGCGTAGCACCACAATCTCCTCAGAGAAATCATCTTGCAGAACGACCAACGCTCTGGGAGCGCATTTACAATTGACATCGTAAGTAAGAAAATGGACTGAATGGTAAGCATGTCAAAGCCCGAACTATGTAAGCAGCGCCGTCATGCAGGGGATGAGTTGTATAAACTAAACGTCAGGGTAGCCGAGTAGGGTAAGCCAGTCTGTGTCGTCGGTATCAATGCTGGCGATTTGGTAAGGGCTGAGCCCCTGTCGCTTGCCCCGTTGATAAACGCGCATGTTGTGCCAGAGAGTAAAGAGATTGAGATAGCGTTGCAATGAGGGCAGGTCAGGCAAGGTACGACGATTGTGTAAGAACTGCTTAAGCAAGCCGTTGAGACACTCGATGAGGCTGGAGGTGCGACAAGCGGCATCCAAGCAGCGGGTGATCTGCTGCGCTAGTTGTTCGCGGACCGGCATTTGATAAATCAAGGTGTCCAGTGCATCTTGAGCCTGTTGTGCCAGGGATTGGAACCGTTGATGGCCGTTGATGAGTGCTTGTTGTAGGCGCCAAGTGCGTGCCACGGTGCGTTCAAAATGCAGTGTCAGTTCGGCGGTCGGGCAGTGTTGGCGGAGGTCAGTGCGCAGTGGTTCGAGAGCGCTGTTCAACCAGTCGAGAGCGGTAAGCAGTTGGTGTTGATGGTTGCGCAGGGTCTTGGACCATTTCTGGACCCGATAGTGGTCAATGGTTGCCATGCGCGTCAAGGTCTCCTCAAGATACCACTGAGCCGTCGCCGGGTTGCGGATTTCGCCGCTGCGCCAGTCGACGATTTCCAGCGCATCACAGAGATGGTCAAGGGCTTGGGCAAAGGCGGCGTGTTGGTCGTAGCGACGTTCTTCGGTGGCCACGGCCGGGATATACTTTTCCAGAAAGAGGGTCTCATCCCACGCCTTACGCAGCTTTTTCTCCAGGGCCAGGACTTGCTTGGTGGCACGAAAAGCACTGCGTTCCAAGTTGCGCAAGACTTGTGCGCCATCCCGTTCGATGTGCCAGGTGTCTTTCTGGACATTGACGTCGAGTCCGATTTCGTCTTGGGATTTGGGATACATGCGGGCCATGTCCTCGACCAAGCCCGCGATCTTGGCTCCTTGTTCCTGTGCACTGAGTAGAGCCAGCCCCCATGTGTCGGCTTGACGATCTTCGCTCGCCTGCGTCAGCAGGATGGTCGTACTCACGGGGTCAATGACCAGCAAGATGGGGATTCCTTGAAAAAAGGTCTCATCACGCGCCACGATTACCGCTCCCAAGGGACTGGTATCGATGCCGGCTAGCACTTCACCCGCTTGGCGTCCTGCATCATTCAGCAACCCACTTAGCCACCCAACGCTCCGGCTCTCATCGATGGCTTCAGACAGGACTGCTTGCATCGGGCGTAGCGACATCTTGCCTGGAAACGCCCCCGTCAGCACCGTCCGCTCCAAACGATAGGACGCCTCTGGCTGGGACTCAACTTCCTCGACAGCTCCCTTATCTCCGACCGTCAGCTGCTCTTGGATGCGGCTTGTCACGTTGTAGACGCTCGGGCGCGACAGTCCGAAGGTGTCCGACATCCATGTCACGATCCCCCACGGTCGCTCGCTGCGCGGGATTGACATCACCGTACTCATGAAGAGGATGTCTGACAGCCCCAAATGGGGCAACTTGGGCGCTAACTCCGTGACCTTCGCACCACCCAGCGCTTGATAGACGCTTTCCAGCGGCTCCGGCTATCATACCTCATTTTGACTCACTTCAGTGTACAATCTCATCGGAAGGTTTTCTCCTGTTTCTTTGGTTGATTTCACACTCTCCAATTCTACAGGATCACCCCTTCCTTTTATTCATTCAATTGTTAACGTGCTCGCTATCACTATTGAACCATGCCGGATATGGCTATTTTGTGATCATCGACCACAACATTGACTACATTACGCTTTATGGACATTTGAGCGAAGTTTTTGTGGCCGAGGGGCAGGTCGTCGGAGCGGGCGATGTTATTGGGAAGGTTGGTTCTACTGGCAACAGCACGGGCCCTCACCTACATTTTGAGATTCGAGATTTTGGCCGATTAATCGATCCGTTGATTCTATTGATGCGTTAACCCATCTCTGATAGAGACGCCACCTACACTTCGGACGATAGAACCGTTTTATCCCGAGAGACAATTGTTCGAAGTTTAAATGATGTGGCTATGAGGAATAGTAAAATGAAGCAACTCCGCGGCAAAGCACTCAAGGATTTTTGGCGTCAGATGCTGCAACCAGAACACGAGCTTATCTTTATCCTTCAAGACGTTGAAGATCCAGCTAACGTTGGCGCTGCCTTTCGCATTGGAGATGCCTGTAGAGTGCAAGAGATTATCTTGACCGGTCAAAGCCCAGAGCCAACAGATGAACGATTGGGCGCCTTTAGCCGCGGTATGCATCGACGTATCCCCTGGCGCTACGAGAAATACGCCAGCGACGCCATCGAGCAGCTCAAGTCGCAACACTATGTGAGCTATGCTCTGGAAGTGACATCCCAAACAGAGCCTTATCACGAGGTCAATTATACCCACAAATCCTGTCTGGTCGTAGGCAATGAATATCATGGCGTCACGCGACGAACGCTGGCCATGTGCGATATGGCTGTCTACATCCCAATGTACGGTAAAATCCCATCACTCAATGTCCATGTTGCTCTAGGGGTCGTAGCGTTTCACATACTGCATGGAACATGAGCTTCGTTCCGAAAACAAGAACAAGGATTGGGGCAGCTTTTCTTCAGATCATCTGCTCACACAAAATGAGGAGTCAAAGTCTTCCCTCCAACTGCTGAAGGGAGGATTTAGGAGCGAGGCAGATTGAACCCAAAGTGAATTGCCCCCAAACTGTGTCGGAACTTGACGGCAGTTTGCGGATCTGTTAGTCTCAGTAGATCCAAATTTCAGGTTTTGAGAGAGAATTCTGGCTAAACAGTTGACATAAATACAAATTTGCCGGTCGATATCTAGTTTTTGCGTTAGATTTGGGCGATTTTCAGATATGAAATAGGTTGTTTTCTGTAACCGAAATCTGAATAAATGACTCCAAAATCCCTGCAATCTCGACTGAAAATCGCCAAAAACGCCAAATTTGGATCTACTGAGTCTATTCCCAATATTAACCAAACTCTATACATTTACAGAAAGGAGGTGCCCAAATGACGACATGGATCAATCTATCCCTCAACATGAGCACCGCTTCTGTGAATCAGCGACTCTAGGCCAATTAGAAATATTTGGTTTCGAGTAAATTCATTGCAATTCCTAGTCACAGATGCGTTTGGCTCTGTGACTTTATTATTTGGTCTGCTCATGTAGCAGATGATCGAGTCACGGGATAGTTCTATTGCCCCGTGACCTTTTTATTGAAACCAACGGCCGCGGGCAAATGCCCGTGGCTTTTTTGTTGCCAAGTTTTTGGGATGGTTTACATCGGCTATGGGAACAGGTTGACATATTGCACTGGGAGGAGGCGTTCTCTATTACACGCAGTAGACATAATCCTGCATTTCTCAGTCAAAACAGACTCGAGCGGGCCAAATGGTCCGAGATTCTCTACTGCGTCTTTTTTCGCCATTTGAACGCTCTACCTCTAAGAAATCCTACTGCGTGTAATAGAGAATGCTCACGCCGCAAATTTGTCAACCTGTATTTGAACCATCCCTAAGTTGTTTATATAAACTATCCGGAATATCTAGCGTGACTGAGTGACTGATCATAGAACCCTCGTTTGAATGGAGCATTTATCTATGTACATTATACCTTCCATTGAACGCTACCAGAAAGTGAGCGACAAGTGACGATCAAGTATCCAGGAACCGGACAACATCGAAAGTTACTAAAGGCAATCACATCCTACTATCAGGATGATCCCCGTATCCTCGCACTTGGTCTTTTTGGCTCATTGGCGCGGGGTAATTGGGACAAATACTCTGACCTCGACCTAGATGCCATCACGCAAGATGGTATCGAGTTGGACGTGATGGACGAAGTGTAGTCACTTTGTGCGTCGCTACATCAGATCGACGAAACAGTTGCAATGATCGTACCTGACGGGCCAGATGCTGCGGATGTTGTACTCGAATCGCTCAACCAATTTTCGATTCGTTATCACCCACTTCGCTCAACCAAGTGGCAAATTACAGAGAATTTGCTGCTATTGATTGATCACATCTCTCACGAAACCATTGTTGATGCCGCGGAAGCCAATCGCAAACCAGATAAACAATCGCCAGCACTGCTACTCGACCAATATGTACGCTACGCCCTTGAGGTAGCCACCCAGTACCAGCGTAGACGCATATGGATAGCGATTGAGCTGTTACATCGGATGCGCAATCTCCTCATGGAACTTTATGCAAAAACTCATGACCATCAACCTTTACTTTCTGGTAAAAGAAAAGAGATGAGAAATGTGACAAAAAGCGGTTAGCAGTTCATCCTAAAGGTAGAGAACCCAAAAAGGAGGAAGGAATGCTAACCGCGCCAGAAATAACTATAGCAGTACTGATGAATGTATTGCAAGTAACGCCGATGGGAACAAACGTAAATGTAATGCGTCTGATGTGGGCAATGCTGAATGGGTCGTTTCTGAAAAGTCGAGGAGCAATCCATAGCGCATTGAAAGAAAGCGGGTTTGAAGATGAGGAGCTCCGGCGAAGCTGGTGGAGCTTTCGATATGGATCATGGGATATCACAAGTCTGCTGGGGTCGTGGCAAGAAGAAGTGGAGTGGAAAGGGGAATGGGAGGCAAAAAAGTTAGAAGGGTACCGAGTGAAAAGCATAGATATCACAGGGTTCTGGCGACCGAAGCTGCAAGGGAAAGTGAACCGACTCTATAACTCAACGGCTCGTCGGGCATTGCCCGCGCTCATCTTTGGAGTGATGATAAGCTCGGGGGAGATAGGCGGGAAGCGAGTGCCACTGCTCAAGGCAATCATGAGATGCACGGTTGGAACAAAGGAAAGTGAGTTTCGGAAAAAGCTGCTGACAGAGACGAAGAAATCACTGGAGTCAGACGAAGTGGCGGTGGTCGATGCCGGGTTTACAATCAGAGAAATGCTAGAAAGCGGCATCGACCGATTTGTCCTGCGGGAAGCCATTAACTGCACAGTGCGCCGCAATGAGTTCCCCAAACGCAAAGAAAAAGGCAGACCACCTGAATATGGTGATATTGTGCGTCCGCTCTCGCAGCTATAAGGGAAAGCGACTCGAGGCTACAACTCCGGACTCGTCTGGTCGCTTTCTCTATAGTGGTCGCCTGATTTGCTATCAAGCATGGCACAATCTCGTCCCCAGAACAACCAAGGTGGATACAGCCAACCGTACCTACTCGATTTACGTCATTCAGGATCCGGCCTACAACACACCTTTGGTTTTGGCGACCGTTATGACTTTGCAGCCTGAAACCATTTATCTTGTCTACCTGGAACGCTGGCCTGTTGAACATCCCCCCTTGGCTTCCAAGCAGATGATTGGCTTACATCGTCAATTTGTTCATGCCGATGAGGCTTGTTTCCGCTTACCTGAACTGGGGCTGCTGGCTGGCAATCTTCTTTCCCATTTAGCCGCTTCTCTTCCTCCCATACCGACTGGCTACTGGGATCGAGAGCCTCAATCCACTCCCGGCAGGCTGCGCCGTGTTCTCTCGAGTGCTCTTTTCCAACTCCTGACCAACTCGACCCTGACTTTCGGAAAAAGGCCTCGGTTTCACACCATTTCCTAAAGGCGTTCTCGCTCATCGCCGCCTCAATGCCGCTGCTTAAACTAGCCGAGCACTATTTTTACATTTTATCCCGTTTTTTCAGGGTGGATTCTTTTTTCCGCCCCTTTCGGTTTGCCCTTTGTCACTCAAGCCTTTACCAGAAAGTAAAGTCAACGTGTTACGCAAGATTTCGAAGCATACGCACCAGAATCTTTGCAGCAGTTTTTGGCTGAAATGGTCCCGCAACATGATTTGGGCTCAATTCATCAGGCATTGTTGACGGCACTAAACCTTGCGGAGAATCATTTGAATGACTTCTCAAATGGGCAAATCCAACTGACACAGGGTCAGCAGGTAGTTTTATCAAAGATTCGACAGCGAAACCTCGCTCAACCAATAGGAAGAGAATCACGAAATATACGCTAAACGAAGGAAGCTAACGGCTGACAGCTATCAGCTAAATCACTACATTATGGAATACGACAAATATGAACAAAAAATGGACCCAATATCGCAAGCTGCTGATTCAATATCTTGGTCCCTACTGGCTGTTGATGTTGGCTTTGTCAGTATTGCTCTTTAGTAATATTGGTCTGCAACTTTATGGACCGCAGGTCATCCGCACCTTTATTGATGCCGCAACGACTGGTGCAACAGTGCGGGAGCTTCTCATAATTGCCGCACTCTTCATGGGCGTGACGCTGCTCCAGCAGGCTGTTTCGATTGGCGCAACCTATGTTGGCAATAATGTTGGTTGGCAAGCGACCAATGATCTACGTACCAATCTCTTCAATCACTGTTTGAAACTTGATATGCCTTTTCATCAACGCCACACGCCCGGTGCAATGATCGAGCGTATCGATGGCGATGTAAGCGTGTTGAGCAACTTTTTTTCCAACTTTATTCTGCTCTTTGTCGGCAACCTCTTTCTGGTATGCGGTGTTTTGGGGTTGCTCTACCGAGAAGATTGGCGATTGGGGTTGCTTTTTACAGTTTTTGCGCTGGTTACACTCTATGGCTTTCGCCTCGTAGAAGGGAAGGTCTCTCCTTATTGGGAGAAAGCACAGGAAGCAAGTGCAGAGTTATACAGTTTCATCGAGGAGCGTCTTGCGGGATTAGATGATATCCGCGCAAATGGTGCGGTCCCAGCAATGATGAGACGGTTTTTTCAGGCGCAACGATCCTTTTTTCGTGGTAACCTTCATGCACGGTTCGTCACATTTGTGATTGGCAGTACGACGAGTATTCTGATCGTAGGCGGCACGGTGGCGGCACTTGGTTTAGGCATTTACCTCTTTGAGCTAGGGATCCTGACCTTGGGAGGCGTCTATTTGATCACGCACTACAGCAGTCTGATTGAACGTCCCTTAGATACGTTGGGAGATCAGGTCGATGATCTGCAACGGGTCGGTGCGAGCGTGGCGCGCATCAATGAGTTGTTGCAACAAGAAAGTGTATTGGTAGATGGTGCTAAGGACGCCTCGCCTCGCGGAATCAATGGACAGAACCTGGACAAACAGGCCGCTACGATCGAGTTTGATCATGTAACATTTCAGTATGAGAACAGTGACAAAGTCCATAAGAGCAATGAGAATGGAACGCTCAAGTCGGTTGGCGATGAGATTGTTCTATCCGATCTGACGTTCTCTCTCTCGCCAGGACAAGTACTGGGGTTGCTCGGGCGAACAGGCAGTGGCAAAACAACACTGACACGCTTGCTCTTCCGGCTCTATGATCCAACAAAGGGTGAGATTCGCTTTAATGGTACTCCGTTGACCGATATATCTATCACCGATCTCCGTATGAAGATTGGTTTGGTTACGCAAGACGTTCAGCTGTTTGATGGCACGTTGCGGGATAACCTAACGTTTTTCGATGAACGTGTGTCAGACTCTGTGTTGATTGAGGCATTCCACAACCTGGGTCTTGAAGCGTGGCTCAATCGTTTGTCGGATGGTCTCGATACGCGTTTGGGGGCTGGTGGACAAGGCTTTTCTGCAGGTGAAGCACAGCTGATTGCGTTGGCTCGCGTCTTTCTAAATGATGCCTCCCTTGTTATCCTGGATGAAGCTTCCTCCAGACTCGACCCCGCCACGGAACGACTGATTGAGGGTGCTATTAATCGGCTGCTGGCAAATCGAACAGGACTCATCATTGCCCATCGCCTGTCAACGGTCCAACGTGTGGATGAAATTATGATTCTGGAACAGGGGCGGATTCGAGAATATGGTAAACGACAGGAGTTGGCCAACGACACAAACACTGTCTACGCCCAGCTTCTGCAAACTGCCCAAGAAACGAATGATCTTCAAGAGGTGCTCGCATGAATCAATCGTCGATCTGGAATTCTCAATCCTCGCTCTCGAACTTACAAGCCCACGATTACAGACGACTAGCCTTTTTCCGTCCACAGCATTTCTTCCTCACCCTTCTTGGCTGGATACTTTTCAGCCTAACACCTTTGGTGTTAGGGTACCTGAGTCAGCAGATATTTGATACCCTAAGCGGTGATGCACGGCTTGGCCTCAATGTCTGGACCCTGTTGGCACTACTTTTGCTTGCCAACTTTGTGAATGAAGGGATCCTCTTGGGATGGATCTATCGTCAAAATATGTGGGAAGGCGTCATGATGTCGCTAATACGTACGAATCTCTTCGACACAATGCTCAGGCGCTTTGGCCGCTACGGACATCGTGTGGGGGCTGCGGCACGCATCTCGCCTGGCGACGCAGTGAGTCGCTATCGAGATGATATTGAAGGAACGAGTGACATCGTCAACGAATGGTATCGATTGATCGGGCACGGTCTTTTTGCCATCGTTGCGCTCACTGTTATGGTGCGTATCGATCCACTGGTAACACTGGCCGCAATCCTTCCGCTTTCAGGCATTGTGATTGTTGCGCATCAATTGAATGCTCGGCTGGCAGCAGCCTGGAAGCGTTCGCGTGAAGATACGAGCAGAGTGACCAGCTTTATCAGCGAAGCTTTTGGGGCTGTGCAAGCTGTAAAGGTTGCGGTTGCTGAACAATCCGTCACGCGTCAGTTTCATCGTTTGAACGATGGTCGTCGTCAAGCGGCCCTACAATTTACATTGATTCGTAGCATCATTGGGTCGTTCAATGTAAATATTATTAATATTGGACGGGGTTTGGTGCTCCTGCTGGCTGCCAGCGCAATCCAAGCCGGGACATTTACCGTTGGCGACTTTACCTTGTTTGTCATTTACCTCTTTGAGTTTCTTGAATTGCCGCGGCGCGTCGGGCGTTTGCTGGCCACGCGCAAAACTTGTGCGGTCTCATCAAATCGTTTGGTCGAACTAATGGAAGGTGGTGAAGCCAGTTCACTTGTGACGTATCGGGAGATTTATTTGGGCCGGGATGAAGAAGTGATGAGAGCCGAAGGCGGAGGCTCAGAACCTATCCGAAAAGTGGTTGTGAATCCGACCAACTTCTCGAACGAGAATACCTCATCCCAAAACTTTTCGGATAAGCACTTAAGCGAAGGAAGAGGTGGGGACGATCGGCAGGGATTGAGTGAAACTGAAGGGGGTGGTTTGGCTCTTGAGCGATTGGATGTACATGGGTTGACTTATCGATACAATGATGAGGATGACGGAATTGAGAATGTGAACCTGTCTCTACAACAGGGCACAATTACCGTTATCACGGGACGGGTTGGTGCAGGTAAAAGTACTTTATTGCGTGTATTGCTGGGGTTGTTGCCCTTGGATGCAGGTGAGATCCTTTGGAATGGCACTGTTGTTACTGATCCAGCATCCTTTTTTGTGCCACCACATGTTGCCTATACGCCTCAGCTGCCGAGACTCTTTTCTGATACTCTGCGCGAGAACATTTTGTTAGGGATGCCCGAAGACCCACATACGCTCGATCGGGTAATTCAGAGTGCAGTCTTTGAGACAGATGTTGCGCAAATGGGGCAAGGGTTGGATACTCTGATTGGCCCACGAGGGGTACGGCTGTCGGGCGGTCAAGTGCAACGGGCCGCAGCTGCACGCATGTTTGTGCGTGAACCGGAATTATTGGTCTTCGATGATCTGTCCAGCGCACTCGATGTAGAGACCGAGCAAAAACTCTGGCAGCGACTCTTTCACGGCGAGTCTGGCTCCAACGGCCAACCAACCTGTCTGGTCGTTTCTCATCGCAGAACCGTCTTGCAGCGCGCCGATCAGATCATCGTGATGCAGGGTGGACGTGTGGTTGACCAGGGGGAGCTGCATGAACTGCTTGAGCGGTGTGATGAGATGCAAGGGCTATGGGATTCTATGGAGGTAGCCCCAAAAAACCAACCAACTTTGCCAAGGCACAAAACTCATCCCAATCGCTGAACAACACGCCAGCCTCTCGCAGAATCTGAGCTGCTTCTTCTGTAAAACCTGACTTAGAAAAATACCAACTGGTAATGGTAGAATCTTCAAATTTTGGTTTGATATGTTCAATCTGTTCTAAAAATTTTTCTACAGCCTGCTTGCCCATCTTGCGTTGCTGGTAGCGCACTTGAACAAACCAAACACCCTTCCGGTTGTCTGGTTGTGGGAGGAACCATTCGCCAATTAGATCAATTTCGATGGGTATTCCCCTAAAAACATGTCCGCCTTGCCGCTCAATAATATCAAAGTATGGGAGCCAAACTGATCCATCGTGATTGAAGTAATCTGCACCAGAAACCTCTTGACCATCAAAGTTGCGGATCACAGCATACGCATACATCTCACCTACTTCGCCCAATGCACGACTTAAGGCACCGAGTTTCTTCTTGTATTCTTTCTCCCAATCTCGAAAGACTTTATCGGGACCAAGCTTTTCGATCTCGGTATAATGTTGATATTCGATAAACCGACGGAGCATGGGGTCGCTGGGACCAACATAGGTAATGAGCCCACTCTTTCTGACAATGTCAGCCCAACGTAACTTCTCCAGTGCCTCACGCACCGTTCTTTCATCGAGTCCCAACTCTGTGGCTGCCACTTTTGGATCCAGCGTCTGATCAGGATATTTTGTGGTCCAGAGCATGACTTTGCGAGTGGTATCACCTTCGTTCAATTGATGACTATATTTGTTGAACTCCTCGCTATAATGTTGGTACAAGTCTCCATTCGTATCAGTCAGTTCGAAGTTGGCCACTTCCTGTAAGGCGTCAAGCGAGGGCAAGCGTCGTCTAGCTGGCGAGACACTTGTCATGAGGCTGTTGATGCTGAACGGATATCCATCGGTTAAACGCCAGATGGCCTCTGCCAACTCTTCCGTAACGACGATTCCCATGCGCTCACCCAAGCGCCTGACCAGTTCATAGGCAAAGCCTTGCGTAAGCGGCTTCAAGTGCCAAGATTTGAAGCGCCCCGAAAGCATACCGCCAAGCGCTTGACCGACCAGTAATGATATTGACGATCCCGATACCAACAATGGGGCCAATCTTGTATCTGCCGCCCATTGGAAACTATCTGTTAAATCATGGGTGAGATCCTGAACCGGATCATAGACAGTCGTGAGTACCTGGAATTCATCAACGATCACGGCCGTTGGAATCGTGTGAAGCCCTGCGACTGTGCGTGGGGTATTGATGGCAAATTGAGCTGGCGGATCACCGATTCGCTCCGTATTTGACACAATTGCGTGATCCCTCAGCAATTCATCGACAATTGGATCATTAAACTCCGAAGCGAGCTGGCGGACGCGCTCAATACCAGGGGAGCTTCTCATTATCTCTGGGCGGCGGTAGCGAAAGGCGAGGAATGAGGAGAGATATCCCGCCAAATAATGGTCACCCACCTCCTGCATGGTGAGTGGGCGATTCAAATGCAGATATTGGGCGAATGAAACATAGACAGGCAAGATCTTCTCTTGTTCATGAAAGAGTCGATTAAACACTCGAACCAGGATCGAGGTTTTCCCCGTGCGTCGCCGTCCAATCAGCGCCCGACTGTTGCCGACTGGGGGTGGTACATTTGTCCCCCACTCCCAATACATTTTCACTTCTTCATGCCGATCCACGAAGAGCTCGCCAACCAAGTCCTCCAGCGGATCTAATTGCTTGATCATAACAACTATTATATACGATTACGGAAATACTTACACCAAAGCAATCACACGACTCGGACCACCGGTAGCACCTGCGACTTTGGGGCCACCCACGATGACGGTGGCACCATTCGCTGGAAGTTCGCCTAGATTGGCCACATTCTCTATGCCCCAGCGATTGGTGGGAAGCCAACTAAAGTGAACAGCAAAGTCCGGAGATAGACCAAAGTCCAGACTGAGCGTATCCACCATAATGCCTTTGACGTTGCGTTCCTGCATCAAAAATTGCGTTGCCTCGACATGGAAGCCGGGAAAGTGCAGCGCACCCTCATCGTCCGCATTGCGATACTTTTCATCGTTGACAAAGGCGTCCCAGCCACTATTCATCGCAACGATGGCACCTTCTGGCAATTCACCATATTCAGCTTCCCATGCAGCCAGCTCATCAGGTGTGACCTGGGCATCGGGATTCCCTTCGGCTTTTGCTCGAATGTCGACAATACAGAGCGGCCCCACCAAATTCTCAACGGGGATGGCATCGGCCGAGTCTTGATCCGAGAAATGAAATGGCGCGTCGAGATGGGTCCCAGTATGTTCGTTGATATGCCATCGGTTGAGATTGAACCCATTCTCCTCTGCCGTAAAAACAGTTTCTATTTCCAACTGAACTTCACCAAAGTAGGTAGGAAAGTTGGGCGGCATCGTGTGTGTTAGGTCGACGATGCGTTCGAAAGTCAAGGTCGTTGCGGCTGACTGGGCCGGCGCTGGCTGAAGCAAAGTTGCCGTACAGCCCACAGTGGCGGCTGAGACGGCCGCTACCCCAGCGGTTGACAGAAAGTTGCGACGGCTGATCGTGCGAGCGATTTTTGCCTGGCAAGCTGGTACACACATGGGTCAATCTCCTTTTTTTGCAAATGTGGATGCGGATCGTAAGCTGAAGTCAGGATATGCAACACGATTCTACATCGGCACTAAGAGCGTGTTTTAAAAGTGAAAGCAAAGGGCGAGCAAACGCCGGTTGAGTCACGAAGTGGTATCGAAACCAGCGTTTGTGGGTCGCCCCGTTTGGTTTCGATACGCCTTCGGCTACTCAACCGGCACTGATCGCACCTTTTGAAACACCCTCTAACACGGGAACGGGCACCAACCACTCCGAATACTTCGGCAAACGTCCAGTCACAACTCGCTGGTAGAGGGCGCTAAGTTGCCCAGCGATGGGCCCTGTCTCACCTGTGCCGACAGGGCGATGATCAATATAGCCAATGGGAGCAATTTGCGCACCAGTGCCGCAGTAAAATGCTTCCTCAGCGATGTAAAGTTCGCTACGGTCGATCTCGCGTTCAGCAACTTCCACATCGAGTTCGTCTTGGAGCAACTGGATCACTGTGCGACGAGTAATGCCTTCCAACAAATTGCTGGTGATGGGCGGCGTGATGACAACACCATCGCGCATCATCATGAAATTTGCTGCACTACCTTCTGCCACATGACCATCTTGATTGAGCACGATTGTGTCATCAAAGCCGCTGAGCATTGCATCGCTCTTGGCCAGTGCGCTGTTGACATAGGTGCCGTTGACTTTACCACGGGCAGGCATGGCTGTGTCGTCCACCCGGCGCCATGAGCTGACGTTGACCCGAATCGCTCTGTTCGATTCGATGTAATTCCCACCCTTTGGGTAAAAATGGCGAGCTTATCGTTTGAATCGTGCAGCCAGACGCGAAAGATACCGTCATCTTTGTAAACAATTGGTCGGATGTAGACATTTTGACGCCACCCTTCTCGACTGAGAAGCTCTACACTGATGTCGACCAATTGATCGACTGTATAATCTAGATTGCAGTACAGCAATTTGGCGCTATTTAACAACCGCTGGAAGTGATCGCGAGGACGGAAGAAATAGAGTTGTTCCTGTTCATCATTCCAAAACGCACGCAATCCACCAAAACATCCAGTACCATAGTGGAGGGTGTTACAGGCAATGCTAACGTTTGCCTGTTCAAACGGAACGATCTCGCCTTCAAAATATGCAAGTGTGGTCATAGAATCTCTCCTTAGTTGTATATGACGGGTTGTATATGGCGCGAAGTCATGGCACGAATTACGAATTTGGATTTACAGATCACGAAGTGGTGTCGCTAAGCGACTGAAACCGTTCTGCTTTGCGACATTTGCGATTCCAAGCGTAGACATACCATACCATGTGGGTCCTCGCTATTATATGACCAGACAATCCACGTTTGGTATAGACAATCGTGACGAGTTCGCCCATACAATTGCCAAATCATCCTGTAAGGTGCCGTCTTCATTCAAACCATCATCGTGTGGAATATGAGGCCGGCTTTTTCAGCCAGATTTATCTGTCCAAGTAGATCGTCGATTCACGCATCAATAGGCAGGCGGGAATCCTCATATGGATCGAGGAGACCGTTTTTGTTGAGATCGCGAAAGGTATGGCCCTCTTCATTGAGGGTCAGAGCTGTCCTGCTCTCTGCCATTACCGTGTTTGCCATTGTTTCTGTCATATCTTTCGGGGTGGTTCAAAATTAGGTTTACACTTTTGATATATAGACAAAAATCTATATGAGACCGTTTTCTCTCTGAGAACCGGCGAAATCAGAGAATATAAACGTTCTTTCTGTTTCTAAAAGTGTAAACCTATCTATCCAGCTAAAATGAACCACCCCTATCTTTCCCCATGGAATCCGTATAGATGTTTGTGGTGACTCTACTATACATGTTCCCTGCTGTTTCTGAAAATTTATCCCTCAAGCACTAGCTATCGGCCCCGTTTATCACCGAGAGTAGATCAAACAGCCTCTTTGTTCCGCTTGTGATCGAGTTGTGCTCTTGTCTTTTGTCTTCATCATTTTGAGATTAATATCCTCTGGTCTACACTTAATTCTCTGGCTCATATGCAACAAAGACTTGAAAGTGCGGTGTGGTTAGTCGAGGCCAATAGCTTGTCGTACAATAAGATATGTTGTCCCCAGACCGCACCTAACAGCTCTTGGGTATCCTTGCGTCATGAGAGCCAATTCTAGAGTCCGAAAAACAAACTTTGATTTAGTGAAGTGAGAGTATCCGATGCCCATTAGAAAATTTTCATACCAAATTCTGACCCTCATTCTTGTCCTCATTGTTCTGCTTGTTTATTCATCGTCTGCCTGGGCCATGCCAATCGAGCAGATCAAGCGACCATCCGGTGACATTGAGGAACGTGACACCCAAACAGAGAACGAAACAGTCGATTTCGTTGTCCACCAAGACACGGACGAAACCTTTCGCCTCCACATTCCGCGAGGCTATGACGCAACGTTGATCAGTAACAGAGCGAGCGAGTACCGCTACGGTTTTACGAATCAGGCGGACGCCGATGAATTCGAGCTACTGATCCGCTTTGCCCCTACCCATTCGATGTTTGCCGAGGAGACGGAACTGATTGTTGATTCAATTGACGATGAGGAGTGGTTAGGGTTGATCGATCTCGTTCTGGAGATGGTGGCAGCTGAAAGTGAAATTGTGGTGCAGGAGCGCAACGATTGGCAGCGGACTCTCTATCTCGAAGCGAAACAGCTATCAGAAGAAGACGAAGAAAAGGGATCCTACGCATGGTTCTGGTTTGAAGAAGTGAACGGAATCGTCGCTCTTCTGCGCGCAACAAGTAGACTCAGTAGATCCAAATTTGGCGTTTTTGGCGATTTTCAGTCGAGATTGCAGGGATTTTGGAGTCATTTATTCAGATTTCGGTTACAGAAAACAACCTATTTCATATCTGAAAATCGCCCAAATCTAACGCAAAAACTAGATATCGACCGGCAAATTTGTATTTATGTCAACTGTTTAGCCAGAATTCTCTCTCAAAACCTGAAATTTGGATCTACTGAGACTTGAACCTGATGAGATGGCAGTCAACCGACAGATTTTCAACGAGGCTGTTTTGAGCTTTGCTTGGACACCTTGGAAGATCGCAACCACACTCGGAAAAATGTATGGCAAGCTAGATAAAAATGCGTCACTTTGGGGTGGTTCATTTTAGGCGGACAATTAGGTTTACATTTTTGCAAAGAGAAAAGATGTTTATATTTTCTAATTTGAGCCATGCTCAGGCAGAAAATGACCTCATATAGATTTTTATCTATGTATCAAAAGTGTAAACCTAATTCTGAACCACCCCGTCACTTTTAGTAGAAATTGAAGACCCCGCCCTTGTTTTTGCGCCCATACTCATGCCTCCCAATCATCCACTGACCCGTTTCTACGGCAATGGCGAGACGCTACGCTACAACTTTGGCTCGAATCCGATAGAGGGGAGCGGTGTCGCGCTGCAGATGCGCAACTTGAAGGGCGAGGCATTTACAGAGGAAGAGTGGACGAGTGTTGTCAAGGACTTGGAAGGTGCTGTCATTAGCATTGTCAATGAAGTTGACGAAGGTGGCACGACTGAGATCCTATCTGTCGAGACCAGTGTATTATCAACGGACATTGATCCACGAATCGGTCGGCAACTTGTGAGTAACTCGGCGCTCTTCCGGCTACAGAGCGAGAGTCTGAGCGGTGCCTTTCTGGCCCAAGAGCATGACGGTGTTGTGGCGCTTGTGGCCGCGCTGGCCTTGACCGAGAGTTGGCAAGAACACCTTGAAAAGTGGGAGGCCTTCTTGGCGACGCCGATTCCTTTGGTGCCTAATGCGATCCGACAGGCTCTTGAAGTCAACGCTGGATTTTCTGGTGCTCCTACCGCAGTGCAGATGACGAACGGCAGTGATGCTCGGAACGAAGCAGTGGGCGAACAAACGTCCGAGTTTCAAAGCATTTTCCATACGAATGAAGAAATTGCCTTCAAGGTCCGTTTTGAAGACGCTTCTGTGCTGGAACATCGGCTCAATTTAGAGATCTTTACGCCTTGGGATCAGGAAGAATCTTGGTTCTCTTATGCAATCGATTTTGCCAACCAACCAGAGGTTGATGGGCGAGACTTTAGTGTTTTTTACGCCGATGATGGAGCAGTGGAAGTGTCGTTCTATATGCGTCCTGATCCAACGCCATTTTTCGCCGGGGAGAATTACATTGCAAAATTACATTATCGCGGGATAACGATTGCGCACCTTAGCTTTTCACTCCGCAATCCTGAACCACAACCCGCAACTGTGAGTGAAACAACTCCCCAGATTTCGTTGATGCTCGAAGGCGATGACCCCAACGCGCCACTTTATGGTGTTGCAATGGTCAACAACACGGAGTTTGTTCGTATTCGCGGCACCATGGATATACCAGCCAATTCACAGCTTCGACTGAGGGTGGCACAGGATGGGATTTGGATACCGGATCGTATTGAGACACTTCGCTATGCAGAGAACCTGACAGAAAACGCCGATTATTTTTACTTCTTCCCTGATTTGACAGGTCTGGAGGGAAATTACGAGCTAACGATCACGCTGAATGGTAGAACGGTTTGGACGAAAGAGATCGTGGTATTTTCGCCTGCTCCACCGATCACAATCGAGTCCGACGATGCCACATTCTTTGAACAGGTACTTTTATCGCCAAACAATGAGCCAAGAACTGTGCCAGATGAAGTTGATTTGGGGCTATTTATCACATCTTCACCGGATTGGGCCATACATTCAACGGAAGCGTGGCTGCGTGGCCAAGGATGGCGACGCACGTTTGGTCTTCAGTACGAAGTCTATGGACATCGGACCCAACGCTGGCTCAAGGACGGCTACGCGCTGGTGATGGAGGTTGCCAATACAACCGAAGATGGAAGTGAAATCTGGTATCGATTGGACGCCATTACAGCCGATGCCCCGTCGCCACCACCTGCTGATATCCCGCTCTCTGCCGCAACAGTTTTTGATGCCGTTGAAGTGGGTGAATTTGTGATTTCGAATGCCAATATCGTCGATGTTGCCATGTCCCCAGATGGCTATTGGATTGCGATTGCTACGGATATCGGTCAGGTTGTCTTTCTAAATGGAGAGACGCTTGACCCTGTACAGTGGTTTACGTATAACGATGCCGTTGCCGCAAACTTGACTTTTAGCGCCGATAGTTCACGTTTAGCCTTGAGCATTGGAGCTGATGACCTGTGGCAAGTGCAGACCTGGGAATATGATGGCGGTATCTGGACACGAACAGGAAATTTTATTGGACATCACGCCCCGCTCACTGATATCGTCTTTATTGACAAGGGAGGCGAGGACATTGATCCTGGCGAGAGTGGTCGCATCATCCTGACTGCCAGTCAAGATGGTTCGGTCCGGACTTGGTGGCATGAGACCTACTTGGATACGGTTTGGCACTATGAAGAAGGGGTCACCGATCTGGTACGATTATCCGAGGAGGAATTGCTTCTCGTGGCGCTCTCTACTGGAGCGGTCCAAGTATATGAACATGATGCGACATCAGATCCGGTTGATGCTTTGAAGGCACTCTATGCTCTTTCAACCGAGCGAGTTGAGTCTTCTCTTACTCTCTCTTCTGTTAGGCTTGATGACGGCAGCAGTCAGGTGCTCATCTACAACGGTGATGCGACACCCGGAGAAATTGAGGCGTGGCAGTTCAATGTCGAGAAAGGAGAGCGTTTTGCCGCATTGCCCTTTGAGCAGCCTTCCTTTGCACTTGCTTCGTCTGGCGTCACGATTGATCCAACTGGCTCATTGCTCGTAACCGCCGAAAATGTTGCCCATTTTTTCAATCTGGACAGTGGGGAATACATTGGTGAGTGGGTTGCTGAGGATGGCTACGCAGAGAATGCCGCGGTGGCCATCAAGCATATTGAATATAGTCCCGATGGTCGCTTTCTGCTGGTACTTGCAGACGATGGGCATCTTCATCTGTGGGCCGTAGCGGCGGGATCTGACTCAGACAGAACATCGTTAGAAGAGGAGAAATCCACAGCTGTTGCCTCGGCATCCAGTCCACCGTCATCTGAGCCAGATCGCAAATCTGCTGATACTGCTCGTATCATGCCCGAAGGTGATGATATCTCAGAAGATACTTCGGACATCAGTGCACTCGGACGGATCAGACCGGAATGGCTCTATTTCGTCCCATTAGGCGCTCATGAGATCCTGATAACAAATTGGGCGCAGTGGCAGGCAACAAACTCAGACACGCCATTTTTTGAGCGGGACGAAACGCTCTCTGTCCAAGAGACATTCGAAGAGATGAGAAAGAGTCCACTGTACCCGCATCTGTATACGAAGGCCATGCGCACTCTCGCAGACGATTTTCGTACGCATTGGGGGTGGGATGCGACTGATCTTTTGTGGGAGTTGAGTGTACCACCAATCAACGGAGCATCATATCAGGTCCTCAAATTTCACCCTAATACAGATTGGACCGTCATGTTGACGCTTCTCGAACAGTATGACTTCGCAGTAGAAACAGTGGATGGCGCAATCAGTTATTCGACTGAGTTAGGCCAGTTGCCACGCAATAGTGAGACATTAGAGATCGATGACGTGGTCTTTCAAGGCTATAGTCGCGAAATGCTCAATCTACTCTTATTGCCGGATGAGAAGATACTCTACGTTGGCGGCATTTTCCCTCGCTATGAAAGCATGGCGCACGATTACTTGACGCGCAATACGATTGGATATGTTACACCATTAGATGAGTTAGAGGTCGAAGAGCTGATGGCAGAACTGGGGATTGATCGATCAAACGAATCGGAGGTCAATGGGGAAGCGAATGGCGAGCTCGATGTCGAGCAGGAAGAAGAATTGATGGAAGCAATTCTAAACAGACTGTACGCCAGCGCTGCGATCAGTATGGCCGCAACTTTAGATGACTCCATTTCAACCGGCCTTTGGCTGGACTTCGGCATTTGTAACACACTTGCTTCAAGCCCCATCCATGATCTGATGCTCCGTGATGTTGGCAGTGGAACGGCATCCGATACTGAGAAACTAAAGGAAGAGCTCGAAACGTTGATGGCACAAATCAAAGAAACTGTGACGAGTAACATCTATATGGGGCTTGGCACTGGTGTAACTCTCCAAGATGGCGAGGCTATTTCCACACTCGTCATGCACTATCCTGAAGCTACCCTTGCACAGGCTGACCTGGATGTCCGCCGACGTGTGGCCGAATCTGATTTTGTCATTGACGATGAAATGATGCCCTATTCTGAGCGTTTTCAGGTATTGGATGCTACTGTTGAGGGAGAGAATCTTCTCATGCAACTTGCATGGCTAGGAAGCGAGCATAGCGTGGCAGCAATGTTTTATGGGACTGACATGTTGTTTGCGGCGTGCCCTTAAATATTTTGGGTCCATAGGTGTTAACTTAGGCCATTCCAAAAAAATTAACTATTCGCGACGACTCGTCGTGCGTGGTGGGTATTGCGTGGACCAGTCGAGGAAGCGATTCTTCATATGTATATTCAGTAGACCGCAATCGTTAGATTCTTCGCTCCACTCGAGAATGAGACGATTGCGGTCTGCCCTGAAAAAAAGGGCAGCAAGAGAAGAGAGAGAGGGGTTAAAGGCCGCGTTGAATAAGAAGCGGGTCCAAGTTGACCCGCCAGAGTGGGTGGCGTCGTTGCCTGTGCCCAACGCAAATCAGTTGTAGTGAGCACCGTACTTAGGCGGTCGGTGCCAAGAAAACCTTGAAGCCGAGGGACTCGAGGGTTTTGAGTGCGCCGGCTTGTGCATGCTCCTTGCGTCGTTTGAGAAAGAAGTCGCCGCCGAGTTCTTCAAAGACGGCATCGGGCTTGTCGATGAGATGATAGACGATGGTCAAGATGGAATGGGCCACGGCAATAGCTGCCCGCTTGGCTCCGCGTCGTGCCTTGAGACGGTGGAACTGTGCGGCGAGATAGGTGTCCTTGGTGCGAGAGGCGGCCCAAGCCGCTTCAACGAGGGCGGTGACTAACCATTTCTGGCCCTTTCGTCGGCGACCACTCTTGCGTTTGCCCGCCGATTCGTTGTTGCCAGGACAGACACAAGCCCAGGAGGCCAGTTTCTTAGCTGAGGGCCAGCTTTCGACCGAGGGACCGATCTCCGCCAGAATTATCTCGGCGACGACTCGCCCCACACCGGGAATGGCATCTAGGCGTGCGATGAGGTCAGCATGCGGAGCCATGAGGACCCCAATCTGTTGATTGAGGGCATCAATGCGTACATTCAGGTGATCGAGATGATGCAGAACTTCTTGCAGCATAAAACGATGATGAGGACGGACCAGTCCCGTCAACGCATCAACCAACTGGGGAATCTTGGCCCGCAGCCGCTTTTGTGCCAAGTCAGCCATGGCTTCTGGGTCCATCTCATCTGCAATCAGGGCCTCGATCATCTGGCGTGCCGATACACCTTGGATGCTCGTGACCACCGATCCCAACTTGACGTTGGCATCTTCCAACACCTTATGCAGGCGATTGACTGCCGCACTCTTCTCTTGCAAGAGACGCGTCCGATAGCGCGTCAGGTCTCGCAAGTCCCTTTGCTCCACATCTGGAATGAAACTGCGCTCCAGCAGTCCATAACTCATCAGTTTCGTGATCCAGGCCGCATCGCTCTCATCCGTCTTGCGACCAGGCACCTGTGCCAGATGGCGGGCATTCACAATCCAGACCTCAAAATGCTCATGCAACACATTGTAGATCGGTTTCCAATACACTCCCGTACTCTCCATCGCCACATGCGTGATCCCATACGACGACAGCCACGACCTCAACCCCTCCAACTCGACCGTCGTTGTCCCAAATCGCTTGCGCACCTGCTCCATCCTCCCTGATTCATCTACCACACACGCCACTACCATCCGCTTGTGAACATCCAGGCCGCTGCACTTCGGAAACATCACTTCCATCTTCCTTTCCTTTCACAGCCGCTTATGTGTACCCGATTGTGAGCACAGTCTGCCCTGCGTGTTTCGTCCCGAGGAACGTCCACATCCCGTGGTGCGTCGGTGTACACCAATCTAGCTACTGAGCGTTCTTTACTTGACCACGGACCTTTCCCGATTTCTGTTCGGCGGCTGCCACCACACTTTAACACATTTTTCATCCCCTGTTGTGTTGGCTCACCGCATGTTTATCTACTGAGTTTTGTTTTTCTGGATTAGCCTTAAGCGGTAACTGGTATAGCGTCATTTGACACGGATTAGCCTCTTTGAGTTTTAGAGAGCTGTTCATATTTTGTTAAGATTTTCGTTACAATAATGTTATAATCGGACCATATAATAAACAGAGCAAACAAGAGCTCTTTCATCCTTTTAGTATTTGGGTGGTATACAACAAATTGTGTAAAAACTATCTAGTCTTTCAGAGAGAAAGTGAACTTATACACAATTTGGGATACCACCAATTTGTTAATAACCAGGGTGTTTTCTTTATAGTCATGGGGGTATTTCCAAATGTTGATCAAACGACGCACGGGGATTGAGATCCCTTCATCTGAAATTACGAGTGAGCATCATTATCTGAATCGACGTAGCTTCATGGCGGGTGCGGCTGCGATTGCAGGTGCTGCATTGCTAAGTGGGTGTCGTCCTCCTCGCCCTGATCCGGCCCAGGTTGCAGCAGCCGGGCTCACTGATGAGTTGGGCAACGGGGCCAATACATTTCAAGAGATCACGACCTATAATAATTTCTATGAGTTTTCGACCGATAAACGAGAAGTAGCAACCCTGGCTGCCGGTTGGGTGACTTCGCCTTGGGAAGTTGAAGTAGGTGGTCTCGTGCGCAACCCTGGTACCTTTGGCATGGAGGATCTATTGGCACGTTTCGATCAGGAAGAGCGAATTTATCGGATGCGCTGTGTAGAAGCCTGGTCCATGGTGATTCCGTGGCAGGGTTTCCCGCTACGGAAATTGCTCGAGGTGGTAGAGCCAACTGCCGATGCCAAATATGTGCGCTTTGAAACCGTGATGGATACGGAGAATATGCCAGGTTTGAGCAGCCGCTGGTATGATTGGCCCTATGTGGAAGGATTGCGCTTGGATGAGGCAATGAATGATCTGACTTTGTTGGCGACCGGGATCTATGGCAAAGAGCTTTTACCCCAGAATGGCGCGCCGATTCGGCTTGTCATCCCGTGGAAATATGGACTCAAAGGCATCAAATCGATTGTCAAGATCGATTTGGTCGAAGAGCAACCAACTTCGCTTTGGATGGCCGCCGCACCCAAAGAGTATGGCTTTTATGCAAACGTCAACCCAGAAGTGTCACATCCACGTTGGTCACAGGCGACCGAGCGTCGCATTGGTCAGTCTGGTCGTATACCAACGCTGAAATTTAATGGATATGAAGAGCAAGTCGCTTATTTGTATGAAGGCATGGATCTAAGCGTCAATTTTTAAGGGGTATAGATTATGATTGCACAACAAAGGAAACGGAATCAATCATTTATTCAAGAATGGGAAGTAATCCCAATTGCGCTCATTAGCATCGCAACCTGGGCTCTTTCCTGGCTTTTGTGGAATTGGCGCGAGACGGTTATGGATCTCACAAGGTTTATCACGCCGCCGCAACCGTTTGCATGGCTGGGACAAGTAATCCCATTTATCGGCACCGCCCGATTTACAGATGCTGTTCTGATTATTCTTGCCATTTTCTCGCTCTACGTACTCATGAGCAACCGCTGGAAAAGTAAGCAGCAAGGACAAATTTTACGCGTGATTGTTCATGGTGTTGCCGCCATGATTACCTACCGTGTTTTTTGGGATATCTGGCACTGGCTCCACTTGAACAGTCAGTGGTATCAAGAAACCATCTTTTTTACGGGGAAAGTGGCGATTACCTTTCTCTTCTTATCACTGGCCTGCACCCCCTTGATCACGCTCTTTGGCTGGAGTGCGTTGACTCAGCTGAAGAAGCCGTTGGGCAACTGGGGCTTTGGCTACGTGTTACTTCATTTTTTGCTCTTTACAGTTGACAATGGATTTGTCTCGGATCAATTTGAGGTGGGGTTGGTCATAGATGAGACGATTCAGAAGCAATATGCGTTAATCGGTTTTGCCGCATTTGTTCTGCTGATTCCACTCTTTGTTACCTCGAACAAGTGGTCTCAAAAGGTGCTAAAGAAGAATTGGAAGAAGCTGCATCAACTTGTCTACATCATCGGCATCTTGTCTGCAACCCATTATATCTGGGTATGGCTCTCCAAACGTGCCTTGACAGAGCCGATCATTTATGCTGTCGTGCTGGTTTTGCTGCTCGTTTTGCGGATCAAGCCAGTGAAGGATTGGATCCGTGATTTCAAGAAAGGGCGCCAGCAGGTACGTAAGGTTCGAGCAACGGCTTAGAGCGTGTTTTAAAAGTCATTCTGAAGAGGCTTTGGGACGAAGAATCCCACGTTCCAAGCCCAAAAAGAAGATTCTTCGCTCCGTTTTCTTAGAATCTCTCAAGGTCCACCAACAAGAAACCAAATCAACAAAAATAGCCCAAGTGGATCTTGCCTGTCAATCCACTCGCCAATAAGCGTTTGAAGGGGTTGCAGGCGTTGGCTGGGCTTTTGGAGGCTTGGTTCAGAGGCATTTTGATTCTCAACAATCTCTGACTCGCTTTGTGGTTGCGGGATTGCTTCCCGATCCGCCATTGCCTCTTCCGCTTGCTGTAGCTCGACTTCGTTGACGAATGCTTCTAGCTGCTCGATTATCGTTATGTCTTGAGTATCTGTATTTGCGAGAGCTTCTTCCGCCCACAATAGTGCAGCATCTAAATCACCAAAATCTCTATATAAAATAGCCAAATTGCGCGTTGCACCGCTGTTTCTTGGTTGCAGATCCAAAACCTTCAAATTGGCCTTGATTGCCGTTTGCAAGTCATTATTCTTGGCAGCTACGAATCCGAGATGCAAGTACAACTCATAGGGGACAAGATGGTCTGGGCTGTTATCGAGGAGCAGAATCCCTTCTTCCAAAATTTCCAATGCTTGTGCATATTTCTCGCGATTGGCATAAAAATCACCCAGGAGCAGGTAGGTTTGGCTGTTCAAGGGATCGACCGTTAGGCTCTCTTGATAACTTTCTTGTGCCTGTTGACTTTCACCTCGATGAAGATAGAGATTGCCGATTTCGTTCCAAATAGGCCCACGATTTGGTGTAACCGACAGGGCTTCTTTATACGCTTCTAAGCTGTTGTCCAGCATCACTTGATAATCATCTGCGCCATCCCCGACAAATGTCGCCCAATGGCGATAGTGTCGAGCTAGATTCAAGGGGTGATCAAAGTAAGTGGGATTGGCTTGTTTCGCCTCGGTCAGGATCGTTTCAATGGCCCGCAGGTAATCAGAACGGTTCATACGCTGCAAATCAAATGTAGAAACATTGAGCAGAGCCCCCCTCGACAACATCTCCTGCGGAAAGGTTGGTCTGCCATCTTCAGCCAAGCTTGCCAATTCAAACAAACTCTTCACCCAGAAGGTCGTGATGATGTCAGAGTCTGGGGGAGCTCCCGTCCGCAATAGGTTACGATAGTATCCAAAAAGCGTTTGTAAATCTCGAATACCAATGGTCTCATCAGCACTTTGATCAGTAATTTTGTCTGGCAAAGATGGACGCCATGCGGGTTGGAAAGCGTTTTGTAATATCTGCCAGAGTATCTGTGTTTTTATATCGTAAAGCGCCAAACCCCATACGGTGATTCCGCCATCTCCTAGATCATGATACGTCACGACCATCAAGTAGCGCCCGTCAGGCGACCAAGCAGGATAGCGTGAACCAGTATGTACCCGCGAACCATTCTCATCGATGATATGGATTCCTTGTTGGAAGGTAAGTGAGTTGCGGCACCCGTTGCCCCGAAACTCAAAAATGATTGAAGAGATGCCCAGGGCATTTGTACGCGCATCAGGATATGCACTGGAACAATCTTCGGGCCATCCATGCCAATTATGTTTCAAGGATTCGATCCGATGCGTAACCAGATCAATCACATAGATGTCAGTTTTCACATCTTCAATAGGAAGTTCTCTCACGCGCTCATTTGCCAACGTAAGTAATAGTCGACTCGGATCTTCTTGCGTCCAACGTAATGGCCCGACTGGTATATTGTATTCGCCATGCTGAAGACTTGAAAGAAGAATCTCTTTCTCTGAACCGCTTGGTGTCACACTATGAATTGATGTTTTCGGCTCCGAAACTATCGAATCAAATGCAATATAATAAATGGATTGATTGCTCGGATTCCATGTACCGCAACAGGCATCAGTCGCAAGTCGTTTTGGTGGATCTTCATCTATCTCCAAAATATACAACTCATAGCCACCTTCGATGTGGCAATTACCACTTGGGCAATTGGTGTAAAGGAGCGAACGACCATCCGGAGACCAAGTTGGCCAAAAGCTATTGCCGGTCTCTGTCAATTGCTGCCTGTGGGCAGTCTGTAAATTGAGTAGCCAGATATTTCCATCCTCCACATAAGCAACTTCGGCCATATTTTGTAATGGTTGCTGCATCAAATCTGCTGCCTTCACATGCATGGAAGTAATGTACAAAAGAAAAATCATGATAGGAACGCAGGAAATTTTGATATTCATTTTTTCGGTCTCTCTACAAACAATGAACCCAATCCCAGAATCATTGCACGACAATAACCATCGGGCGTGTGCCATAACGGTCGACGACTTATCCGTCTTGTAAGGCATACTCAATAGCTTCTTCTAGAGTCATTGCCCTATCTTCCGCTATGGCCGAGGGCACTGTTTCTTCACTCGCATGTTGCCGAGCTAAAGTCAGCAATCGATCCAACTCGTCTTGCGCGTCAGGTGCTCGGGCGACACCAATGGATTCACGTAAAGTCTGGGCAGCATTGATCAAAAGATATGCCCGCTCTGGTTGTTCTTGCAAAGCAGCCAGCCTACCCATACCCTCCAAAACTTCGGCCAGGTTTTGCTGATCACCTAGATCTTGGTAGATTCTTAGACTTTCACGATAGAGTCGCCTAGCTGTAAGATAATCCCCTTGCGATCGAACAATATCACTCAGTGTATGCAGGTAAACGGCCAGATCGTGTATAGCACCAACCTCCCTGACTAAACTTACAGCCTCCTCTGAGTAGGTTCGAGCCGAGGTGTATTCTCCTTGATTGAGTGCTAAATTACTCAGATTGTTGAGAAGGACTGCGATCATTAAGGGATTGTCTAATTGACGTTCAATCGCCAATCCTTTCTCGTAGAATGCGCGTGCGGTTGCAAAATCACCTTCTTGTCGAGCCACAATCCCTAAATTACTAAACAGTTTGACCATGCCAGCTTGATCGCCCAGCGTCTGTCGGATCTGTAAGCTGGCCTCGTATGCAGAGCGAGCGGCTTCAAAATCACTCTGCATTGCTGCCACCGTGCCCCGATAGTGATCTACCTGAGCCAAGCCGGCTTGGTCATCTATCGCTCGAAAAGTACGTTCAGTATCGAGCAGGGTTTCCAATGCCTCCGAAAAACGACCCTGTTTAATCAAGAGATTACAGAGATCGGTTTGGCACCAGGCACGACTGGATCGATCATCAACGGCGTCAGCCAAATCCGCCGCCTGTTGGTAACATTCATGAGCTTGATTCCATCGGCCTATCAATTGCAAAACCTCTCCCATGGATCGGTAGACCGACAACCGTAACGAATGAAATACATCTGTATCGTCCGTGTCCAGTTGATCGAGCATGTCAAGCGTTCGCCCATACCATTGTAAAGCTGTCTCATTGGCATAAGCCGCTTGCGCCTGTCGAGCCGCGGGAATGCTGTAAACAAGCGCTCGCTCCAATTCACCAGCTTCGCTAAAGTGGAAGGCCAGTTCATCAGCTAAACGTTTAGGGTCTGGTTGGGCTCCCTGTTCGATGGCTTCGCCCGCTCGCCAATGAAGTCTGCGACGACGAATCCCTCCTAAGTCGTTATAAATGACGTGGTGGATCTCAGCGTGCCTGAAGCGAATCGTCTGCTCACTGACCTCCTGCGCCAATTGACGTTCTAGGGCCAAATCCAAATGATCCAGAACCGCCCGCTCAGACAAGCCGCTCATCGCCACCACATCGTCAAATCTAAAGGTTTGACCCAATACGGCTGCTTGCGACAACAGATCTCGTGTCTCTGCGTTCAGATAGTGAATACGACGCTCGACCGAATCATATATACTTTGCGGCAGGTGAATGCTCTTCATCTCTGGAAAGTGCCACTGTTCGACCTGTATCGTCACCAAACCATCGTCCATCAGCCCTTTGGCCACCTCTTCCACATAGAGAGGGTTGCCTTCGGTATGGCGATAAATGGTTTCACATAAGGGTTGAGGTACGGTGGGGTCCCACAGATAAACCAACAATTGGGTGACATCGGCCTGGCTCAGTCGATCCAGGGGCAGGTGACGATAAGCAGGCGTTTGGTCTAAGTCACGCAGAGCCATGCGGAGAGGATGTTCGCTCTCTACCTCCATATCACGGTAAGTCCCCACAATCATCAGAGACATCTCTCGCAAGTGGCGGCTTAGATAGCGCAGCAACTCAAGGCTCCCCTCATCGACCCACTGTAAATCCTCCAAGATGAGCAACCAGGGGCGGTTCTGCGTCGCCTGTTTGATAAATTGGGTCAGACTGCTAATTAGACGCAATTGGGCTTGCTGAGGTTCTAATGGAGCTGGCTCCGGCAAACCGCGGATGATCTGGTCAAGTTCCGGCACCAGTTGACTGAAATGACTCAGGAGGCGATGCATCGCCGGATCTGAAATCTCTGGCGGTACTGTGGTAATGTATGCCTGTAACGCTTCGCTAAAGGGTTGGTAGGGGAGGCCATGTTCTTGCTCCTGACAGCGCCCAATCAGCACGACCGGAGCCCCGCTCTGAAGCGCCATCTGTTGAACGAGGCTGGTTTTGCCAATGCCCGGCTCACCTGTAATGAAGACTAGTTGACCTTGACCTACTTTTGTCTTTAGCCAACAGTCGGACAATGTTTTTAGCTGTATGGTCCGGCCCACTAAATGTTGTTTGGCCGACTGACCGAATTCTCCCGTGCTAAAAATCAAACCGCTGAAAATTTGACGGACTTGCTGTGCGCTGGCGTAGCGCTCGTTGGGATTTTTGGTCAGGAGCTTTAAAATAAGGTGCTCCACCGAACGAGACAGAGCAGGGTTGAGTTCACGTGGTGATGTCGGAGTTTGTTTCAGATGAGATTGCATCAGCTCTTGGTCGGCACCCTCAAATGGCAACCGGCCCGTGAGCAACTGATACAGGATCACGCCCAGAGCATATAAATCCGATCGAGCATCCAGAGGTTGACCTAGGATCTGCTCTGGTGCCAGATAGGAAGTATTCATATAAAGCGCAGGCGTGTCCAGGAGATTTCGCCCCTCTTCGAGACGACCCAGATTAAACCCGCTCACTTTGATTCCTGTCTCAGTTAAGAAAATGTCCTGCGCTTTCAAATTGCTATGGATGATACCGCGTCTGTGGGCATACTCCAGAGCCGCGGTTAACTCCAAAGCCAGATCTAGCGCCTCGTCTGTAGCCAATGGCTCGCTGTTATCGGTCAGTCGCTCAAAGAGGGTTGGCCCGACTAGTAATTCTTCGACAATAAAGGTGTGGTTGCCGTCTTGACTTCGGCCACAATCGTATAGCTGAGCAATGTGGCGATGGTCAAGTGTAAGTAGGTTTTGCACTTGATCGACAAACTTTACTTTCTGGTAAAGGCTTGAGTGACAAAGGGCAAACCGAAAGGGGCGGAAAAAAGAATCCACCCTGAAAAAACGGGATAAAATGTAAAAATAGTGCTCGGCTAGTTTAAGCAGCGGCATTGAGGCGGCGATGAGCGAGAACGCCTTTAGGGAAATGGTGTGAAACCGAGGCCTTTTTCCGAAAGTCAGGGTCGAGTTGGTCAGGAGTTGGAAAAAGAGCACTCGAGAGAACACGGCGCAGCCTGCCGGGAGTGGATTGAGGCTCTCGATCCCAGTAGCCAGTCGGTATGGGAGGAAGAGAAGCGGCTAAATGGGAAAGAAGATTGCCAGCCAGCAGCCCCAGTTCAGGTAAGCGGAAACAAGCCTCATCGGCATGAACAAATTGACGATGTAAGCCAATCATCTGCTTGGAAGCCAAGGGGGGGAGGTTCAACAGGCCAGCGTTCCAGGTAGACAAGATAAATGGTTTCAGGCTGCAAAGTCATAACGGTCGCCAAAACCAAAGGTGTGTTGTAGGCCGGATCCTGAATGACGTAAATCGAGTAGGTACGGTTGGCTGTATCCACCTTGGTTGTTCTGGGGACGAGATTGTGCCATGCTTGATAGCAAATCAGGCGACCACTATAGAGAAAGCGACCAGACGAGTCCGGAGTTGTAGCCTCGAGTCGCTTTCCTTATAGCTGCGAGAGAGCGGACGCACAATATCACCATATTCAGGTGGTCTGCCTTTTCTTTGCGTTTGGGGAACTCATTGCGGCGCACTGTGCAGTTAATCGCTTCCAGGACAAATCGGTCTATGCCGCTTTCTAGCATTTCTCTGATTGTAAACCCGGCATCGACCACCGCCACTTCGTCTGACTCCAGTGATTTCTTCGTCTCTGTCAGCAGCTTTTTCCGAAACTCACTTTCCTTTGTTCCAACCGTGCATCTCATGATTGCCTTGAGCAGTGGCACTCGCTTCCCGCCTATCTCCCCCGAGCTTATCATCACTCCAAAGATGAGCGGGCAATGCCCGACGAGCCGTTGAGTTATAGAGTCGGTTCACTTTCCCTTGCAGCTTCGGTCGCCAGAACCCTGTGATATCTATGCTTTTCACTCGGTACCCTTCTAACTTTTTTGCCTCCCATTCCCTTTCCACTCCACTTCTTCTTGCCACGACCCCAGCAGACTTGTGATATCCCATGATCCATATCGAAAGCTCCACCAGCTTCGCCGGAGCTCCTCATCTTCAAACCCGCTTTCTTTCAATGCGCTATGGATTGCTCCTCGACTTTTCAGAAACGACCCATTCAGCATTGCCCACATCAGACGCATTACATTTACGTTTGTTCCCATCGGCGTTACTTGCAATACATTCATCAGTACTGCTATAGTTATTTCTGGCGCGTTTAGCATTCCTTCCTCCTTTTTGGGTTCTCTACCTTTAGGATGAACTGCTAACCGCTTTTTGTCACATTTCTCACCTCATCTCTTTTCTTTTACCAGAAAGTAAAGACAAAACGATTTCTGGTTTCTATACTAAAGGCTGGTGAGAGTACCCGTAAGGCTGCCTTACGCTGAAACATTTGGTCGACGACCTCGAGCACAGTTCCTACCGCACTCTGACCCACTGCTTCGACTATACTGTATCGATTGTTGATGGTCTGTCCCGGTAAGTTTAGTGCTTCTCGGGCCTGGACTGCCTTGTTTGCTTCGTCGACGGTGGGATAAATGGCAAAGTAGTCGCCATAGCCCCCGAGTTTGATCACCTCTTTTACCATTGCTGACGGCGTCGCTAAAACCAGTGCCCCCGCCTCGCGCTGCTGGCTAAAGGTCACGAGGGTTTTGAGGCTGGCTGTCGTTAGGCGCTCTACCTGGGAGAGGTCAACAATCGAACCAATCGGCGTTTCGGATCGAACTACTTCCGTCAGTTGTTCCACCAATTGGGTCACTCCATGCTCATCAAATACACTTCCTGGAGTGAGGATAGCAGCCTCCTCATTGGGCATCAAGCGTACATCAACTGCTCCTGGTGGGGCGAGATCGATCTCCAGGCCTTCATAGGCCACAATAATTTCACAGGTTGGCAGTGTTCGATCTTGCGCTTGATAGGCTGTCGCCGTCTCTTGAATCTCTTGTAACTGTTGGTCAGAAGAAGTTGGTTCGTGGTGGCTGAGAAGCAGCTTTTTCACTCCAGCTCGGCGGGCAAAATCGACACCAATCATCGCTGAACTGTGGCCATAATCGACTTTGCTTTCCCAGGTATCTCGTAGACCGTACTGGGCATCAAATATGACTGCATCAGCATTCTGAAAGAATTCCACCCTTTCCCGAAACGTACTTGCATCCAAATTTTTATACTCGGCATCACTGCTATAGACGAAAGTGCTATGTTGATCCTCAAAGCGATAACTATAGGCATCACCAGGATGGTGGTTACGAATCGTGTTGATTCTAATCTGGCCGACTGAGAACGGTTTACCACTTTCTAGCTTGACATATTCTCGTTGCGCTTGCATGGCAGGGATGAAGCCATATCGTTGATACAGGCTTGCATCCATCTGGGTCAATTCCCGTTCAGCTTGGGCCGAATCGATGGAGACAGGAAAGAATCGATAACGCTGTTGCTCGGTTAAGGCCAGTTCCAGGTCGTGAACGCTATAAAAGGTGATCTGATTGCCAGGGACAAAGGCTGGCAGAAAGAAAGGAAAGCCGTGAATATGGTCCCAGTGTGTATGGCTGAAAAAGATATGGAGTTTGCCCTGTCCTTGACCGCAGGGACCCTTCATCAATTCTAGACCCAGTTCGCGGATGCCGGTTCCGGCGTCAATAATGAAGGTTTCTCCTCCGGTTTGAACTTCCACACAGGAGGTATTTCCCTTAGCCGTACCATGCAATAAAGACGGTAAGCCTTCCACATAAGCTCTAACCGCCTCCGGATTGCGAGAATCAAGTTCAGGCATACCTAGAATCGCCTGAATGATCTTTTCTTTTATTGCATCAGGTTTTAGAGGCGATGGCAGAGATCCTTGTGCACCCCAGATTTTGATCCTCATTATCGAGAAAGAACCATTAGGCCAATCCAAAAAATAAAATATACGCGAGAAGGTGTTAAACTAGCTCTCCAAAAGGAGCAAAAATGACAATCTCGCCAGAAATGGTTGAAGTCTTGAAAGAGACGAAGGCCATGTTAAGTGGATACGAAAGAAGGCACTTCATGGCCCAAACGGTCAAAACGATATGCGAAGGGAGTCCGACGAAAGCAGAACGAGAGTTGGGCTGGAATCGGGTGACGATAGCCAAAGCCCTGGAAGAACTAGAAGGCGGCTTCTGTTATGTCGACCAAAGCCACCGACGTGGTCGCAAAAAAAAGCCGAAGACCATATCCCCACTTTACTGGCCGATATGGTTGAAATCGCCGATCAATTCAGCCAGACCGATCCCACCTTTCGAACCCCCCAATTGTACACTCGACTAACCGCCGCCGAAATGCGTACCCAGCTCATCGAGCAGAAAGGATACACAGATGAGGAATTGCCTGGCGAAGAGGCCATCCGCTTGAAGCTCAATGAGTTAGGCTATGGCTCAAACCGGGTCAAAAAAAGTCAACCAGTGAAAAAAGATCCCAGAGACCGATGCGATCTTTGATAGAATTCATCAGATCAATCAAGAAGCGGATGCAGACGAGACGGTTCTGCGCCTCTCTTGGGATGCCAAAGCGACGATTTTACTTGACCGTTTCTCGAGAGAAGGGATAAGTCGAGTGGTTGTCAAAGCGCTCGAGCATGACTTTCAAGATAAGAAGACCGAGAAAGTCACTCCTTTTGGCATTTACCTCCCTTCAACCAAGGAACTCTTTCTTTACTTGACTCAGTCGAAAGTGACGAGTGACTTTATTGTCGACTGCCTGATTGATTTTTGGGAAAGCGTACGTGAACACTTTCCTCACGTCAAGACCCTCGTGATCAATCAGGACAATGGTCCCGAAAATCATACCCGTCGGACTCAGTTTATGTATCGTCTCACTCAGTTTGTTGAGCACTATCGTCTCTCTATTCAGCTCGCCTGCTACCCTCCTTATCACAGTAAATACAACCCCATCGAACGGGTTTGGGGCCATCTTGAAAAACACTGGAACGGTTCTCTTCTCGATTCTCTTGAGACCGTTCTCAATTTTGCCCGTTCTTTTCGCTTTAACCAACTACAACCCTTCGTTCACCTGAATTCCACTCTTTATGAGACCGGCGTCAAACTCACTCAGAAAGAGATGGACCGTTTGGAACAACGCTTCCAACGTTTACCTGGTTTAGAAAAATGGTTTGTCCTTATTCCCCCTCTCCATTCTCTCGTTCGCGTATAATTATTTATTTTTTTGGTTTAGCCTTAACTCATTCCCACCAATCTGAAATTCGTAATCTACTTCTCTAATCTCAACAGTGAACGATGCCAAATCATCAACGATTTTGTCTACAAAGTGTGACCGTCTGGCATTAAAATCCAGCAGAGGAAAAATTCGTGCTTCCTGAGCAACTCGCATCATCTCAAGAATCGAATCAAGGTGAAATTGATATCCCAAATTGTCCGTATATAAAAAGAGAAAATGGGAAGAGAGAGCGATATCAAAACTGTCATTGGCAAAATTTAGTTTTGGCAGAGCGCCCGGAAGATAAGCGCCCTTCTCTTTGCCTAGTTCATATGATTCGAGGAACTCCTGCATCGCACTCATCCGAATCGATCCAAGCTCGTCAACAGACTTGATCCGATCCCAGCGAAATTTTTCTTGATTTAGCTTGGTTTGGGAGATTACAGTGTCGAACGTTGCGTCGATTCTTTTTGCAATCTCTCCTTTTGACAGATTGTATAGGGGGTCAACTGATGTGACCCTTCCCCCCTGTGCGTTGCAAATCGAATTGAAGCTGGCTGGCCCATCACCACATCCCAAAATTTTTCCAGACAGATCCGTTGGTGATAAGTCAAACATCCTGCAATATTCATCAAAGTTTCTGCCCCAGGGAACAACTTCCGTGTATTGAAATTCCATTTGAACTGAGTTCTATACCCCCTTCCCTCCGTGAAAAATCCATTCATGCCAAATATATACTTTGCATTGCCGTATCGAAGAAGATTATATCATAATTCTTCCGCGCTACATACCGACCATTAACGGCTATAGAATGCCCCATCACAAACGAGACTCAGTAGATCCAAATTTCAGGTTTTGAGAGAGAATTCTGGCTAAACAGTTGACATAAATACAAATTTGCCGGTCGATATCTAGTTTTTGCGTTAGATTTGGGCGATTTTCAGATATGAAATAGGTTGTTTTCTGTAACCGAAATCTGAATAAATGACTCCAAAATCCCTGCAATCTCGACTGAAAATCGCCAAAAACGCCAAATTTGGATCTACTGAGACTGCATTGGCACGTTGCTGAAGGATAAGTTTATGCCCGCTCCAGCTCTTCGTAGTAAGTATCAGTAGACCGCAATCGTGTCATTCTCGAGCGGAGCGAAGAATCTAACGATTGCGGTCTACTGACTATACATTTTGTCCGTGTCGGATTTTCAATTTTCACCAAAGCATCTTGACACGCATCGGACACCACATCTCTGGGGGTAGACAGGGCATATACCATTGATCTGGCTATTGAGTCCCTTGCTTACTGCTCGAACTCGCCCAACTGTGCCAACGCCTGCTCTAAAAATTGCGGTGCTAACAACTGATCGATAGAAAGTGGTTCTTTATAGTTGGCGTAACCGCGCTCGATAAAGAAGAGCTGCTGATCTGCAAGGCTGTCAGTATTGATTTCCCCGTCGGGATGCACATAGGGTGGAGCGCCGTTTTCGAGCGCAACCATTGGTACTTCCGTGTATTGTTGAATGATGGTGAGATTCTCTTCACTGCGCCAACCATCGCCTTGTAAGTCACGGGCAGCTTGTAGATAGGCGATCAGGAAGCGCACGCCTACTTCCTCATTTTCTGGTGTAAGCAGGTGTTGGCCGAAGTAGACGACCCCCGTCTGCAAACCATCGAGCACCTCCGAAATATCGACGAGAATTTGCGCTGACTCATCATTCAGCACCTGTCCTGCCAGTGGAAAAGGGACGATGCTGGCATCGATGGCTTCATTTGCATAGGCAGTCGGTTGGTCTGGAATGGAAAGTGTCGTCATTGGCTCATGAATGAAAATAGGTGAAATGGGAGTCAATGAGAGAGCGAAGAAAGGAGTCATTGACGAATTTGAGATTGTGAGTCCATTCAAAGATGGCAACATATTGGGCAAGATAACGTTTATGAACACCCCGAAAGGGACGCAGAAAATTGCGTAGACCAGTCCAAATGCCTTCCATGGTGTTGCAGTGAACTTCCCGAATGCCGTCGCCATCATCATCGCGAGCCCATTCGTACCGGGAGTGACAAACAGTGGCATGAGAGCGACCAGTCTCCGCAATGGGATTGTAGGCGTTGCACTCGTCGGTATAGAGAGTGGTGCCAGAGAGAGCAAGCAACAACTAAAGGAACAATGGTTGCTTGTTGTGTGTTGTCACAGACCGTGAACTGGACTTGGCCAGAGGTTCGTCCCACAACGCCCAGAATCGGTGGTCGGTCGTTCTCCATCGTCCCTCGTCCACGGCGCTTGTTGGCTCGAGGTCTGGGCGGGTCATCTGGATCGGGATGGTAATCGCCTTTCTCTCCTGCATTCTGGTACAGTTCATCGGCTTCAGCTACAGAATCGCGAAAGGGGAAGCGGCTGCGGCTTGGAGCAACGCCGTATTCTGGATCCGATGGCGACGCTCCAACAACGTACTATAGTTCAGAGACAGTTCCTCTGATAGATGCAGCGTTGGTGTCCCTTGAATGATGCCTCGCATCACTAAGACTATCGTCACACAATTGTAATGCGTTCCAGACCAGACTGTATTCGTAAAGGCATCGTATACTTTGCCGCATTCTCGGCATCTGTACTTATTCACCGGGGCTCGCTCTCGACTGTGAGGCGCTTGCCCTTCTGGCAATCTATGTCCATCTGGACATTGCATCCCTTCTGGATGCAAGATCTCTAACAATCTCTCATAACAGCCTTCTTCGCTCATCAGTTCTTGGATCGGATATCGCATTTTCATGGCTCTTTTTCTCTTTTCTTTTTTCTCATTGACCTCTTTCCCTATTTTACATACTTTTCACCTACTTTCATATATGAGCCTCGTCATTTGGACATCATCTAAACTAAGACCGACCTGTGCCAATATCCGTGCCGTCATATATTCGTCGACGCCTCCTTCCACATTGATTGCCACGCGTCGCCCCGCTAGGTCCGAGAGTGAGGTGACTGTGCCATTGTCAACAAGCGCCCGGTGAATAAGGAATGGCATAACCGTGGAACCCTTACGCTCGGATGGTCCAGCAACGGCGATTTTTACATCGAGGGCCTGCTCAGCGGCATTGAAGAGGACTGCGCCTGCCTGCCCTGCACCCACATCAAGCTGTCCAGTACTCAGCGGCGCAATCATCAGACTCCCCGAACGAAAGCGCTGCAACTCTACCTCTAATCCCTGTTCAGCATAATAGCCCTTCTCGGCAGCAATATAAAGTGGTGCATAGGAGATAAAGGGCAGATAGCCCACGCGTAAAGTTGTCTGCGTATCCGTATCTGCATCGACTTCTGCCGTGGACGATTCATTTGTCACGGAGGAATCAGCTGGGATGGCGAATGACTGGCAGGAGGTGAGCGTTAACAAGAGTACCAGTAAGCCTGTCAATAAAGCGCATCTTCTAAACACTTTACTTTCTGGTAAAAGAAAAGAGATGAGGTGAGAAATGTGACAAAAAGCGGTTAGCAGTTCATCCTAAAGGTAGAGAACCCAAAAAGGAGGAAGGAATGCTAACCGCGCCAGAAATAACTATAGCAGTACTGATGAATGTATTGCAAGTAACGCCGATGGGAACAAACGTAAATGTAATGCGTCTGATGTGGGCAATGCTGAATGGGTCGTTTCTGAAAAGTCGAGGAGCAATCCATGCGCATTGAAAGAAAGGGTTTGAAGATGAGGAGTCGAAGCTGGTGGAGCTTTCGATATGGATCATGGGATATCTCTGGTGGCAAGAAGAAGTGGAGTGGAAAGGGAATGGGAGGCAAAAAAGTTAGAAGGGTACCGAGTGAAAAGCATAGATATCACAGGGTTCTGGCGACCGAAGCTGCAAGGGAAAGTGAACCGACTCTATAACTCAACGGCTCGTCGGGCATTGCCCGCTCATCTTTGGAGTGATGATAAGCTCGGGGAGATAGGCGGGAAGCGAGTGCCACTGCTCAAGGCAATCATGAGATGCACGGTTGGAACAAAGGAAAGTGAGTTTCGGAAAAGCTGCTGAAAGAGACGAAGAAATCACTGGAGTCAGACGAAGTGGCGGTGGTCGATGCCGGGTTTACAATCAGAGAAATGCTAGAAAGCGGCATAGACCGATTTGTCCTGCGGAAGCCATTAACTGCACAGTGCGCCGCAATGAGTTCCCCAAACGCAAAGAAAAGGCAGACCACCTGAATATGGTGATATTGTGCGTCCGCTCTCGCAGCTATAAGGGAAAGCGACTCGAGGCTACAACTCCGGACTCGTCTGGTCGCTTTCTCTATAGTGGTCGCCTGATTTGCTATCAAGCATGGCACAATCTCGTCCCCAGAACAACCAAGGTGGATACAGCCAACCGTACCTACTCGATTTACGTCATTCAGGATCCGGCCTACAACACACCTTTGGTTTTGGCGACCGTTATGACTTTGCAGCCTGAAACCATTTATCTTGTCTACCTGGAACGCTGGCCTGTTGAACCTCCCCCCTTGGCTTCCAAGCAGATGATTGGCTTACATCGTCAATTTGTTCATGCCGATGAGGCTTGTTTCCGCTTACCTGAACTGGGGCTGCTGGCTGGCAATCTTCTTTCCCATTTAGCCGCTTCTCTTCCTCCCATACCGACTGGCTACTGGGATCGAGAGCCTCAATCCACTCCCGGCAGGCTGCGCCGTGTTCTCTCGAGTGCTCTTTTTCCAACTCCTGACCAACTCGACCCTGACTTTCGGAAAAAGGCCTCGGTTTCACACCATTTCCCTAATACTACTGTGCATCAAGTAAAGGCTCGATAATGTTCGATTTTTGCACAAGATAATGCGAGCGTTTAGCGGAAGCAAGACGACGTTGCTTGTAGCGAAGGCGCTCGATAGTCTCAGCGAGTGTCAAGACAGGTTTAGGCAGAACGGCATGGAGAAGTTCAACAACCTGTGGCAAAGTGAGAGCGGGGGCATCATATTTGAGGAAAAACTGAGAACGAGCCAAGAAACCAAAGGCCAAAATGACTAAGGTCATATGATGATGCCAACCGAGCCAACTGCGAGTTTCATATTCGTTGAGTCCGAGAAACTGCTTGGCTTGTTCAAAATGGTTTCAATGGGCCAACGCAAAGCAGAAACAGTGGCGAAGTCATCCAAGGAAGTCTCAAGGGTGCATTGGAGAGAAAGTATTGCAGAGAGCAATCGGGATTGCGGCGGACGATGAGCCAGAGAGCAGAACCGGGGAGCCCATTGCGGACAGAGACAATGCGGCGACAAGCAATGGAAGCAACGATGAAGCCCTTGGAGCCCTCTTTGAGAACATGCTGTTGCCACTCATGCTCCTGGAAGGTGTCAGCGAGTTGAGCAACGGTGAGAGGCGTAGGTTCACCAGGCCGGACGCGGAGCTTGGAAGCTTTGCGCCCGCGTCCAGATGATGCGGGCAGATAGGTCTGGGGGCTGGAGGTCCAGACACGAGTCTCTTTGGGCACTTCAGCAAAGTAGCTGTAAGCGGTTTGGCCATCAATGCAGTCAAGCAGATGAGTATCTTTGCCAAAGGCTTCATCCATAGTGATCCAGCGGATGGGCAACGCACCCAGGGCGTGCGTCTGCTCAATCATGGACCAAGCCAATTCATTTTTTGTTTGGAAGGTCAGGTCAGTGGGAAGACCGGTTTTGTACCGCTTCTCTGCATACTCATCACTAAACCATTCTTGGGGGGATATACAACCGACAGTTCAGTAAGGTATAGCCATGAGAGCTATTATATCCCAGGAAGACTCCGGCTTGACAGTTGGCGATCTTGCCCAGTTCGCCACACCGCTGCCGCTTGACGCCCACTGACTCTTCTCCTTGCTTGGGAATGTCGCTCCCATCCAGGAGTAAGACGCCATTTGCGTCTCCCAACAACTCACCTGTCTGTCGAGTATGTTCCGCCAGCATCGCTTCACCGCTCCAGCGGCTCTGACCCACAAAGCTTTGCAGGGGGGCGTACACCCGATTCTCCTACTGTCGCCAGCGCGATGTTCTCGGCCGATTTGCGTTTGATTTCGGGGTCTAACAAGCCTCAGTAGATCCAAATTTGGCGTTTTTGGCTATTTTCAGTCGAGATTGCAGGGATTTTGGAGTCATTTATTCAGATTTCGGTTACAGAAAACAACCTATTTCATATCTGAAAATCGCCCAAATCTAACGCAAAAACTAGATATCGACCGGCAAATTTGTATTTATGTCAACTGTTTAGCCAGAATTCTCTCTCAAAACCTGAAATTTGGATCTACTGAGCCTCGCATGTAGTGGTACGCATGCTCTCTCTCTGAGCCACATGGCTGAAGTATGGACTATATATGGCATGATACTCCTGGAGTTGGTCGGCCAGTGCCGCCAGTTGCTCTTCTGTCAGTTCCAGCAGCGGCGGGCTTTCCAGTTGGCTGTAGTCATATTGATTGAGGCTAAACCAAAAAAATAAATAATTATACGCGAACGAGAGAATGGAGAGGGGGAATAAGGACAAACCATTTTTCTAAACCAGGTAAACGTTGGAAGCGTTGTTCCAAACGGTCCATCTCTTTCTGAGTGAGTTTGACGCCGGTCTCATAAAGAGTGGAATTCAGGTGAACGAAGGGTTGTAGTTGGTTAAAGCGAAAAGAACGGGCAAAATTGAGAACGGTCTCAAGAGAATCGAGAAGAGAACCGTTCCAGTGTTTTTCAAGATGGCCCCAAACCCGTTCGATGGGGTTGTATTTACTGTGATAAGGAGGGTAGCAGGCGAGCTGAATAGAGAGACGATAGTGCTCAACAAACTGAGTGAGACGATACATAAACTGAGTCCGACGGGTATGATTTTCGGGACCATTGTCCTGATTGATCACGAGGGTCTTGACGTGAGGAAAGTGTTCACGTACGCTTTCCCAAAAATCAATCAGGCAGTCGACAATACAGTCACTCGTCACTTTCGACTGAGTCAAGTAAAGAAAGAGTTCCTTGGTTGAAGGGAGGTAAATGCCAAAAGGAGTGACTTTCTCGGTCTTCTTATCTTGAAAGTCATGATCGAGCGCTTTGACAACCACTCGACTTATCCCTTCTCTCGAGAAACGGTCAAGTAAAATCGTCGCTTTGGCATCCCAAGAGAGGCGCAGAACCGTCTCGTCTGCATCCGCTTCTTGATTGATCTGATGAATTCTATCAAAGATCGCATCGGTCTCTGGGATCTTTTTTCACTGGTTGACTTTTTTTGACCCGGTTTGAGCCATAGCCTAACTCATTGAGCTTCAAGCGGATGGCCTCTTCGCCAGGCAATTCCTCATCTGTGTATCCTTTCTGCTCGATGAGCTGGGTACGCATTTCGGCGGCGGTTAGTCGAGTGTACAATTGGGGGGGTCGAAAGGTGGGATCGGTCTGGCTGAATTGATCGGCGATTTCAACCATATCGGCCAGTAAAGTGGGGATATGGTCTTCGGCTTTTTTGCGACCACGTCGGTGGCTTTGGTCGACATAACAGAAGCCGCCTTCTAGTTCTTCCAGGGCTTTGGCTATCGTCACCCGATTCCAGCCCAACTCTCGTTCTGCTTTCGTCGGACTCCCTTCGCATATCGTTTTGACCGTTTGGGCCATGAAGTGCCTTCTTTCGTATCCACTTAACATGGCCTTCGTCTCTTTCAAGACTTCAACCATTTCTGGCGAGATTGTCATTTTTGCTCCTTTTGGAGAGCTAGTTTAACACCTTCTCGCGTATATTTTATTTTTTGGATTGGCCTGACTGCTTGAGCAAGTTTCATCTTGATTTCCTTTCATCGAAGACTGCTTCATTTTATTGGCTCTTCAGTCTATCTCATTTTTCCTTTGCATTCTGTTTGCGTTTTGTTAGCAATATGCCCAGAAATATAACGAATTTCCTTTGTGTTTCACAATATATTGCTGCACAGTAGTACTAAAGGCGTTCTCGCTCATCGCCGCCTCAATGCCGCTGCTTAAACTAGCCGAGCACTATTTTTACATTTTATCCCGTTTTTTCAGGGTGGATTCTTTTTTCCGCCCCTTTCGGTTTGCCCTTTGTCACTCAAGCCTTTACCAGAAAGTAAAGAAACATGAAATTCTCCTTTTGTCTTGAAAACCAATTCAACCCTAAGTGCTTACCCGAAAAGCTCTGTGACGATGCATTCTCACTCGAGAAGCTGGCTGGACTCACAACCGCTTTTCGGATAGATTCTAAGCCTCATACTTTAGAACAACTACTGCCCAGGAGGACGATAATAAGAATTCTCCTTATAAATATTTGCTTTCATTGCCGGTAAGTTTCATCATACCGTTGCTTCATCACTGCCAACACAATTTCATCTCTCCATTCGGCTATCGTGCGGTGTAGCTACCACCCTATGTCTTAAGCCAGTACCACAAGGCTTTTGCTACAAGGGTACATCAACAGCAAAGATTCACTTAGTGCTCATCCGAAAAGTTCTGTGACGCTCCCTTCTTGCTCGAGAATCTGCTTGGATTCACAACAACTTTTCGGATGGGTTCTTACCAGCCAGTACCTGCCAGGGCTACGTTCGCCATTGGACCAAAAGCAGTGATTACAGCAGTAACAGCAGCGATTGCGATAAAGGTTGCGATGCGAATTTTCTTAGACATTGTCGTCTCCTTGTTATGTAGAAACATTTTTTGATATAGAAACATCTTCAGAAACTTCTGGTTTACTTACTATCGACCTATGCAGTCAGGTAGACCGCAGCTTGGGTAGCCACACCGCACGATAGCCGAATGTCTTACCTTCATACAGTTATGAGCTATCTCGGAAAGTAAAGTAGGCGTGCCTCCTAGAGAACTGACTTACTGAACACCTATCTACTTCGGAATTGTCCCAATCACACCTTGGATCAGGTAATCAGTCGCTTCCAACTCCTCGACGGAGGGCCGTACATCCTCTGCGATACGGACCCCGCCGTCTTGGTCGTAGACCGGTCCTTCAAATGGGAAGAACGAGCCATCAAGTATCTGCGCTTGTAAGGCCAGTACCTCATCTTGAACCTCTTGCGGGACACTAGGTCCAAAAGGAGCCAACTGAACTGTGCCCTCCGCAACGCCCGTGCGGTATGTCCCGGTGAATGGACTGTCGGCCCATGCCCCGCTTTCCACAGAGTTGATAATCTCTACATAGAGATCGCCCCAATTCCAAATAGAACCAGTGATCCAGCCTTTGGGAGCCAGTTCAGACGCATCGACATGGTAACCAACCGACATGGCACCAGCCCGTTCTACCGTTTCGATGACGGTTTTTGTGCAGTCTTGATGCTGGGTTACGACATCCACATCTTGCGCAATGAGCGAATTAGCGGCTTCCGCTTGCCGATCTGGGGAGCACCAGCTTTCCGTGAAGACGACCGTGGTTGTAATGTCCGGATTGACTGATTGGGCACCCAATGTAAAGGCGTTGATGTTCAGCAACACCGGAGGAATGGGGAAAGAGGCAACATAGCCCAGTTTGCCCGTTTTGGACATATGACCCGCGGCCACACCAGAAAGGTAAACGGTTTCCCAAACGGTGCCGAAGTAGGTACCCAGATTTTCGGCTGTCTTGAAGCCAGCCAGATGCAGGAAGACCACATCGGGATGTCGTTCCGCCACAGCCAGAGCTGGGTCCAGATGACCATAGGAGGTGGGGAAGATGATCTTGGCTCCATTACGAATCATGTCTTCCATGACCCGCTCGGCCTCCTGATTTTCAGGAACATTTTCTGCGCGCAACATTTCGTATTGCTTAAATGCAGCTTCAACCGCTTCACTGCCGATGTATGCCGCCTGGTTGTGTCCAAGATCATCACGCTGTCCCACAAATAGGAAACCAATGGCCGAGCCACCAGAACCGACTGCGCTCATCTCATCTCCAGACATCTTGGCGGCTTCGGCATTGCCTTCCGACCGGGTTGGCGCCACAACAGGTGCCAAACAAGCAACAAGTGCTAGGGTAAACATGAATACTGATATGACAGAACAGATCTTTCCAAGACGCATAAACATTCTCCTTATTTAGTAAGAGCTATAGATACCAATCCATCTCTAGCATTTGACATAACAAAAATTTCGGGTAATCTGACAGGCTGGAGCAGAGAAGGAAAACCCTATTGCTCCTTGTTACACCAAAACGGTGACCACTCAAATAGCATGAATCTCTCAAAGTGCCCTCATCGAGATGACAAACACTAATGGCCACATCATTTAAACTTCGGACAATTGTCTCTCGACAAAAAGCTGTCCTATTGTCCGAAGTTTAAGAGGCGTCTCTATAAGAGATAGCGTTAGGCCAGTTACTTACATCGTGCGTTCTCCTTAGATTCATTTTCTTTGCACCAGACTGGGTTAAAACAACAGTTCTTAAATAGTTGTGCCAACCAGCCTCGAATTCAGCAGAGGAGACGCCAAATGTGGTGGGGATAAGTGTCTCCCAGCTAGTATGCTGGCTAAATCCAACAAACAGTGTCAGAAGCTGCTGTTGACCATATTCAGTCACTACATAATCGAGTACCGTTTCCAACCCTTTCATCTGCGTCCAATACGTTACTTCATTGCTTGCTTCTGTCCAGTCACTATTGGGTGCAAGAAGTTCATCCAAACGATTGGGTAATGTGGGCATCATCAATACCGATTTATCACGGGGACAAAAATGATGCGGCATGGCTCCCGCCCAAGCAATTGATAATGTTGCAACTCTAGCTTGCTGACACTCTTGCTCCAAGGACTTTGGCAGAATGAGCCGTTGGAATGCGCTGTCGAGAAGAGCTGCTTGCAGGCGACTGGTATAGAGCCATGTTGTCATTTCAGCGTGCCAGACTGCAAGCGCATCATGCTCGCGCACCACATACCAGCGCCGAAACGCTTCCGGCATTTGTCGCCATTCCCATTGAATCTCATCTCGCTGCTGCACCTCTTCTAATACTTGCTGGACGAGTGCGCTCGTCAAAAATATTGAGAGAATTTCCTCATCGGTTAGAGCCATAGGTATGGTTAGAAAAGCAGGCGATGGCACCGTGATCGTCCAACCAGTTGCGGTGGGACGAAGGCTGGCGTGCGACATCATGGCTGGTTTGATCGTCACGCTGATTGGCTTATGAACAGGCGGTAAGCCGAGATCTTTCCGAAGTTTTGTATAGCGTTGATCTAACGTGGGATACAGCGCATGAACCGTGTCTGCATCTTTCTGTCGGAACTGATAGTGAATGCGGGGTGTAGCCAGAGAGTCAAGCGCACCCCATACCACCTCATCTGGTGGTACCAACTGCCATTCGCCAGAACGCTTGCGATAGACACGCATCTGTCGGTACGCGATGTCAGTCCCGTTCAACGTCTCGGTCACACGAAGGCGCACCTCGGCTCGATTCCAAGCAAGGTCTACATCCTCAATGGTAACCTCGGCGGCAGATGCATTTTCTTGGCGTGCAGTCTGAATGATTGTCTCCTCTACTTGCTGTGGCGAATTCGGCTGGTTTGAGGTCGCTACCTCTGTTTGGGTTTCCTCGATAACGGCGTCTGTAAGGATAGTAGGAATTTCATCACTATTGATGATAGTCTGTAGCCACCAATACCAGCTCATACCAACGATTAGCACCAGTAATGGACCGAAGAATACCCAACAAGATTGTTGTCTGGGACTGATTGGTTCTGGTGGGGATGGGGTACCAAACTGTTCTCGACTCTGTTCAGAGCGAGTCCACTCATCATCCAATAACACCTGCCATTCAAGTGCTGCAGATTTTTTAATCATCGGTTATTCCTTTGTCTATCATTCTAAATCTACGATGTTTTGTTTGGGTTTTCCTTGCATCTGGGTCAATTCCACACGCAATGTTTCTAACAGAGTTTCCAGACAGATAAATCCCCGACGTTTGCCTGTAGTGGGGCTTTCTAACATAAAGCGCACATCGTTTGGTCCATCTTGTTGGCCTGATTCTTCCCAACAGCGGACAATATAGACTTGGTATGTAAGTGGATTTGACTCCATGATCGATTCCCTTTTTTTCGCGTTTTCAGCGGCTGCGAATAGATGGTATACTGTGCTCGCAAAAGAAGCGTGAAGTAGTCGCAAAATGAACGCAAAAGAAGCGCAAAATACCTGGATCTTTCCTCCTCTTTGGTCTCGACCTGCCGTTCTGTGACAAAACTCATCATGACAAAAGAGCTAAAGTTAGCGTTGCTTGGCTTTCCGCAAGTACGATTGGGCGAGGATGTTCAACTTCATTTCAGTACCAACAAGACCCGGGCACTCCTTTTTTATCTGGCCGTCACAGGAGAACCACACACGCGAGACGGGTTGGCTGCGCTATTCTGGCGTGATATGCCGGATCAACAAGCCAAAAGCAATCTGCGCGCTGCCCTGCCAAATTTGCGCAAAACAGCGGGGGACTATTTGCTCATCACCCGCGAGTCCGTGGCCTTTAACCATGAAAGTGCCTATTGGTTGGATGTAGAGCACTTTCGCGCCGCCATGACAGCCGATCCACAAGTGGATAATGTCCAGCGACTCCGTGAGGCCATCGAACTCTATCGAGGCGATTTTCTCGACGAATTCCATGTACGGGACGCACCGGCCTTTGAAGAGTGGGCGTTGAGCCAGCGCGAACAGCTGCATGTTCTGGCAATACAAGGGTTCGAGCGCCCGATCAACGTCTCGTTAGAACAGGACGATCACGAAGCTGGATTGACGTTCAGCCAACGGCTGCTGGCACTAGAGCCCTGGCGCGAATCAGCCCATCAGCAGCGCATGCTCTTGTTGGCCCGTAGTGGTCAGCGCGTCGCGGCCCTCGCTCAGTATGAAATCTGCCGACGGATACTGATGGATGAATTCGGCATTGAGCCTTCTGCGGAAAGTAGAGCCTTGTATGAGCAAATTAAAAGTGACAAGGTGACAACCGTTGAGCAGAATCAATCCTTCACACCGTCGCTGTCACCTCCCGTTGCTGACTCATTCCCCGCACCCGATCCATATAGGACGCTCAGCTACTTGGATCCCTACCTCGATCAGAAACTCTTTGGTGTAGCTGAAATAAAATCACGGCTCAAAGAGGCAGTTCTGACTGAAGAGCGACCGTGGCTGATTGCACTCGAAGGCATGGGAGGAATTGGCAAAACAACACTGGCCAACGACTTCGTCCATCAATTGGTGAATGGAGAACGCTTTCACAATATTGCCTGGGTCAGTGCCAAACAGGAGGAATTTTTGCCCGAAGTGGGTCTACAAGCACTCGACCGCCCTGCGCTGGATGCTGGCACGCTGACGGACATGCTGCTGGAACAGTTGAACACGCGATCAGTATTGTCAATGACCTCCTCCGAAAAGCGCACAGCTCTCCTGCGCCTGTTGAAAGAAAGAGCCTATTTAGTGGTGGTCGATAATCTAGAGACGGTAAGCGATTATGAGGCGCTGTTGCCCCTTTTGCGTCAGGCAGCCAATCCCACAAAATTTCTGCTCATGAGCCGTTTCAGCTTGAAGGCGAATGCTGATGTCTACTCTCTGAGTCTGGAAGAGTTCAGCCAGGCAGATGCCTTCGCGTTTTTACGTTACGAAGCGGCGATGCGTGGAATGGATTCCTTGCAAAATGCCTCAGAGACACAATTAGATACGATCTATGCTGTTGTCGGTGGCAATCCACTGGCTCTGAAGCTGATCATCGGCCAACTCAATTTTCTGCCCTTGTCGTCGGTGCTCGAGAATTTGCAAGAGGCGCAGGGCAAGCAGGTGGATGAATTGTATGGATACATCTACTGGCAGGCCTGGCAGATGCTGGATGATGATACACGTATCCTCTTTTTGGTCATGCCTGTGATTCCTCGTGGTACCTTTGCTGAGTTGGCCGCGATCAGTCAGCTTGAGGCCGAGCAACTCCAGAACGCCCTCCGGCAATTGATTGCACTGTCACTAATCCAGGTAGACGGCGATCTAGAAGAACGCGTCTATCAGCTTCACCGGCTGACGGAAGCGTTTTTGGTGAACAAGGTGCTCAAAGCGCAATCCACTTCGTCGGCCAATCATCAAAGCAAAGAACTGTTTCATCGCCACATCTGCCAAGCCGTACAATATTGGGCAGAGCACACGGCTGTCCAAGAAATCAATGTTCCCATACTCGACAACAAGCGCGACAATATTCTCAAAGCAATCTCGCTGGGCATCGATCTACGTGAAGCGTGGGCGTGGCCATTGATTCGTACGTTTGCGTCCTACATGGAACGACGGGGGCATTGGGAGGCCTGGCACGGTCTGCTCACGCGCGCCATTGTTGCCGCCCAACAAACGAGCGATCTGGATGGAGAGATCACGCTGACTGCACTGTTGGGGCGGCTCTGCCAGCGCCAAAGTCGTACTCATGAGACGATCCGCTACTATCGACGCGTTATTCGGTTGGCGCGCAATGCTGGCAATCGGTTTGAGGAAGCAAGGACCTGTTCGAACTTAGGGTTTCTGTTTATTGATGAGGGATCCTGGTGGCGTTCAGAAGTGTTAGGTTGTCATGCACTTGCGACGTTTGAATTATTGGACAGCGACCATGGGCGGGCGCATACGCATAACCATCTAGGGGTACTATATACCCGACAAGGGCGTTGGGAAAAAGCCGAGTATCACTATCGATCGGCCTGTGTATTGTGGCGAGCCATGGGCGATCAGCACAGCTTGATATATGGACTTGAAAACTTGGGATTGCTTTATAACGATATGGAACGCTTTAGTGATGCGATCGATTATTTGGAAGAAGCACTTCAATATGCACGACTTTCTGGAGAGGGAATTGAGATTGGGAGCATCTTCAACAATTTGGGGATCGCCCATCGCGAAAGCGGTGATCTTGATGCAGCGGAAATGTATGCCAAACAGGCCAAAGAAATCTTTGAGCGTTTTGCAAGCTCACTTCGATTGACCAGGGTTTGGGGAAACTTAGGCATTGTTTATGTCAAAAGGTCGGAGTGGGAACTTGCTGTAAAGTATCTTGAAAAATCTTTGAATGGATACCGTACGCTCCAAAATAAAGATGGGGAAATTAGCGTCTTGCCTCATCTCATCGAATGTGAACTGACGAGGAGCAACCTATCTCATGCTGCTCAGTGGATCAGCGAATTTGAGCGAGTCATTGAACAAAATGATAATTTGAAACAGCCCGATAACGATCTCAGAAAACGTCTCGAAGAGTATTGTCACCGTTTAGGAGCTGTTTGAAAGGGGGTCATTTTACATTAGGGGCGAGAATGCGTTGCACGCAGGTCAACCAACTTGTCGAACACGAAATTGTCGACTGCATGCGACGCACGGTTGAGCTGTTCGTTGGAATGAGCACTTTCATTATATAGTTCTTAAGCATCCTGCGAGTTCCTTGTAAATGTAAAAATTTAGTGAGGAGCTGATATTGGATCAGCTCCTCACTATGTACAAATTCAATTGTTATGATGACTGTACTTGCCCGTAACTAGCAGCCACCGCCGCCAGCTGTACCCCCACAAGCATGAACTTTCGGCACGACATCAAATCCCAAAGTATCTTCCACAATCCCACCAGAACCAGCAACAGCAATGAGCAGGGCGATAGCAACGACCACTTTCACGATAAAGTTTTTAAGCATCTTACGATCTCCTAAGATTATGATTATGAATAAATTGGGTCGTAAGATTGGAATTCCACGGTTGAAACGTATTTGACATCTCAACCGCCTTGCAAGGAATCTGTAACCCTGTTCTGCCATTAGGATAGCGGGCGGGCGTTGACAACCTCTTATCAAGCTCTTATCAATCTCTTATAGTAGCTGTTCAGCTTATCAGCATTTCAGCCATCAGCTTGACACGTTTAAGCAGTTTGTCTCGACAGGGAAGTGTATTGTTCGATGACTTCGTGACCGCCCGTGTTCGAGGACATCGTAGCCACTGCCTCAGGCGGCAGGGACACGATGTCTCCGAACAGTAGGGGGCACGAAGTGTCCGAACCATACAGGGACGTGCCGAGCTGATGGCTGATGGCTGACTAGCTGAATGCTTACGATGATGAATTTGCGGAGATTGCTGTCATTGGGTGCAAGGCAGTATAATCTTTACTTGAAGCCCTACCCAAAATGTTTAACAAGATCTCCAATAGTTGGCAAAAAATCGAACGATGAAGGGATTGAAGGAATTGAAGATCTGTTTTCCCCTTCTTCAATCCCTTCATCGTAAAAACGATCATTCTTTATTAACAGCAAACGATCCGATTAAACTCCTGAAATTCATCGGAGGCCATCATGCAGACGAAACCGTTCCACCAAAAAGCGCTGATGTTTCACATGCTATTTGGAACAACTGGCACGACGAGTAAGGTCTGTAAACTAACCTATCCGATATTGAGTATTTTGTTGGCTATTGTCATTCTCACAATCTTCGAGCAAAGCGCGAGTGGTGCGTCGTCACTGGTCTCCGTGGCGCAGATATTTGCTAGCCAGGATACGAACAGCACTCTTTTCCCATTTGAATCTCGCAAATATGGCTATCTTGGGCAGGATGGCGCGTTTGCAATCGAACCGCAATTCGAGGCGGCCTTTGAGTTTCACGAGGGGTTGGCAGCAGTAAAGATCGATGGACGTTATGGCTACATCGACCCTGCCGGTATGCCTGTCATAAAACCGCAATTTGAGGCGGTGACTGCATTTAACAAGAAGTGGGCTTATGTGCGAGACGATAACGGCGCAGTTACGATTATTGATGCCGCAGCCAACGTTATTGCACATGTAAAAGACGAGGCTCAATGTGGCGACAGGCACTGGTTCGGCTTGATCGTCTCCCTTCTGACTCGCAATTGGTGTCTTCCACTAGACGATATTGTGTTTTATGGGAACGGAGAAGGGACCTCAGCCTGTGATGTTATTGTGTTGGAAACTCTTCCCGCGAATGAGTTTCCTCAGCCTTGTGAATTCGTCCGCTATGGCTACAAAGACGCCACCGATAAAGTCATTCTCGATCCAGATTTTGAACGAGCCGCCCGTTTTAGCGAGGGATTAGCTGCTGTACGCGTCGACGGCAAATATGGCTATATTGACCCAGCGGGCAAAAGAGTGATCCCTCCCCAATTTGAACGAGCCGCCGATTTTAGCGAGGGATTGGCTGCTGTACGCATTGATGGTAAATATGGCTATATCGATCCAGCAGGCAAAAGGATCATTCCACCTCAGTTTGACCCACCATTTACATACGAGGATATTCGCTTCAGTGAAGGGTTGGCGGCTGTGTATGTTGGCGGCAAAGTTGGCTATATTGATCGGCGTGGTAAGACGGTTGTTCCCTCTCGCTACACCGGACGTGCCTATCCATATAGCGGTGGATTTGGATTGATTCAAGCCGAGTTTGACGGATTTGGCCCATTTCACATTATTGATGCAAATGGAGAACTTCTGACAGAGGAGCCGATTCGTACTGATCTGGCACTCTTTTATACTGTTCAGAAATCATATATTGATCTGATTTTTCACAACTTATCGGATGTTCGTGCCATACCTGGGGTACAATGTCATACACGGTCACGAACGATCCCATACGCAGACGAGGCCTGGCACTGTGTTGCTGGTGACGAAGTTTTCGATCCCTGTTTCGAGCAGGGGGATAATACAGTCTCAGTAGATCCAAATTTGGCGTTTTTGGCTATTTTCAGTCGAGATTGCAGGGATTTTGGAGTCATTTATTCAGATTTCGGTTACAGAAAACAACCTATTTCATATCTGAAAATCGCCCAAATCTAACGCAAAAACTAGATATCGACCGGCAAATTTGTATTTATGTCAACTGTTTAGCCAGAATTCTCTCTCAAAACCTGAAATTTGGATCTACTGAGTCTATTGCAAAAGCAGGCTGTATGAAGAAGAGGGAGTTCTGTTGAGGTTGGCTGAGGCCCTGCCTGAATCCAGACCTCCTGTAAACAATGGGTATCGGGAGATGCTTCCCGCTCTCCTGGAATTGGCCAACGGTGTTCGCTGCGGGGTGGCCCTTGAAAAGAACATCATTTTGACGATGGAGCATGAAGAGATCGTCACTGAGAAGAGTGGAGAGTTTCCTTATGTCTGTGCCGATGGGACGAGAGCGGGCAATCAAATGTCTTTTGCAGATGGCAAGTTTCAGTTTGTCCGCAACGTTCGACTGGATGTGACATCTGATGGAACACCGACATCTGTTTCGTCTACAATCATACCAATACGAACCATTTGGGGTGCAGGGGCAGAGGTGATTGCGCCTATTCCTGTGTGGGTTGATGAGCCTTAACCTTCTCTAGCGGAGCTATGCTTCAAACCGACAAATGGTTATCGTCGATGGTGGATAGTTGATAGTGGATTGTGACACTTGTAACCAGCTACTATCAACTATCCACAAAACTCGCTCTGGTTGGGCAGGATTTTCGCAACCAAACACTTAGAGTGCAACCAAGCGTTCACTGAGCGACGAAAGAAGTGTCGTATGGTTCAAATTGTGACCAAGGCTCTCTGCTTCATGCCAGGCGCTTTTTGCTTCTATCATTTGGCCTAGCGTTTGATAAATGTCACCAAGAAACCGCAGCGAATAGGCACAGCTCAATTGAACTTGCAAATCGCGAAAAACCTCAATGCTTTGTTGGTTTAAGGTGATGGCTTCCTCATAGTTCTCTAACTCTTTTTGGATCACGCTCAGTTGATAGAGCATTTGGCCTTCATTGCGACGTAGACCCATCCGTTTTGTGTAATCGAGTCCTTGTATACCCGTCGACAGCGCGGACTCAAAATTCCGCTGGTGCCGGTGGATTGTTGTTAACGTATAGAGTGCACCTGCCAGCTCGAGGTGATAATCCTCTTCGTGTCCGATACGGAGGGCACGTTCGGCATACAGTTGTGCTTGATCATATGCCTGCCGCCTATTTTCAATATGTGCCAATAAACAGAGGATCGGGATCTGTTTTTCCACACTCTCACATTCTTGTAGAAGCACCAATGCCTTAAGGGTTAAATTGTCGGCTTCCTCATAGGCTTCCTTGTAAAAGCAAACGAGCGCCTGCAGGTAGTACGCACCCGCAATATCAATGGGTACGTTCAGGGCCAACCGATGTGAGAGACAGGCGTCGATAAGTGGCTCTGCAACATCTAGTTCTCCCCGTTCAATCGCCATTGCAGCCAGACGTTCTTTCACATTGGCGATACCGGTTTCATCTTCTAGTATCTGATAGAGCGTCAAACTCTTTGTCAGATGTTTTCTCGCCCGATCGTACTTACTTTGCAAACTGTCGGCTTCTCCCCAGCTAAACAGATTGCTCGCTTGCCGAATCTTATCATCCTGCGCTTGTGCGCCAACGTGAACCCACTCACAAAGTTGACCTGCGAAAACGAATAACCCTTGTTTATAGGTGATGGGTAATAGTCGGTCGGAAAAACCAAAGAGCCGCTCCCATGCCTTCTGCTGATAGGCGATTTCAACTGCGGCAAAAATATTGTCTTGCTCGATTAACAATTCCTCGACGTCCTGGTGCTTCTCGGAGACGAAGTCAAAGTAATAGTTCGACATACGCGACCGAACCGCATCTACATCGACCAGTAGCTCTTGGGTCAATTTCTCCTGGGCAAAGTCCGCTAAGAGTGGATGATGACGAAAGTAAATATCCCTTCCCGCTTTGACCAGAGAAAGGGCTTCCAAACCAAACAGCGCATCTTCTGCATCAACCTCCTCAATTTCTGCAATTGCAGCGATAGCCTTTGCGTGAAAAACGCGACCAGCAAAAACAGCCAAAAGCGCAAAGAGCCTCTGTCGCGATTCATCCAACGCAGCCCAACTTACCTCAAATGAGGTGCGCACGGCCCGATCGCTAATTTCTAAACCCAATCGGAACCGTTCATCACGCAGACGCGTCGCCATCGCCTCTAGACGTTGTCGAGGTCGGGATTTGAGGCGTTGAGCCACAATCTCCACGGCAAGCGGCAGATTTTGCAACAGTGCGCAGATCTCAACCGCGGCTTCTTCCTCCGCCGCAACACGGTCTTCTCCCAAGAGCCGAACCAGGATCTGTCGCGCATTGTGCGGGGATAGCTCGCCCAAGAGCAAAACCTGTGCATTGAGGGCATGAGCCACATCCAGATCACGCATGGTCAACAATGCTGTACAGGTGCTGCTGTTGGGAAAGAGAGTCTTTACGTCTGCCGCACTCACTACATTGTCCAGGATCATCAACACGTGTTTGCCTGCCAGCCTCCCGCGTAAGGCCGCAGCCCGGCTCTCCAAATCTGGCAGATTGCTAAAATCATAGTCAAAGGCGCGTGCCCAAGACGCTACGATATCGACGGGCAGACTATGAGCCCCATTGGCCCAAAGTACGCCATCTGGGAATAGCTCCCGTAAGTGATGGGCAGCTTGCGCAGCCAACGCTGTTTTTCCGATTCCACCCATCCCCACCAGCGCAATCACCTGAAGCCCCGTTTGCTCAAGGCTTTGTGTATCAATCTTAGCGCGGAGTTGAGCGAGCTCTGTCTCGCGCCCCACGAAATGGGGAGGCGGCCCGGGCGCTTGATACGGAATAGGCGTTGGAGGCTTCGTGCGAACCTCTCCGAGAGACTCGATCTGAGCGGCTTTGTGTTCTGGTGGCTTCGGGAGTGGTTTGCTTTCTAGCAGCCCGTCACGGATCTGTTCGTAGAGTGCAACCGTCTCTGCTGCGGGTTCAACGCCCAACTCTGCATCCAAAATTTGGCAGCAGGTTTCATATTGGGCGAGCGCTCGGCTTCGTTGACCGCTCAACGCCAGCACACGCATCAGTTGGGCATGGGCTTCTTCCTGATCAGGCACGAGTTCCAATGAGCGACGCAGCATCTGTTGAGCTGCTTCGTAATGCCCCTTTTCTTCATAGATTGCGCTTGCCAGTGCAAAGGCACCCAGCGCTTGTTGTTGGAGGTATTCGCGCTTGGTCACAAGCCACTGCTCGAAGAGATCACTTCTCGGTACAGAGAAGCCGTCAAGAAAGGGGCCGCGATAGAGTGCAAGCGCTTGCCTTAGCTGCTCCAGACAGTCGTTACATTGATGCAACGCTGCGTGGGCGTGCTGTTGAACATTGGCCAAGTAGGTTTCGAATTTGACAACATCCACCCACTGTGCGCTCTCTGGGTTCAATTCAAGCGTTTGGGCGTTGATGCGTAAAAGAGGGGGCGTGGTTGCTTGATCACGAATCGACCGTCGCAAATGGAACAATGTTTGCGAAAGATTGTGGCGTGCATTGCGTTCTGGTTCATCGGGCCAGAGTAAACCTGCCAAGGTCTCGCGACGCGTGGGGACACCTTGTTCGACGGCCAGATAAGCAAGGAGCGCCTGCACGCGGGTGGTGCGAAAATCGGTGATCCCCTGACCATCTATCTTAAGGTAGAAACCCCGAAAGCAGAATAGTTCCAAAAAATAGTTGTCTGTCATATACCGATGATGTCTACGAAAAGGATGTTCCGGCCATAGTAGATGAGGGGCACTTTGGGGGGCGAGTGTTCATGACGGCATTTGCACCAAGCCTGTCATCCGGTTTGGTTACAGTCGCTTGCGACTGCCATCACAGAGGAGGAAAATTGCACTGACAGTCACGATACTCCAAGCTCTTTTATCTGCATCCGGTATGCTCAACCTTGTACCGCATGAACAGCCAGCCACTCTTCATTTAGATCGTATCCCAATCCCGGCTTGCCATTTAAGATGAAATCCCCATTTTCAATGGTATAAGGTTCCGTGAGCATCTCGTTGTGTGATTTTATCTGGTGAAAGGCATGCTCAAGACGGTAGAAATTGGGGAGCGTTGCGACCACGTGTGCCGCTGCAATCAGTTCAAGCGGACCGCCGGGCACGACGTGGGGCGAAACGGGAATATCATATGCCTCGGCCATCGTTGCAATTTTCTTCATCTCTGAGATCCCATCCGTCCAGACTGTATCGGGCATGATATAGTCGGCCAATCGATATTGGAAGATGGGGACAAAATCGTATCGGGTATGCAGCCGCTCACCTACACAAATCGGGGCAGCCGTATGTTCACGTACGTTGCGTAAACCCTCATTTGATTCGGGCAGTACTGGCTCTTCGAACCAACCAATATTGTACTGTTCAAAGAGATGATTTGCCAGACGGATGGCAGTTGGCACATTGTAATGGCCATGGGCATCAATCAGAATTTCGTGAGCGGGTCCCACAACTTCACGGACAGCCGCCACGATATCGTATCCTTGCTGTTCACCCGCTTGGGAAATCTGTCCCATATGACGTTTGTGATGATAGGCTCGCATCTCAAGAAAGGGGTCAAGCTTGCACGCACTATATCCATAGCCAAGGATATTCTGCTTGGCAGCTTCAGCATACTTCTCTGGCGTGGCAGTTCCATCCCTAAACCAGCTATCTTGGAACCAAACATTGACATAAGTCGGGATATGATCGCGAAAACGCCCACCCAACAGATCGTAGATTGGACGCCCAGTCGCCTTTCCATTGATATCCCAAAGGGCAATATCAATAGCCGCCACAACATTCGTACCAAAGCCGCGCGACCCAAAATAGGTATAGCGATGGTAAATTTTGTGCCAGAGACGTTCAATGTCGGTCGCCGGTTCACCGATCAGCTCATCTTTTAGGCCATCTAGCACAAGACGTACACCCGGCGCAACACCATCAGAGCGTACACCTGCTTCGCCCCAACCGGAAATGCCTTCATCTGTATCTAACCGGATAAAGACCCAGGTGAGTGGTCCAATACCCGTGACTGAACCTGTGACAAGGTAGGTGGTCAAATCCGTTATTTTCATGATGTTGATTCGGGGTTCTTTTGGCTCTTCAGGATCTCAGGAGGTTGACAAGGAAGTGCCACGAACTTCCCGGACACGCTTAGTCAGTAAGAGAGATACCAAATAGGCGCGTTGAAAAGAGTCGGAAAAAATCAACAATTCCGACTTTATGTAAACTTGGGTATTGAGCTGGTAGCAAGTAGACATAAGAGAGAAATCAAAGGCAATCAAGAAAAAAAACAGTAGCAGCAAAAGTCGGGTACAAATTTTTCATGCAAACAGAGGGCTGCTCTAGGATTTCACCCCTTATGGTCATTTTTTGTACCCGACTTTTGCCGTAGCTGAAAAAAAAGAAAGCAGAAAAACTAAGCTTGTGGTCGACGACGGATAGTTCGTTGACGAATGTGGAAAGATTCGTCATAGGTGGTTCGGTCTTGCCACATTTTCCAAAGAATGGCCAGCCAGCGGTTGGCTAAAGCCCGATGAGAGCGACTGACCGAGTGGCCCTTTTGACGAGCTTGTGTAAAGTAAGCCGAAGCCCAGCGAGATTGCTGGCGCGAAGAACGAGCCAGTTGCTGAGAAAAGTAACGAAACTCTTTATCACAAGAGCGGCGAAAGTGGACCGTGGACTTTGCCACTTTGGTTGGTAACGGGAGCCGTGCCAGCTAAAGTCTGGACCATGCTGGAATGGGGGAAGCGGCGGCGATCTTCGCCAAATTTGACCAGCAAAGAGGGAGCCAAGAGCTCTCCTGCGCCCGGCAGGGAAGCAAAAATGGGGTGATCCTCGTGTTGCAGAAAAAGAGAGTTCAACTGTTGGAGTGTTGCTTGCTTGGAGTTGAGGGTATGGAGCAAGAGTCGGGCAAGTTGCTGGGCTTGAACTTGACAAGCTTGGGCAACACCCGGAGCTGAACGGGGATGTTGTGTGGTCAAGGCATCAAAACAGGTGAGCCATTTGGAGGGCTGATTATGTTTATGTTGCTTGAGAAAGACCTGAAATTCATCATAGGTTGCTTTTTCTGCTGCTTGCGGCGACGGATAAGCCAGAATCAGATGAGCTGCAATGGGCGATGGCCAACTAAAGACATTGAGCAAAGCGGGATGGTATCTGAGCAAACAACTACGCAAGCGATTGGAGACAGCAACCGTTTCTTTGCGCCAAAACTCGGTCATGCTCACCACGATGCGCATTTGCTGGAGTAATTCACCCTGGATGCCAAGGATAGAATCGGTGAACATCTGTTCTGACCAGTTCAGCTATCGTATATGCATCACTTTCATCAGTGCGAGCACCGCTCTGATTGTACCTCGCCCGACTTGCTTTGACCACGTTCGGTGGGAGGACATATAGATTTGTATACCCAGCATCCCATAAGTAGTCAATTATCAGATTATGTGCTGTCTCTAATCCGATTCGACATTTTTCATGGCCGATATCCATCGTTTCTCGCCACTTTTCTAGTTGCTTAAAGCCATCCACACTATGTTCTATTGTCATGTAGTTAATTCGACGACCGTTTTCATCCGTTATCATTACATCATGTTTTGTTTCACTCCAGTCTATTCCTATGAATATCTGCATTTTTGACCTCCTCATTCACTTGAGGATTGCCTTTGGTCATTTTTTTCGGACGCTCTTTTCCTATTATGGCATTCGAGATGCTACACGCTTGCGACGGTTCTAGGCGTCGGCTTGGTGGACGGTCCGGGAAGGGCGGTCGCACCGCGGGAAGAGGGCGGTCCTTTTTACCAAGCCGGAGTTCGATTCCGAGTGACAGCTTCTCTCTTTCTGTCTCTCTCATTCTAACTCCTTTCCTATATTATCTAATAGGTAGAGGTAAAGAAGAGTCTCGTTGACGACCTCATGCCTGACCTCTTCCTGTTAGGTAATATAGGAAAGGGAGATAAAATAAGGGAAGGCAAAAGCAAGGAAAGCCGAAACTTATTGGACTCTCGACCTGGCAAAAAGGACCAACCTCTTCGAGCGGTGCGACCGCCCTTCCCGGACAGTCCGCCAGGTCGACGCCGTGCAACGTCGAAAGCGTGCAGCACCTCGAGTGCCATAACAGGAAAACGGAAAACAGCGTCCAAAGTTGAGGAGCTCAGGCGATACGGGAGAGGAGGTCCAAGATGAAAGTGAAAATGGGAATCGACTGGAGTGAAAAGAAACATGATGTGATGATGTTGGATGAGACAGGACGAGCGCTGGGCTATGCGCAGATAGAGCATAGCCAGAAGGGATTTCGCCAAATTGAAGAAATGAGAAAGAAGACAGGAGCGAGCCATGATGAAGTGACAGTGGGACTGGAAACAGCGCATAATTTGCTGATTGATTATCTCTGGTCGAGCGGGTACAAGAATGTCTATGTGGTGCCGCCGAATGTGGTGAACAAGAGTCGGGAGCGCTATAGTCAAAGTGGTGCGCATAATGATAAGAGTGATGCCTATGTGATAGCAGATTTGTTGCGGACCGATGTCCATCGATTTTATCCTTGGTCACCTGGCAGTGAATTACTCCAGCAGATGCGAGTGGTCAGCAGTGCCACACAATACTGGACCAAAGAGACTGTGGCCTTATCCAACCGTCTGCGCGCTTGCCTGTTGCGTTACCATCCGGCGCTGCTTGAGGTCTTCAGCAACTGGCCTTCTCGGATTGCCTGCCACCTGGTTCTGACCTATCCAACGCCAGAGCATGTGCGCAACTCCACCTATGAAGGCTTCCAAGAGTTTCTCAAGCAGCACCGACATACGCAACCCCGTAAATGGGTCACTTGTTATGATAAGTTAACCGCCACTTATCCCACATCAGCTCCTGCATTTGTGCCAGCGTATCAACGAGAAGCTCTTCAGCTGGCTGAATGTCTTTTTGCTTGCACTGCGCTATGAACAAGAGACCCTTGACCAGTTACAGTCACTTTTTCTGCAACATCCGGATCAGCATATCTTTGCTTCTTTACCTGGTGCTGGCCAGCTTTTAGCTCCCAGTCTTCTGGTCAAGTTTGGCGAAGACAGGAAACGCTTTCCCCTCTCCCATGAGCCTTCAGTCTCTGGCGGGAACCTGTCCTGTCACCAAACAAAGTGGCAAAGTCAGAACCGTTCATTTCCGCAGAGCTTGCGATCACGACTTTCGTTATTTTACTCAGCAATTTGCTGCTGCTCCCGCAAAGAGTCTTCTTGGGCCGCTGCTTTTTACACCGCCGCTCGCCAACGCGGTCTCAAAAAGAGTCATGCTGATCGCACTCTCGCTAATCGCTGGATTTGCATCATTTGGAAATTGTGGCAAGACAAGAAACCTTATGATGAATCTTTCCATTTGCAGCAACGAGCCCATCGTCGCCAACCTATCGCTTAATTGTTTAATTTTGGGTGGTTCAGAATTAGGTTTTACACTTTTGATACATAGATAAAAATCTATATTGAGGTCATTTTCTGCTCGAGCATGGCTCAAAGTAGAAAATATAAACATCTTTTCTCTTTGCAAAATGTAAACCTAATTGTCCGCCTAAAATGAACCACCCGATTCTACCGCAATTGTGGCTTGTTGAACGATATAGTGTTCCTTTTCGGTATTGGCATCACCCAGTTCGACCATTTCTTCTGCAAGCCTGTGATCTCGTCACGATAGGCTGAAAATGATATCATATTAAAGTGTATATTGCCATTAATGACTTGTAAAGTCGTTGCGCTCAAGGAGCATAAACAAGCCAATCGTAGCGACTGTGCAACGAGAAAGCAACCGTTGACATGCCGCAGGAGGAGATGAGTCGCGTATGAACGAACAGCTAACAATCAAGCTGCTTGGCACGCCCGAATTATACCGAGCGGGCGAGACTGTTTCTGGGTTTCGCTCTAGTAAAGCCCAGGCACTTTTTTACTATCTTGCTGCAACAAGACGTGCCCACACGCGCGCAACCCTGGCTGGGCTCTTTTGGGGAGATGTTGCAGAGCAATATGCGCGGCGTAGTCTCACATCAACCCTTTCTAACTTACGCCATCTGTTCGCAGACCGAATTCAAAGTACACGCGAGACTATTGCGTTTGTGCAAACACCCGATGATCGGCTCGACATATTTGCCTTTGTAGAAAATACGGCAAGTCAAGAAGCTACTCAACTACAACAGGCGGTCGATTGCTACCATGGCGATTTCCTCGAAGGCGTCTATATTCAAGATGCACCTGAATTCGAGCAGTGGATTCTCATAGAGCGCACGCGCTATCGCAATCTGTTACAGGATACATTGATCCGATTAGCAGATTTATGTGCAGAGATGGGGGATCTTAGTAACGCAATTACCCATACGCGCCATCTTCTGACGCTAGAACCCTGGCACGAAGAATCCCACCGTCAACTCATGCGCTTTCTGACACAAAGTGGGCAACGGAATGCAGCCCTTGCCCACTTTGAGCACTGTCAGCAAATCCTACAGGAGGAATTGGGTGTCGAACCAGACTCTGACACCATCCATCTCGTGGCACAAATTCGTAGCGGTCAGTTGGAGCGGAGGGATAAGAAGCTAAGTGACAAAGGGGATGCCGAACAAACGAGTTTGAAACAGCCGAAAGTAGATGCGGAAACAGAAGCAAACTTGGAAACCTCTCAACTTTTGGAACGAGCTTCTTCACCAAAGCCCATTCATTTACCTACCCACAACTTACCAGCCCAATCGACACCATTTGTTGGGCGTCAACGAGAATTGGCCGAGACTTTACTGCGCCTCCAACAACCGGCTTGCCGCTTATTAACGCTGCTTGGTTCTGGGGGGATGGGAAAGAGCCGATTGGCACTACAAGCCGCACGGGTATTCATTGATGCGACAACGGCGGGCGCTGTACAAACCATCGATCAAACAACGATTGACCCTGGTCAATTTGCCGCCGGTGTGTTCTTTATCCCTCTACAAGCTGTGCAACGCACGGCGGAAATTCTAACAGCGATTGCCGAAGCAATACAATATCGCCCAACTCATTCAGAATCACTATCCCAGGAAAGCCTCTTTACCTTTTTGGCCGACAAAGAACTGCTTTTGGTGCTAGATAACTTTGAACATCTGTTGAGTGGTGCCCTATTGCTCACGGAGTTACTCGTAGTTGCCCCACAAGTCAAGTTGCTCGTGACCTCGCGCGAACCGCTCAATCTGCGGGAAGAGTGGCTGCAGATGGTGACCGGCATGTACATAACCGATCCAGAAGGGCAGACAGATGAGAGCGACATTCATTTTGCGACGACAACCACCGAGGAACTGGACTCAGCAGAGTTGCTGCCTGATGCTGTTCAGCTATTTTTGTACTATGCGCACCAAACCCGACCCGACCTTGTGTTCGCACAACATCGCGCAGATGTGCTCAGGATTTGCCGCCTTGTTGGTGGGTCGCCATTGGGGATCGAATTGGCAACGACTTGGCTCAAAGCGTTTCCGCCGAAGCAGATTGCTCTAGAAATCGAGCGCAACCTTGATATCCTCACGACTCATCACCAGAACGTACCCGAGCGCCATCGCAGTATGCGGGCTGTCTTGGAACAGAGCTGGCAAATGGTGCCCGCTGATGAACGTCAAATACTGATCGCACTGGCGGTCTTTCAAGGGGATTTTCAGGCCGAAGCTGCCATCCAAATCACGGGTGCATCTTGGCCAATCTTAATGCGATTGACAGAGAAGATGCTTGTCCAGACCACATCTACCGGACGCTATCACCTGCATGAACTTCTGCGGCAATTTCTCCAGGACAAACGGCAGAGTCAACAGTCTGGAGATGGCAGTGCAACTGAGGTTACACCGATCCAAGATATCGAACAAAAGCACAGTCATTACTATCTCAATTATTTGGCTTCTCGTCGAGAACGCTTGATCGATGATCAACAAGGCCTGGAGGAAATCAGGACTGAGAGCGAGAACATTCTGGGGGCCTGGCAATGGGCCGTTGCACATGGCGAGCTGACACTCATTCGTGATGTCTGCAACGCCTTCTGCGAATTCTACTGGACCCAGCGTAGTGAGCAGGAGGGCACTGAAGTGTTGGCCCACACATTGATCCAATTAGAGCAACTATCTCAATCGGCTGATCATGTACTGAACAATCATTTAATGGCAGAAGTTCGATTGACTCTCTTGCGAAAGCAAGCGCTATTTTTCTACGGCCAGGGCACATACGCGGACGCAGCACAACTGCTGCAAGAGAGTATTTCTATTACGAAAAGTCTCGGGCGCGAGCTTGAAATTGCCTTTGCGCAGAATATATTGGGAACAACCGTCGGCTGGCAGGGTCATCTGACCGAAGCGATCGACTATTTAGAACAGGCGCTCGCTGTCGTTCGCAGACATCAAGACTGGGGCGCAATCGCCGACAATTTGCAACAGCTGGCCCAATCTACGGCCCAAAAAGGTGATTATGCGGCAGCCCAACGCTTGATTGAAGAATCTTTGCGAGTCTGTCGTCGCCACCAACTGCTCTATTTCCAAGCCTACGCCCTCCCGATTCAGGCTCGAATCGATACCTATATTGGTCACTATGCCCAGGCAGAACGTCGCTATCACGAGAGCTTGGCCATCTTTCAGCGTTTAGAGCACCAACGTGGTATTGTGAATATTAGAAGCGGACTTGCCAGTCTAGCCTGGCAACGTGCGGTTGCAGATCCATCAATTGATCTGTCAGAAGTCAAAGCATTTCTCGAACAAATGGTCAAACGCCCACACGGCACAAGCAACCGTATCTTAGACACCTTCCAGCTCGTCACCTTAGCGCAGATCTATGTGATGAGAGATGAATTAGAACAAGCAGAACGTTGTGCCGATGATGGATTGATGCTCGCTCAATCCATCGGAAGCTACACAATGCAAGTCTATCACCTGCTCTGTCTGACAAACATTGCCTATAAACAAGGTAGCCTGAATAGAGCCAGAC